>NZ_JALHRY010000013.1:0-182895 GCF_023952485.1 Cupriavidus mimosae | reverse complement strand
GTGCCGCTCCCTGGCATGCCGGTCCCCGTTGTTTTCCTGCTGCATTGCGGGTCGCGGCGCATTCCGGCCTAGTCCGGCTTCTGCTATGTTCGACCCTCAAGTGCCCACGGGTGGCACGAAGGCGGTTGCAACACGTGTTTGCAGCAAGCAGTGAGCAATATGGCGGGCCGATGCCGACAGAGCGGGTCCGCGATTTCGGGTTTCGAGGGGTTACATGACGGCCAAGATGTTTCGGCTGGTTTTGACTGGCGCCGCCGGCGCGCTACTGCTGGCAGGGTGCGCTTCCACTTCCCCTCAACCTTCCCCACCGCAAGGCGGCTCGGCTCCCGCCGCCCCGATTGCCACCGGCTCAGCCATTGATTGCCAGGCATTCACCGAGCGCATGGCCGCCCACGCCGTTGCGCAGGCCGATACCGCGGCCACTGAACCCGACGCCCTGGCCGCTGCCAACCTGCTCACGGCGGACGGCGAAGCAGGGGACGATGGCGAACCCGCTGACGCCTTGCCGGCCACCCTCGCCACGTTGCCATTGTTTTCGGTTTCCCCACGCGGCAACCAGCTGCCCGTAGGCTGGCAGCCGTGGACCATCAACCGCAACAAGATCCCCACCACGTACTCGATGGCCGAAGTCGACCAGCGTGTCGTGGTGCACGCCAAGGCCGACAGTTCGGCCTCCGGCCTCTATGTGCCGCTGCGCGAGCGCGATGCCGGCATGCTGCGCTGGACCTGGAAGACCAGCGGCATTATCCGCAACGCCGACAACAGCCATGGCCCGCGCGAGGATTCGCCGCTGCGCCTGTTCGTAGCCTTCGATGGCGACAAGGGCGCGCTGCCGCTCAAAGACCAGTTGATGTACGAGATGGCGCGGCTGACCACCGGGCGCGAGATGCCGTATGCCACGCTGATGTATATCTGGGGCGGGCAGCGCGCGGAAGGCGCGGTGGTGAAAAACCCGCATACCGATCGCGTGCGCATGATCGTGGTGGATAGCGGCATGAAGCACGCCAATGAGTGGCGTTGCCACGAGCGCGACCTGCGCACCGACTACCGCCAGGCGTTCGGGACCGACCCTGGCCGCGTCATCGCGGTCGGCATCATGACCGATACCGACAATACCAAGACCAAGGCTGAAGCCTGGTACGGCGACATCGCGCTGGATTAGGTTGCCGCGCCGGCGGCGCCCTCAGCCGCCGATCGGCTCGGCCAGCGCGAGCACCGCGAACGAGGCCAGCCAGTGCGTGGACACATACTCGCCCTCCACCGCCTGGGGCAGCGCCGCCTCGATATGGTCAGACCATGCGCGGATTGCCAGCGGCCGCAGCGGATCGGGCAGGGCGGGTTCCAGCATGCGCCAGCACCACGCACGCGACAGGTTCAGGCCGTCCAGGTGTACGGCCTTGGGGTCGCCGCGGTTGGTCACCGTGACCGGTGTCAGCCAGTTGGCCAGTTCGGCCTGGCCCGGCACGAACAACTCCCACCATTCCGAAAACGCGCAGCCGTCCATCACGGCGTGCATCAGCACGGCTTCGGTCAGTCCGCCGGACAGGAACTCGTCACCGCCGGGCTCGTAGCGGGCCGGATACTTCTGGTCGTGGCCGAACCAGCGGTGTGCGCGCCGTACGATGGCGCGCCGCAAGGCCAGATCCTGATGCGCGCGCGCATAGGAAAGCGCCATGACCAGCGCGAAGGCGCTGTTGTAGTGGGTGCCGGTGCGTACCGGGAACGCTGCCGCATCGAGGAAATCCGCCAGTTGCTGCGATAAATGCGAGGCCAGCGGCGCGCAGGCGTCGGCCCAGACGCTGGCATGCGTATCGTGACGTGCCAGCGCCAGCAGCTCGGCCTGCAGCTTCAGCATCCAGCCCCAACCGTAGGGGCGCTCGAAGGTGCGTGAGTCAGGCCGGCGGAAATACGCGAGTTCGGCGGCCATGGCATCCGGACGCAACTGGGCGTCCAGCATGGCGTGGATGCGCGGCGCTTCCTCAAGGTCCGGATACAGCGCCAGCAGCCGCACCAGCAGCCAGTGCATATGGACGCTGGAGTGCCAGTCATAGCTGCCGCAAAACACCGGATGCCAGGCGGCCGGGCCGGCTAGATCGCCGGCGCCCGCCATCATGTGGTCCAGCTTGTACGGATAACGGCGCAGGATATTCTCCAGCGCCACGCGCGCAAAGCTGCGCGCGGTCTCGCGATCCAGCGCCGAACGCCCCATCGCCGAAGCTCCCCTTTGTGATCGTATTGCCCTGCTCAGGCAGGCGTGCTCAGGCACGCTCTGGTCTATGCCACCGACTATCTGCCATCAGGCAGGTGCAAGCCACTTCTCCACCAGCCGTACGAAGAAGGTCGAGCCGACCGGCAGCAGTTCGTCGTTGAAATCGTAGCTCGGGTTGTGCAGCATGCACGGCCCGATGCCGTGGCCGGCGTCACGATGGCCGCCATCGCCATTGCCGATGAACAAATAGCAGCCCGGCTTGTGCTGCAGCATGAACGAGAAATCCTCGGCGCCCATGGTGGGCTCGACGTTGCTGTCCACGTTGTCCGCGCCGACCAGTTCGGCGGCGACCGTGGCGGCAAAGCCGGTCTCGGCTTCGCTGTTGATGGTGGGCGGATAGTTGCGGTGGAATTCGTATTCGACGGTGCAGTCGAATGCCGCCGCCACCGCGCGCGCCACCTCTTCCATGCGCCGCTCGATCAGGTCGAGCACCGGCACCGTGAAGGTCCGCACAGTACCGCCGATCCAGGCCTGGTCCGGCACGATGTTGGTGGCATCGCCGGCATGGAACTGCGTCACCGAAATCACCGCGGTATCGATCGGACGCTTGTTGCGCGTGATGATGCCTTGCAGCGCCGACACGATCTGCGCCGCGGTGAACACCGGGTCGTTGCCGTTGTTGGGCATGGCCGCATGTGCGCCCTTGCCGCGCACGACGATGCGGAACTCGTTGCTCGATGCCATCAGCGGACCCGCGCGCGTGCCGAAGGCCCCCATCGGCATGCCCGGCCAGTTGTGCACGCCAAACACCGCGTCGCATGGAAAGCGCTCGAACAGGCCGTCCTTGATCATCTCGCGCGCGCCGCCGCCGCCTTCTTCGGCCGGCTGGAAGATCAGGTGCACGGTGCCGTCGAAGGGCCTGTGCTGCGCCAGGTAGCGCGCCGCGCCGAGCAGCATCGCAGTGTGCCCGTCATGGCCGCACGCGTGCATCTTGCCGGTGTGCTGCGAGCGGTGGTCGAAGGTATTGGCTTCCTGCAGCGGCAGCGCGTCCATGTCGGCACGCAGGCCGATGGTGCGCGGGCTGCTGCCGTTGCGGATCACGCCGACCAGACCGGTGGTGCCGAGCCCGCGGTGAACTTCGATGCCCCACGCTTTCAGGTTGCGCGCGACCACGTCGGCGGTGCGCTGCTCTTCGAAGCAGAGTTCAGGGTGAGCGTGGATGTCGCGCCGGATCGCGCGGATTTCGGCTTGTGCCTGCAGGATTTCGGGGATCAGCTTCATGATGCCGGGCGGCCTTGGGGTCGAAGGCGTTAGCAATGGGATACCCGGATCATACGATGCCTGTCGCGAAAGCGCCAAAACGCGGCGATTTGCTGCGCGCTCGTCGCCGTGGCGCAGTGCAATATGCCGGCGCGGGTGGGTTTCCCCGCATTGCCCTGACATGTGCACTGCTGGAACAGTTCATGCTTGAAGTGCCCGGCCGGCAATACCGTCGCTTTGTGATGCCCCATCGCACCAAAAAGCAGCGCCGCTCGTGACCCGCTGCGCGCGCGCATTGCCGATCCTAAAACGTCTGCTTCACTTCCTACAGGGAGAATTGCGCGATGTCCCTTCGCACTTTCAAGAAGGCAATTGGCGCGGTCGCGGTGGCGGGGGCTCTTGGCCTCGCGCTCGCCGGCACCGCCCAGGCCGCGGACCTCAAACTGGCCATGAGTTCGCCGCCGACCTCGATGGATCCGCACTTCTACAACCTGTTCTCCAACATCAACGTTTCCGAGCATATCTTCGACTCGTTGACCAAGATGGACCCGGACAGCCGCATCATCCCGGGCCTGGCCGAGTCGTGGAAGCTGGTCAACAACCTCACCTGGGAATTCAAGATCCGCAAGGGCGTGAAGTTCCACGACGGCTCCGAGCTGACCGCCGAGGACGTGATCTGGTCGCTCGACCGCCCCGCCACCATCCAGAACAGCCCGGGCAAGTTCGACGTCTACACCAAGGCGATCGTCAACAAGAAGATCATCGACAAGCACACCATCCAGCTCACCACCAGCCAGCCGTATCCGCTGATGCTGAACGACCTGACCTCGATCTTCATCGTGCAGAAGAAGGCCACGCAGGGCCTGGGCTCGGATGACTTCGCGCAGGGCAAGGGCATGGTAGGCACCGGCCCGTTCAAGTTCGTCAGCTATGCGCGCGACGACCGGGTCGAGCTGGTGCGCAACAACGATTACTGGGGCAACAAGCCGGCCTGGGACAAGGTCACGCTGCGCTTCATCCCCAACCCGGCGACGCGCCTGGCGGCGCTGCTGTCGGGCGACGTGCAGGCCATCGAGAACGTGCCCACGCCCGACCTGCCCAAGGTGCGCAAGGATCCCAAGCTGGCGTTCTTCTCCAAGATCTCGCACCGCGTGATCTACCTGTACTTCGATGCCAAGCGCGACAAATCGCCTTACGTCACCACCAAGGAAGGCGCGCCGCTGGACAAGAACCCGCTGAAGGATACGCGCGTACGCAATGCCATCAGCATGGCGATCAACCGGCAGGGCATCAAGGACCGGTTGATGGAAGGACTGTCCGAGCCGACCAACAACCTGGTGCCGCCCACGCTGTTCGGCTACAACCCCAACCTGAAGACGGTCAAGTACGACCCCGAGGGCGCCAAGAAGCTGCTGGCCGAAGCGGGCTTCCCCAACGGCTTCGGCGTGACGCTGCACACCCCCAACAACCGCTACGTCAACGACGAGAAGATCGCGCAGACCATCGCGCAGAACCTGACCCGCATCGGCATCTCGACCAAGGTCGAGGGCATGCCGATGGCGACGTACTCGTCCAAGGGCATCAAGCACGAGTGGTCGTTCGGCCTGCTCGGCTGGGGCGCCCAGACCGGCGAGGTCAGCTCGCCGCTGCGCGCGCTGCTGGCGTGCGAAGACAGCAAGAAGGGCTTCGGCACCACCAACTGGGGCGAGTACTGCAACCCGAAGATGGATGTGGTGCTGGAAAAGGCGCTGTCGACGGTGGACGACACCGAGCGCTCCAAGCTGCTGCAGGAAGCCACCGCGATCGCGATCAACGATGGCGGTATCATCCCGATCCACCAGCAGGTGACCACCTGGGCCACGCAGAAGGGCATCGTCTACGTGCCGCGCACCGACGAGCGCACGTACGCGCATAATTTCAAGCCCCAGTAAGCAGGCTGCCTGCTGCTGAGTTCGCGGTGCCGCGCATGGCTGCCGCGCCGCCTGGAAGCGCCACGCGCTCCCGGGCGGCGTGCGCATTCCCGCGCGAAAGGATAGTGGTTCGAATATGCTGGTCTTTATCATCCGGCGCCTGATGCAGAGCGTGGTCGTGCTCTTCGTCATGTCGCTGCTGGTTTTCCTCGGCGTCTTTGCCATCGGCAATCCCGTCGACATCCTGATCAACCCGCAGGCCGACCAGGAGGACATCAAGCGCACCATCGCGGCGCTGGGCCTGGACAAGCCGCTGTGGGAGCAATACTGGGTGTTCCTGCAGAATGCGCTGCAAGGCAACCTCGGTACTTCGTTCGCGCACGGCACGCCGGCGCTCAAGCTGATCTTCGAGCGCATGCCGGCGACCATGGAGCTGGCGGTCTGCGCGATCCTGCTGGCGGTCGTGCTGGGCATCCCGCTGGGCCTGTGGGCCGGGCTGCGGCCCAAGGGCATTGCCGGCAAGTCGATCATGACGGTGTCGATTTTGGGCTTCTCGCTGCCCACCTTCTGGGTCGGGCTGATGCTGATCATGGTGTTCGCGGTGCAGCTGGGCTGGCTGCCCTCCAACGGGCGCGGCGAGACTGTGCGCGTGCTGGGCATCCCGCTCAGCTTCCTGACCGCGGACGGCATCCGCCACCTGATCCTGCCGGCGGTGACGCTGTCGTTGCTCAACATCGCCATGGTGATCCGGCTCACGCGCGCCGGCACGCAGGAGGCGATGCTGCAGGACTACGTCAAGTTCGCGCGCGCCAAGGGCTTGTCCAATACCCGCATCGTCGGCGTGCATGTGCTGAAGAACATCCTGATCCCCATCGTGACCGTGATCGCGCTGCAGTTCGGCTCGATCATCGCCTTTGCGATCGTGACCGAGACCATCTTCGCCTGGCCCGGCATGGGCAAGCTCATCATCGACTCGATCCAGCTGCTGGACCGGCCGGTGATCGTCGCCTACCTGATGGTGATCGTGACGCTGTTCATCCTGATCAACCTGGTGGTGGACATCATCTACAGCATGCTCGATCCGCGCGTGCGCATTGCCGACAACAAGGGCTGAGCCATGACCGCAGTAACTGTCGAACCCGAAGACAAGACGCCGCCGCGCGCCGCGGCGCGCGAGCAGTCCCCGTGGCGGCGCTTTGCCGCCGAGTTCTTCGCCAGCAAGATTGCCGTGGCCGGGCTGGCCACGCTGGTGACCATCATCCTGATCGCCATCTTCGCGCCGTGGCTGGCGCCGCAGAACCCGTATGACCTGGCCACCCTGGACGTGCTCGACGCGCGCCTGGCGCCGGGCGAGCAGGCCGGCAGCGGCATGACCTTCCTGCTGGGCTCGGACGAGCAGGGTCGGGACATCCTGTCGGCGGTGATGTACGGGCTGCGCATCAGCATCGGCGTGGGCGTGGTCAGCACCCTGATCGCGCTGCTGCTGGGTGCCACGCTCGGGCTGCTGGCCGGTTTTCTGGGCGGACGCACCGAGGCCTTCATCATGCGCGTGGCGGACCTGCAGCTGTCGTTCCCGCCGATCCTGCTGGCGCTGATCCTGCTGGCCTTCCTGCGCCCGGGGCTTGGCAATATCGTGATCGCGCTGGTCGCGGTGCAGTGGGCCTACTATGCGCGCACCACGCGCAGTGCCGCGCTGGTCGAACGCCGCAAGGAGTACATCGAAGCCGCCACCTGCCTGGGCCTGCCGCCCGCGCGCATCATGTTCCGCCACCTGCTGCCCAACTGCCTGCCGCCGCTGATCGTGATCGCGGCGCTGCAGGTGGCCTCGGCGATCACGCTGGAGGCCACATTGTCGTTCCTCGGGCTGGGGGTGCCGATCACCGAGCCGTCGCTCGGTTCGCTGATCTCGAACGGCCAGCAGTACATGCTGTCGGGCAAGTACTGGATCAGCTTCTTCCCGGGCATCGCGCTGGTGGTCACCATCGTGGCGATGAACCTGGTCGCCGACCAGCTGCGCGATGTGCTGAACCCGCGCCTGCAGACGCAATAACCGGGAGCGCAAGATGGCACAACCGACGCTGGTGGTCGAACACCTGAAAACGCATTTCTATACGCGCGGCGGCATCGCCCGGGCCGTCGACGACGTGTCCTTCACCGTGGGCCGCGGCGAGATCATGGGGCTGGTGGGCGAGTCCGGCTCGGGCAAGTCCATGACCGGCTATTCGATCATGGGCCTGATCGATCCGCCCGGGAAGATCGTCGACGGCCGCATCGCGCTGACCAGCCGCGACGGCGTCACGCGCGACCTGCGCGCGCTCACGCCGGCGCAGCAACGCGACGTGCGCGGCAACCGCATCGCCATGATCTTCCAGGATCCGATGATGACGCTGAACCCGGTGCTGCGCATCGACACGCAGATGATCGAGGCGGTGCTGGCACATGAGAACGTGAGCAAGGCGGTGGCGCGCGAGCGCGCGCGCAACGCGCTGGCGCGGGTTGGCATTCCGTCGCCGGACGAGCGCCTGCAGGCCTATCCGCACCAGTTCTCCGGCGGCATGCGCCAGCGCGTGGCGATTGCCACGGCGCTGCTGAACAAGCCCGACCTGATCATTGCCGATGAACCGACCACCGCGCTCGACGTGACCATCCAGGGCCAGATCCTGTACGAGATGCAGACCCTGTGCCGCGAGTCCGGCACGGCGCTGATCTGGATTACGCACGATCTGTCGGTGGTGGCGGGACTGGCCGATTCGGTATGCGTGATGTACGCCGGCAAGATTGTCGAGGCTGGCGACGTGCGTCAGGTGCTGGAGCACCCCGAACATCCCTACACGCACGGGCTGATCAGCTCGGCGCCATCGCGCAATCCGCGCGGCGCGCCGCTGCGGCAGATTCCAGGCATGACGCCATCGCTGCTGAACCTGCCGGGCGGCTGCTCGTTCCGCGAACGCTGCCCCTATGCGACCGCGGCCTGCAAGACCGAGCCGCCGCTGGAGACCGCCGCGGACGGGCGCCGCCTGCGCTGCTTCCATCCGGTGTTGGCCAACCAGGAGGCGGCATGAACGCCACTGCACTGCAATCCCGCCCGATGACCGAACCGGCCGAACAAGAAGGCGCCACGCCCGCTGCGCCGATCCTCGAACTGCGCGGCGTGTCCAAGCGCTTCGTCAAGTCGCTCGATGCCGCCGCGCGCATCGCCAACCTGTTCGGCGCGCATGCGCGCGAAGAGGTGGTGCATGCAGTGGACCGCGTCGACCTGAGCATCCGCGCCGGCGAGGTGGTGGGGCTGGTGGGCGAATCCGGCTGCGGCAAGTCCACGCTCGGGCGCATGGCCGTTGGCCTGCACTCGCTGACCGAAGGCGAACGCCTGTGGCGCGGCACCAACCTGGACCACCTGCCGCCCGACAAGCGTCGCGAGAAGCAGCTGGCGATCCAGATGATCTTCCAGGACCCGTATGCCTCGCTCAACCCGCGGCTGCGCGTGCTGGATATCGTCGGCGAGGCGCCGGTGGTGCACGGCATGGTAGGGCGCGGCGCGCAGAAGGGCTATGTCGAGGACATGCTGGTGCGCGTCGGCATGGACCCGACCGTGCTGCGCCGCTTTCCGCACCAGTTTTCCGGCGGCCAGCGCGCGCGCATCGGCATTGCGCGCGCGCTGGCGGTGAAGCCCGAGTTCCTGGTCTGCGACGAATCGGTGGCGGCGCTGGACGTGTCGATCCAGGCCCAGGTGCTCAACCTGTTCATGCGCCTGCGCGAAGAGCTGAACCTGACCTACCTGTTCATCAGCCACGACCTGGGCGTGGTCAAGCACATCAGCGACCGGGTGGTGATCATGTACCTGGGGCGGGTGGTCGAATCCGCGCCGACCGAGGATGTGTTCGCCGCGCCCAACCATCCCTATACGCAAGCGCTGCTGGCTGAGGCGCCCAAGCTGGAGGTGGCGCGCAAGACCTACGTCGCGATCCGCGGCGAGATCCCGTCGCCGCTGCACCCGCCGAGCGGCTGCCATTTCCATCCGCGCTGCCCGCACGCGATGCCGCGTTGCCGCGAAGAGCAGCCGCTGCTCAAGGAGATTGCGCCGCTGCGGTTCTCGGCATGCCATCTGAATGACATGAAGTAGCCGAGGGCTTGCGCGATCCCGCCGGTTTTCTCCCCTCTCCCGCGCGCGGGAGAGGGGCCGAGGGTGAGGGCAGGCGCTTGGCAAGCATCGCGGCGCCTCACTTCGTGGAGACGCCGGCCCTCACCCCCGCCCCTCTCCCATAAATGGGAGAGGGAAGAACACAGGAGGGCGAGGCAGCTCAGCGGATCACCTGGCCCTTCGAATTGATGATCGTCATCTCCACGAACTTCGAACCGACATGGTTCTCGGGCGTGAAGTTGACGATGAAGCCGCCCAGGTCGTAGTTGCGCATCGATTCCAGTGCGGTCACCAGCTTCTCGCGCGTCAGGTCCTTGCCCGCTCGGCGCAGGCCTTCGGTAAAGGTCTTGGCGGCGATGAAGCCCTCGATGCTGGCGTAATCGAATTCGCTGGGCTTGCCCGCGGCCTGCAGCAGGCGCAGGTATTCGCGCACGATCGGCAGCGTGGCGTTGCCCGGGTGCGGCATTACCTGCGAGATGATCACGCCGCTGCCCTGCGCGCCGACCACGTTGGCCAGCGCCTGCGTGCCGACGAAGGACACGTTGTAGAACTGGCCGTTGTAGCCGCGGCGCAGCGCTTCCTTCACGAACGCGCCGGCGGTGCGGTACGCGCTGATCATGACCACCGCATCGGGCTTTGCCTTCATCGAGCCCTGCATGGCGTCGCCGATCTCGGTGGTGTTGCGCACCACCGGCTCGCGCGCGACGATCTGCACGCCGCTGTCGGGCGCGGCCTTGAGCGCGCGCTCGAGCCCGTCCAGGCCGGCCTTGCCGTAGGCATCTTCGTTGTAGACCACGGCCACGCGCTTGAGCCCGGTGGTCTGGATCTGGCGCACGATGGCCGCGGTTTCCTCGTTGTAGCCGGCGCGCACATGGAACACGTAGCGGCTGCGCGGCTCGCGCAGCGACTGCGCGCCCGTGTACGGACCGAAGAACGGCACCCTGGCCTGGATCGCCAGCGGCAGCGCGGCCTGGCTGGTGGGCGTGCCGACATAGCCGAACAGGGCGAAGACGCGATCGTCTTCGATCAGCTTCTTGGTGTTCTTTGCCGCCGGCTCGGGCTCGTAATAGTCGTCCAGCGCCTCGAGCCGGATCTTGCGCCCGTGGATGCCGCCCTGCTGGTTGATGTGGTCGAAATACAGCCGCGCGCCCGAGTTCATCTGCTTGCCGAGAACGGCGGTCGGGCCCGTCAGCGCCGCGGACTGGCCCAGCAGGATGGTGTCGGCGGTGACGCCTTGCTCGGATGTGGCGGCAGTGGCTGCGGTGTTAGCCGCCAAAGCGGCGCAGGACGCGCCGCCCGTGCCGATGGCGCACGCCACCAGTAGCCGGGCAAGCCGGCCGTTGACCCCGGATCGGAAAGACATAAACCCCCCGCGAATGATGGTTCGGTTACCCGTTCGCCGCGTTGGCCGGTCTGCGCCGGCGAGTTCCTGAAAGCATGCGGCATGGTGCGCGTCCCGGTCTGTGCCGCGAGCGCGCCGGCACATCATAATCGAATACAATCGGGACGAGATACTCCCCGCCATCGCCCCGCACGCCAGGGGGAATGCGCCGCCGGCCGGCGCGGCGCGGGCGCCGCCACCAGCGGCCTGCACCGGCATTCCAGTTCCGTACGACCGAACGAAAACAACACATCCCCCGCCCGGAGACCCCATGGCTTCCCGCATCGTCCGCGCCGCCTGTCCGCATGACTGCCCCGATACTTGTGCCTTGCTCGTCACTGTCGAGGACGGCCGCGCCGTCAAGGTAGCGGGCGATCCCGACCATCCCGGCACGCAGGGCGTGCTCTGCACCAAGGTCTCGCGCTACACCGAGCGCACCTACCACCCCGACCGCCTGCTCACGCCGATGAAGCGCATCGGCAAGAAGGGCGAAGGCAAGTTCGCGCCGATCTCGTGGGATGAGGCGCTCGACACCATCGCCACGCGCCTGCAGGCGATCGCCGCGCGCGATCCTCAGGCGATCGTGCCGTACAGCTATGCCGGCACCATGGGGCTGGTGCAGGGCGAGAGCATGGCGGCGCGCTTTTTCAACAAGCTGGGCGGGTCGCGGCTGGACCGCACCATCTGCGCCAGCGCCGGGGCCACCGCGCTGCGCTACACCTACGGCGCCAGCGTGGGCATGGACATGGAGCACGTGGTCGATGCCCGGCTGGTGATCATCTGGGGCGGCAATCCGATTGCCTCCAACCTGCACTTCTGGACCCGCGCGCAGGAGGCCAAGCGGCGCGGCGCCACGCTGGTGGCGATCGACCCGTACCGTTCGCTCAGCGCCGAGAAGTGCCACCGCCATATCGCACCGATGCCCGGCACCGACGGCGCGCTGGCGCTGGCGATGATGCACGTGCTGATTCGCGACGGCCTGCTCGATCACGACTACATCGAACGCCACACCGTGGGCTTCGAGGCGCTGCGCGAGCGCGCGCAGGCCTATCCGCCGGCGCGCGCCGCCGAGATCTGCGGCATCCCGGTCGAGGACATCGAATGGCTGGCCGGGCTCTACGGCCAGCTGGCGGTGCGCGAGCGCCAGCCGGTCGCGATCCGGCTGAACTACGGCATGCAGCGCGTGCACGGCGGCGGCCAGGCAGTGCGCGCGGTGGCGTGCCTGCCGTCACTGGTGGGCGCGTGGCGCCATCCGGCGGGCGGGCTGCAGTTGTCGACCTCGGGTTTCTTCCCGGTCAACGAAGCCGCGCTGCAGCGCCCGGATTTGCTGCCGGGATGGCCGCAACAGCTGCCGCGCCTGGTCAATATGAGCACCATCGGCGATGCCTTGCTGGCCGAGGCCGCGCCGGGCGCGCCGCGCATCGAGGCGGTGGTGGTGTACAACAGCAACCCGGTAGCGGTGGCGCCGGAATCGGGCAAGGTCGCCGCGGGCTTCGCGCGCGAGGACCTGTTCACGGTAGTGCTGGAGCACTTTCGCACCGACACCGCCGACTACGCCGACATCATCCTGCCCGCGACCACGCAGCTCGAGCACACCGACGTGCACAAGGCCTACGGCCATACCTATTTCCTGGCCAACAACGCTGCCATCGCGCCGCTGGGCGAGGCGCTGCCCAACACCGAGATCTTTCGCCGGCTGGCGCAGCGCATGGGCTTTACCGAGTCCTGCTTTGCCGACAGCGACGAGGCCATCGCCGCGCAGGCGATCCTGCCGGACGACGCGCGCGCGGCCGGTATCAGCTGGGAAACCCTGAAAGCGCAGGGCTGGCAGAAGCTGGCGCTGCCGGCGGCGCCCTTCGCCGAGGGTGGCTTCCCCACGCCATCGGGCAAGTGCCAGTTCTATTCGGAGCCGATGGCGCGCGACGGTTTCGACCCGCTGCCCGACTATGTGCCGCAATACGAAGCGCCGCAGACCGCGCCGGAACTGGCGGCGCGCTATCCGCTGGCGATGATCTCGCCGCCGGCGCGCAACTTCCTCAACAGCTCGTTCGTCAACGTTGAAAGCCTGCGCGCCACCGAGGGCGAACCGCACCTGGACATCCATCCGGCCGATGCTGCCGAGCGCGGCATCGTGCACGGCGCGCTGGTGCGCGCCTTCAATGACCGCGGCAGCATGGTGGCGCGCGCGCGCGTGACCGATCGCGCCCGGCGCGGCCTGGTGGTAGGGCTGTCGATCTGGTGGAAGAAGCTCGCGTCCGACGGCAAGAATGCCAATGAGCTGACCAGCCAGCGCCTGACCGACCTGGGCCGCGCGCCGGTGTTCTATGACTGCCTGGTGCAGGTCGAAGCCTGCGCGCAAGGGGCAGTCGAGGCGGCATGACGCGGCTGCGCGGCCGCCGCGGCTGGGCGGCACTCGTGGGGGCGGCGGCGCTGTCGGCCGTGCTGCTGCTGACGGCGGGGTGCGAGGCGGTCGGCTACTACGCGCAGTCGATCGGCGGCCATCTCGGCGTCATGGCCCAGGCGCAGCCGCTGACCGACGCCATCGCCAGCGCGCACGACGCCAACGATGCGCGCCTGGCCGAGCGGCTGGCGCTGGCCGGCCGCATGCGCGACTTTGCCTCACGCGAGCTGAAGCTGCCCGACAACGGCAGCTATCGCCGCTACGCCAACCTGCACCGGCCCTATGTGGTGTGGAGCGTGTTCGCCACGCCGGAACTGTCGATGGAACTGCGCAAGTGGTGCTTCCCCATCGTCGGCTGCATCAGCTATCGCGGCTACTACGCCAAGTCCGATGCCGAGCAGTATGCGCAAGGCCTGCGCCGCGGCGGGCTCGAGACCTATGTGGCCGGCGTCCCCGCCTATTCGACGCTGGGCTATTTCGACGACCCGCTGCTCAACACCTTCGTCTACCTGCCCGCGGGCGAGCTGGCGCGGCTGATCTTCCATGAACTGGCGCACCAGGTGGTGTACGTGCGCAACGACACCGCGTTCAACGAGTCCTTCGCCACTGCTGTCGAAGCGGCCGGCGTGGAGCGCTGGCTGGACCAGGATGCGTCGGAGGACGCGCGCACCAGCTATCGCCAGTACGATGCCCGGCGCCAGCAGTTCCGCGCGCTGCTGCTGGGCAAGCGCGACCGGCTGGTGGCGCTGTACCAGACCCCGCTCGACGACGCCGCCAAGCGCGAGGGCAAGGCGAAGATCTTTGCCGACCTGCGCGCCGGCTATGCCCGGCTGCGCGCGGAGTGGGGCGGCTACAGCGGCTATGACCGCTGGTTCGACCAGCCGCTGACCAACGCCCACCTGGCCGCGGTGGCGACCTACCAGCAATGGGTGCCGGCCTTTACCGCGCTGTTGGCGCGCTGCGACGGCGACTGGCAGCGATTCTATGCCGAGGCACGCCGCATCGGCGCGCTGCCCGCCGGCGAGCGCGAGGCAGCATTGCGCCGGCTGGCGCCGCCGGCGACCCGCACCGACACGCTGACCGCGGGCGGCAAGGCGGCGGCCAACTAGGCCGCAGGCGGGCGTTGGGCGGGTAACCACGGTGCTGCGCCCCCGGCGCCCCGTGCGAGAATGCCGTCATGTCGATTGCTCCCAGATCCGAACCGCTGGCGCCACCGTCGGGCGCGCCGCCGGAGTCCCAGCCGGCCCGCGCGCATATCGCCGAGCGCCAGGAGGCGCGCCGCCGGCAGATCCTCGATACCGCCGCACAGCTCTTCTACAGCAAGGGCTACCCCGGCATGACCATGAACGACCTGTGCCGCGCGCTGGGCGTGACCAAGCCGGCGGTCTATTACTACTTCACCGACAAGTACGAGATCTTCGACATCCTGTGCCGCGAGTCGGCGCAGACCTGCCTGCCCGTTATCCGCGAGACCGCGGACCCGGCGCAACCCGTCCAGGCCCGCCTGCACGCCTGCCTGCTGGAGATGGCGCGGCGCTGCATCGCTTGCCACGTGCCGGCCACGCTGAGCTTCCGCGACCGGCAGTACCTGCGCCCGGACACCGTGGCCTGGCTCGACAGCATGGCGCGGGACTTCTATTGTGACCTCTATGCGTTGCTGGACGAAGGCCAGCGCGAGGGCGTGTTCGCCTTTGGCGACGCGCGCGTGACCGCGCATGCGATCGGCAGCGTGGTCGGGTTCCTGTACACCTGGCACCAGCCCGGGCGCACCGACCCCGAAAACCTGGCGCAGGAACTCGCGGCCAGCATGATGAAGCTGGTGCTGCCCAGCGACGGGTGAGTGCGTCGCCGGCGCCTAGGGGTTATCCCGCTGCCTATGTCCGATCGGTGGCGCATAATGCTCGCCATGGGCGGCCAGGATTGGCGAACGACCCTGAGGACTTCGTCTAAGTTGTTGTTTTAACCGGGACGCACGTTTAGCATCTCGGAAAAATCGAACGACCATTCAGAAATTCAGGAGACGGTGCTATGGAAAGAATCTGGCTGAAACACTACCCGGCCGGCGTCCCCGCCGAGATCGATGCCAGCCAGTTCCGCTCGCTTGCCGCGCTGCTCGAGGCGTCTTTCCACAGCTATGCCGACCGCAAGGCCTTTATCTGCATGGACAAGGCCATCACCTACGGTGAACTGGACCAGCTCTCCACCCACTTTGCCGCGTGGCTGCAGTCGCGCGGGCTGCGTCCCGGCGCGCGCGTGGCGATCATGATGCCTAACGTGCTGCAGTACCCGGTGGTGCTGGCCGCGGTGCTGCGTGCGGGTTTCGTGGTGGTCAACGTCAACCCGCTCTATACCCCGCGCGAGCTCGAGCACCAGCTCAAGGACAGCGGTGCCGAAGCCATCGTGATCCTGGAGAATTTTGCTTCCACCTTGCAGCAGGTGCTGGCGCGGACCCCGGTCAAGCATGTGGTGGTGGCCAGCATGGGCGACATGCTGGGCGGGCTGAAGGGCGCGATCGTCAATTTCGTCGTGCGTAACGTCAAGAAGATGGTGCCGGCATGGGAGCTGCCGCACTGCGTGCGATTCAACAGCGTGCTGGCCGAAGGCCGCAAGCTGACGCTGCAGCCGGCCACCACCGGCCCCGACGACATCGCCTTCCTGCAGTACACCGGCGGCACCACCGGGGTGTCCAAGGGCGCGGTGCTGCTGCACCGTAACGTGGTCGCCAACGTGCTGCAGTCCGAGGCCTGGATGCAGCCGGCGCTGAACAAGGGCGCCCATATCGACCAGCCCATCACCATCACCGCGCTGCCGCTGTACCACATCTTCGCGCTGACGGTCTGCTGCCTGCTGGGCATGCGCAGCGGCGGCACCAGCGTGCTGATCCCGAATCCGCGGGACATCCCGGGCTTCATCAAGGAACTGCAGAAGTACAAGTTCAACATGTTCCCGGCCGTCAACACGCTGTACAACGCGCTGCTCAACAACCCGGAGATCGGCAAGGTCGACTTCTCCGGCCTGCGCGTGGCCAACGGCGGCGGCATGGCGGTGCAGGAGGCGGTGGCCAAGCAATGGCTGGCCAAGACCGGTTGCCCCATCATCGAGGGCTACGGGCTGTCAGAGACCTCGCCGTCGGCCACCTGCAACCCCACCGACACCGATGCGTTCTCCGGCACCATCGGCATGCCGCTGCCGTCGACCGAAGTCGTGATCCGTGACGACGACGGCCACGACGTGCCGCTGGGCCAGCCCGGCGAGATCTGCATCCGCGGTCCGCAGGTGATGGCCGGCTACTGGAACCGCCCGGACGAGACCGCCAAGGTCATGACCCCGGACGGCTTCTTCAAGACCGGCGACATCGGCGTGATGGACGAGCGCGGCTACACGAAGATCGTCGACCGCAAGAAGGACATGATCCTGGTGTCGGGCTTCAATGTGTATCCGAACGAAGTCGAAGGCGTGGTGGCCGAGTGCCCGGGCGTGCTGGAAGTGGCGGCGGTCGGCGTGCCGGACACGCACTCGGGCGAGGTGGTCAAGCTGTTCGTGGTGAAGAAGGACCCGGGGCTGACCGAGGCCGACGTGATCGAGTTCTGCAAGGAGCGCCTGACCGGCTACAAGCGGCCCAAGTACGTCGAGTTCCGCACCGAGCTGCCGAAGACCAACGTCGGCAAGATCCTGCGTCGCGAACTGCGCGACAGCCGCGCGGCAGCCTGAACCTCCGGCGCTGCCACGGCCAACGACAACGGCCTCCGCGGAGGCCGTTGTGCATTCATGCGGGGCGCTGGGGCTCAGCACTCGTTCGACGGCGCCAGGCGCGCCTCCTGGCCGCCGTCGGGGTAGATCACGCGCACGCAGGCGCCAGGCTCCAGTCCCGGTGCCGCCGGTGCGTTGGCGGACACCATCGCGCCGTCCAGGGTGCGCACCTTGTACTGGAACAGGTCCACCTGCTGCACCGGCGCCGGCTTGCTGAACAGCCGGCTCAGGTCGAAGGCGAAGCCCACGCCCACGCCGCCGCCGCCGTGGCTGCCGCTCGCCGCACCCACGCCGACACTGGTACCGCCGCCGTAGTAGGAAGGCACCTGGGCCACGTCCAGGCGGGTCAGGAATACCCTTTCCGTGACGTGGCCAAGCTTGATGGTGGCGTTCACCGGGGTGACCTGCGGTGGCTGCGGCGTGCTGCCGCATGCGGCCAGCATCGGCAGCACGCCGCACAAGGTAAGGATGGCAAGCGGTTTCATGGCGAGATCAGGCCGGATTTGAGCCGGCCAAGCAGTCGGAACAAGGCGCGCCGGTCGGTCTCGGCCAGGCCCGAGAACAGTTGCCCGATCCAGTCCTCGTGCGCGCGCGCCATGCGCGAGAACGCGGCGCGCCCGGCCGGCGTCAGGCGGATCAGGTAGGCGCGCCGATCGGTGGGCAGGGCCTCGCGCGAGACCAGCCCTTCCTGCTGCAGCTGGTCGGTGATGCCCGTGACGTTGCCGCCGGTCACCATCATGCGGCGCGACAGTTCGCCCATCTTGAGCCCTTCGGGATGGCGGTCGAGCTGCGCCATCAGGTCGAAGCGGGGCAGGGTGCAGGCGAAGTCCTGGCGCAGCCGCGAGCGGATATCGGCTTCGATCAGGTTGGTGCAGGTCAGCAGCCGCAGCCACAGCCGCAGGGCCTCGTGCTCGGTGTGGTCGGCGCGGGTTTCGAGGTCGACCGGCGCGCTCTCGGCGCCGGCCGCAGGAGACAGGTTTGGCATCTTCGGTGCGGCCCGGAGTGGCAGGTGTGCGGCAAGCGCCGCCGGGGGGCCGCCCAACTTCAGGCGGCCGACATTTGATGCCTCAAGTATATGCGCGATGCGCGCCGTGGCCCTGCCGGCGATCAATTCAAGCCGATCCGGCCCAGTCCCGCCCAGTCCCGCCCAGTCCCGCATCAATCCACCTTGGCGCCCGAATCCTTGACCACCTTGGCCCATTTCGCGGTTTCGGCGCGGATGAAGGCGGCGAACTGCTCGGGCGTGTTGCCGACCGGCTCGGCGCCCTGTGCCTGCAGCCGCTCGCGCACCGCCGGGGCGCCCAGCGCCTTGGCCACTTCCTGATGGATGCGCTGGATCACGTCCGGCGGCGTGCCCGCCGGCGCCAGCATGCCGAACCACGAGCTGGCCTCGTACTGGGGCAGGCCTGCGGCCTGGGCGATGGTGGGCACGCCCGGCAGCGCCGGCGACGGCCGGGCGCTGGTAACGGCCAGCGCCTTGAGCTTGCCGCTCTTGATCAGCGCCATCGACGACGGCAGGTTGTCGAACATCACCTGCATGGTGCCCCCCGCCAGGTCGGTCAGCGCGGGACCGCTGCCCTTGTACGGGAAGTGCACCATGAAGGTCCGGGTTTGCGTCTTGAACAGCTCGCCGGCCAGGTGGATCGAGGTGCCGTTGCCGCTCGAGGCCATGTTGATCTTGCCGGGATTGGCGCGCGCATAGGCGATCAGGTCCTTGACGCTGTCGATCTTGTGCTGCTGCGCGAACGCCGGATTGAGCACCAGCACGTTGGGCACCGCCGCCACCTCGGTGATCGGCGCGAAGTCCTTGATCGGGTCGAACGGCAGCTTGCCATACAGCGACTGGTTGATGCCGTGGGTGCCGACCGTGCCCATCAGCAGCGTGTAGCCGTCTGGCGCGGCCTTGGCGACGATGTCGGCGCCGATATTGCCGCCGGCGCCGGGCTTGTTGTCGACCACCACGTTCCAGCCGGGCAGCTTGGCCAGCTCGGCCGCTACCGCGCGCGCCAGGATGTCGGTGGTGCCGCCGGCGGCGAAGGGCACCACCAGCCGGATCGGCTTGGCCGGATACGGGTCGGCGGCCAGCGCCGGCTGGCTGGCAAGCGCGCCGAGGCTGGCGGACAGCAGCAGCGCAACGACGCGCCGGCGAGTAGGTTGCATCTTGGTCTCCCTGGGATTGGCCGCGGCACCTGACGGCGGCATGGTCAGTGCATTCTAGTTGGCACCCGCGACGGAGCCGATGAGGTGATGCCCTATGGCGTATCGTGGGGCGCGGTCCTGCCAATGAAAAAAGGCACCCGGAGGTGCCTTTCCAGTTCGAGCTTGAACTGCTTAGAACTTGTGGCGGATGCCGATGGCCGCGCCAATCATCTTGTCTTCGCCGGTACCCAGGAAGTAACCGTTGGCGAAGCTGATTGCCGAGGTGTCGAAGTTCAGGCCGGCGTTCTTCGAGAAGGCAGCGGTCAGGTAGACGTCGGTGCGCTTGGACAGGTTGTAGTCGGCGACGAACGAGATCTGCCAGGGGTTCTTGATGTTGTTGGTGGCGCCGTTGGCGGCAAGGTTCAGGTTCTTGACGTCGTCGTAGAAGTAGGCGAGCGTCAGGCCCAGTGCCGGGCTGACCTGGTAGTTGGCGCCGACCCAGTAGTAGTTGTCCTTCAGGATGTTGTTGTCGTTGGCGGCCGTGTTCATGCCCCAGCGGTAGCCGGCCATCAGCTTGGCCGGGCCGAAGGCGTAGCTGGCGGCGACCGCGGCCTTCTTGAAGTCGCCGGTGCCGCCGGCGGCGTTCAGGGTCGGGTTGTACTGGTCGTAGGCCGCCGAAATGCCGAACGGGCCTGCCGCCCACGCCAGGCCGGCACCGTAGCCGGTGTCGCGGCGGAACTGGCCCGGCACCTCGCCGGCGCCGGCGACGCCGTTGCCGAACGACCAGTGGGCGATCGCCGTCACCGGACCGAACTTGCCGGTGTACTTGGCGGTATTGTCGGAGCGGAAGTTCAGGCCCAGTTGCGCCACCACCGGTTCATACTGGGTGGCATAGCCGGTCGGCGAGAAGTTGGCCATCATGTCGAACAGCGTGGTGTACTGGCGACCGAAGGTGAAGCGGCCGACCTGGGCACTTTCCAGGCCGACGTAAGCCTGACGGCCAAACAGTCGGCCGCCTTGCTGCGACCGGCCGTCATCGAGACCGAAACCGCTTTCGAGCACGAACAGCGCCTTCATGCCGCTGCCCAGGTCTTCCACGCCGCGCAGACCCCAACGCGAGCCGGACAGGCCGCCCGAAGTCAGCCGGAAGACGTTTTCAGCCGGGCCGACTGCCAGGCCGTTGGCGACCGACGGCGTAACGCTGGACATGTTGCTTACGTATTCGATGTTGGCATCGACCACACCGTACAGGGTCACGCTCGATTGGGCCTGCGCCGCCCCAGCAAATGCGCCAAGCGCTGCCAGCGCCAGAAGCGATTTCTTCATGCTCGTTGATCTCCACTGTAAGAATTATTGGTGACTGCGCGGGAGAACCTCCTGATGGTCTCCATCTCCCATGCGTCAAACTTCCTTGGAAGTTGCGAAGTACTGTAACAAACAACTTTTCGTTCACCATTGGGGCCCAACCCCTTGTCTTGTTTTAACAACTCAGGGTTTCTGAGTAGCCGGGCGTATCAACGCAAGGCGGGATGCGGGCTGGCGGCGATTAGAGGCAAGCTACAATACGGGTAATCCCGATGGCGCCCCGGCGTGCCGCGCCGCGGCCGCGCACCCCACCCTGGCAGGGGCTTGCCCGGACACCGATTCCAACCGCCTCTGCGACATGGACACCCTGATCAAAGAATTCGACGTGGCCCTGCGCGCCATTGCCGGCGCCACGCGCTCGGCGCGCGCCAACCCGGCTGACCGGCTGGCGCCGGACACCGAACAGATGAGCACCGAGGAGCGCCGCCATGTGGCCGGCCTGATGCGCATCAACCATGTCGGCGAGGTCTGCGCCCAGGCCCTGTACCAGGCGCAGAAGCTGACCGCGCGCAACGGCGCCGTGCGCGCGCAGATGGACGCCGCCGCGCGCGAAGAGGAAGACCACCTGGCCTGGTGCGCCGAGCGCCTGCGCGAGCTGGGCTCGCGTCCGAGCCTGCTCAATCCGCTCTGGTATGCCGGCGCCTTCGCCATCGGCTGGGTCGCCGGCCGCGCCGGCGATCGCGTCAGCCTCGGCTTCGTCGCCGAGACCGAGCGCCAGGTCGAGCACCACCTCGGCGGACACCTGGACCGCCTGCCCGAGTCCGACGGCCGCTCCCGCGCCATCCTCGAGCAGATGCGCGACGACGAGATCCGCCATGGCGATGCCGCGCGCGAGGCTGGCGGCATGCCCTTGCCCGCCCCGGTACGGGCGCTGATGCGCGGCGCCTCGCGCGTGATGACCACCGCCGCCTACCGCATCTGAGGTCGGCCGCCCGGGATCGGGCGTCTGCCGCCCAGCCCTGAATTCAGCAGGGCTGGCGAGCAATTGTTGTATCCTCGGGGCGCGCGCCGGGACAGGTCTTTTCCGCGCGGTCGGCAGTTCCTCCGCAAGTGGTTCTCAGGTGGTTTCTCTGCTTTCCTCCCTAAGATCTTCATTTCATTAAGGATTCACTTTTCCGGTGCGTGAGGTGTGCGCGCTAAGTCATTGTTCTGATTAAAAAAATCTCGTTTGCTGCCCCGCCTGCAGCCTTGACCGCCCATATCGCTTCCTCTAAAGTGGGAAATAGTGTGAGGAAGTGTATTTTTGTGTGAAATTGAGCCCCGGCCATGGGATGATTCTCACCATAGTCGGAACGGAAGGATTCACGCGCAGGCCGGCCGGCGAACCGTTCGCAGGACCGGCGTGGACCGGGAGCAAGCTTGTTTCAGGGAGCATCGGCGCTGTCGCTGGATGCCAAGGGGCGGATGTCGATTCCGTCGCGGCATCGCGAAGCGCTGCAACAGCAGGCCGAGGGCCGGGTGACGCTGACCAAGCACCCGGATGGCTGCCTGCTGCTGTTTCCCCGGCCCGAGTGGGAAAACTTCCGCACGCGCATTGCAGCGCTGCCGATGGATGCGCACTGGTGGAAGCGCATCTTCCTGGGCAACGCCGCCGACGTGGAAATGGACGGCGCGGGCCGGGTGCTGATCGCACCGGAGCTGCGCAGTGCCGCCATGCTCGACAAGGAAGTCATGCTGCTCGGCATGGGCAGCCATTTCGAAGTGTGGGATGCCGCAACCTACGCCGCCAAGGAACAGCAGGCGATGGCGCAGGGCATGCCCGAAGCATTGAAGAATTTCTCTTTCTGAAGAGCTCATGAGTCCTACCGGAACCCCGGCAACCCCCGCCTTGCAGCATCGCACCGTGCTGCTGGACGAGGCCGTCGACGCGCTGGTCTGGCGGCCCGACGGGGTGTATGTCGACGGCACCTTCGGCAGGGGAGGGCACAGCCGGGCGGTACTGGCCCGGCTGGGACCAGACGGGGCGCTGGTTGCGTTCGACAAGGACCCAGCAGCAATCGCAGAAGCGGGCACCATCAAGGATGCCCGCTTCTCCATTGAGCACGCGAGCTTTGCGGCCATGGCCGAGCGCCTGTCGGGGCGCGGCCATGTCGCCGGCGTGCTGCTCGACCTGGGGATCAGCTCGCCCCAGATCGATGAGGCGGCGAGGGGGTTTTCCTTTCGTTTCGAGGGCCCGCTGGACATGCGCATGGACACCACGCGCGGCATCACCGCCGCGCAGTGGCTGGCGCAGGCGGATGAGCAGGACATTGCCAGGGTGATACGAGACTATGGGGAAGAACGGTTTGCTGTACAGATTGCAAAGGCGATTGTTGCTCGCCGGAGCGAATCCGGCGATGGCGGACCCATCGCCACTACTGCCGACCTTGCCGCGCTCGTGGCGAAAGCCGTCAAAACACGCGAGAAGGGTCAGGACCCTGCGACCCGCACCTTTCAGGCTCTACGGATTCACGTCAATCAAGAGCTTGAGGACCTCGAAAGAGGGCTGAAGGCGGCTTATGACCTGCTGCAGGTAGGGGGACGCCTGGTGGTGATCAGCTTCCATTCGCTGGAGGACCGCATCGTCAAGCGGTTCATGGCGGCGCACGCCCGGCCCCAGCAGGATGCCGACCCGGCGCTGCGCCGCGCGCCGCTGCGCGCGGCCGACCTGCCGCAACCGACGCTGCGCCTGCTCGGCCGCTACAAGCCGGGCGCCGAAGAGGTGGCCGCCAACCCGCGCGCGCGCTCGGCGGTGATGCGGGTGGCCGAGAAGCTCGCGCCTGCTGTGTCGACCGCTGGCGGAGGTGCGCGCGCATGAACCGCCTGACCTTCTTCCTGCTGGCTGCGCTGATCCTGTGCGCGCTGTCGCTGGTGAGCGCGCAGCACCAGGCGCGCACGCTGTTCGTCGCGCTGGAGCGGGCCCAGGCGGAGGAAAGGCAGCTCGATATCGACTGGTCGCGCCTGCAATACCAGCAGAGCGCGCTGGGCAAGAGCGCGCGCATTGCCGATGCGGCGCGCGCGCAGCTGAAGATGGCGCCGGTCAACCCCGGCAAGACCCAGTACCTGTCCGGCATCGTGCTGCCACCGGCCCCGTCCGCGCCGGCCAGCGCAGCGGAGGCGCGCTGATGAGCATGGCCCGCCCCAATCCGCCCCGCCGTGACCGCAACGGCACCGCCTCGCGCCCGCGCAGCGGCCAGTTCGCCGCCAGCCCGGTGCTGGGCCTGCGCCTGCCGATGTGGCGTTCCAAGCTGGTGGTGTTCCTGATGTTCGCCGCGTTCGTCGCGCTGGCCGTGCGCGCCGCCTGGATCCAGGGGCCGGGCAACCAGTTCTACGAGGCCGAGGGCAAGAAGCGCTTCCAGCGCACTCTGGAGCTGCCCGCCACGCGTGGCAAGATCCTCGACCGCAACGGGCTGGTGCTGGCTACGAGCCTGCCGGTCAAGGCAATCTGGGCGGTGCCCGAGGACGTGCCCAACCAGGTCGAGGCCGGCAAGATCCGCCAGCTGGCCCGGCTGCTCGGCATGTCCGAGAAGGACCTGGGCAAGAAGCTGTCCGAGGACAAGGGCTTTGTCTACCTGAAGCGCCAAGTGCTGCCCGACGTCGCCGACAAGATCGCCGCGCTCAAGATCGACGGCATCCACCAGACCCGCGAATACAAGCGCTTCTACCCGGAAGGGGAGGCGATGGCGCATATCGTCGGCTTCACCAACGTCGAGGATCGCGGCCAGGAAGGAGTCGAGTTGGCGCGGGAGAGCGGGCTGGCCGGCCGTGCCGGCGCGCGCCAGGTGATCAAGGACCGGCTCGGCCGCGTGGTCGAGGACATCGGCGTGCTCAAGACCCCGCGCGACGGCGAGGACATCCAGCTGTCGATCGACGCCAAGATCCAGTACCTGGCCTACAACGAACTCAAGGCCGTGGTCGACAAGCACAAGGCCAAGGCCGCCAGCGCGGTGGTGCTCGACGCCCAGACCGGCGAGGTGCTGGCGCTGGCCAACTGGCCTACCTACAACCCCAACGACCGCACCCGGCTGTCGGGCGAGCAGCTGCGCAACCGCGTGCTGACCGACACCTTCGAGCCCGGCTCGATGATGAAGCCGATCACGGTGGGGCTGGCGCTGCAGCTCAAGCGCGTGTCGCCCTCGACGGTGATCGCCACCACCGGCAAGTACAACTTCGAAGGCGCCACCATCACCGATACCCACAACTATGGCGCGCTCACCGTCACCGGCGTGATCCAGAAGTCGTCCAACATCGGCACGACCAAGATCGCGATGATGATGAAGCCGCAGGAAATGTGGGACATGTACACCAGCATCGGGCTGGGGCAGGCGCCCAAGATCGGCTTCCCCGGCGCGGTCGCCGGGCGCGTGCGCCCGTACAAGAGCTGGCGCCCGATCGAGCAGGCCACCATGTCGTATGGCTACGGCCTGTCGGTGTCGCTGTTCCAGATGGCGCATGCCTACACCATCTTCGCGCATGACGGCGAACTGATCCCGGTGACGATGTTCCGCACCAACGGCCCAGCCACCGGCGAGCGCATCCTGTCGCCGCAGGTGGCGCGCGACGTGCGCGCGATGTTGGAGACCGTGACCGCGCCCGGCGGCACCGCGCCCGAGGCGCAGGTGATGGGCTACCGCGTCGGCGGCAAGACCGGCACCGCCTACAAGCATGAAGGACGCGGCTACAACCGCAGCAAGTACCGCGCTTCGTTCATCGGCCTGGCGCCGATGTCGAATCCGCGCATCATCGTCGCCGTCAGCGTGGACGAGCCCACCGCCGGCAGCCACTACGGCGGCCTGGTGGCCGGCCCCGCGTTCGCGGCCATCACCGGCGGCACGCTGCGCGCGCTGAACGTCCAGCCCGATTCGCCGATCCGTCAGCTGGTGGTCAGCGACAAGGTGCAGGAAAGCGAACCGTGGAGTTCGACCCAATGAGATCGACCCGATGACGGCCAAGCCCCTGCTCCCCCTCGAGGTCACCGCCCAGGCCAGCAACGCGCTGGCCTGGCTGCGTACCAACGTGGCCGCCGCGGCGCAGCTGAGCGGCGATACCCGGCGCCTGGCGCGTGGAGATGTGTTCTTCGCCTACGTGCTGGGCAACGACCGCCTCGCCACCGACGGCCGGCCCTATATCGCCCAGGCGATCGCCGCCGGCGCCGGCGCCGTGGTCTACGAGGCCGACGGCTTCGACTGGCCCTTCGGCGACGCCGTGCCGCATCTCGCCGTAAGCCGCCTGCACCAGCTGGCCGGCCCGATCGCCGCCGGCTGGCACGGCAACCCGGCACGCGGCCTGGCGGTGACCGGCATCACCGGCACCAACGGCAAGACCTCGTGCAGCCAGTGGCTGGCGCGCGTGCTGCAGGCCGCCGGCACGCGTTGCGCGGCCATCGGCACGCTCGGCACCGGCTTCCCGGACGCGCTGCAGGCCACCGGCTTCACCACCCCTGACGCGGTGCAGCTGCAGGCCAGCCTGGCCACGCTGCACGACGCCGGCGCGCGCGCCGTGGCGATGGAAGTGTCCTCGCACGGCCTCGAGCAGGAGCGCGTGGCCGGCACGCATTTCTCGGTGGCGGTGCTGACCAACCTGACCCAGGACCACCTCGATTACCACGGCTCGATGGCCGAGTACGAGGCCGCCAAGGCGCGCCTGTTCCGCTGGGACGGGCTGCGCACCGCGGTAATCAATCGCGACGACGGCATGGGCCAGCGCCTGCTGGCGGCCGATGCCGCCGCCGTGGCCGCGCCGCACGTGATCGAATACGGCATCGATGGCCCCGCCGGCGCCACGGTGCGCGGCCCGCGCGGCGCATGGCTGCGCGCCACCAAGGTGCGCGCCACCGCCACCGGCACCGCCTTCCATATCGACGGCAGCTTCGGCCACGCCGAGATGGCGACGCCGATGATCGGCGCCTTCAATGTCAGCAACCTGCTGGCGGTGCTGGGCGCGGCATTGGCCAACGGCGTGGCGTGGGACGCGGCGATTGCCGCGCTGCGCGCGCTCGCGCCGGTGGAAGGCCGCATGGAGCTGTTCGGTGCCGGCAGCGGCCACGACGCCGCGCAGGCGCCGCTGGCCGTGGTCGACTACGCCCACACCCCCGACGCGCTCGAGCAGACCCTGGCCGCACTGCGCCCGGTGGCGCAGGCGCGCAACGGCCGCCTGTGGTGCGTGTTCGGCTGCGGCGGCGACCGCGATCCGATCAAGCGCCCGCTGATGGGCGCCGTGGCCGAGCGCCTGGCCGACGAAGTCGTACTGACCAGCGACAACCCGCGCAGCGAAGACCCGCAGGAGATCCTCGACGCGATTGCCGACGGCATGGCCGAGCGCGCGCGCGGGCGCCAGATCGAAGACCGCGCCGCCGCCATCCTCTATGCCGTGCGGCACGCCGCGCCGGCCGACGTGGTGCTGGTGGCGGGCAAGGGCCACGAGGCCACCCAGGAGATCCAGGGCCGCAAGCGGCCGTTCTCGGATCGCGAACACGTACGGCTGGCACTGGCCACGCGCGGAGTATCGGCATGAGCCAGACCACCATGACCACCTTGCAGCTAGCCGCCGGCTGGATCGCCGGCGCGCGCATTTGCGGCGACGGCGCCGTGCCGTTCAGGCGGGTGCATACCGACAGCCGCAGCGTCGAGCCCGGCGACCTGTTCGTGGCGCTGCGCGGCGAGCGCTTCGACGCGCACGACTTCATTGCCGACGTGGTCGCGCGCGGCGCCGCCGCGGTGCTGGTGAGCCGCGAAGTCGATGCCGGGGTGCCGGCCATCGTCGCGCCGGACACGCGCATTGCGCTGGGCCAACTCGGTGCCGGCTGGCGCCGCCAGTTCACGGTGCCGGCGGTGGCGGTGACCGGCAGCAATGGCAAGACCACGGTCAAGGAAATGATCGCGGCGATCTTTGCCGCCGCCGTCGGCGAGGACCAGCGCCTGGCCACCGGCGGCAACCTGAACAACGATATCGGCCTGCCCCTGACGGTGCTGCGCCTGCGCGCCACGCACAAGCTGGCGGTGCTGGAGCTCGGCATGAACCATCCGGGCGAGACCGTCTACCTGGCCGGCATTGCCCAGCCCACCGTGGCGGTGATCACCAACGCCCAGCGCGAGCACCAGGAGTTCATGGTCAGCGTGGAAGCCGTGGCGCACGAGCATGCCGCCGCGATCGCGGCGCTGCCGGCCGACGGCGTCGCGGTGTTCCCGCTCGACGCGCAAAGCGGCGGCGCCTACGCCCCGGTGTGGCGTGCGGCCGCGGGAGCGCGCCAGGCGCTGTCGTTCGGTACCTCGCAGCAGGCCGACGTGCATGCCACCGTGGAGCTGGTCGACGGCGTGCAGGTGATGCAGGTGCGCGCGCCGGGCCATGCCTTCGAGGTGCGGCTGGCGCTGCTGGGCGAGCACAACGTGCGCAACGCGCTGGCGGCGATCGCCTGCGCGCTCGCCGCGGGCGTGCACGTGCCGGCGATCCAGGCGGGCCTGGCCGGGTTCAAGCCCGTGAAGGGGCGGCTGCAGGTCAAGTACACGCCGGCCGGCACGGTGGTGATCGATGACACCTATAACGCCAACCCCGACTCGATGCGCGCCGCCATCGACGTGCTTGCCGGCTTTGCCGCGCCGCGCGTGCTGGTGCTGGGCGACATGGGCGAGGTGGGCGACCAGGGGCCGGCGTTCCATGAAGAAATCGGGGCCTACGCCCTGGCGCGCGGCATCGACGTGCTGTGGGCCACCGGCGATCTGGCGCTGCACGCGGTGCAGGCGTTCGGCGCGAACGGCCGCCATTTCGGCAGTGCGCAAGATCTGGCCAAGGCCTTGGAGGAAGACAGCGGGGGCATGGTGGCGCAAGCGGGCGCCGTGCTGGTGAAGGGATCGCGCTTCATGCGCATGGAACGGATGGTCGCGGCGCTGGTCGCAGACACTTCCGCACATTAAATAAGACAACACGATGTTATTGGCTCTGGCCCAGTGGCTGCAAAACGACTACAGCTTCCTCCGGGTCGTCAACTACCTGACTTTCCGCGCGGTGATGGCCAACGTCACCGCGCTGGTGATCGGCCTGGCGTTCGGGCCGTGGGTGATCCGCAAGCTGACCGAGCTGAAGGTCGGCCAGGCGGTGCGCACCATCGGCCCGCAGACGCACCTGGTCAAGTCCGGCACGCCCACCATGGGCGGCGTGCTGGTGCTGGTGTCGATCGCGGTATCGACGCTGCTGTGGTGCGACTGGGGCAACCGCTTTATCTGGGTGGTGATGCTGGTCACCTTCGGCTATGGCGCGATCGGCTGGGTCGACGACTACCGCAAGGTGGTGTATCGCGACCCGCGCGGCATGTCGAGCCGCGAGAAGTTTTTCTGGCAGACCCTGATCGGCCTGGTGGCCGCGGTCTACCTGGCGTTCTCGGTGTCCGAGAGCAGCAACGTGCGGGTCTGGGAGTTGTTCCTGAACTGGGTCGAGGGCGGGCTGTCGCTGGACATGCCGTACAAGTCCAACCTGATCGTGCCCTTCTTCAAGGAGATCAGCTATCCGCTGGGCGTGGCCGGCTTTATCGTGCTGACCTACCTGGTGATCGTGGGCTCGAGCAACGCCGTCAACCTGACCGACGGCCTGGACGGCCTGGTGATCATGCCGGTGGTGCTGGTCGGCGGCGGCCTGGGCGTGTTCGCCTACGTGATGGGCAATGCGGTCTACAGCAAGTACCTGCTGTTCCCGCATATCCCGGGCGCGGGCGAGCTGCTGATCTTCTGCTCGGCGCTGGGCGGGGCGGGGCTGGCGTTCCTCTGGTTCAACGCGCATCCGGCGCAGGTGTTCATGGGCGACGTGGGCGCGCTGGCGCTGGGCGGCGCGCTGGGCACGGTGGCGGTGATCGTGCGGCAGGAAATCGTGCTGTTCGTAATGGGCGGCATCTTCGTGGTGGAAACGCTGTCGGTGATGGCGCAGGTCACGTGGTTCAAGATCACCAAGCGCCGCTATGGCGAAGGCCGGCGGCTGTTCCGCATGGCGCCGCTGCATCACCATTTCGAGCTGGGCGGCTGGAAGGAAACGCAGGTCACGGTGCGCTTCTGGATCATCACCATGTTGCTGGTGCTGATCGGGTTGTCGACGCTGAAGCTGCGTTGATGGTTGCGCCGGGGGCGAGGCCCGCGGCGCGCTTTATATAGATACAGGAAACCAAGGGCAGGAAATCGAAGTGTTTGGCGAGCTGCAAAAACCTCATGTGCTGGTACTGGGCCTCGGCGAGTCGGGGCTGGCCATGGCGCGCTGGTGTGGCCTGAACGGCTGCGCGGTGCGCGTGGCCGACACGCGCGAGGCGCCCGCCAACCTTGTGTTCCTGCAGGCCGAACTGACTTCGGCCGAGTTCGTCGGCGGCCCGTTCGCCGAGAGCCTGCTCGACGGCATCGGCCTGGTGGCGATCAGCCCCGGCCTGTCGCCGCTTGAGGCCGCCACCGGCGCGCTGCTGGCCGCGGCCCAGGCGCGCGGCATCCCGGTGTGGGGCGAGATCGAGCTGTTCGCGCGCGCGCTGCGCCACCTGGAAGCCGAGTCCGGCTATGCGCCCAAGCTGCTGGCGATCACCGGCACCAACGGCAAGACCACCACCACCGCGCTGACCGGCCGGCTGGTCGAGCGCGCCGGCAAGAGCGTGGCGGTGGCGGGCAATATCAGCCCGTCGGCGCTGGACAAGCTGTCGGCCTGCATCGCCTCGGCGACGCTGCCGGAGGTCTGGGTGCTGGAGCTGTCGAGCTTCCAGCTGGAAACCGCCCATACGCTGGCGCCGCATGCCGCTACCGTGCTCAACGTAACGCAGGACCACCTCGACTGGCACGGCTCGATGGAAGCCTATGCCGCGTCCAAGGCGCGCATCTTCGGTCCGGCCGGCCACGCGTGCGTGCAGGTGCTGAACCGCAACGACCGCCTGACGCTGGACATGGCCCGCCCCGGCGCCGCGCCGGTGACGTTCGGCATCGACCTGCCGGAAACGCCGGGCAGCTTCGGCATCCTGCGCGAGGGCGGCATGCCCTGGCTGGTGCTGGCCGAACCCGATTCGGAAGCGGAAGGGGAGGGCAAGCCGCGCCGCCGCAAGGCCGCCGAGGCCGCGCCGGAAGCGGTGCCGGTGCGCCACAAGCGCCTGATGCCGGCCGACGCGCTGCATATCCGCGGCATGCACAACGCCACCAACGCGATGGCCGCGCTGGCGCTGTGTCGTGCCATCGACCTGCCGCTGAACGCGCTGCTGCACGGCCTGCGCGAATACCGCGGCGAGCCGCACCGCGTCGAGTGGGTCGCCACCATCGACGACGTCGAGTATTTCGACGACAGCAAGGGCACCAACGTGGGCGCCACCGTGGCCGCGCTGTCGGGCCTGGACAAGCGCGTGGTGCTGATCGCCGGGGGCGAGGGCAAGGGGCAGGATTTCTCGCCGCTGGCCGCGCCGGTGGCGCAGTACGCGCGCGCGGTGGTGCTGATCGGCCGCGCCGCGGCTGAGCTGCGCGATGCGCTGCAGGGCAGCGGCGCCAGCCTGGTCGACGCCGCCACGCTGGAAGAAGCGGTGACACAGGCCGCCGCGCTGGCCCAGGCCGGCGACGCGGTGCTGCTGTCGCCCGCATGCGCCAGCCTCGACATGTTCCGCAACTACGTGCATCGCGCCGAGGTGTTCCGCGGCGCGGTGGAAGAACTGGCGCTGTCCCGGGGGATCCTGCCATGAGCGACGCACAGGTCAAGCGCAGCGGTTTTATCGGCGCCACCATCGGCAATGCCTGGGGTGGCCTGCGCGACGCGGTGTCGGGCGTCAAGCCGACCCGCTCGCGCATGATGGAGTACGACCAGCCCATGCTGTGGGTCTCGATCGTGCTGCTCGCGCTCGGCCTGGTGATGGTCTACTCGGCCTCGATCGCGCTGCCGGACTCGCCGCGCTACGCCAACTACCGCGAAAGCCACTTCCTGCTGCGCCACGCGTTCGCGCTGGGGATCGGGCTGTCGGTCGGGCTGGCCGCGTTCCAGGTGCCGGTCAAGGTATGGGACCGCTACGCGCCCAAGCTTTTTATCCTTGCCCTGATCCTGCTGGTGATCGTGCTGGTGCCGTTCGTGGGCAAGGGCGTGAACGGCGCGCGGCGCTGGATTCCGCTGGGCGTGATGAACTTCCAGCCGTCCGAACTGATGAAGCTGGCGGTGGTGCTGTATGCCGCCAACTACACCGTGCGCAAGCAGGAGTGGATGCAGACCGTGTCCAAGGGCTTCCTGCCGATGGGCGTGGCGGTGGTGGTGGTGGGCCTGCTGCTGCTGCTCGAGCCCGACATGGGCGCATTTCTGGTGATCGCCGCGGTGGCGATGGCCATCCTGTTCCTGGGCGGCATCAACGGCAAGCTCTTCGCCGGGCTGGTCGGGGTGGCGATCGGGGCGTTTGCGCTGCTGATCACCGCGTCACCGTGGCGGCGCGAGCGGATCTTCGCCTACCTGAACCCGTGGGAAGAGAGCAACGCGCTCGGCAAGGCCTACCAGCTGACGCACTCGCTGATCGCGTTCGGCCGTGGCGAATGGGCCGGCGTGGGGCTGGGCGGCAGCATCGAGAAGCTGCATTACCTGCCCGAGGCGCATACCGACTTCATCCTCGCCGTGATCGGCGAGGAATTCGGCTTTATCGGCGTGCTGGTGGTGATCGTGCTGTTCTACTGGCTGGTGCGGCGCGCCTTCAATATCGGCCGCACCGCGCTGCAGCTGGACCGCACCTTTGCGGGCCTGGTGGCCAAGGGCATCGGCGTGTGGATCGGCTGGCAGACCTTTATCAACATGGGCGTGAACCTGGGCCTGCTGCCGACCAAGGGGCTGACGCTGCCGCTGGTCAGCTATGGCGGCTCGGGCATCCTGATGAACTGCGTGGCGCTGGCGATTCTCCTTCGCATCGACTACGAGAACAGGGTCTTGATGCGCGGAGGAAAAGTATGACCGCACCCCGCACCCTGCTCGTGATGGCCGGAGGCACCGGGGGACATGTGTTCCCGGGGCTGGCGGTCGCGCACGCGTTGCGCGAGCAGGGCTGGAACATTGTCTGGCTGGGCAACCGCACCGGCATGGAAGCCACGCTGGTGCCCAAGCACGACATCCCGATGGAATTCATCCAGTTCGGCGGGCTGCGTGGCAAGGGGCTGGTGACCAAGTTCCTGCTGCCGCTGAACCTGCTGCGCGCGTTCTGGCAGAGCCTAGCCGCGCTGCGCCGGGTGCGTCCGAGCGTAGTGCTGGGCATGGGCGGCTATATCACCTTCCCGGCCGGCATGATGGCCTCGCTGCTGGGGCGGCCGCTGGTGCTGCACGAGCAGAACTCGATCGCCGGGCTGGCCAACAAGGTGCTGGCCAAGGTGGCCGACCGCGTGCTGTGCGCGTTCCCGGATACGCTCCCCGGCGGCGAATGGACCGGCAACCCGGTGCGCGAGGAACTGGCGCGCCTGGACGCGCCCGAGTCCCGCTACGACCAGCGCACCGGTCCGCTGCGCATCCTGGTGGTGGGCGGCAGCCTGGGCGCCGCGGCGCTGAACGAGGTGGTGCCGAAGGCCATTGCGCTGTTGCCGCAGGCTGAGCGCCCGGTGGTCACGCACCAGGCCGGCGCCAAGCAGATCGATACCCTGCGTGCCAACTACGCGGCCGCGCAGGTGCCGGCGCAGACGCTGCCGTTCATCGACGACATGGCGCGCGCCTATGCCGATGCCGACCTGGTGATCTGCCGCGCCGGCGCGATGACGGTGTCGGAGGTGGCCGCCGCAGGCGTGGCGGCGCTGTTCGTGCCGTTCCCGCACGCGGTGGACGACCACCAGACCACCAACGCACAGTTTTTGTCGAGCCAGGGCGCGGCCCTGCTCGTGCAGCAGCAAGACCTGACGGCCGAGGGCCTGGCGCACACCATTGCCAGCCTGACCCGGCCGCAGCTGAAAGACATGGCGCGCCTGGCGCGCGGACTGGCCAGGCCTGAGGCAACCCGGCGCGTCGCCGAGGTATGCAGCGAGCTGGCCAGGGACTGAAGTGAGCGAAGCAGCAATCCAATGAAGCATATCGTCAAGAACATCCACTTCGTGGGCATCGGCGGCGCCGGCATGAGCGGCATCGCCGAGGTCCTGCTGAACCTGGGATACAAGGTCTCGGGTTCGGACGTGGGCAACAATGCCGCCACGCGGCGCCTGGCGTCGCTGGGCGCCACCGTCATGCACGGCCATGACGCCGCCAACGTGAGCGGCGCCAACGCAGTGGTGGTGTCGACCGCGGTCAGCGGCGACAACCCCGAAGTGCTCGCCGCGCGCAGCCAGCGCATCCCGGTGGTGCCGCGCGCGGTGATGCTGGCCGAGCTGATGCGGCTGAAGCAGGGCGTGGCCATTGCCGGCACGCACGGCAAGACCACCACCACCAGCCTGGTGGCATCGGTGCTGGCCGAAGGCGGCCTCGATCCGACCTTCGTCATTGGCGGCCGGCTGAACTCGGCCGGCGCCAACGCGCGCCTGGGCACCGGCGATTTCATCGTGGCCGAGGCCGACGAATCGGATGCCTCGTTCCTGAACCTGTTCCCGGTCATCGAGGTCATCACCAATATCGATGCCGACCACATGGACACCTACGGGCACGACTTCGCCCGGCTCAAGCAGGCGTTCATCGAATTCACCCAGCGGCTGCCTTTCTACGGCATCGCGGTGCTGTGCGTGGACGACCCGAACGTGCGCGAGATCCTGCCGTTCGTGTCCAAGCCGGTGGTGCGCTACGGCTTTGCCGACGACGCGCAGATCCGCGCCGTGGATGCGCGCGCGGTCGACGGCCAGATGCACTTCACCGTGCTGCGCCAGCTCAACGGCCATACCGAGCCGCCGCTGGAGATCGTGCTGAACCTGCCCGGCATGCACAACGTGCAGAACGCGCTGGCGGCGATCGCCATCGCCACCGAGCTGGAGGTGCCCGACGCCGCCATCGTCAAGGCGCTGCGCGAGTTCCACGGTGTTGGCCGCCGTTTCCAGCGCTACGGCGAAGTCGCCACGCCAGACGGCGCCGGCACCTTCACGCTGGTCGACGACTACGGCCACCACCCGGTGGAAATGGCCGCCACGCTGGCCGCGGCGCGCGGCGCCTTCCCCGGGCGCCGCCTGGTGCTGGCGTTCCAGCCGCACCGTTTCACCCGCACGCGCGATTGCTTTGAAGACTTCGTCAAGGTGCTGGGCACGGTCGATGCCCTGCTGCTGTCCGAGGTTTACGCCGCCGGCGAGTCGCCGATCGTGGCCGCCGACGGCCGTGCGCTGACCCGCGCGCTGCGCGTGGCGGGCAAGGTCGAACCTGTTTTCGTGGAGCAGATGGAAGAGATGCCGCAGGCCATCCTGAATGCCGTACGGCCCGGCGATGTGGTCGTGACCATGGGCGCGGGCTCGATCGGCGGCGTGCCGGGGCAACTGGTGTCGCACCAGCAACCGCTGCAAGGGAGCCAGGCATGAGCTTCGTCGCGCATCCCAATATCGATCCCAAGTCGCTGGGCAAGGTCGGCGTGCTGCTGGGCGGGCGCTCGGCCGAGCGCGAGATCTCGCTGATGTCCGGCAACGGCGTGCTGGCCGCGCTGCAGTCGCGCGGCGTCGACGCGCACGGCTTCGACCCCGGCCTGCAGGGCGTGGCCGAACTGGCGGCGGCCGGTTTCGACCGCGTTTTCATCGCGCTGCACGGTCGCTACGGCGAGGACGGCACCATCCAGGGCCTGCTGGAGCAGCTGGGCGTGCCGTACACCGGCAGCGGCGTGCTGGCCTCGGCGCTGGCCATGGACAAGCAGGCCACCAAGCGCCTGTGGATGACGCACGGCCTGGCCACGCCGCGCTTCGCCATGCTGCAGGCAAGCACCGACTTTGACGCGGTGGTGGCAGACCTGGGCCTGCCGCTGATCGTCAAGCCGGCGCGCGAAGGCTCGTCGATCGGGCTGACCAAGGTCACCGCGGCGGACCAGATGCGCGCCGCCTTCGACAAGGCCGCGGCGCTGGACAACGACGTCATCGCCGAGACCTTCGTCGACGGCGCCGAGCTGACTTGCCCGGTGGTGGGCGAGGGCGACAGCGCCGAAGCGCTGCCGGTGATCCGCATCGTCGCACCCGAGGCCAACTACGACTATCAAAATAAGTACTTTACTGACGATACCCAGTACTTGTGTCCGTCGGGCCTGGATGCCGAAGTCGAACGGCAGGTGCAGGCGCTGGCGGTGCATGCCTACCGCGTGCTGGGCTGCCGCGGCTGGGCGCGCGCCGACGTGATGCTGCGCGCCGACGGCACGCCTTTCCTGCTCGAGATGAATACCTCGCCGGGCATGACCGGCCATTCGCTGGTGCCGATGGCGGCGCGCGCGGTCGGCATCAGCTACGAGGACTTCGTGCTGCAGGTGGTGGCCGCCGCCACGCTGGACCTGCATCCCAACGAGCATTGGAAACCCGAATAACTTCACCTGACAGGACCGCACCGGACCATGTGGCATAACGCACGCCTGCTCAACCTGATCGCCTCCACGCTGTATGCGGTGGTGGCGCTGATGGCGCTCGCGGCAGGCCTGCTGTGGCTGGCGCAGCGGCCGGTGTTTGCCATCACGCACGTGGAGATCGGGCCAATGGACGGCGGCGCCCTGCGCCACGTGAATGCGCCGAGCGTGCGCGCCAGCGCGCTGGGCAAGCTGACCGGCAACTTCTTCACGCTGGACCTGAACACGGCGCGCCAGGCGTTCGAGTCGGTGCCGTGGGTGCGGCGCGCCAGCGTGCGGCGCGAATGGCCCAACGGCCTCGCGGTCGAGGTCGAGGAGCACGAGGCGCTGGGCACCTGGGGCGCGCCGGACAGCGGCCGCCTGATCAATACCTATGGCGAGATCTTTGTCGCCAACACCGCCGAGGCGGAAGAAGACGCGCAGCTGCTGGCGCTGGACGGGCCGCCGGACAGCGAAGCCGACGTGATCGAGAAGCTCGAGGTCATGCGCCAGTGGTTCAAGCCGCTCAAGGCCGAGCCGCTGGCGGTGGCCCTGTCCGGCCGCTACGCCTGGCGCGCGCGCCTGTCCAACGGCATGGAGGTCGAGCTGGGGCGCGAGCAGAACGACGAAGACCGCACCGCGATGGACCAGCGCGTGCGCCGCTTCGTCGCGGCCTGGCCGCAGGTCACGCAGCAATGGGGCAGCCAGATCGAATATGCCGACCTGCGCTATCCCAACGGCTTCGCCATCCGCGCCGCCAATGCGCGCTTCCTGACCGAGGCGCAGATCGCGGCAGCGGTGCGGGCCGAAAAGGCAGAGAAAGCGGCCAAGGCAAAGGCGGCGAGCGCGGCGACCAGCGCTGCCAGGCCGGGGGCGGCCGCAACGGTTTCAGGTACATCCAACAACAATCCGACGCGACTGAAGAGCAAGAACGCGGAGAAAACCCGATGAGCAAGGAATACAAGGACCTGTTGGTCGGTCTCGATATCGGCACCTCGAAGGTGGCGGCCGTGGTGGCGGAACTGCGCCCCGACGGCAGCTACGAGGTGATCGGGATGGGCCAGTCTGAGTCCAAGGGTCTGAAGAAAGGGGTCGTGGTCAACATCGAGGCCACCGTGCAGTCGATCCAGAAGGCGCTGGAAGAGGCCGAGCTGATGGCCGACTGCAAGATTTCGGAGGTCTTCACCGGCATTGCCGGCAGCCATATCCGCAGCTTCAACTCCAGCGGCATGGTGGCGATCAAGGACAAGGAGGTCACGCAGACCGACGTGGCGCGCGTGATCGAGACCGCCAAGGCGGTCAATATCCCGACCGACCAGCAGATCCTGCACATCCTGACGCAGGAATTCATCATCGACGGCCAGGAAGACGTGCGCGAGCCCATCGGCATGAGCGGCATCCGCCTGGAAGTGAAGGTGCATATCGTCACCGGCGCGGTCAGCGCCGCGCAGAACATCGTCAAGTGCGTGCGCCGCTGCGGCCTGGAAGTGCACGACCTGATCCTGCAGCCGCTGGCGTCGAGCCTGGCGGTGCTGACCGAGGACGAGAAGGAACTGGGCGTGGTGCTGGTCGACATCGGCGGCGGCACCACCGACATCGCCATCTTCAGCGAGGGCGCGATCCGCCATACGGCCGTGATCCCCATCGCCGGCGACCAGATCACCAACGATATCGCGATGGCGCTGCGCACGCCGACCCCGGACGCCGAGGACATCAAGATCCAGTACGGCATCGCCAAGCAGGCGATCGCCGACCCGGAAGACATGATCGAGGTGCCGGGCGTGGGCGACCGCGGCACGCGCACGCTCAGCCGCCAGGCGCTGGCCGCGGTGATAGAGCCGCGCATCGAAGAGCTGTACTCGCTGGTGCACCAGGTGGTGCGCGAGTCGGGTTATGAAGAACTGTTGTCGTCGGGCGTGGTCATCACCGGTGGCACCGCGATGATGCCGGGCATGGTCGAGCTGGGCGAGGACATCTTCCTCAAGCCCGTGCGCGTCGGCGTGCCCGAGTACCGCGGCAACCTGCACGAGGTGGTGAAGAGCCCGCGCTATGCGACCGTGATGGGCCTGCTGCTGGAAGGCCGCGTGCAGCGCATGCGCGGGCGCAAGGTGGCGGTGCAGAGCGGGTCGGTCAAGCAGGTGTGGACCCGCATGAAGGAATGGTTTGTCGGCAATTTCTGATCGACGCGGAAATTGACGCGCTAACGATGCAACGGCGCGCGGGCAGGGCTGTCTACCGGACAGGCCGGCGTGCCGGATGGAAGTTTTCTGATTTTCTTTTTTTGGTTTCTTGTTCAGAAACCAGGGGTTGCGGCGGGGAGGCCGCATCGTCTGGGGACTGATTTTTCTCGGAGGCAGTGATGGACTTTGACATGATCGAAACGGAAGTGATGGACGGCACCATCATCAAGGTGGTCGGCGTGGGCGGCGCGGGCGGCAATGCCGTGCAGCACATGATCAGCCGCGGTGTCCAGGGCGTTGAATTCATCTGCATGAATACCGACGCCCAGGCGCTCAAGCGTTCCACCGCTTCGCGCGTGCTTCAACTCGGCAATACGGGCCTGGGCGCTGGCGCCAAGCCGGAAGTCGGCCGCGGTTGCGCGGATCAGGCCCGCGAGCAGATCGCCGACGCGCTGCGCGGCGCGCACATGGTCTTCATCACTGCCGGCATGGGCGGCGGCACCGGCACGGGCGCCGCGCCGATCGTCGCGCAGGTGGCCAAGGAGATGGGCATCCTGACCGTGGGCGTGGTCAGCAAGCCGTTCGACTTCGAAGGCGCGCGCCGCGCCAAGGTGGCCGAGCACGGTTCCAGCGAACTGGAATCGAGCGTCGACTCGCTGATCGTGGTGCTCAACGAGAAGCTGTTCGAAGTGATGGGCGACGACGCCGAGATGGACAAGTGCTTCCAGTGCGCCGACGACGTGCTGCACAACGCGGTGGCCGGCATTGCCGAGATCATCAACGTTGACGGCCTGGTGAACGTCGACTTCGAAGACGTCAAGACGGTGATGGGCGAGCAGGGCAAGGCCATGATGGGGACGGCCACCGTGTCGGGCGTGGATCGCGCCCGCCTGGCGGCCGAGCAGGCCGTTGCCAGCCCGCTGCTGGAGGGCGTGGACCTGTCCGGCGCGCGCGGCGTGCTGGTCAACATCACCGCCAGCCGTTCGCTCAAGCTGTCGGAAACCAAGGAAGTCATGAACACCATCCGCAGCTACGCCGCGGAAGATGCGACCGTGATCTTCGGTACGGTGTACGACGATTCGATGAGCGATGCGCTGCGCGTGACCGTGGTCGCGACCGGCCTGGGCCGCTCGGCCAAGAAGCAACAGCCGATGACCCTGCTGAAGACCGGCACCGACAACATGCCGGTGCAGATGATGGCCAACATGGCAGCCACCGCCGCGCAGCACAGCTCGCCGGACTACAGCAACCTGGATACGCCGGCAGTGTGGCGCAGCTCGCGTGAGTCGGCATCGGCCCACGTGGCGGCGCTGCAGGAAAAGGGTGTGGATACGTACGATATCCCGGCCTTCCTGCGCAAGCAGGCAGACTGAAGCCTGCCTGGCGCGGCATCGGTGCCTCCACCGGCCGCCTGACGGAATGCGTCGCCTGGTCGCGATGCACGTGCGCTCCCCATCCGCGCGTGCCTTGCATGGCTGACGTGAACCGCCGGGCTGCTGGCGGCGCCGCGCCTGCGCCGGACTGACTTCACCCGCATCCCGTTGCCGGGTTCGGGCGTGCCGCTGGCCGCCTCCCCGGACTGGTTTCCCGCCTTCCCGGTCGGGATGTATCGCCGTCCGCGCGGCGCACCCAAAAGGTGCGCCGCGCGGACGTCTTTGTAGCGTCTTCAGCTGTATCGGAATTCGTCCGAATATTGGTTCGAACGCAAGCGAATGTGATCCGGCTTTGGCAGCGCCGGGCGGGCGCCTATGATCGTTAGGTTGCCCAGCGGCAACGCGCCGCCATGCGGCCCCGCATCCGTCCTATCCTTCATAGACCCGTCCAGACACCCAAGGAAAACCAGAAAGCCATGATCACTGTCGGTTCCCGCGTCCCCGACGCCACGCTGCAGGAATTCTTCGAGACCGAAAGCAACGGCTGCGCGCTCGGCCCCAATGCGTTCAAGGTGGCGGATCTGGTCCGCGGCCGCAAGATCGTGGTGTTCGGCCTGCCCGGCGCTTTCACGCCGACGTGTTCGGCCAAGCATGTGCCAGGCTTCGTGCAGCATGCCGAGGCCTTGCGAGCCGCCGGCGTGGACGAGGTCTGGTGCGTCTCGGTCAACGATGCCTTCGTGATGGGCGCCTGGGGCCGCGAGCAGCAGGTGGCCGGCAAGGTCCGGATGATGGCCGACGGCAGCGCCGAGTGGACGCGCGCGCTGGGCCTGGACCAGGACCTGAGCGCGCGTGGCATGGGCGTGCGCGCCAAGCGCTTTGCCATGGTGATCGACGATGGCGTGGTGACCCGGCTCGATGTCGAGGCCCCCGGTGAATTCCGCGTCAGCAGCGCCGAGGCGGTGCTGGCGGCGTTGCGTGGCTGACACAGTCATCCGGGTAAACGTGGATAATACGTAACTTGCGACGGGTGTGTTAACAGCCGGAAACAAAAGCCGGCTGCAGCGCCCCGGATGTGGTGGTAAAATCCCTTAATCAAAAAGATAACACGATAGATTTTAATAATTGTTGAGGCTGTCATGCTCAAACAGCGCACGATCAAATCCCTGGTGAAGACCGTTGGCATCGGCCTGCACTCCGGCCGCAAGGTCACGCTGACGCTGCGACCGGCCCCGGCCGGTACCGGCATTGTCTTCACCCGCGTCGACCTGCCCGAGGCCGTCGAGATTCCCGTGGCCGCGTCGGCCATCGGCGACACGCGCCTGGCGTCGGTGCTGCAGAAGGATGGCGCGCGCGTTTCCACCGTCGAGCACCTGATGTCCGCCTGCGCCGGCCTGGGCATCGACAACCTCTATGTCGACGTCGACGCCGAGGAAATCCCGATCATGGACGGCAGCGCGGCGTCCTTCGTGTTCCTGCTGCAGTCGGCCGGCATCGAAGAACAGAACGCGGCCAAGACCTTCATCCGGGTGAAGAAGCCGGTGGAAGTACGCGAAGGCGACAAGCTGGCGCGGCTGGAGCCGTTCTTCGGCTTCAAGCTGTCGTTCACCATCGACTTCCGCCACCCGGCGGTCGACAAGACCGGCCAGACCTTCTCGATCGATTTTGCCGACACCAGCTATGTGCGCGAGATCGCCCGCGCCCGCACCTTCGGCTTTGCGCACGAGGTCGAGGCCCTGCGCGAGATGGGCCTGGCGCGCGGCGGCAGCCTGGACAACGCGATCGTGCTGGACGAGCACCGCATGCTCAACAACGAGGAACTGCGCTACGGCGACGAGTTCGTGCGCCACAAGATCCTGGATGCGATCGGCGACCTGTACGTGGTGGGACATCCGCTGATCGGTGCCTATGTGGCGAACAAGTCCGGCCACGGCCTGAACAACCAGTTGCTGCGCGCGCTGCTGGCGGACCAGGAGGCCTACGAGCTGGTCACCTTCGACCGCGTCGAGGAAGCTCCGGCGGCGTTCCTGCCGCAGGCCCAGCCGGCTTTCGCCTGAGCTGCCCCGCATAGAGAAAGAGCCGACCTGTACAGGTCGGCTCTTTTGCTTTGGAGGCGGCGCGGACGCTCAGCGGTGATGTGACAGCAGCGTATTGAGCGCGTCGCGCAGCGGCGAATCCGGCAGGCTGCGCGCGAGCTGGTCCAGATTGGCCAGCCCGGTGGGCGTCATGCGGCCGCCGGTGCGCGGGCGTGCCACCGGCTCCACCTCCCAGTCGGAATGGCGCTGCACCTCGGGCTGCACCCGCACGCGAATCGAGGTGACCGGCGAGCCGCGCTGCTGCAGGCGTCCGAGCAACGTCGGCACGACCTGGCGCACCCGCGCCGCGGCCGCGCCATGGGCCGCCAGCAACAGCAGTACCTGGCCGTTCGGGTCGGACGGATCGCGCTTGATGCCGGCCACGGCCAGGCCCGCGCGCATGCCCGCCGGCAGCAGCGCCAGCACCTCGGCTTCCAGCACCGACAGCTGGCGCGCGGTCTGCAGCAGCGTCGACACCGGGCCGGCCTTGTCCAGCCAGTCGTTGAGCGGCTTGGCGGCGGGGGTCTGCAGGGCGGGATGGGTGAAGCGGCGCATGGATCCATTCTAGCAAGGGGCGGCGCATGCACGCAGGGCGGTGCGGGCGGAAAGCGAGGGCGGCCGGAAGAAGCCGGCGCTACCATCCCAAACTGCTCGCGGCAGGGCGCCGCGCCAGCGCGCCGCGCCGCCGGCCGTGACCCCGGCACATGATAAACTCGGCGTTTTGCGCCAATCTATCCATTACCGCGCCCGGCCGCCGGGGCAGCCCGCCTTCGCTGGGGATGCCACCCGGTTCCGCGCAGGTGAAAGCAATCGATGATCACGGGCCTTCTCAAGAAAGTCTTCGGCAGCCGCAATGAGCGGCTGATCAAGCAATACCGCCGCACGGTGGCGCAGATCAATGCGCTGGAGCCGAAGTTCGAGCAGCTCTCCGACGACGAGCTGCGCGGCATGACCGAGGCCTTCCGGCAGCGCCACGCCGGCGGCGAATCGCTCGAGGCGCTGCTGCCCGAGGCTTTCGCCGTGTGCCGCGAGGCCAGCAAGCGCGTCATGAAGATGCGCCACTTCGACGTGCAGCTGATCGGCGGCATGGTGCTGAACGACAACAAGATCGCCGAAATGCGCACCGGCGAAGGCAAGACCCTGACCGCGACACTGGCCGTGTACCTGAATGCCATCACCGGCAAGGGCGTGCACGTGGTCACCGTCAACGACTACCTGGCGCAGCGCGATGCCGAGTGGATGGGCCGGCTGTACAACTTCCTGGGCCTGTCGGTGGGCGTGAACCTGTCGCAGATGGCGCACGATCAGAAGCAGACGGCGTACAACGCCGACATCACCTACGGCACCAACAACGAGTTCGGTTTCGACTACCTGCGCGACAACATGGTCTACGACCCGTCGCAGCGCGTGCAGCGGCCGTTGCACTACGCCATCGTCGACGAGGTGGACTCGATCCTGATCGACGAGGCCCGCACCCCGCTGATCATCTCCGGCCAGGCTGAGAACCAGACCGACCTGTACCAGCGCATGAACGGCATCCCCAAGCTGCTCGAGCGCCAGATCGGCGAAGAAAAAGCCGACGGCACCGGGGTCGAGAAGCCGGGCGACTACTACGTCGACGAGAAGGGTCACCAGGTCTACCTGACCGAGGCCGGCCATGAAAAGGCCGAAGATATCCTGTCGCAGCTGGGACTGATCGGCGAGGGCGAATCGCTCTACGCGCCGCAGAACATCACGCTGATGCACCACCTGTACGCGGCCCTGCGCGCGCACAGCCTGTTCCATCGCGACCAGCACTACGTGGTGCAGAACGACGAAGTCGTGATCGTCGATGAATTCACCGGGCGCCTGATGACCGGCCGTCGCTGGTCCGATGGCCTGCACCAGGCGGTGGAAGCCAAGGAAGGCGTCACCGTCCAGCAGGAAAACCAGACGCTGGCGACCGTCACGTTCCAGAACTACTTCCGCATGTACGAGAAGCTGGCCGGCATGACCGGCACGGCCGACACCGAAGCGTACGAGTTCCAGGAGATCTACGGCCTGGAAGTGGTGGTGATCCCGACCAACCGCCCGACCCAGCGCAAGGACCTGCAGGACCAGATCTACAAGACCGGCAAGGAACGCTACGACGCCGTGGTGCGCGATATCCGCGACTGCTACGAGCGCGGCCAGCCGGTGCTGGTGGGCACCACCTCGATCGAGACCTCGGAATACCTGTCGGGCCTGCTCGAGCGCGAGCAGCTGCCGCACCAGGTGCTCAACGCCAAGCAGCATGCGCGCGAAGCCGAGATCGTGGCGCAGGCCGGCCGCCCCAAGATGATCACCATCGCCACCAACATGGCGGGCCGCGGTACCGATATCGTGCTGGGCGGCAACGTCGAGAAGCAGGCCGGTTTCATCGAGGTCGACGCCAGCCTGGCCGACGCTGACAAGGCCGCGCGCATCCAGCAGCTCAAGGATGAATGGCAGTCGCTGCACGAGCAGGTCAAGGCCGCCGGCGGTCTGCATATCGTCGGCACCGAGCGCCACGAGTCGCGCCGTATCGACAACCAGCTGCGCGGCCGTGCCGGCCGCCAGGGCGACCCGGGTTCGTCGCGCTTCTACCTGTCGCTGGACGACCAGCTGCTGCGCATCTTCGCCGGCGACCGCGTGCGCGCGATCATGGAGCGCCTGAAGATGCCCGAGGGCGAGCCGATCGAAGCCGGCATCGTCACACGCTCGATCGAATCGGCGCAGCGCAAGGTGGAAGGCCGCAACTTCGACATCCGCAAGCAGCTGCTGCAGTACGACGACGTCGCCAACGACCAGCGCAAGGAAATCTACAAGCTGCGCAACGACGTGCTCGAAGCCAATGACGTCGGCGAAATGGTGGTCAACCTGCGCGAGAGCGTGCTGATCGAGCTGTTCCGCGACCACGTGCCGGCCGACACCATGGAAGAGCAGTGGAACATCGCCGGCCTGGAAACGCGCCTGCGCGAGGACTGGGGCCTGGAAGTGCCGCTGGCGCAGACCATCGAGGGCGCGCAAAGCATCGAGGACGAAGAGCTGCTCAACCTGATCATGAAGGCGGCGACGGAGCGCTACGACAGCAAGGTGGCCATGGTCGGCCGCGAGTCGTTCGCCGGCTTCGAGCGCTCGGTCATGCTGCAGAGCATCGACACCCACTGGCGCGAGCACCTGGCAGCGCTGGACCACCTGCGCCAGGGCATCCACCTGCGCGGCTATGCGCAGAAGGACCCCAAGCAGGAATACAAGCGCGAGTCGTTCGAGCTGTTCGCGCGGCTGCTGGACGTGATCAAGAACGAAGTCACGCGCGTGACCTTCAACGTGCAGATCCAGTCGCCGGAAGAACTGGAACAGGCCTCCGAGGAGATCGAGGAAGGCCTGACGCACCTGGAGAACGTGCAGTACAAGCACGATGAGTTCGCCGAAGGCCGCGAGCCGGTCGAGCAGGCGGCGCCATCGCCGCGCACCGGCACCGCCGTGGCCGCCGCCGAGCTGGCGCTGGCGGGCATGCCCAAGGTCGGCCGCAACGATCCGTGCCCGTGCGGCTCGGGCAAGAAGTTCAAGCAGTGCCACGGCAGGCTCAGCTGAGCTGAGCCACGCCGGGCATCCGGTATGACGCCGCTCCCCGCAGCACGGGAGTGGCGCAAGAGGAATCGAACATGCCCGCCCTTCGCGGGCATGTTCGTCTGAGACCAGCAAGTCGCTAGCAGCAACATCGAGGAGTCCTGCATGCCCGTCAATCTTCCGCTGCCCCAGGCAGAGAACCTGAAATCCGTCGCCGGCGTGGAGCTCGGCTGGGCCGAGGCGGGCATCCGCAAGGCCAACCGCAAGGACGTGCTGGTGGTGCGCGTGGCCGCAGGCAGCACGGTGGCCGGCGTCTTCACCAGCAACCGCTTTTGCGCCGCGCCGGTGCAGGTTTGCCGCGAGCACCTGGCGGTTGCAAACAAGTCGGGCAAGGGCATCCGGGCGCTGGTGGTCAACACCGGCAATGCCAACGCCGGCACCGGCGAGCAGGGCCTGGCCAATGCCCGCGCCACCTGCGACGCGCTGGCCGCGCAACTGGGCATCGATGCCGCGCAGGTGCTGCCGTTCTCGACCGGCGTGATCCTCGAGCAGCTGCCGATGGACCGGCTGCTGGCCGGGCTGCCCGCCGCCATCGCCAACGCCGGCGCCGACAACTGGCTGGCCGCAGCGGAAGCGATCATGACTACCGACACCCAGCCCAAGGTCGCATCGCGCACGGTGCAGATCGACGGCAAGACCGTGACGCTGTCGGGCATCAGCAAGGGGGCGGGCATGATCCGCCCGAACATGGCGACCATGCTGGGCTTTATCGCCACGGACGCCGCGGTGGCACAGCCGGTGCTGCAGGCGCTGGTGACGCATGCCGCCGATCATTCGTTCAACAGCATCACCATCGATGGCGATACCTCGACCAACGATTCGTTCGTGCTGATCGCCTCGGGCAAGTCCGGTGCGGTGGTCGACCGCGCCGAAGGTCCGGCCTTCGATGCGCTGCGCGAGGCGGTGACCAGCCTGGCGCAGGAGCTGGCGCAGATGATCGTGCGCGACGGCGAAGGCGCCACCAAGCTGATCACCATCCGCGTCGAAGCCGGCAAGGACGTGGCGGAATGCCGCCAGATCGCCTACGCGGTCGCGCATTCGCCGCTGGTCAAGACCGCGTTCTATGCTTCGGACCCCAACCTTGGCCGCATCCTGGCCGCAGTGGGCTATGCCGGCGTGGACGACCTCGATGTCGGCCGCGTCAACCTGTGGCTGGACGATGTCTGGGTCGCACGCGATGGCGGCCGCAATCCCGACTACCGCGAAGAAGACGGCCAGCGCGTGATGAAGCAGGCCGAGATCACGGTGCGCATCGCGCTGGGCCGCGGCAACGCCGAAGCCACCGTGTGGACCTGCGACCTGTCGCACGACTACGTGTCGATCAACGCCGACTACCGTTCCTGAGCACTCTGCTTTGCTTCCCTCTCCCGCCGAGGGGAGAGGGAGCAAGCAACCATCGGCACCCTACATTCCCTGACGCCCCGCTGCCATGTCCGACCTCGCCGCCCGCCTCGATAACTTCCTTGCCCGACTCGAACAATGGCTGCCGCCGCAACTGAGCGACGCGGACTGGCAGGAGGCGGTCGCGTTCCGCTGGCGCAAGCGTCAGAGCCTGTTCGGCAATATCGGCTACCTGCAGCCGGTGCGCCAGCTGCCGCCGATCCACCTGGACGACCTGAAGAACATCGAGCGCCAGAAGGATGCCATCGTCGGCAATACGCGCCAGTTCGTGAACCGCCTGCCGGCCAACAACGTGCTGCTGACCGGCGCGCGCGGCACCGGCAAGTCGTCGCTGATCAAGGCCTGCCTCAATGCCTTCGTCAAGGACGGGCTGCGGCTGGTCGAGGTCGATAAGGATGACCTGGGCGACCTGGGCGATATCGTCGAGCTGGTCACGCAACGGCCCGAGCGCTTCGTGATCTTCTGCGACGACCTGTCGTTCGAGGAAGGCGAGTCGGGCTACAAGTCGCTCAAGTCGGCGCTGGATGGCTCGGTGGCGGCGCAATCGGACAACGTGCTGATCTACGCCACGTCCAACCGGCGGCACCTGCTGCCGGAGTACATGAAGGACAACGAGAGCTACCGCCACACCGACGACGGCGAGATCCATCCCGGCGAAGTGGTCGAAGAGAAGATCTCGCTGTCCGAGCGCTTTGGCCTGTGGCTGTCGTTCTACCCGCCCAAACAGGACGAGTACCTGGCCATTGTCGGCCACTGGCTGCGGCACTTCGGCTGCACCGACGAGGACATCGCCGCCGCGCGCGGCGATGCGCTGGTGTGGGCACTGGAGCGCGGCTCGCGTTCGGGCCGGGTGGCCTGGCAGTTCGCGCGCGACTGGGGCGGCAAGCACGGCAAGCCGTACATCGCCGATGTTGCCGGGGACGCCAAGGCATGAGCGCGGCGACGCAGAACCCCGCGGCCACCGGCGGCAACCCGCCGCGCAAGGTGACCGAGGTGGCGGTCGGCGTGCTGGTGCAGTCCGACGGCCGCTTCCTGCTGGCGCAGCGCCCGGTCGGCAAGCCCTACGAGGGCTACTGGGAATTCCCCGGCGGCAAGCTGGAGCCGGGCGAGTCGGTGGAAGCAGCGTTGGCGCGCGAGTTGCATGAAGAGCTAGGGCTTGATGTCACGCAATGCGAGCGCTGGCACATCCTGGAACATGACTACCCGCACGCCTATGTGCGGCTGCATTTCTGCAAGGTCACGGCCTGGCAGGGCGAGCCCGTCGGCCGCGAAGGCCAGGCCTTCTCGTGGCAGGGCACGCCGGTGACGGTGGGGCCGCTGCTGCCGGCCACCATTCCCGTGGTGGCATGGCTGGCCGAGGAAGCGCGCAACGGCTGAACCTGCCGTCCCCGCGTCACCGACAAGCGGCCGCGGCGCCCGCTTGTGCGCCGCCCGGGCCAGCGGCCCGGATCCACAGGAAAGGAACCTGCATGCTACGTGTCGATCGCATCGCCGACGACGTTTCCCTGCCTGAACTGACCCTGCGCGGCATCATCCTCGGTGCGCTGATCACGGTCGTGTTCACCGCCTCCAATATCTACCTGGGCCTGAAGGTCGGGCTGACCTTCTCGTCGGCGATCCCCGCGGCGGTGATCTCGATGGCCGTGTTGCGGCTCTTCCCCGGCGCCAACATCCTGGAAAACAACATGGTGCAGACGCAGGCCTCGGCCGCGGGCACCCTGTCGTCGATCATCTTTATCCTGCCCGGCCTGGTGATGCTGGGCCACTGGCAAGGCTTCCCGTTCTGGCAGACGCTGGCGATCTGCGCGGCGGGCGGCATGCTCGGCGTGGTGTTCAGCATCCCGCTGCGCCATGCCATGGTGGTGCAGAGCGACCTGCCTTATCCCGAGGGCGTTGCCGCGGCGGAAATCCTGCGCGTGGGCAGCGCCGCGCCGGCTGAAGCCACGCCGGGCCAGAAGCCGCAGGCGACCGGCCTGGCCGACCTGATGGCCGGGGGCCTGGTGGCGGGGCTGTTCAGCTTCGCCGCAGGCGGGCTGCGCGTGCTGGCAGAGGGCGCCAATTTCTGGCTGTCGGCGGGAGCTTCGGTGGTGCGGCTGTCGATGGGCTTCTCGCTGGCGCTGGTGGGCGCGGGCTACCTGGTCGGCATCGTCGGCGGGCTGGCCATGCTGCTCGGGCTGGGGCTGACCTGGGGCGTCGCGGTGCCGTGGCTGACCGCGGTCACGCCACGCCCGGACGGTGCCACGCTGTCGGCCTTCGGCACCATGGTTTGGAGCCAGCAGGCACGCTTTATCGGCGCCGGCACCATCGGCATCGCCGCGATCTGGACGCTGCTGTCATTGGCCAAGCCCATGCTGTATGGCATCCGCGCCTCGTTCGGCGCGCTGCAGGCCGGTCCGGCGGGGCAGGGCAGCGTGCCGCGCACGCAGCAGGACATGCCCGCGAAGTGGATCGGGCTGGTGATGCTGGCACTGCTGGCGGTGCTGGTGACGGTGTTCGCCTGGTTCCTCGCACCGGCGCCGCTGGGTGGCGGGGCGCGCTGGCGCCTGGTGGTCTACGCGGTGGTGTTCGCCTTCATCTTCGGCTTCCTGGTGGCGGCGGCGTGCGGCTATATGGCCGGACTGGTGGGCTCGTCGGCCAGCCCGATCTCGGGCATCGGCATCATCGCGGTGATCCTGGTGTCGCTGCTGATCCTGCTGGCGGGCCAGGCCGACGGCCTGCTGGCCACGCCCGAGGGCGGCAAGTTCGCGATCGCGCTGGCGATCTTCACCACCTCCGCGGTGGTGGCGGTGGCCTCCATCGCCAATGACAACCTGCAGGACCTGAAGACCGGCTGGCTGGTCGGCGCGACACCGTGGCGCCAGCAGGTGGCGCTGCTGATCGGCTGCGTGGTCGGCGCAGCGGTGATCCCGCCGGTGCTCGAGCTGCTCTACAACGCCTATGGCTTCGCCGGCGCGCTGCCGCGTGCGGGCATGGACCCGAACCAGGCGCTGGCCGCGCCGCAGGCGACGCTGATGACCGCCATCGCCACCGGCATCTTCACCCACCAGCTCAACTGGAACATGATCCTGGTCGGCATCGGGCTGGGCGTGGTGCTGATCGCCATCGACGAAATCCTGCGCCGCCGTGGCGGCGCGGCGCGCCTGCCGGTGCTGGCGGTGGGCATCGGCATCTACCTGCCGCCGACGATCAGCTCGGCACTGGTGGTGGGTGCGGTGTTGTCGTGGCTGTTGCTGCGCGCCGAGCGCCGCCGCGCCACCGCGCGCGGCGACGACGTGCGGCTGGCGCTGGAGCACGCCGAACGGCGCGGCACGCTGCTCGCGTCCGGCCTGATCGTCGGCGAAAGCCTGGTCGGCGTGATGCTGGCCGCGGTGATCGGCCTGTCAGGCAGCGATGCGCCGCTGGCCGTGGTCGGTGGCGGGTTTGAAGCGACCGCGCAGTGGCTGGGCCTGGCGGTGTTCGTGCTGGTGTGCGTGGGCTTCTATCGCCGCGTGCTGGCGGCGGCGCATTGAAGACGGGGGCGCCGGCGTCGCGCCCTCAGTCGTCCTCGTCTTCGGACCGGTCGGGCGAGGTCTCGCCCGGCTTGCCGCCAATTACGTATTTCTCGGACGCCCAGGCGCCGAGATCGATTTGCTTGCAGCGCTCGGAACAGAAGGGGCGGAACTTGTTTTCGGTCACCCAGGCCACCTCGGTGCCGCAGGTGGGGCATTTGACGACAGCAGGCATGGCGTTCAGCGCAGGCTTCAGAAATTGCAGAGTTTCAGCAGGAACGGAATATCGGCATCGACCGAGCGCGGGCGCAGGTCGCCGTCCTGCTGCGTGAAGCGCACCCACAGCATGTACTTGTTGGCGCTCATCTCGGGGATGAAGGCCAGCAGCGAGTCGTCCAGCCAGACCTGCATCAGCTGGTAGCTGCGGCCCGACAGCATCTGCTGGTAGCTGCCGCCGGTGGCGATCACCTTGCCGCTCTGGCCGGCTTCGCGCAGCAGGCGCAGCACGATGGTCGTGCCCATGCGCAGCGACACCAGCGGACGCGCCCATTTCAGGATGTCGGCGCGGCGGTCTTCGGCGGGGCGATGCTGCCAGGCATAGTAGGCGGGCAGGTCGAACTCGCAGGTGCCGCCCGGGATGATGGCGCGGCTGCGGATGCTGGTCAGCCACTCGTTATCCGTCAGCAACTGGCCGGCCTTGCCCACGGTCTGGTTGAGCATGGCGATGCCCTGCTCGATCTCGCCGATGACCGAGTCGAGCGCGTCCTGGTCAATCTGCGGATTGGCGCGCAGCGGCGCCAGGGCCTGGCGCTGGCGCTCCAGTTCCTTGATCAGGTCGGTCTTGAGGTCGGCGCGGCCGGCCACGTCGATGATCTCGAACAGCGTGGTCAGCGCGACGTGGTGCTGCTGGGCATGATCCTGGCCGAGGAAGTATTCCAGCCGATCGAACAGGTCTTCCAGGCGCAGGAGAGTCCTGATGCGTTCGTTGAAAGGGTATTCGTACAGAATCAAGTGCTGTGTCCGTGCAGGGCGTCGGGCGCTTCAGGGGCGGCCCGGTGCAGAATGAGGCCCGGGAAATACCGGAAAGGGCGATCTATGCGTGTGGAATACCGGCACTATGCGGCGATTTCCCGGCATGTTCCAGCGCATTCTATGCGAGACAAGGTCCGAGGACAATGTCGCGCGCATGATGCCATGCGCCGCCGCGCCGGCCTGGCGCGTTATGGATGGACCGTGCCCGCGGCCGACAGTTCACGGTAGTAGCGGTCGAGCCGGTCGACCTGCGCCACCAGCGCCTGCACCGGCCCGTCGTTGTCGATGACGTCGTCGGCACATGCCAGGCGCGCCGCGCGCGTGGCCTGCCTGGCCATGATCGCCAGCACCTGTTCGCGGCTGAAGCCGTTGCGCGACATCACGCGGGCCACCTGCGTGGCTTCGGTGCAGTCGACCACCAGCACTCGTCCCACGCGCTCGCGCCACGAGCCCGATTCCACCAGCAGCGGTACCACGTAGATCAGGTACGGGTGCGCGCCGGCAGCGCGGATCGACTGCGCGCGTTCGGCGGTCAGCGCGCGGATCAGCGGGTGGGTGATGGCTTCGAGCCGCGCCTTGGCGGCGGGATCGGCAAACACCAGCGCGCGCATCGCGTCGCGGTCCATGGCGCCGTCCGGGCGCAGGCAGGCGGCGCCGAAGGCTTCGACCAGCGCCGGGATGGCGCGCCCGCCCGGAGCGGTAATCTCATGCGCGAGCAGGTCGGTATCGATGATCGCGGCGCCGCGCGCTGCAAACATGTCCGCCACGCGGGTCTTGCCGCTGCCGATGCCGCCGGTCAGTCCGATTTCCAGCATGTGATAGTTTCTGTCAGACGTCGTTGCCGCAACGATACCAGCTTCGGCCGCTTCGGCCGTGGCCCGATCACAGCCGCGCGGCCGTCACCAGGCAAACACCGGCAGCACCCCGGGACCGAACAGCAGCACCACCACGCCGGCCAGCGCGATGAAGGGCCCGAACGGGAACGGCGTATCGCGGTCCTGGCGGCGCAGCGCGATATTGGCCAGCCCGAACAGCACGCCCGCCACCGACGACAGCAGCACCAGCGCCGGCAGCGCCTGCCAGCCGAACCAGGCCGCCAGCGCCGCCATCAGCTTGAAGTCGCCGAAACCCATGCCTTCCTTGCCGCGCAGCAGCCGGAACAGCCAGTAGGCGAGCCACAGCACCAGGTAGCCGGCGGCGGCGCCGATCACCGCATCGGGCAGCGCCACGAACAGGCCGGCCAGGTTCAGCAGCAGGCCGATCCACAGCAGCGGCAGCGTGATCTGGTCCGGCAGCAATTGCGTATCGGCATCGATCATGGTCAGCGCTACCAGCCCCCACACCAGCACCAGCGCGGCCAGCGCCTGCGCGCCCGGGCCGAAGCGCCATGCCACCAGTGCGCTCAGCACGCCGCTGGCCAGTTCCACCAGCGGATAGCGCACGCTGATCGGCGCCTTGCACGCCGAGCAGCGCCCGCGCAGGAACAGGTAGCTCAGCACCGGCACGTTCTCCCATGGGGCGATGGCGTGGCCGCAATGCGGGCAGGCCGAGCGCGGCACCATCAGGTTGTAGCGGCCGGGGTAGGGCAGCGGATCGCCGCGCAGCTCGGCAATGTAGTTGGCCTCGTCGCGCTCCATCATGCGCGGCACGCGGTGGATCACCACATTGAGGAAGCTGCCGACCACCAGGCCCAGCAGCCCCGCTGCCGCCACCAGGAAGACTGGCGGCAGCGCCGCCAGCGCGTGCAGCAGCGGGGCGGTGCCGGTCGCGGCTCCGGTCGGATAAGGGGTAGCGGACCACACCGGCTGCATCGCTTACACCACCTGTCCCAGCTTGAAGATCGGCAGGTACATCGCCACCACCATGCCGCCGATGAGCACGCCCAGCACCACGATGATCAGCGGCTCGATCAGGCTGGAAATGGCGGCGACGGCATCGTCCACCTCGCGCTCGTAGAACTCCGCCACCTTCAGCAGCATATTGTCCAGCGCGCCGGACTCCTCGCCGATCTGCGTCATCTGCAGCACCATGTTGTCGAACACATGGGTCGCCTGCATCGCGTTGGTGAGGCTGGTGCCGATGCGCACCGATTGCTCGATCTCGCGGGTGGCGTCGTAGTAGACCCAGTTGCCGGCGGCACCGGCCACGGACTCCATCGATTCCACCAGCGGCGTGCCCGCAGCGAACATCGTTGCCAGGGTGCGGGTCCAGCGCGCGATCACGGCCTTGCGGAACAGGCTGCCGAAGATCGGCAGCTTCAGCAGCGCGCGGTCGGTGGCGCGCTGCACTTTCTCGGACTTCTTCAGCGCGCGCAGATAGAAGCTGATGCCGGCCACCGGCGCGCCGATGACCAGGTACCAGTACTGGACAAAGAAGTCCGAGATTGCGATCACCAGCAGCGTCGGTGCGGGCAGGTTGGCACCGAAGCTGGAGAACACCCCCTTGAACGCCGGGATCACGAACAGCATCAGGATCACCGTGACGGCAAAGGCGACCGTCAGCACCGCGATCGGGTAGATCATCGCGGACTTGATCTGCCCCTTCAGCGCGATGGTCTTCTCCATGTAGAGCGACAGGCGCTCCAGCAGCGAGTCCAGGATGCCGCCCTGTTCGCCGGCATCGATCAGGTTGCAGTAGAGCGTGTCGAAGTATCTGGGGTGGCGGCGGAACGCCGCGGCCATGCTGCTGCCAGCCTCGATGTCGAAGCGGATGTCGGAGAGCAGCTGGGTGAAGTTAGGGTTGACGTGCCCGCGCGCGATGATGTCGATCGACTGCAGCAGCGGGATGCCGGCCTTGAGCATGGTCGACAGTTGCCGGGTGAAGTAGGCGATGTCCTTCTCGGTGATCTTGCGCCCGCGCGCCGCCTTGCGCTTCTTGAGCTTGACGATGGTCAGGCCCTGCTTGCGCAGCGTGGCGGTGACCTCGGCCTGGTTTTCGGCGCGCAGCTCGCCGGTGAAGGTTTTGCCCTTGCGGTCCTTGCCTTCCCACTCGAAGATGTACTGGGTGGGGGCCTTGCGTCCCTTCCCTGATTTGGCCCGTGACGGTGCCCCCGTCCGGGCGCCCGCTGCTGGTGCGCGCGTCGCCATGTTATTGACCCCCGATGCAAATGACGCTTGTTGTGCGTCTTGTCTTTACGTTGTGTCTTGCTTTCCTACGTGTTCGTGGTCGCCAGCACTTCTTCGAGTGACGTGACGCCCTGCCTGACCTTCAGCAGCCCCGCTTCGCGCAACGATAGCACGCCGTCCCTGCGCGCCTGCTCGGCAATCTGCAGGGCGGTGCCGTGCGTCAGGATGATTTCCTGCATGGCCTCGGTGATCGGCATCACCTGGTAGATGCCGCAGCGGCCCTTGTAGCCGCTGCCGTTGCAGCGCTCGCAGCCGACCGGGTGGTAGGGCTGCCAGCTGCCGTCCAGGTCGTGCTCGCGGAAGCCCGCTTCCAGCAAGGCCTCGCGCGGGATCTCGCCCTCGCGCTTGCAGCTGCACAGCCGCCGCGCCAGCCGCTGCGCGGTGATCATCAGCACGCTCGACGCGATATTGAAGGGGGCCACGCCCATGTTCATCAGGCGCGTCAGCGTGGTCGGCGCGTCGTTGGTGTGCAGCGTCGACAACACCAGGTGGCCGGTCTGCGCGGCCTTGATGGAGATGTCGGCGGTTTCCAGGTCGCGGATTTCGCCGACCATGATGATGTCCGGATCCTGGCGCAGGAACGAGCGCAGCGCGGTGGCGAAGGTCAGCCCGGCCTTGTCGTTGACGTTGACCTGGTTGATGCCCGGCAGCTGGATTTCAGCCGGGTCCTCGGCCGTCGAGATATTGATGTCGCCCTGGTTCAGCAGGTTCAGGAAGGTGTACAGCGACACGGTCTTGCCGCTGCCGGTAGGGCCGGTCACCAGCACCATGCCGTAGGGGCGCTTGATCACGTCCAGCAGCAGCGCCTTCTGCTCCGGCTCATACCCGAGCTGGTCGATATCGAGCTTGTCGGAGGACGATTCCAGGATCCGCATCACGATCTTCTCGCCGAACAGCGTGGGCAGCGTCGACACGCGGAAGTCCACCGCCTTCTCGACGGTTTCCTTTGCATCCTTGTCCTTGGGCAGCGCGATCAGCAGCTTCATGCGGCCGTCCTGCGGCACGCGCTTTTCAGAAATATCCAGCCGCGACAGCACCTTGATGCGGGTCGCGATCTTGTCGCGGATGTCCAGCGGCGGGCGCGCGACCTCCTGCAGCACGCCATCGACGCGGAAGCGGATGCGGTAAAAGGTTTCGAACGGTTCGAAGTGCAGGTCCGAGGCGCCGCGGTGGAAGGCCTCGGTCAGCAGCTTCTGCAGGAAGCGCACCACCGGGGCGTCGTCGATATTGTCGGCCGTGGTGCGGTTGCGCGGGTTGGCGGCGGCCGCGACCGGATCGTATTCGATCATCTTGCGCTCGGCCTGCACCGGCGAGATGTTCTTCAGCGTGCCCAGCGCCTCGCCGGCGGCGCGCACATGCTTCATCAGCTTGTCGTGCTCGACCACCACCGCTTCGACCGGCAGCTTGTACTTGTCGCGGATCGCGTCCAGGCCGGCCTGGTTGGACGGATCGGACAGCGCCAGCACCAGGCGGTTCTCGCGCCGGCCCAGCGGCAGCAGCCGGTGGGCGTGGAACTCACGGTTGCCGGCCAGCGCCGGCGGCACCTTGGCCAGGTTGTACTGGGCCAGATCGAGCAGAGGCAGCTGGTACTTGTCCGCGGCGAACAGCGCCACGTCATGCGCGCTCATGGTGCCGCTGCCGATGATCTCGTCGATCAGCTGCGATTGCTTATCACGCGCGGCCTGCTCCAGCTGAGCAAGCAGGGCGGGCGCGATACGCCGGCTCTGGGCCAGGGCAAGTCCGAGTGTCATGTCAGGTGCGCAGTGGTTGGAGCAGTGTCCGCGGACAGGCAGGACGAGACGAGCCCGCTTCTTGGGATCGGGCCAGTTTGCCGATGGGGTCACTTTTTGTAAAGGCGACGGCGGGACGTATTGGCGTTTGCGCGACACCGGCGCAACCCTACTTGCGCGGGGCTCAGGCGGGCGGCGAACACAGCAGACGGCAATTTGAGAATTGCCTCCATCCCCACTGGTCGCTGGCCAGCCATGCTTCTCGGCATGGTGGCTAGCCGGCGCCCGGCGTGGTCTGATCTGTTATAGAATCAAAAGTGAGTGTATAACGTCGCATGAGACGAAACTACAAGAAGCCTTTCGTTCAGTTCGTCAAGAAAGCACACAAGCCGCTGCAACTGGCGATCGAAGACGAGGTCGAGGAGCTCTGTGCCGTGCCCGAGCTGGGGGAAGCGAAGGTCGGGGACTTGGCTGGCATCCGGGTGCACAAATTCAGGTTCAACCGGCAGGAATACCTGATCGCCTACCGGCCAATGCCGCTGGAGTTCAACGTGAAAGGCGTGGCACTTGAAGTGCTATGGATCGATTTCTATAAGGTCGGCTCGCATGAGAACTTCTATGACGAGCTCAAGAAATACCTGAGGGCAGAAAAGAATGGACATGATGACCGCTGAAGACCTGCTGCATGCCCTCGGCGCGTTGCCCGCGCGGGAGCGCGTCAGGTTTTTCACACTGATCGGGCAGCAGGCTTTTGGCGATGAGAATTTCTCGCATGAGGAAGTCTTCGGCCATCTGGCGGAGGAGGATTTCACCGCGGCAGAGGCTGCCCAATACCTCGAAATCTCGATGGCGACCTTCCGCCGGCTGGTGCGCGATGGCAAGGTGGCTCCACGGGCGGAAGTCGGGCGCAGCCAGCTTTTCTCCGTAGCGGAGCTGAAAGCTTTCAAGCGACAGCGCAAAGCCATCAAGGGCTGAGGAGGAGGGGTAAAAAGACAAAAAGCCGAACCAACTTTCGTTGATTCGGCTTCTTAAATCTGGTCGGGGTGAGAGGATTCGAACCTCCGGCCTCTACGTCCCGAACGTAGCGCTCTACCAGGCTAAGCTACACCCCGATTTGGTTTGCCGGCAGACGTTTCAGCGTCAGCAGCAAAGAACGTAAGTTTAGCAGCGTTTTTTTGGGAATGGAAGAGGGCGGAGGAAAACGCCCCATCCCGCCGCGCTTCCCGGCTCAGGACTGCCGCTGCAGCGAGAAGGCGCAGAGCTGGATCAGCGTTTCCTTCAGCTCGGACGGCGGGAACTGTCGCGCTGCCTGCTCGGCGGCTTCGGCCTCGCGCCGGGCGGCCTCGAAGGTGACCTCGAGCGCGCCGCTGGCATGGATCGCGGCAAAGACCGCGTCGAAATGCTCGGTGCCGCCCTGCACGATGGCGTCGCGGGCCAGCTGGCGCTGCTCGGCCGTGCCGTGTTCCATCAGGTGCAGCAGCGGCAGGGTGGGCTTGCCTTCGCGCAGGTCGTCGCCGGCGTTCTTGCCCATCTGCTCGGCGCTGGCGGTGTAGTCGAGCATGTCGTCGATCAGCTGGAACGCGGTGCCGATGCGGCGGCCGTATTCGGCGGCGGCTTCTTCCATCTGCGCATCGGCGCCGGACAGCACCGCGCCCAGTTGCGCGGCGGCCTCGAACAGCTTGGCGGTCTTGTAGCGGATCACCTGCAGGTAGCGCTCGATGGTGACATCCGGGTCGTGCATGTTCAGCAACTGCAGCACCTCGCCTTCGGCGATCACGTTGGTCGCGTTGGACAGGATTTCCATGATGCGCATGCTGCCGGCATCGACCATCATCTGGAACGCGCGCGAATAGAGGAAGTCGCCCACCAGCACGCTGGCGGCATTGCCGAACACGGCGTTGGCGGTATCGCGCCCGCGCCGCAGCTCGGACTCATCGACGACATCGTCGTGCAGCAGGGTGGCGGTGTGGATGAACTCGACGACGGCGGCCAGCTCGTGGTGGCGGTTGCCGTCGTAGCCCAGCGCGCGCGCCGTCAGCAGCAGGATCACCGGGCGCAGGCGCTTGCCGCCGGCACCGATGATGTATTCGCCGATCTGTTCGATCAGCGGGACTTCAGAGGACAGCCGCTGGCGGATAACAGCATCGACCGCGCGCATGTCTGCAGCGACCGGGGCAAGCAAGGCAGTGGCGGAAGGCTGGGACAAGATGATCACCGTTACGCAAAACCGGACGATTATATGCGATGCAGGCGGCGTTCTACGCATGCCCCGCATAGTTTGCCGGGCGCTGGGCCCAGGGCATGCGCGCACCGGCGCCGATGGCCGGCGCCACTATAATGCGGTCATGGACAAGCCCATACCTCGCCGCCAACTGCGCCGCACTGCCTGGTGGGTGGCGTTTGCCGCACTGGCGGGATTCCTGCTCGCCGATCTGACCTGACCGAAGCGGCCGCCGATTGTGCCGGGCGCGCCGCTCACGGGCTATGTGCCTGTTTTCTTTGCAGTTTTCCCCGATCTCGTTTACAATTCCCGGTTTCCTCCGGTAGTCGCTCGCCTTGCGGGTCCTTGCCGGCGGGAGATAACCGGGGCCGCATCGCGCGGTTTCGGCGTTTTATTCACATCCGAGAGGTTCGACAATGTACGCGGTCGTAAAAACCGGCGGCAAGCAATACAAGGTTGCTGCTGGCGAAAAACTGAAAGTAGAACAGATACCGGCAGACATTGGCGCAGAAATCACGCTCGACCAGGTGCTCGCAGTGGGCGCCGGCGACCAAATCAAGTTTGGTACGCCGCTGGTGAGCGGGGCTTCCGTCAAGGCTACCGTTATCTCCCAGGGTCGTCACGACAAGGTGAAGATCTTCAAGATGCGCCGTCGCAAGCACTACCAGAAGCGTCAGGGCCATCGTCAGAATTACACCGAACTGCGCATCGAAGCGATCGTTGCCTGATCGATCGAGCGTAATCCGGTAAAGCGACAGGAGTAAGACATGGCACAGAAAAAAGGCGGCGGTTCCACGCGGAACGGCCGTGATTCCGAATCGAAGCGTCTGGGCGTGAAGGTGTTTGGTGGCCAGGCCATCAACGCCGGTGGCATCATCATCCGCCAGCGCGGTACCCGCGTGCATGCCGGCGACAACGTCGGCGTGGGCAAGGACCACACGCTGTTCGCCCTGATCGACGGCCACGTGCAGTTCGCCGTCAAGGGCCCTGCCAAGAAGCAGCAAGTCAGCGTCGTTCCGGCGGCCTGATAACAGCCTTTGCAGGATGAAAGGCCCCGCAACGCTTGCGGGGCTTTTTCTTTTCTGGCGAAGTAAACTACGCCGGTCCCGATCAGCCGATTCCTGCCGATCCATTACGGAAAACCCATCATGAAGTTCATCGACGAAGCCCGAATCGAAGCCATCGCCGGCAACGGCGGCAATGGCAGCGCCTCGTTCCGGCGCGAGAAGTTTGTGCCCTTCGGCGGCCCGGATGGTGGCGACGGCGGCCGGGGCGGCAGCGTGTTCGCCGTGGCGGACCGCAATATCAATACGCTGATCGACTTCCGCTACGCCAAGAAGCACGTGGCGAAAAACGGCGAGAACGGCCGCGGCTCCGACTGCTACGGCGCCGCGGGTGAAGACATCACGCTGCGCATGCCGGTGGGCACGCTGATCACCGACATGGACACCGGCGAGGTCATCGCCGACCTGACCGAGCACGGCCAGCGCGTGTGCCTGGCCGAGGGCGGCATGGGCGGCTGGGGCAACCTGCACTTCAAGTCGAGTACCAACCGCGCGCCGCGCCAGCAGGTCGACGGCAAGCCGGGCGAGCGCCGCATGCTCAAGCTCGAGCTGAAGGTGCTGGCCGACGTCGGCCTGCTGGGCATGCCCAATGCCGGCAAGTCGACCTTTATCTCGCATATCTCCAACGCGCGCCCCAAGGTGGCGGACTACCCGTTCACCACGCTGCATCCGAATCTGGGCGTGGTGCGCGTGGACCATGAGCAATCGTTCGTGGTCGCCGACATCCCCGGCCTGATCGAGGGCGCGGCCGAAGGCGCGGGCCTGGGTCATCAGTTCCTGCGCCACCTGCAGCGCACCGGGCTGCTGCTGCATATCGTCGACCTGGCGCCGTTCGACGAGGCGGTCGATCCGGTGGCCGAGGCCAAGGCCATTGTCAACGAGCTGAAGAAGTACGACGAGACCCTGTATGAAAAGCCGCGCTGGCTGGTGCTGAACAAGCTCGACATGGTGGCCGAGGACGAGCGCGCGGCGAAGGTGAAGGACTTCCTCAAGCGCTACAAGTGGAAGGGCCCGGTGTTCCAGATCTCGGCGCTCACCGGCGAAGGCTGCCGCGAGCTGATCTATGCGATCAAGGACCACCTGCAGGCGATCAAGGCCGAAGAGGCCGCGGCGCTGGCAGAGCCGGACATCCGCCTGGACGACCGCCTGCATAACGTCGACCAGGACCAGCGCGAGGCATAGACAACAAACAATCAGCGGTTCCGAACGATCTCCGGAGACAGGATTTCCACCATGCAATCGGTCATCGCGCAGGCAAAGCGCATCGTCGTCAAAGTCGGCTCCAGCCTGGTCACCAACGACGGCAAGGGGCTGGACCACGACGCCATCGCCCGCTGGGCGGCCCAGATCGCCAAGCTGCGCGTGGCCGGCAAGGAAGTGGTGCTGGTCAGTTCCGGCGCCATTGCCGAAGGCATGCAGCGGCTCGGCTGGGCGCGCCGCCCGAAGGAAATCCATGAGCTGCAGGCCGCCGCGGCCGTCGGCCAGATGGGGCTGGCGCAGGTCTACGAGAGCCAGTTCGGCCGCTATGGCATCCGCACCGCGCAGGTGCTGCTGACCCACGCCGACCTGGCCGACCGCGAGCGCTACCTGAACGCCCGCTCGACGCTGCTGACGCTGCTGTCGCTGGGCGTGGTGCCGATCATCAACGAGAACGACACCGTGGTCACCGACGAAATCAAGTTCGGCGACAACGACACGCTCGGCGCGCTGGTTACCAACCTGATCGAAGGCGACGCGCTGGTGATCCTGACCGACCAGCGCGGCCTGTACACCGCCGATCCGCGCAAGGACCCGGCCGCGCAGTTCGTCGACGAAGCCCTGGCCGGCACGCCCGAGCTGGAAGCCATGGCCGGCGGCGCCGGCACCTCGATTGGCCGCGGCGGCATGCTGACCAAGATCCTGGCGGCCAAGCGCGCGGCCAAGTCGGGGGCGCACACCACCATCGCATCCGGCCGCGAGGCCAACGTGCTGGAGCGCCTGGCGGCCGGCGAGGCGATCGGCACCCAGCTGCTGGCGCCGACCGGCCGGCTGACGGCACGCAAGCAATGGATGGCAGACCACCTGCAGCTGCGCGGCCGCGTCGTGATCGACAACGGCGCGGTCGAGAAGCTGACCAGCGGCGGCAAGTCGCTGCTGCCGATCGGCGTGGTCGAGGTGCAGGGCGAATTCGCCCGCGGCGAGGTGATCGCCTGCGTCGATGCGCAAGGCAAGGAGGTGGCGCGCGGCATCACCAACTATTCCAGCGCGGAGTCGCGGCTGATCGCGCGCAAGCCGTCGTCCGAGATCGAATCCGTGCTCGGCCACCTGAACGAGCCCGAGCTGATCCATCGCGACAACCTGGTGCTGGTCTGATCGATGCAAGCAAAAACGGCGGGACTGCCTGGCAGTCCCGCCGTTTTTTTATACCTGCACCGGTTGCGTCAGCGCTTGTGCGGCGCGCGCGATTGCAGCTCGAGCACCATGTCGGCGGGCTTGCCGGCCACGGTGCGACCCTCGCAGAAGAAATCGATCGCCAGCGTGGCGGCGTAGGCGTTGCGCACTCCGGCCTGCATGCGGTGCCAGGTCTCGCCGTAGTCGCTGCTGTTGGGCACCCACTCGGTGGCGCCCGGGGGCAGGGTCGCGTACAGCTTGCGCTCGAAAGCGTCGCAGCGCATGCCTTCGAAGGTCACGTTGCGCGCGCCGCTCTGGCTGGTGGTGACCACGGTGTAGCGCACCACGTTGTCCTTGCCCACCGAGATCGACTTGCTGTCCACCGCGAACGACAGCGTGCCGGTGCCCGCCACCGAGAACGGAATCAGGTTGGCCTCCTGCGGCAAGGCCGGCAGCATGGCCTTGGCTTCCTCGAAGGTCTTGGGCGCGAACGGGTTGTTCCAGGTGCTTTCTTCTTCGGCCATCTCCTTGCCGGTGGTCTTGCAGCCGGCCAGGGCCAGGCTGGCCGCGGCAAGCAGCAATCCGGCCGCGCTCAGGCCGCCGCGGCGGCCCACGCCGGTCAAACTAGTCATCAGTGCTCCGTGAGGTGGATACCGGCGTCGCCGGCGAAACGTAGTCGGCCGTGGCCGGGGCTTCGGCATTGCCGTCGGCGTCGGCCTGCTGCGCGGCCTGCGCCCGGCTCAGCGCCTGGCCGCGCGGCCCGCCGTGGCGCCCGTGCACGCCATGCGCACCATGGTTGCCGTGCGTCCCATACGGGCTGAGCGGCACGCGCGGGTGCCGGTTCAGGAAGCGCGACAATTCCGTCAGCGCCATCTGGTAAACATCGCGCTTGAACTCGATCACGGCCTCGAGCGGCACCCAGTAGTGGCTCCAGCGCCAGGCATCGAACTCCGGGTGCTCGGTGGCGCGCAGGTGGATGTCGCAGTCCCTGCCGGCCATGCGCAGCAGGAACCAGATTTGTTTCTGGCCCTTGTAGTGGCCGCGGATCTCGCGGCGGATGAACTTGTCCGGCACCTCGTAACGCAGCCAGTCGCGCGTGCGACCGACGATCCTGACGTGCTCCGGAAGCAGGCCGATTTCCTCATGCAGTTCGCGGTACATGGCCTGTTCCGGCGTTTCGCCGTACTTGATGCCGCCCTGCGGAAACTGCCAGGAGTGTTCGCCGATTCGCTTGCCCCAGAAAACCTCGTTTCTTGCGTTGAGGAGGATGATGCCGACGTTCGGGCGAAAGCCTTCACGATCGAGCATGACTGCACCTCGAATCCTTTAGAATTACGCTGATTATAAAGGAAGCGCGCAGCCGGGCCCGGACCGGGGGATGGTGGTTTTCCCCGAGCGGAAGGGCAGTTTCAGGCGCGTGCGCATAATTCAGCGCCGCCAGCCCCCCGGATTGTGCCGGGACGGATTTTTCCGACCTCGGCGGCCCAGAGAGAAATTACGGATGAAAGCCTCGCAATTCTTCATTTCCACCCTCAAGGAAGCGCCCGCCGACGCGGAAATCGTTTCGCACAAGCTGATGATGCGCGCCGGCATGATCAAGAAGCTGGGTGCCGGCATCTACAACTACATGCCGATCGGGCTGCGCGTGATCCGCAAGGTGGAAAACATCGTGCGCGAGGAAATGAACCGGGCCGGCGCGGTGGAACTGTCGATGCCGGTGATCCAGCCGGCCGAGCTGTGGCAGGAAACCGGCCGCTGGGACAAGATGGGCCCCGAGCTGCTGCGCCTGAAGGACCGCCATGAGCGCGATTTCGCGGTGCAGCCCACCTCCGAAGAGGTAGTGACCGATATCGCCCGCTCGGAAATCCGCAGCTACAAGCAGCTGCCGGTCAATTTCTACCAGATCCAGACCAAGTTCCGCGACGAGCGCCGGCCGCGCTTCGGCATCATGCGCGGGCGCGAGTTCACCATGAAGGACGCCTATTCCTTCGACCGCGACACCGACGGCCTGCGCAAGTCGTACGAGAACATGTACGACGCCTACGTGCGCATCTTCCGCCGCTTCGGGCTGGAATTCCGTGCCGTGGCCGCCGACAACGGCGCCATCGGCGGCTCGGGCTCGCACGAGTTCCACGTGATCGCTGAAACCGGCGAAGACGCCATCGTCTACTGCCCGACCTCGGCCTACGCCGCCAACATGGAGGCCGCCGAGGCGCTGCCGCTGCTGGCCGGGCGCGCCGCACCCACGCAGGACCTGGTCAAGACCTTCACCCCGGAGAAGGTCAAGTGCGAGCAGGTCGCCGAATTCCTGAACCTCCCGCTCGAGACTAACGTCAAGTCGATCGTGCTGGCCACCGACGGCGACGCCGGCGTCCAGATCTGGCTGCTGCTGATCCGCGCCGACCACGAGCTGAACGAGGTCAAGGCCTCCAAGGTGCCGGGGCTGGCCGAGTTCCGCTTCGCCACCGAGAACGAGATCGTCGAGGCCTTCGGCTCGCCCCCCGGCTACCTGGGCCCGATCGACATGAAGAAGCCGGTCAAGGTGGTGGCCGACCGCACCGTCGCCAACATGAGCGACTTCGTCTGCGGCGCCAATTACCGCGACTACCACTACACCGGTGTCAACTGGGGCCGCGACCTGCCCGAGCCGATCGTGGCCGACCTGCGCAACGTGGTGGCGGGCGACGCCTCGCCGGACGGCCAGGGCACGCTGGAGATCTGCCGCGGCATCGAGGTGGGCCATGTGTTCATGCTGGGCACGCGCTACTCCGAATCGATGAACGCCACCTTCCTCGACGAGAACGGCAAGACCCAGCCGATGCAGATGGGCTGCTACGGCATCGGCGTCACGCGTATCCTGGGCGCGGCGATCGAGCAGAACTTCGACGAGCGCGGCATCATCTGGCCGGCCGCGATCGCCCCGTTCGCGGTGGTGATCTGCCCGGTGGGCTACGACCGCTCCGAGGCCGTCAAGGCCGAGGCCGACCGCATCCATGCCGAGCTGCTTGCCGCCGGCGTGGACGTGATCCTCGACGACCGCGGCGAGCGCCCGGGCGTGATGTTCGCCGACTGGGAACTGATCGGCGTGCCGCACCGCGTGGTGGTGGGCGACCGCGGCCTGAAGGAAGGCAAGGTCGAATACCAGGGCCGGCGCGACGCGCAGGCCACCGCCGTCGGCGTGGCCGAAGTGGTCGGCCACGTGCGCAGCCTGCTGGCGAACTAAGCCCCATGCGCGCCGTCCGCGGCCTGAGCGCCGCAACTGCCGCCGCCCGCCGCCTGGCGGGCGCGCTGCTGGTAGCCCTGCTGGCGGTGGCGGCCACGGCGGCGCATGCCGGCGCGCAGAAGGAAGAAGACCTGGCCGACTCCGTGCGCGGCGCGCTGGCCGCGGCCATTGCCGATGACCGGCCGCTGCGGCCGGTGTTCGCGTCCGGCGGCGAGCGCCTGGCCTACCTGAAGTGGCTGGGCGAGATGTCGGCGCGGCTGGCCGCGCGCATTCCCGAGCCGCAGGTGCGGGTCGAGCTGATCGAGGTGGCCTACTACGAAGCCAAGCGCGCCGGCCTGGAGCCCGCGCTGGTGCTGGGCCTGATCCAGGTCGAAAGCAACTTCCGCAAGTACGCGATCAGTTCGGCCGGCGCGCGCGGGCTGATGCAGGTGATGCCGTTCTGGGTGCGCACCATCGGCGACAGCGACGCGCGCAAGCTGTTCCACCTGCAGAGCAACCTGCGCTACGGCTGCACCATCCTGCGCTATTACCTGGACCGCGAGCAGGGCGACCTGTACCTGGCACTCGGCCGCTACAACGGCAGCCGCGGCCGCCCGGAATATCCCAACGCGGTGCTGGCGGCGTGGAAGCGTTGGCAGTATTCCGAAGCCACCGTCACTGTGGCCGGCGATGCCGAGATCGCGCCGTCGCGCCAGCGCGCGCCGGTGGCCGAGCCGCCTGCCCGCAACCCGTTCTCGTCGCAGCGCGTCGCAGCCAATCCGTCATGATCCGCGAAGCATCCGCAGCCGGCGGCAAGGCCGGCTACACCGAATCCTCGCCCGAACTCGAACAATGGCTGGCCCGCCATATCGCCCAGGGCTTTGCCGCCGATGCGCTGGTGCTGTCGATGCTGCGTTCGGGCTACGACGACGCCTTCGCGCGCCGGTCGGTGGCTGCGGCGTTTGCCCAGGACAACGGCGGCGCGGCGCCGGCACGGCCCGCGCAAGCTGAACCCGCGGCGGCCGGCACGCCTGCGGTCTATGCCGCCGATGGCGGCGACCGCCGCGTGCCGGTGCTGTTCCGGCTGGCGTCGCCCCAGGTGCAGCTGTTCCAGCAACTGCTGAGCGACGACGAGTGCGATGCGCTGGTGGCGCTGTCGCGCGGCCGGCTGGCGCGCTCGCCGGTGGTCAATCCCGACACCGGCGACGAGAACCTGATCGATGCCCGCACCAGCATGGGCGCGATGTTCCAGGTCGCCGAGCACGCCCTGATCGCGCGCATCGAGGCCCGCATCGCCGCGCTCACCGGGGTGCCGGCCGAGCACGGCGAAGGGCTGCAGATCCTCAACTACAAGCCGGGCGGCGAATACCAGCCGCACTTCGACTACTTCAACCCGCAGCGTCCCGGCGAAGCGCGGCAGCTGTCCGTCGGCGGGCAGCGCATCGCCACGCTGGTGATCTACCTGAACACGCCCGAGGCGGGCGGCGCCACCGCGTTCCCGCGCGTGGGCCTGGAGGTGGCGCCGGTCAAGGGCAACGCGGTCTACTTCAGCTACCTGCTGCCCGACGGCACGCTCGACGACCGCACCTTGCACGCCGGCCTGCCGGTGGCCGCCGGCGAAAAGTGGATCGCCACCAAATGGCTGCGCGAACGGCCGTACCGCAGCGCGGCGTGAGCAACCCAGCGGCAGCACCGGCTGCCCCGGCCGCCAGCCGCTGGTGGGCCGATCCCGCGCTGCCCTTTGCCGAAAGCCGGCGCGCCAGCCACAGCAGCGCCAGCTACCTGCCGCATAGCCATCCCACCCTGTCGGTCGGCGCCGTCGACGGCGGCACCAGCCGCTTTGCCTGCGGCGATGGCAGCGCCGTGCTCGGGCCAGGCGCGGTGGTGGTGATCCCGGCGCACGAGGTCCATGCCTGCAATCCGGTGCCGGACGGGTGCTGGAGCTACCAGATGCTGCATTTCGACCCGGCCTGGGTCGCGGCCGTGCTGGACGAGGACAGCGCGGCGCGGGCCTGGCTGCCGGCACGCGTGATGACGTCGCCGGCGGTCTACGAGCTGGTCTGCGGGTTGAACCGCGCGCTGTTCTCGCCCGCCGACAGCGTCGAGAAAGAGGCCGCGCTGGTGGCCTTCATCGGCGACCTGCATGCCGCCATCGATAACGGCGCAAGCACCCGGACACTGCCGGTACCGGCCGCCGTCTCCGCCCGCGTGGCGCAATTGTGCGAGCTGCTGCGCGAGCGCCATGCCGAGCGGCTGCCGCTGGCCGAGCTGGCGCGCGCCTGCGGCCTGAGCCGCTACCACCTGGTGCGCGCCTTCCGCGCCCAAACCGGCATGACGCCGCACGCCTATCAGCTCGACCTGCGCATCCAGCACGGGCGCCGCCTGCTGCGGCAGGGCGCGGCGCTGGCCGAGGTCGCGCTGGCGCTGGGCTTTGCCGACCAGAGCCATTTCCAGCGCGCTTTCAAGCAGCGCGTGGCCATGACACCGCGTGCGTACCAGCGCGCCGCCTGAGGCGCCGGCCTGGCGCGACACCGCAACTTTCTTCAAGACCGGCCACCACCGTGCGCACCACACTGCGGACTCTTCACGGAGGGTCGGCATGGACATGGCTTTCGATCTCGCCCGCGGGGCATTGCCGTGGCAGCAATTCGCCATGGTGGCCGGCGCGCATGCGCTGGCGCTGCTCAGCCCGGGGCCGGATTTTTTCCTGGTGGTGCGCAGCGCCCTGCTGCACGGGCCGCGGCGCGCCGGCGCCGTGTGCCTGGGCATTGCGCTGGGCAATGGCGTCTTTATCGGCCTGGCGCTGGCCGGCGTCGCCGCGATGCGGGACTCGCCGCAACTGTTCGCGGCGTTGCAGTGGGCCGGCTGTGCCTACCTGGCGTGGCTGGGCTGGCGCCTGCTGAACGCCTGCGGCGAACTGTCGATGCCGGCGGCCGATGCTGCCGCCAGGCCCGCGCCCGCGGCCTGGCTGGCCCAGCTTGCCAGCGGCTTCCTGTCCGCCGTGCTGAACCCGAAGAACGGGCTGTTCTACGCCAGTTTGTTCTCGGTGCTGGCTGCCAGCCGCACGCCGCCGGCGGTGCAACTGGCCTATGGGGTCTGGATGTTCGCGGTCGTTCTCGGCTGGGACCTGCTGGTGGCCTATGGCATCGGGCATCCGGCGATCGCAGCGCGCTTCGGGCGTTCGGTGCGCTGGGTCGAGCGCGCGACCGGAGCCGTGCTGTGGCTGCTGGCGCTGGGCGTCGCCTGGCATGCGCTGCGGTGAGCAAGTTGCCTGCGAAGCGGTGCAATTGGGGCGGCCCTGTATCGGCGTATTTCCCTCAAAGTGTACCGGTACTGTACTGCTAAGTGACCGTAGACTGATTTCCTGAAAGCAGATGAACGCCCCTGGAGTCAGTCATGGAAGTGTCCCAACTCGCCGCCGGCACCGGTGTCTTTGCCGCCTTTGCCGGCTTTGCCCTGGTGTCGTCGATCACCCCCGGCCCCAACAACACCATGCTACTCGCCTCCGGCGTGAACTTCGGCTTCGCGCGCACGGTGCCGCATCTGCTCGGTGTCAGCATCGGCTTCGCGCTGATGGTGGGGCTGGTAGGGCTGGGGCTGGGCTCGCTGTTCCACGCGTTCCCGTGGACCTGGCAAGTGCTGCGCGTGGTGGCGACGGTCTACCTGGTCTGGCTGGCCTGGAAGCTGGCCACGGCTGGCGGCGTGCAGGACCAGCAGGTGGCGCGGCCGATGGGCTTCTGGGCCGCCGCGGCGTTCCAGTGGGTCAATCCCAAGGCGTGGGTGATGGCGGTCGGCGCGTGCAGCACCTATGTGCTGCACGGCAACCTGTGGCTCAACGTGCTGCTGCTGTCGGGGATCTTCGGGGTGGTGAACCTGCCCAGCGTGGCGATGTGGGCGTTGTGCGGCTCGGCACTGCGGCGCTGGCTGGCGCGGCCGAAGGTGCTGCGGGCGTTCAATATCGGGATGGCGGTGCTGCTGCTGGCGTCGCTGTGGCCGATTCTGGGGGCCTGAGGGCTCCAGGCAAACTGACGGCCTATCAACCGCCACCGGGGTGCTCCCTCTCCCGCTTGCGGGAGAGGGGAGAAACCCTCGCGCTCACGCCCTCTAGATCAAACCAGCGCCCGGATCGAATCCAGGTTCCGCCAGTACCCCTTGGCATCCATCCCGCACCCGAACACATAGCGGTCCGGCACGGCAAAGCCGCAGAAATCCGGATGCATGGGCTTGGCTTTGCTCAGCGTCTTCTCGCACAGCACCGCGGCGTGGAATTCCCGGGCGCCCATGTCCATGATGCGCTGGCGGATGGCGGCCATGGTCTCGCCTTCGTCGAGGATGTCGTCCAGCACCAGCACCACGCGGTCCTTGACCGATTCGCGCGGGGCCACGCGCCATTGCATCTCGCCGCCGACGGTCTTGTTGTTGTAGCGCGAGAGGTGGATGTAGTCGAACTCCAGCGGGAACGCCAGCTTGGGCAGCAGCATGCCGGTGAAGACCACCGCGCCGCCCATCACCGACAGCACCAGCGGGAAGTCATTGCCCATCCTGGCGGTGATGTCCGCGGCCATGCGGTCCAGCGAAGCCTGGACTTCTTCGGCGGAGACGATTTCTTCGGAATTGGCCCACAGCTCGCGGGCCTGTTCGGCGCTCATCATGATGTCTTTCCTGTTCTTTTGCGGGGAGGCAGTTCAGCCTGCGCGGCGGGCTTCAGCGGTTGAAGAGCCCCTTCATGCCGCCCTTCATCGCGCCCATCTGGCGCATCATCTTCATCATGCCGCCGCCCTTGAGCTTCTTCATCATGGACTGCATCTGGTCGAACTGGTTGAGCAGGCGGTTGACCTCCTGCACCGGCACGCCGGCGCCTGCGGCAATGCGGCGCTTGCGGCTGGCCTTGATCAGGTCCGGCTTGGCGCGCTCGGCCGGCGTCATGCTGTTGATGATGCCTTCCATGCGCGCCACCTGCTTCTCGGCCTGGTCCATGTTGGCGCCCTGCGCCTGCTGGGCGAATTGCGCCGGCAGCTTGTCGACCAGGCTGCCCAGGCCGCCCATCTTCTTCATCTGGCCGATCTGGGCCTTGAAGTCTTCCAGGTCGAAGTCGCCGGTCTTCTTGATCTTCTTGGCCAGTTTCTCGGCCGCTTCCATGTCCACGCCGCGCTGGGCTTCCTCGACCAGCGCGAGGATGTCGCCCATGCCCAGGATGCGCTGGGCCATGCGGTCCGAGTAGAAGGGCTCCAGGCCATCGAGCTTTTCGCCGACGCCGACGAACTTGATTGGGCGGCCGGTGATATGGCGCACCGACAGTGCCGCGCCGCCGCGCGCATCGCCGTCCAGCTTGGTCAGCACCACGCCGGTCAGCGGCAGGGTGTCGTTGAAGGCCTTGGCGGTGTTGACCGCGTCCTGGCCCAGCATGGCATCGACCACGAACAGGGTTTCGGCCGGCTTCAGTTCGGCGTGCAGCGCGGCGATTTCCTGCATCATCGCCTCGTCGATACCCAACCGGCCGGCCGTATCGACGATCAGCACGTCGTGGTAATGCTTGCGCGCCCAGTCCACCGCCGCGCGGGCGATGTCGACCGGCTTCTGGTCGGGCTGCGACGGGAAGAACTCGGCGCCGACCTGCTCGGACACGGTCTTGAGCTGGGCGATGGCGGCGGGGCGGTAGACGTCGCACGAGACCGTCAGCACCTTCTTCTTTTTGTTTTCCTTGAGCCACTTGGCCAGCTTGCCGGCGGTGGTGGTCTTGCCCGCGCCCTGCAGGCCGGCCATCAGGATGATGGCGGGCGGCTGCACCGCCAGGTTCAGCTCGGACTCTTTATTGTTGCCGCTGGCGGCCTCGGCGCCGCCGATCACCGCAGTCAGCTCGCGCTGGACCACGCCGACCAGGGCCTGGCCCGGGGTCAGGCTGCTGACCACCTCTTCGCCCATGGCCTTTTCCTTCACGCGGGCCACGAATTCGCGCACGACCGGCAGTGCCACGTCGGCTTCGAGCATGGCAAGGCGCACTTCGCGCAGCATCTCGGCGGTGTTGGCCTCGGTCAGGCGCGCCTCGCCGCGCATGGTCTTGACCACACGCGCCAGGCGTTGAGTGAGATTGTCCAGCATGGCAGGAATCGGGGGAGAAGTCGGAGCAGGGCTCAGGGCTGAAAATCGGACGCAGTCCGGCACACGGGGCAGGCCTGGAACACCGGTCACACCGGTTCAAGCGGGCCGCCACCGTCCGTGGGCACTAAGGTAAACTGCATAAATGGTCATTGTACTGTATGCCCTGACGGCACTTCTCTATTGCGGCCTGGCCTGGCACGGCTGGGCCACGCGCCATCCGCGCGTGGCCGCTGCTGCCGGCGCCACCGGCCCGGCGGGCAACTCGGCCGCGGCCGTGCTGGTGGCGGGCGGCGGCCCCATCCCCCCGGCCGGCGGCGCCCACGGCGAAGGACGCCCCGCGTGGTGGCACGTGCTGATGCTGGCCGCGCTGGCCAGCCACGGCATGCTGCTGCATGAAACCATCTTCCCGGCCGAGCGCATGATGTTCGGCTTCGCCTTCGCGCTGTCGGCCATGCTGTGGCTGGGCGTGGGCATCTACTGGATCGAGAGCTTCTTCTTCTCGCTGGCGGGGCTGGGACTGATCGTGATCCCGGTGGCGCTGGTGGCCAGCCTGATGCCGCTGGCCTTTCCCGGCTCGCAGATCCTGGGCTACGCGGCGCGGCCGCTGTTCAAGCTGCATTTCATCATCGCCAACGTGGCCTACGGGCTGTTCACGCTGGCCGCCTTCCACGCCTTCCTGATGCTGCTGGCCGAGCGCCGCCTGCACGGCTTCCGCCACGCGCCGGCGCGGCCGTCGGCGCCGCAGCCCGGCCAGTGGCTGGGGCGCTGGCTGGACCTGCTGCCGCCGCTGCTGACGCTGGAGAAGCTGCTGTTCCGGCTGATCGGCGCCGGCTTCGTGCTGCTGACGCTGACCATCGGCTCGGGCCTGCTGTTTTCCGAAGAGCTGTTCGGGCGCGCCTTCCGGCTGGACCACAAGACGGTGTTCGCGCTAATCTCGTGGGCCATGTTCGGCGGCATCCTGGCCGGGCGCATCTTCCGCGGCTGGCGCGGCAAGGTGGCGCTGCGCTGGGTTATCGCCTCGTTCGGCATCCTGCTGCTGGCCTACGTCGGCAGCCGTTTCGTGATTGAAGTCGTCCTGCACCGGTTCTGATTTCCATGGCACGTATCCTGATCCTGCTGGCCGTGGTGCTGGGCGTCTTCTGGTGGCTGCGCGCCCGCGCCGAGGCCCGGCTGGCCGAGCATCGCGCCCGCCAGGCACGCGAGGCCAGCGACCACGCCGCCGCCGGCACGCCCGACGCCGCCGCCGAGCGCATGGTCCAGTGCGCCCAGTGCGGCGTACACTTGCCACAGGGCGACGCCATTGCCTGGCGCGGCCTGCACTACTGCCGGCGCAGCCACCTGCCCGACGAAAGCCGCAACGAATATAGCGACGGCAGCGAGAGCGGCAGCGGCAGCAGCGGCCCGCGCCCATGACCCAGCCGGCGCCGTCGGCCTGGCAGCGGCTGAACGCCTGGCGCGGCCTGGCGCAGCTGTGGGGCCAGCCCGAGCCGCCTGACTTCCACTGGCGCCTGCTGCGCTATTTCTGCTGGACCCGCGTCGCCGTGGGTCTGCTGCTGGTCGGCTTTGCGCTGATGCGGCGCGGCGAGCCGCCCGCCGGCGTTGCCGGCACGGCCGCTTCCCCCTTCACTGCCGCCATCCCCGCCTTGCCTTTCGGCCTGGAGGCCATCGGCGGGATCGAGCATGCGGCGGCCATGGCCGTTGCCGTCCCTTACCTTGGCATTGCCCTGGCGATGCTGGCGGGCACGCTGTGGCGCCGGCATTTCCACCTGCGCGTGCGGGTGCAGGTGCTGGCCGACCTGGCGCTGCTGGCGCTGGTCTTCAGCGTACTGGGCCGGGGCGGACACGCCGAGGGCCTGGCCATGATCTTCCTGCTGCCGGCGCTGGAAGCCGGCGCGCTGACAAGCCTGCTGTTCGCGCTGTTTGCCGCGGCGATTTCCGCGCTGGTGGTGATGAGCGGGCCCTTCATGCACACCATCCTGCTGCGCCAGGCCGATGCCGGGCTGCTGGGCTCGGGCCTGTTCGGCCTGGTGTTCATGATCGCCGCGCTGCTGATGTACATGCTGGCCAACCGGCAGCTGGCGCAGGAGCGCCTGGCGCTGGCGCGCGAGCAGGAGCTGCGCCTGCAGCAGCTGGTCAACCGGCTGATGGTCAACGACATGCAGGACGGCGTGATGCTGGTGCGTGCCAACGGCGCGGTGGTGGCCGCCAATCCCGCCGCGGTGGTGCTGCTGGGCGTGCAGCCGCACGAGCGCATCTACTCGCGCAAGCTGGGTGGCGCGCCCGCTGGCGGAGCCGGTCCGGGCGGCGGCGATACCGTGCTGTTCGACCTGCGCCGCATCCCGCGCCTGCAGCCGCTGATGGAAATGCTGCGCGACTGGCTGCGCAGCAAGGACGACGTGCCGCGCATCCTGCAACTGCTGCCGATGGCCTCCGGCGCCGCGCTGGCCGACGGCACCATGCAGCATACCCGGCTGCGGCTGCGCTTCGTGCTGCCGGGCCTGGCCGGGCTGCGTTCGACCATGGCGCATGGCCGCACCGTGCCGGCCGCGCTCGATACCGCCGCGTGGAACGAGCTGTCGCCCGAAGCCGCCGCGCGCCTGCGCCTGGCCATCGCCCAGAACGAGGCCATGGCGTGGTCGCAGGAGGATGAGGCGCTGCTGCGCAGCGAGATGCGCGACACCGTGCTGGTCCATATCGAAAGCTGGGAACGCATCGCCGAGCAAGTGCAGCAGGAAAAGCTGGCCGCCATGGGGCGGCTGGTGGCCAGCATCGCGCACCAGATCCGCAACCCGCTGGCGGCGATCAGCCAGGCCAGCGAGCTGCTGGGCGATTCCGGCCGGCACCATCCGGTCGCGCAGGACCTGGCCGCGCAGGAGCCGGGCGCCGCCGATGTCGATATCGACGCCCGCCTGCTGCGCATCATCCACGACAACGTGCGCCGGCTGGACCAGGTGGTGTCCGACGTGCTGCAGATGTCGCGCCGCCCGCGCACCGGCCGCAGCACCGTACACCTGGCGCAGGCGCTGCCGGAGATCGTCGAGCGCTGGCGCGCCGAAATGCGCCAGCGCCGCCCGCGCGCCGGCGAGACCCGCCCGGCGGGCCGCGCCGACGTCAACGCCAATGCCATCCGCCTGACCGTCGACGTGGCCCAGCCGGTGGTGTTCGATGCCTCGCAGCTGCAGCAGGTGCTGGGCAACCTGCTCGACAACGCCTGGCGTTACTGCAGCCGGCTGCCCGGCTCGATCCGGCTGCTGGCGCACGCGCTGGACCAGCACCATGCCGAGCTGATCGTCTGGAACGACGGCGCCGAGGTGGCGCGCGAACACCAGCGCAGCCTGTTCGAGCCGTTCTTCACCAGCAACGCCCAGGGCACCGGGCTGGGCCTGTTCATGGCGCGCGAGCTGTGCGGCGCCAATGACGCGCAGGTGCGCTACGGCACCATCTCGCTGCCGGCGCTGATCGAGCGCACCGGCATGCTGGCCTCCAGCGCGCGCGATACACTGCCGGGCAAGGCCTTCGTGCTGACCTTGCGCATCGAGAGCGCAGAGGCTGCCGCGGCGGCCGCCGTCTGACCCGTCTCCATTCCGCCATCACCCATGCCACCCCGAATGTCCCGCGCGCCCGATCCCATCCTGGTCATCGACGACGAGGCCGACCTGCGCGAGCTGCTGGACATCTCCATCCGTCGCATGGGCCATGACGTGGTGCTGGCCGGCTCGCTGGCCGAGGCGCGCGAAAAGCTTGCGCAGGGCCCCTACAGCCTGGTGCTGACCGACATGCGCCTGGGCGACGGGCTGGGCATCGAGATCGTGCGCCAGCTGTCGGCCGCGCCGGAACGGATCCCGGTGGCGGTCATCACCGCATACGGCAGCGCCGACAACGCCGTGGAGGCGCTCAAGGCCGGCGCCTTCGACTACATCGCCAAGCCGGTGTCACTGGAGCAGCTGCGCAGCCTAGTGCTGAATGCACTGGGCCGCCAGCCGCGCGACAACGCCGATGCCGACGCCGCGGCGGCGGCCGAGCAGGCCGCCGACCGCGCCGCGGCGCTGCTGCCCGGCCATTCCGCGGCGATGCAGGAGGTGCGCCGCTCGCTGTCGCGGCTGGCGCGCAGCATGGCGCCGGTGGTGATCAGCGGCGAATCCGGCAGCGGCAAGGAGCGCGCCGCGCGCGCCATCCACGCCACCAGCGCGCGCGCCGCGCATCCGTTCGTCGCCGTCAACTGCGGCGCCATCCCCGAAAACCTGATGGAGTCCGAGTTCTTCGGCTACGTCAAAGGGGCGTTCACCGGCGCCGATGCCGAGCGCGGCGGCTTCTTCCAGGCCGCCAACGGCGGCACGCTGCTGCTCGACGAAGTGGCCGACCTGCCGCTGCCGATGCAGGTCAAGCTGCTGCGCGCGCTGCAGGAGCGCCGCGTGCGCAAGATCGGCGCCAGCCGCGAAGACGCCGTCGACGTGCGCGTGATGTGCGCCAGCCACAAGGACCTGGCCGCGATGGTGGCGGCGGGGCAGTTCCGGCAAGACCTGTATTACCGGCTGAACGTGCTGGCGCTGCGCATGCCCACGCTGCGCGAGCGCGGCGAAGACATCCCGGTGCTGGCGCGCGCCATCCTGGACCACCTGGCGGTGCGCTACGGCGATGCGCATCCCAAGCGGCTGTCGCCGGCGGCGCTGCAGCGGCTGGCGGCCTATCCGTTCCCGGGCAATGTGCGCGAGCTGGAAAACCTGCTCGAGCGCGCCTACGCGTTTGCCGAGAGCGACGACATCGAACTGGCCGACCTGGGGCCGCTGGACGCGGGCGCCGGGCGCGCCGGGCTGATGCCGGCGCCGGCGCCGGCGCCGGCGATGGTGCCGCAGCCGGTGGCGCCATACCCTTATGCGCCATGGGGCACGGCAGCGGGCGGCGCCGCGCCGGCCGCCGCCACGCCTGCGCCGGTTCCGGCCGAGCCGCCACCGGCGGCCGCTGCCGCCGCGCCTGAACCCGAGCCTGCCGGCGACCCCGCCGAGCGCGCCTGCCGCGGCATCGTCTTCCCGATCGACCTGCCCGCCAGGCTGGAAGCCGTCGAGCGCGAACTGATCCTGCAGGCGCTGGCCCAGACCAACTTCAACCGCACCGCGGCCGCGCCGCTGCTGGGCCTGAACCTGCGCCAGCTGCGCTACCGCATCCAGCAGCTCGGCATCCGCGAAGCCATGGACGCCGCCGACCGTGGCGCCGTGGAAGGCGAGGGCACGCCATGACCGCGCCCGCGTCTTCGTCCTATGTGCCCGATGCCGACGGCTGGGTGCCCGCCGCCCGGCGCGTGCCGTCGCCCAATTTCGACGCGCGCCCGGACGGCATGCCGGTGGACCTGGTGGTGCTGCACAACATCAGCCTGCCGCCCGGCCAGTTCGGCAGCGGCGACATCGAGGCCTTCTTCCAGAACCGGCTCGATCCCGGCAAGCACCCGTTCTTTGCCACCATCCACCAGGTCCAGGTGTCGGCGCACTTCCTGGTGACGCGCACGGGCGAACTGGTGCAGTTCGTGCCGTGCACGCAGCGCGCCTGGCATGCCGGGCAGTCAGACTTCTTCGGCCGCGCGCGCTGCAACGATTTTTCGATAGGCATCGAGATCGAGGGCTGCGACGACCTGCCGTTCACCACAGCCCAGTACGACACCGTGGCCGCGCTGGTCCCCGCGCTGATGGCGGCCTATCCGATCCGCGCGATTGCCGGCCACAGCGACATCGCGCCGGGCCGCAAGACCGATCCCGGCCCGCATTTCGACTGGCCGCGGTTTGCCAGGCAGGCCGGCGTGGCGGCGGGCATGCTGCCCTACCAGTGCCCGGGCGCAGCAGCGCATGTGACGGATTCCTGACGTCATTCCCCGCACTTGTGCGCCCCATCCCGGCGCACATGCCCCACGTCCGTGTGGGGCTATCGCAACCTAGCAACAATCAAAAAAATTTTTGCGAAATGTGCAGTTGCGAACGGTCTCGCCGAAACCCTTGCGAGTACTAGGCTTGCGGGCATGTGGCGCTGCCGCACAGCCGCCGGCGTTCCCGAAATAGCGGTTGTCAAGACTGGTCATTCGGATTCGTTTCACTATACTTAGCCCAGTTTTCCGCGTCACACACTATATCTAGTAGTCAAACCGGGGAGCCGGCCCCAGGAGCGAGGCAGCAGCCGCGAAGTTCTGCATCGACTGCAAACCTCCCCGCAAGGCCGGCATCAAGAGTCCCTGGCGAAATGTTCACGTAAAGGCAGTCTGTCGCACCCGCTATGCAGCCGGGAGGGACGTTCTTTTTCGCCGCATTTCGCCAGGGACTCTTTTGTCTCTTATTGCCAGGGTAAAAACAGGAGTTCTCATGCAAACGGCCCAGAACGAAATCACCACGGGTGGCGCCGCCGCCGGCGTTGCCAGCCAGGCTTCGACCACGCAGCAGACCCCCAGCGCCGCGACCACGAATTACCCGGATCACAAGATCATTCGTCGCAACGGTGCCGTGGTGGCGTTCGAGCCGTCCAAGATCGCCGTTGCCATGACTAAGGCCTTCCTCGCCGTCAACGGCGGGCAGGGCGCCGCGAGCGCGCGCGTGCGCGAGATCGTCGAGCAACTGACCGACAACGTGGTGCGCGCGCTGGTGCGCAGCCGCCCGAGCGGTGGCGCCATCCATATCGAAGACGTGCAGGACCAGGTCGAACTGTCGCTGATGCGCTCGGGCGAGCATGAAGTGGCCCGCGCCTACGTGCTGTACCGCGAAAAGCGCAAGGCAGAGCGCGCCAGTGCCAGCGCCGAGGCCGTGGCCCGCGTCCAGCAAGCCGGCATCAGCATCAACGTGACCGACGCCGGCGTGACCAAGCCGCTGGACGTGGTCGCGCTGCACGCCCTGATCGACAACGCCTGCTCCGGCCTGGGCGATGCCGTCAGCGCCGAGCCGATCCTGAAGGAAACCCTGAAGAACCTGTACGAAGGCGTGCCGATGACGCAGGTGTACGACTCCGCCATCCTGGCCGCGCGTACCCTGATCGAAAAGGACCCGGACTACAGCCAGGTCACCGCCCGCATCCTGCTGCACACCATCCGCAAGGAAATCCTGGGCACCGAAGTGACCCAGTCGGAGATGTCGGCCCGCTACGCCGAGTACTTCCCTAAGTTCATCGCGCGCGGCATCGAAGCCGAGCTGCTGGACGAAAAGCTGGCCACCTTCGACCTGGCCCGCCTGGGCGCCGCGCTGGACGCCGGCCGCGACTTCCAGTTCAACTACCTGGGCCTGCAGACCCTGTACGACCGCTACTTCCTGCATATCGATGAAACCCGCATCGAAATGCCGCAGGCCTTCTTCATGCGCGTGGCCATGGGCCTGGCGCTGAACGAGAAGGACCGCGAAGCGCGCGCCATCGAGTTCTACCAGCTGCTGTCGTCGTTCGACTTCATGTCGTCCACGCCGACCCTGTTCAACTCCGGCACCCGCCGCTCGCAGCTGTCGTCGTGCTACCTGACCACCGTGTCGGACGACCTGGAAGGCATCTATGAAGCGCTGAAGGAAAACGCGCTGCTGTCCAAGTTCGCCGGCGGCCTGGGCAATGACTGGACCAACGTGCGCGCGCTGGGCTCGCACATCAAGGGCACCAACGGCAAATCGCAAGGCGTGGTCCCGTTCCTGAAGGTGGTGAACGACACCGCCGTCGCCGTGAACCAGGGCGGCAAGCGCAAGGGCGCCGTCTGCGCCTACCTGGAAACGTGGCACCTGGACATCGAAGAGTTCCTGGAACTGCGCAAGAACACCGGCGACGACCGCCGCCGCACCCACGACATGAACACGGCCAACTGGATCCCGGACCTGTTCATGAAGCGCGTGATGGAAGGCGGCGAGTGGACACTGTTCTCGCCCGCCACCTGCCCGGACCTGCACGACAAGGTCGGCAAGGAATTCGAGAAGGCCTACCTGGGCTATGAAGCCAAGGCCGCCAGCGGCGAACTGAAGCTGTTCAAGAAGCTGCCGGCGCTGCAACTGTGGCGCAAGATGCTGGGCATGCTGTTCGAGACCGGCCACCCGTGGATCACCTTCAAGGATCCGTGCAACATCCGCAGCCCGCAGCAGCACGTGGGCGTCGTCCACAGTTCCAACCTGTGCACGGAAATCACGCTCAACACCAACGACAGCGAGATCGCCGTCTGCAACCTGGGCTCGGTCAACCTGGTCGCCCATCTGGCCAAGCAGGCCGACGGTACCTACGCGCTGGATCACGCCAAGCTGCAGAAGACCGTGCGCACCGCCATGCGCATGCTCGACAACGTGATCGACATCAACTACTACGCGGTCGACAAGGCGCGCAACTCCAACCTGCGCCACCGTCCGGTCGGCATGGGCATCATGGGCTTCCAGGACTGCCTGCACGTGCTGCGCACGCCGTACGCCAGCAAGGCCGCGGTGCAGTTCGCCGACACCTCGATGGAAGCGGTGTGCTACTACGCCTACCAGGCTTCGACCGAGCTGGCTGAAGAACGCGGCCGCTACAGCACCTACGAAGGCTCGCTGTGGGACCGTGGCATCCTGCCGCAAGACTCGCTCAAGCTGCTGGCCGAAGAGCGCGGCGGCTACCTGGAAGTGGACCTGTCCAGCACCATGGACTGGGACAGCCTGCGCGCCCGCATCAAGCAGCACGGCATGCGCAATTCGAACTGCATCGCGATCGCCCCGACCGCGACCATTTCGAACATCATCGGCGTGTCCGCTTGCATCGAGCCGACCTTCCAGAACCTGTACGTCAAGTCCAACCTGTCGGGCGAGTTCACCGTGGTCAACGACTACCTGGTGCGCGACCTGAAGGAACGCGGCCTGTGGGACGAAGTGATGGTTGCCGACCTGAAGTACTTCGACGGCTCCCTGTCGCGCATCGACCGCATCCCGCAAGACCTGCGCGACATCTACGCCACCGCGTTCGAAGTCGAGCCGACCTGGCTGGTGGAAGCCGCCAGCCGCCGCCAGAAGTGGATCGACCAGGCCCAGTCGCTGAACATCTACATGGCCGGCGCGTCGGGCAAGAAGCTGGACGACACCTACAAGCTGGCATGGGTGCGCGGCCTGAAGACCACGTACTACCTGCGCACGATGGCTGCCACGCACGTGGAGAAGTCCACCGTGTCGCGCGGCTCGCTGAACGCGGTGTCGTCGGGCAGCGACAGCGGCTCCGCCCTGGACGCAGCGGCCGCCTCGGCCCCGGCCATGCCGGAAGCCGAAGGCGCGGTCTGCACGATGCGCCCGGGCGACCCCGGCTTCGAAGAGTGCGAAGCCTGCCAATAAGGCAAAAAGCCTAAAGAGTAAAAACCACCCCCGGTTTGCTCCCCTCTCCCGCTTGCGGGAGAGGGGCGGGGGAGAGGGCCGGCGCCCCAACGAAGTGAAGCGTCAAACCTGACGAAACCACATGCGCCCCCCAACCGAATCACGGAGAACCAAACCATGCTGAGCTGGGACGACGACGTTCAAGCCACCCCGCAGGCCGCACCGCAGCCTGCCCTGCAACCCGCTGCATCGGCTGCCACCGCTGACCAGCAAGGCGTGCTGCCGCCGAGCGCCACGCAAGCCGGCATCCTGGGCAACAACCCCAACGCCGCCGCCGCGCAAAGCAACCGCCGCGTCAACGCAGCCGACAAGCGCGTGATCAACGGCTCGACCGACGTCAACCAACTCGTCCCGTTCAAGTACAAGTGGGCGTGGGAAAAGTACCTGGCCGGCTGCGCCAACCACTGGATGCCGCAGGAAATCAACATGTCCCGCGACATCGCCCTGTGGAAAGACCCCAACGGCCTGACCGAAGACGAGCGCCGCATCATCAAGCGCAACCTGGGCTTCTTCGTCACCGCCGACTCGCTGGCCGCCAACAACATCGTGCTGGGCACCTACCGCCAGATCACCGCGCCGGAATGCCGCCAGTACCTGCTGCGCCAGGCCTTTGAAGAGGCCATCCACACGCACGCCTACCAGTACATCGTTGAATCGCTGGGCCTGAACGAAGCCGAGATCTTCAACGCGTACCACGAAGTGCAGTCGATCCGCGACAAGGACGAGTTCCTGATCCCGTTCATCGACACGCTGACCGACCCGTCGTTCAAGACCGGCACGCCGGAAAACGACCAGAAGCTGCTGAAGTCGCTGATCGTGTTCGCCTGCATCATGGAAGGGCTGTTCTTCTATGTGGGCTTCACGCAGATCCTGGCGATGGGGCGGCAGAACAAGATGACTGGGGCTGCGGAGCAGTATCAGTACATCCTGCGGGATGAGTCGCTGCACTGCAATTTTGGGATTGATTTGATTAATCAGATCAAGCTGGAGAATCCGCATCTGTGGACGGCTGAATTCAAGGCCGATATCACGGAGCTGTTCAAGAAGGCGGTGGATCTGGAGTATCGCTATGCTGAGGATACGATGCCGCGGGGCGTTCTTGGTCTGAATGCGCCGATGTTCAAGTCGTATCTGCGGTTCATCTGCAATCGTCGGTGCCAGCAGATTGGGTTGGATCAGCTGTTCCCGAATGAGGAAAATCCGTTCCCGTGGATGAGCGAGATGATCGATCTGAAGAAGGAGAGAAACTTCTTCGAGACGCGCGTCATTGAGTATCAGACGGGTGGAGCACTGAGCTGGGATTGAGGGTTTTTATTGATGAAAAATGGGAGCTAATGGCTCCCATTTTTTATGGCTAAAAATAAGAAGTGGCTGCAATCGGCTGCGGATTCAACCGGTCGATGCAACGGTTTGATGGAATCGTTCAGCCGGGGTATCGAAGTTTAGAGTCTTGCGCGGACGTTCATTGAGCCGCCTCGCTACGGCATTGAGCTTGGCTTGCGAATAGGTCGAGAGATCGGTTCCCTTTGGGAAGTATTGTCTTAAGAGACCATTCGTGTTCTCGTTGGAGCCGCGTTGCCAGGGGTTCTGAGGGTCACAGAAGTAGACCTGGATATCCGTGGCCACGGTAAAGCGCTTATGATCGGCCATCTCTTTTCCGCGATCCCACGTCAGCGATTTGTAGAGTTCCTGGGGCAGTTTGCGCACATGCTTGATGAGTGCATTGACGACTGTCTCGCTGTCTTTTCTGGCGACCTTCACCAGCATCACAAACCTCGTCTGACGCTCGACCAAGGTGACGATCTGGCTGTCAGCATTGCCGAAGAGCAGGTCGCCTTCCCAGTGGCCTGGTATCGCGCGATCCTCAACGGTCGCAGGGCGCTCGCTTATCGAAACGGCACCGGTGATTCTTCCACGCTCGTCAGTCTTCGCCGAGTAGTGGCGGGAGTGACGCATGATCCGAGAGCGCCTCAGGTGTTCCAGCAGTTCCTTCTTCAGCGCACCGCGGGCCTGTATGTAGAGGCTACGATAGATCGTCTCGTGTGACACCTGGTAGTCCTTGTTGACCGCGTATGCGTGCTTGAGCCAGCCTGCAACTTGCTCAGGCGACCATTGCAACTGAAGCTTGCTTGCCACAACCTGTGCAAGTACCCGGTTCCTGACGAGCTTACATGTCTTTGGACGACGGGCGCGCTCCCAGGCGAGCTGGTCCGCCTGATTCGCCCGATAAACCTGACTGCCACCATTGCGCCGGACCTCGCGGCTGATGGTAGATGGCGCCCGCCCTAGCCGGGCTGCTATGGATCGGATGGAGTGGCCGGCGACTACCGCGCGCGAAATCTCCTCTCGTTCGGCAAGCGTCAACGCCAATCGGGAGCGGTGGCGCTGTACGGGCTGGATACCACCGGTCTCCGCCAGGATCCTCTGAATCGAAGAGTGACCCCGATCGAACAATTGTGCGATCTGATGGAGCGTTTCACCTTTGCGCCACCGTTCCCACATCAACGCCTTCTGGCTTTCCGTATAGTAGATCCGCCGTCTTTGTTTCATTTGCAACACTCCCGCTGCTTACGCAGTCTTCAGTGTGTTGCATCGACCGGTTGAATCCGCAGCCAAGAGCCGACAGTCAGCCCGATAAACTTGTTGCCAAAACGTGAGCATACGAGCTTCAGAGAGCGCGCTGCTATCATCGTGCCAAGCAACCGCGAGACTATCCTATGACTATTGAGGAACGACTCACCGAAATTCTCCGAACGCGAAGCTCAGGCGCATTTCTATTTATCGGCTCCGGCTTTTCGCGGCGTTATCTCGGCCTGGAAGATTGGGAGGGGCTTCTGTCACGCTTCTGCGTGGGGTTAAAGCCATTTGAGTACTACCGTGGCGCTGCGGACGGGGACATTCCCACTGCGGCCAAGTTGCTCGCTGTCGATTTCAACGAACATTGGTGGACCGCGAAAGAGTACGCCTCGAGCGTAGAGGTGCACAAATCAATGATTCAGAACGCAACGTCCGCCCTACGCATTGAGATTTCTCACTACCTGGCAACTCTTGATCCAGTTGCAGCAACAAAGGCAGGGTTCGGCGAAGAGATCGAACTTCTCTCGAGTCTGAATGTAGACGGCATCATTACGACGAACTGGGACCTGTTCTTGGAGCATTTGTTCCCAGATTACAAGACATATATTGGGCAGAACGAGTTGCTCTTCTCCAATCCCCAGGAGATCGGCGAAATCTACAAGATACACGGCTGTGCTTCGGCCCCCTCGTCGCTGGTTCTCACCTCTGACGACTACGTCACGTTTGGCGAACGCAATCCGTATCTCGCTGCGAAGCTGATTACAGTGTTCGTTGAACATCCGGTGGTATTCCTTGGGTACTCATTATCAGACCGGAACATCTCTAATCTATTACGTGCCATTTCGCTATGTGTCGGACAGGAGCAGATTGAGCAGTTGAGGAAGAACTTGATCTTCGTGCAGCGACCAAAGGCTGACGAGGACCCAGGGATCTCCGACACCTACCTCACGATCGACGGAGTCCAGATTCCTCTTGTGCTGGCCAAGACTAACAATTTCGCAGAGGTTTACAGGGCACTCGCTGCTACACGCCGAAAGATTCCAGCTCGGGTGCTGCGTTACTGCAAGGAGCAGCTCTACGAACTAGTGAAATCGTTAGAGCCTGAGAAGAAGCTAAGCGTCGTCGACATTGATGAGATAGAAAACAAAGAAGATGTTGAATTTCTGGTCGGCGTTGGAGTCGCATCCGCAACTTCGGAGAACGTCGGTGCAGTGGGTTATGAGGCGATTGAAGTAAAGGATTTGATTGAAGACTTACTGCACGAAAATAGAAAATTCGATGCAAAAAAAATCGTAGAATCGGTGGTTCCGCGTGTTGGTCGTTATAGCCCATATTTGCCGGTCTTCAAGTATCTTAGTGAAATCGGAATTTCCACTTTTTCTGCCTATGCAGAAAGTGGTTTAAACCTCAATAAATGGGTCTGTATCGATGCTTCAAAGTTTCGGGTCAAGGTCTATGCGCCAGCCTTCGACAAGCGCCGCAATGAAACGATGAAGGAAATAATCGAAGGATCAACTCCTGAGAACGCTGCGACTTTGATCCCTTTCTTGCCAAAGGAGCAGATCGATTTGGCGCTGTTGAGAGAGTTTCTTATTAAGAACGAAGACAAGGTAGATCCGAAGGTGTCTAACTATGCAACCTACTTCAGGAAGCTCGGCGCTCTGTACGACCGGCTGCGGTGGGGATGGACCTGATTCAGGCTCAAGTGACTTATCCGACCAAACGCTATGGGTCGGTCAGAGACAATCGCCGCTTCGCGGCGGGCATTCGTCCGAGACCGGCCATGGATGGGTATCGGGCCGAAGGGATACGTACCGGTGCTCACGGCAGCCAGCGTCGCAGGAGCACGTGGCATGAAGGATGCCGCATGCAACGGATTGCCTAGGTTGGTGGCGGAGTCTCTTTATCTGTGGCCGGTCGATGGAGCTCATCAAATACGTAATCTGGCATCCATGTTTCATACTGAGCATGAGTGCCTAGTTTCCTCACAACTAGATAGCCAGCAAAAATTCGACCTCTATCCGGTGGCGGCTTCATATTGTTTGATTTCCCGAGCCGTTCATATCGCACGTGGTACTCACTATTGGATAGTTCAAAGGCTCTCACGAATCTGCCGTACCGTTCCCTGGCGTCCGGATCTATTGCCTCATACAGGCACATCTGCTGTTGATCCAAGTATGGCCGATTGAAGTCGTAATCCATGGGTAAATTCATCTCGGTTGACCCGCGGTCCCGTCACACTCTTGATACGGGGAAAAGCTCACGATGACGGAAGGAACTGTATTGTTCCACATTCGAGATCACGGCCACCGTTGGAGGGATGGGGTTGAAGTTATTGAGAAAAGGGACAGATCTATTTCAAGATCTAGATCAGCAATAGATCCGTCACCATAGTCTCGCGTCCCCATAGTCTCGTCCACTTTGGCAAGAGATCGCAGACGTAAGGAGAACTCACGGTAGTCCTCCTCTATGGGAGCTAGATACTCGACTGGAGCCATGGTTGCTAAGTCGCAAACGGCCGTTCGCGCGCGCAAGCCGGCTAGCCTTGCCGCTACGCCACCCAGATGACAACCCGTTTGCGTAGCACTTTGACCTTCAGCGATTGCCCGACGTTGAATCCTGCCTTTTCCAACCAAACACCACGCAGTCGAATCCAAGGAATGGCTCGCAGGCCGGTAAAGCCATTACTGCGGTCGGGGGCGACGGGAAAGTAGGTGCGGCCAATCTTGACAGTGCGAATGGGCGCCGGCGAGTTTCGTTTCGTCATGACAATCCTTGCGAAGATTGTTAAATTCGCCCCTGTTCAGAGGGCGGCCAGGTACGTGAACACCGCTCGCAAACGGCCCGCATGTTTCCCCTTTCGGGTCTTGTATCGATGCGCGCTACCCGGCCTTAGCGGAAGCTATGGACGAAAAAACGCCGCAGTCTATCGGGTGCGGTGAGGCCGTTACGAGAGGTGTGTTCAGCACCGACAGCAAGGCTATGCGTTGCCGATGATGCCGCCAATGAGACAGTTCTGCATTGTGTTGCCGCAACAGCGGCACATGCTGTTCACTGTGGCGTGAGAGAGCCCGACATGAGCTACTTAGCCGCCTGGCCAAGCTCGCTCGTAAAGCCAAGGGGAATCATCCGCGCTGATGCTCATGCTGCGGATTCCGCTTGTCAATTTCGGGATCTGCTGCGCATTGTACATGGCTCCGATATACTGCATGTGTCCATAATGGAAGACGCCTCGCGACAACGCTCGAACCGGGCGCATTGTATTTACGACGAAAAAGACTAATTCAAAAAATAATGGCCATTCGAAAAGAGCTGTTTGTTAATGCACTCCAACTTGTGGACGTGGACTCTCGGACGAACGTCCCCTCGGTCGTGGCATATAGTGGTGGGAAGCCGCTCATTGGTTATGAGGCATTGGATAGCGATGTAGACCCTACGTTAATCAATGAAAACTTCAAGCTAGATCTTGGGAGGCTAACTCCGGGGCGAGTTAACCCCCCATTACTTGACTGTGCGGATGGAAAGCCACGCTCGGCCAACGAAATCACGCAGGATTTTGTCGAAGCACTTTTGAAGCACGCTTCAGCGTGGATTTCGGCGCGTGAGCACAAGCCCGCCGAGAGGGTCATCGTCGCTGAACCGCTTAATCTCGAGAGTGATAGTACATGGCTTGCAAATTATCGACACCGTATGCGTGCAATCCTGCAAAGGCATTTCAAGGAGGTAGATTTTTTGCCAGAGCCATTTGCGGTTTTTCAATTTTATCGATATGGCATTAAGCATCCCGTAGTTACAGCCAGTCGAAAGCACGTCGCACTGGTAATTGATTTCGGTGGAGGTACCTTCGACGTATCAATTGTAGAAACTACTGCACTGGGTGATGTAAGTCAAAGCGGCAGGCATGCGAGGCCATTGGCCGGTGGTTCAGTTCCGGTCGGTGGTCACTTCATCAACCGATCTATCGCAAAGAAGCTCATTTCCGATAATCTTGCAAAAGGAGTCGACAGGAATCTTCTTTCTAAGGCTTGGATTGCATACGAACACTCCACGGATGAGGACGGACGGGGATTCCAGGCCCTAAGGGACGATTTCAAGAACTTTATTCGTAACGTAAGAAAGCTAACCAATGAGATCGAGCGAGCGAAAATATCGCTGTGTGGGCTGATCAGAGATTGGCGATTGGATGCCGAGTTCACTACCCCGCCATCACATCAATTGCAGATTCCTACAAATCCATTTTCTGCAACGCCAGACTGGAAAAGCGTTCGACTTGACGCAGTCGGGTTGCGTGAAATTTTCATCGACCGAGTGTGGAATCAGAAACTAAAGTCTGAAGTTCTTTCATGTTTATCGAGAGCGGAATCTGAACTCGAAGGTAAGCCCGTTACAGTCGTATTGCTGTCGGGTGGATCGGCAAATATTCGATGGTTGGAAAAATTATTAGAGTCGCAATTTTCCGAGAAGCTCCCCGAGGCGAATTTTCTAGCGTTGGAGGAGAATTTCCAGGAAATTGTATCGAAGGGCTTGGCGATTGAGTGTGCTCGCAGAACGTTTACAGAGGGAGCAGGGGATTTTCAATCAGTTACCTATAATCGCCTCTGCTTGCTGCTCGCTGCTGACGAGGGGCATCCGACCATATATCGCTACAAGCCACAGTTTATTGGCGGAATGGCGGACCAGTTAGATGACGGTGTACTCTTGCGCTCCGCAAGCGCATTGAAGGAGAAGATCGACTCACCACTACAATGGCGGGTTCGCCTTCAGGCTCCCCCGCGTCGCCAACTCAACTACTACTTCCTCCGTTCTTCACTCAATGTAGACGACGTTAGTAGTCTGCATAACGTTGCTCATCGAGTAAATACTCCAGCGGCTACAAAATTCGACGCTTCCATCTTGGTTGAGTTAACTGTTTCGGAGGATGGGACGGCCTGCCCAAGGTTCATATATAGGCAGGGGCGAGAGGGTATTCCGGAGATCTCTGTTGAGGGGGAGCGTTTTTATATTGACATGACTGTCGGCGGGCGAACTACTTTGGGCGAAGCGTATTTCGGCTTTGATTTTGGCAGCAGCAACTCGTCGATTTCTTATGTCGAACAAAATGCTGTAAAGGTATATTCGCAGCGTGCCGGCGAAAAGGGGTGGATGGACCTTAACGATATGGCTGATGAGCTTCCGCTTTGTGTCGCACACCCGCTCGCGAAGTACATATCGTCCGTTGGCGTGGGGCCTCGCAATATCGAATACGTGGCTGCTCTGGAATCAATGCTTGGATTCGCTGCAGCGGTCGCGTACTCGGAACATTGCACGTTGCTGGGCCGCTCGAAAGGGAAATTGCTAAAAACACTTCAAAAGGGATCAGCCGGTCCAATTTGGTCTCTTCTTCGTGAGTCTTTAAAGTCCATCGGCAATCAGGCGAGATTTTCCACGCCGCTTCGCGAACTATTGTCAGATACGCATCGAAAATGGATTGATGAGGCGATAGCCGCTGCCAACCATATTAAACATGGAAGAGATCCAGGACAGATTGATCTTCACCGAGCACTCAATCTACTCGGCAACAAAATTCTTTCCTGCCTGTCGGGGCGAAAATTTGGATATTTTGAGAAAGTTGCGCGGACCGGATTTGCCAAGAAATACACTGGCTTGTTCAAGGTTGCACATGGGACCGGAAGTCAATTTCTTCATGCCATAAGTTATTCTGGCCCAGAAAGCTTTTCCGACTCAGAGGCTTTTATTATCGACCTCGAGGCTGGACTTGGAATATCCCTTACTCCATTAATGTTTTGGCATTCAGTGAATGGTGAGATTGATCCAACGATTGCGGTACTCGATACGATGAATATCGAAGAGACCACTTACAAGCTCGTCGAGACCGGGAAATCAATGAAACTAACGGCCACTCACGAATTGGCGGACCTTCACGAGGCTTGCGTTGGGGCATTGGAGGAGGATTGCTCTACCGCTATGTTCAGTAACCTAGTGTTCAACTACGGCTAACTAACGTTCGTAGATGTACACGTTTGCCTGCCAATGCTACGCGCCGGTCTAAGCAGGATTCATCTCGCAGCCCTGCGCGGCGGCACCGTCGACATCGGCATCTATGAAGGCAGCCTAGGTGTGATCGACATGCCGACCGAGCCGTATAGGGTCGACTGACTGGTGCTGTTGTCGCACGCGGCCACGCGCCCGCTCGGCGCAAACAGGCCACGACGATCCAGGGACTCGGCCTGCCAAACGCGCCTTTGCAGGTCAATTGCCTGCCGTCGTTCAAGAGAGAAAGGGGACGGATCTATTTCAAGTTCGAAAATGGATCTGTGCCCTTTCACCTGGTCCGCCGTTCATAAGACTTCGGCACCGCCATCAAACCGCGCTTCATCCGACAAAGGCCAAAACTTCCCGACCAGCCTTTCACGCGGAAACGAGGCAATCGCAGTCGTACTCAAGCCTTCACTGTCGACGGAAATGATTTGCTTAGCCACCATCCGATAGCCGGCACGGAAGTGATTGGCCCCCCTTGATCGCAACGAGCTTGTAGCCAGTAACATCCACTCCATGCAGCGCAAACGGCTCGACATCAAAGATCTGCTCGGCACGCGAACCCACGATGACATCGACACCGTTGATGATGAGGCGACACATCGTCCCAGGTCGAAGCGAACGCCTTCAAACATCGACCCGGGCCGATTCACGAAACGACCGTCCGTGATGCATTTCACATAGGCATCGGCCTCGATCGGCGCGCCCTGGAAGCGGCCTTGCTTGCCGCCCAGCGAGACCCTGATCGTGGCACCGACACCCGCGCGCTGTGCTTGCGCAACCACGCTGGCATCATTGATCGACGCGAAGCAGCAAGTGCCGGCGGCGGATTGGCGTCCAGTAACGCGCGAAGCAGATGCGTGCCGTCACCGGGTGTGCCGCCGCCCGGGTTGTCCGCACACTCGTTGACAACGACAGGCCCCTCTGCCGCCGACAGGGCAAGGGCGACGCCCTGTGCGGGGGTCGGAAACGTCGGACGGAACGCCTCGCGATGCGACCAGATCCATTGCGCGACTTCGTCGACGCAACGCTGCGCAAGCGCGGCGTCTCCGGTTGTGGTGCACACGACCGCCGGGCAGGGGGCGGCAATATCCGCGTAGGGGAAACCGTGGAACCACGAGCAGTCGATGACGCCGGGCTGCGCGGCCAGCTTCCGGCAAACGTCATTGACTTCCGCCGGGATGAACCCGTCTTGTGTCGTCACGATGTACGGCAGCATCGGCAGGCGTCGCGTTGCGGTGACCGGTGTGAGCCCGCCCCGAATCATCTCAAGCAGCAGCTCGACGGCTTCGAAGCCCCGGTTATGGAAGTCGGTATGCGGATACAGCTTGCACGGCAACGTCAGGTCGCAAGCGTCGCGCATCGCGTCCGTCATGTTGCCGTGCAAATCGTAGACCGCGGCAATCGGGACACCCGGCCCGACCAGCACACGAACGGCAAGCGCCAGATCGCCTTCGACGTCTTCAGTGCCGTCGGCGACACCGGCGCCATGCAGGGCCAGCAGCACGCCGTCAACCGGCAGCGCAGCGCGAATACCTTCGAGGATGTCTTGCTTCATGGCGGCATACGCGCCGGCTTCGATCGTGCCCGAGGGCGTCGCCTGCCCGACATAGGTGGGAATGAGCGTGGCGCCGGTCCTGCGCGCGCCTTCGATAAAGCCGCCCAGCTGATGATTCGATTTGTCGACCGCCGCCAGGATTTCGTCGCCCCGATACTGCTCGAACGCGCGCAGCGGCGTCATGCCCGCGAAATCGGCGGTGTACATGTTGGTCTCGTGGATGAGTCCGGCAACGGCCAGGCGGACGGGCAATTGGTCTGATGTCGCGGAAATGCCTCCGGGAGGCAGCACAGACAGGCATCTGAACCGCAAGCACCAACGTGCATCCGGCAGTTGCACATCCATCAATCCTGCAGGCCGCGGCAGCACGGCTTACTTGGACCGGGGCGTTGCCCCGAAGACGCCGTCGGCACCGTCAATGGTTTGCCGCCTGCGCGGACCCTGGGACGATCAGTCAAGCAACTGTCCCAATCCGTCAAATGAGCGTATAGGCCAATTGGTAGAATCGCGAGCCCTATGCAAGCTGGCCTCCCGGCTGGCCGTGCCACCCCCGGTTCATCCATTGTGCCGCCGAACGAGCAAAGGCATTTCTCGCCGCAAAGCCGGACGATAAGCAGACACCCCCCGAGCCGGGCCGGAGTGGAGAATTAACGCGCATGCCCCCACGTACCATTTCCGCCGTGATCGCGGACGATCACCCCGTGATTCAACTCGCCGTCAAGGCCACCCTGAGCGAGATCCCGAATGTCCAGGTTTGCGCGATGTGCGCATCCGGAAGGGAGCTTTTCGCCGCGCTGGAGGTGCACCGGCCCGATCTCATCGTTACGGATTTCACGATGGGACGTTCCGAAGACAGCGATGACGGGCTTCGCCTGATCCAGCGACTCAAGCGGTCCAGCCCCGATACGCCGATCGTCGTCTTCACGATGCTGACCAACGGCGGTCTGCTCACGCGCATCCAGGAGACGGGTGTCGCCGGCATCGTGGGGAAGAACGAGGACCCGGGCATCCTGCGGCAGATCTGCATGGATGCGATTTCCGGTCAGGGCCTGCGCTTGTCGCCGGGGGTATCGGCCAGGCTGTCGAGTACCGGCGCGCTGGCAGGCGGAAGTGCCAGCCCGCTGTCTCCGAAGGAGATCGAAGTCGTGCGCATGTTCGCCGCGGGAAGCACCCTCACCGAAATCGCCGGATACCTCCACCGCACCCTGGCAACCGTGGCGACACAGAAGCGCTCGGCCATGCGCAAGCTGAACATCACATGCAATGCGGACCTTGTTGCATACGCGCGCGACAACGGTCTGACCTGATGCACGGCACGCTCGAGCCCTCGTCCGACCTCCGCGCCGTTGAACGGAACCTGCAGCGGGAACGCCGGGTCTTCTCGATGGTGATCGTGTTGCTGGGGCTGCTTGCTGTCGCCATTGCCACCACGGGCGTGTTCGTCCGGCTCAATGGCTCGCTGCGCGCGCAGGAGCAGGTGGCCCGGCTGTATGAGCAAGGTGTTGTCGATGCCGTCCTCGAACGCCGGAGCACGCTAACCGCGAGCAACCTGATCCTGGAGTTGCGTGCCAATGGCACGCTTCCGCTCTTACCGGGCAGGCCGGGCGGTCTCTGCACGCAGGTTCTGCCGTCCGTGCCGGCCGACGACGTTCTGCAGCAGAGCTGCGACCAGTCGGTCCGCACGCTGATTGCCGCCAGCCAGAGGCCGTCGATCGAAATGATCTCGATCGCCAGCGGTGCGACGTATCGTTTTGAGTCGCCGGATGCATCGGGATCGGCGGCGCGGCCGATGCCGCCGCAGATGCCGCCGGCACTCATCACCAGAACGATCCTCGATCGCTTCCGGAGTCGCGATATCGACGTTCTGCGGGCAGCAAGGGAGAAGCGCGTCGAATGGATGGGCGTCGCGGCCAGTGCCGCGGGCACCGATCCGGAGATGATAGGTGCATCGCTGGTCGCGAAGGGCGACACGCTCTACGCGGTCGTGCTGACGCGCATCCCGCTGCACGCACTGCTGCGGCCTGCCGGGCCCAACCTGTCGATCCCCGAACCGATCGTTTTCGACAGCTTTGGCACGCCGCTGGTCGCTGCCGACGCACGGGCCAACGCGCAACACCTGGATGCCAGGCTAGAAGCGCGGCCGGACGGCATATTCCACTGGGTTGCGGACTATGGCTGGGCACTGCGCCGCCCGCCACTCGTGGCGGATTTCGGGCACCTGATCTTTGCGCTCCCGATCGGGCATCAGGTTCGGGAGATGGCGCAGGAACTGCTTGCCATCGGCGCAATCACCGCCGTGCTGCTTGCATTGCTGTTCGCGATGTACCGCTACTGGAACTATCGCTTCCTGACCGGCACCTATGCGGAAGCGGCGCGTGCCCAGCGCCTCCTGCACGAAGCCCGACTCGCGACCGAAGCGGCCGCCAGGGCCAGGGTGGCCTTCTTCGCTTCGATGAGCCACGAGATTCGCACGCCGCTTGCCTCGCTGCTGGGGAATATGGAGCTCGTCGCAATGGGGCCTCTGGAGCCGGAGCAGCGGATGAGGGTGGGCGCGATGCAGGTGTCGGCCGAGGGGCTGCTGCAGATCGTGAACGACGTGCTCGATTTCTCGAAGATCGATGTGGGCGCATTGAGCATCGAGGTACAGCCCGTATCCGTCACGGAGCTTCTTGGCCGCATCGCGATCGCCCATGCCCCGCTTGCCGCGCAGCGCAGACTCTGCTTCCTGGCGGTGTACAGCAGCCGCATTCCCCCGCAGCTCGATCTCGATCCGGTGCGCCTGACCCAGATCGTCAACAACCTGCTTGCCAACGCGTTCAAGTTCACCGAGGCGGGCAAGATCGTCCTGCGCGCGCAATGGCTGGAGGGGAATCTGGAGATCGTCATTGCCGATACCGGCATCGGCATACCGGATGCGTACCGGGACCGGCTCTTCCAGCCGTTCTCCCAGGTCGCCGACAATCGGATCGCCCAGGCGCGGGGAACCGGGCTGGGCCTGTCGATCTGCATGCGGCTGGTGGAACGGATGGGGGGCCGCATCATGCTGGACAGCACCCTGGGGGTGGGGACACGCGTCACGGTTCGTTTGCCGCTCGGCGTGTCCGACGCGGTGCCGCCCGCGGTGCGCCCAGGCTTGCCGCCGAACCGGACGCTGGTGCTGTCCCGCGAGCCCGAGTGCATCGAGGGATTGCTGAACCATTTCGACTGGGGCGCGTGCCAGCCGTCGGCGCGCTCAAGCCTCGATGAGCCCGTGGATGCGGACAGATACGACTGTCTGCTGGTGACCGAGGCATTTGATCCCGGGCGCGTCATGGCCTGGTGGCCGAAGCCGGCTTCGGTCGTCTGGCTGAAGCAGTTGGGGCCGTTGGTTGCGACGACACGGCCGGATGGCGGTCGCGAGGTTTCCAGCTATAGCCTCGCTGGCATCCATGCAGCAGTGCTGGCGGTCATCACCGGCGTACAGCCACCGAAGCGGAGCGAGGACGGCCTTGCCGGGCGACCCGCATCGCCGCTTGCGCGCCACGCCGTGCTGGTCGCGGAAGACAACTTGCTGAACCGGAATCTGCTGCGCGACCAGCTTCGTGCGCTCGGCGCGAGCGTAATCGTCGCGGGCAATGGCAGCGAGGCCATGGCGGCACTGAGGGGGCATCGAATGGATGCGGTCCTGACCGATGTCGACATGCCGGTCATGAACGGCTTTGGCCTGCTTCGGGAAATGCGGCAAGCCGGTATCGACATCCCCGTCTATGCAGTGACCGCAAGCGCGCGGCCCGAGGATGTCGCCGAAGGGCGGGCGAGGGGATTCAGAGGCTATCTGACCAAGCCGGTGTCTCTCGCCACGCTGGCGTCGGTTCTTGCACGCGGTGATGATGGCGTGGGCCATGAGGACGTGGCGCAGACAGCCGCATCGCCCGGTGACGTTGATCTCCCCGAGTTGCCACGGATTTCCGCCGGATATGTCAAAGCATTCCTCGCCCAGACCGGAGCAGATCTCGACAAGTACGACGCGATTCGCGCCGGACGGGACGTGACTTCCCTGGCTCACCTTCTGCACCGCGTCGCGGGCAGCCTGGCAGTCGTCGGGCCGTCGGAGCTGGCCGAGCTGTGCGAAGACCTGCACGACTACGCCGCGGATGCGGATGGCTGGGACGACGAGATCGAGCTTCAGTCCGCGTATATCGCACAACGCCTCAGGCAGTTGTGCCAGTGCCTGTCCGCCGCCTAGCAGCATTGCCGGCACGCCGACCTGCCTCTTTCTAATTCCTGTGATTGCGAACGCAACCCTGCGCAGTCAGCATTGAGGGGACGGGTACTGTCCCTCTTGCCGGCACCCGTCCAGGTATTTCCCCAAGCAAGACCTCGCAGTTTGCCCGCCCCCCGGCGGGCATTTCTTCTTAGGCCAGGGACGAGCGCGGCCGCGCCGGCTGCCACCGCCGGATATCGTCACGCCCGGGCGTGCGCCGGTATCACCGGGGCATGACGGAGCGACGCCCGTGGGCGCCCCGGACCTGGCACCTCATCAGGAGAGTTCATGAGCAATCGTCCAGACCTTGCGCTTGCCGCGTGCATGGCATTCGTTCTGATGTCGGGCGCGGTGCCCGGCACGGCCGGAACGGCGCGGGCGCAGACCATGTTGCAGAAGCCCATCGCCTATCCGGCCCGAGGGCAATCGGCGTATCAGCAGACCAATGACGATGGCGTCTGCTACGGCTGGGCCAGGCAGCAGACCGGCATCGATCCGTACCGGGTGGCAAGCCCGCCGGTTGCAGTCATCGTCCCCGGTGGTGAGCGTGTACGTGGCGCGGCGGGCGGGGCTGCTGCCGGCGCCGTGGTGGGCGCGATCGGCGGCGACGCGGGCAAGGGCGCCGCGGCGGGCGCGGCAGTCGGAACGATCGCGGGTGGCGTGGCGCATCGCCAGCAACGCCGTCAGGCCATTGCCGCCAGTGCGCAGGTGCAAGCCAGCAATGACTGGGCCATCACGTCGTACTGGCAAGCCTGGCGGGCCTGCATGACGGGCCGCGGCTACTCGGTGCCGTAAGCGCTGTTGCCAGGTGGACCGTGCTGAAACAGCCGGTCCACGGTGGCTCAAGGCGCCAGCCTGTGGCGCCCCGCAATCCTGCAATCGCGATCGCTACAGAACAGCGCAGGCTTCTTCGGTGGCGGTGATGGTCAGTCTCGCTCGCGCATCATTGCGCAGCAGCACGCACAGGTAGCCGCCCGTCAATTCCCCGGGGCGGGGATTTTCTTGCCACAGGGGCGGCAGCGGCACCGTGGAGGCGTGTTGCGCATCGGCGCCGGCATCGTTCCATGTGATTGCGATGGGTCGCTCGGGCTTCTTGCCGAGGAAGCAGAAGGAAGGCGTGGATTGCGATTGCCGCAACGCGGGCCCGGTCTCGCAATGGCCGACACGCACTGCCTGCACATCGTGATCGCTCCGATTGACGGCGACGATCTTCGTCCATGGCCACGGCTCCTGGAACGGGCTCAAGGTCTCGGCGCTTGGGATCGCGCACCCGGACAGGGCGCTCGCGGCTGCGACGGCGACGAGGCCCGCAGCGATAGGGGAAACAGCATTCATTGGGGTCAGCAGGTCGGGCGAGCCTGGACTACACCCGAGCGATGTACGACGGCGGACAGAGTAGGTCAGGCACGCCGCGGGGGCTATCAAAGGAATTCGAAAAGCGCCGCTGCACCGGGCGCGGATCCATGCCGCGCGCCCGGACTTTCGAAGTTCTTTGATAGCCGCGACCGACCCGTTGCCATAAGGTGTGCGCTCCATCCAGACGTGACCGGCCGCGCCGGTGCGCGTCGTCGGCATCCGAATCCAATCGAAGGAACCTGCAGACATGATCAACAACTGCCGCCCGGCCGTCCGGGCCTTTGGCATTGCGCTGCTGATCGCGGGCGCCGGGCAAGCGTATGCGCAGCTCTTGCGCGGACTGGAGCCACAAGGTCTGCGAGATCGGCCCGATGCGTGCGCGCAAGCCGGACCTGCCTCGACGCCTGCGGTCTGCCGCGCTGCCAGCGAGCCCGCCAGCAGCAAGTACAACCTTCTGTACGCCGACGATGCGTTAGCGGACGAAGGCGAGGATGAATCCCCATTCCACCGGCACGCGGGACCCGCGCGCGATGACGCCTACTGGGGCGGCCCGCGCAACGAGGCAACCGGCTCCTGACCGGCCGGTGCATTGTGCAATCGAGCGCCAACGCTCCATCCCAAGGCAACTCAATGAAATTGCGCCCCTATCTGCTGGCGGGCATCGGCCTGCTGGCATCGAGCGAACCTGCTTTCGCATCCGTACTCAGTGGCAAGGCCCTGGAGACCGCGGCCAATGCCATCTCCTGGGTGGTTCTGATCTTCGTGCCGGTGGCAGGCCTTTACCTGTTCTGGATGCTGCATATCTGGCCCGAGAAGGTCGCACACCGCAAGCGTCATCCGCAAAAGGAAGCCATCCATGCGCTATGCCTGCTATCGCTCTTCTTTGGGGGGTTGCTGTGGCCGCTGGCCTGGCTCTGGGCGCACACGAAGCCCGTGTTCTACCGGGCCGCGTACGGCACCGACAAGGCACCCGAAGACGATGACGCGCCGGGCAATGGCAAGGTTCCGCCGACGCAGGTAGCGGGACATGATTGCGCTTGCGGGCCGAGGAACGTCGTCACCCTGGGCGCATCCACGATGGACATCACCAGCGGCATGCACGCCGGAAAGGAGCGGATCTGAATGGATGCGCTGCTGCTTGCTGTCTACGCGCTGGCCGTCTGGCTGATTTTCTTCAAGTTCAAATGGCTGCCCTGGAACACGACTACCATGGTCATCGTGTTCACGATTCCTGTGGTTGCGATGACGATGCTGGTCCTTACGCTCAACGTGGTGGCCCCGTCCTCCCATGACGTACGGGTGGTGGGCAAGGTCCTGCAGGTGGTGCCTCAGGTCCGCGGCCGTATCGTCGAACTGCCGGCCGAAGGCAACCGGCGCTACAAGAAGGGCGATGTCCTGCTGCGGATCGATCCGACTCCCTATCAGGCCTCGGTCAGGCAACTCGAAGGCAGGCTGATGGCCGACGATGCCGCGCTGGCCGAAGCCGAGGCCTCGGCGCGCCAGCTCAGCGAATCGGTGCGCGGCGCGGCGGGACGGGTCAGCACTGTGCAGGCCAGGCTGTCGCTTGCCCGCCAGCGGGTCAAGGAGCATGACGCGCTGCTTGCGGCGGGGGCCGGCTCGAAGTTCGACCGCGAAGATGCACTGACCCGCCAGCGTGAACTGGAGGGCGAGCTGGTCAGCGCGCAGGCCACCGAGGATGAGGCCCGGCAGAAGCTGTCGGCCCGAAGCCAGGGGGAGTTTGCCGCCATTGCAACGGCACGCGCGAAGCGGGCGGAAACCGAAGTCATGCTAGAGAACGCCCGCTGGGAGCTTGAGCAGACCGTCTACCGGGCGCCCTCTGATGGCAAGGTCGTGAACCTGCAGGTGCGCGTGGGCACCATGCTCGTGCCGTTTCCGTTCTCGCCGGCGTTCAGTTTTGTCGAGGATCAGCAGGAGGTCGTTGCCTTCTACAACCAGAACGAGCTTTACAACGTCAAGGACGGCGATCTCGCCGAGATCTACCTGCCGACGAGCCCGGGTGAAATCATCAAGGTGAAAGTCAATTCGATCGTCTGGGCGCAATCTCAAGGCCAGTTTGCGCAGGGCGGCATGATCCCGAACACCGGCGCCACCGATGCGGTGCCGAACCGGTTCGCGGTCAAGCTCGATCTGCGCGACGAATCCAGCGGGCTGATGCTTCCAGTTGGTGCCATCGGGGCGGGGGCGATCTATACGAAGCATATGGAGATGTTTCACATCATCCGCATGGTTTTCCTGCGCGTCAGTTCCAAGCTGAACTACCTGGTGTTCAAGCTTCACTAGGTTCACTCGATTTGAGATTTGCCAGAGATTTGGAAGAGGGAAGTCCATGTCGACGTTTCAACTGAACAAGACCTTGCTGCTGGCGCTTCCGGTCGCCATGCTTTGCGGCTGCGCCCTGCAGGCACCGCCCGAGGGCGCGGACCTTCGACGCCAGGCCGTGCCGGCGCTGGAAGAGCAGGCCACGTGGGCGAACGCGGCCACGGCCGGCGCCGCCGCCAATGGCTGGCTCGCAAGCTTCGACGACGCTGAGTTGCAGCGGCTGGTGCGCGAAGCCATTGCGCACAACGGCGATCTCCGGCTGGCCGCGGTGCGCGTGCAGCAGGCACAGGCGCTGGTCGACATCCAGCGCAGCGGTCTGCTGCCGAGCGCAGGCGCGAAGGGCAGGGCGGGCAATACGGAAACGCAGATTCTGTCGATCGGCGCGAGCTGGGAGATCGACCTCTGGGGACGCATCCGCGCCCAGTCGCGCGCCGCGGAATCGCAATATGCGGCCACGAGGGATGATTTTCTCTGGGCCCAGCGCGTGGTCGCGGCGACCACTGCCAGGGCATGGTTCATGCTGATCCGAAACGCGAAGCTGGAGGATCGCCTGCGGCAGACCGCCGCCATTCAGGAAGACCTGTTGCGGATCACCGCGCAGCGCGTCGAAATCGGGGTAGCACCGGAGACCGATCTGCTGGAAGCGCGGAATGCGCTGCGCACGCAACGCGACGCCATCGGGAAAGCCGAACTCGCCAGGAGCCAGGCGGCGCAAGCGCTGGAACTGCTGCTGGGCCGCTATCCCGCAGGAGCAATCACGACGGGGCCGGAGTTGCCGGCCATGCCTCCGGCACCGGCTGCGGGCTTGCCGGCGAACCTGATCGAGCGTCGGCCCGACCTGACGGCGTCGGCGCACCGTGTTGCGGCGGCCTTCGATATGCGGCAGTCGGCGCAGGCAGCGCGCCTGCCGCGGATCTCCATTAGCGCAGCCATCACCGGCATCCGTAGCGACGTGTTCTTGCTCAACCAGGCCGGCAGCCCGGTCAAGGGGCTCAATGGTTCGTTCTTCGCTCCGATCTTCACGGGTGGAGAACTTAAGGCCAGGGCGGACTACTACAGCGCCGAAGAGAAAGCCGCCCTGATCGCCTATGGCAACACCGCGCTGCAGGCACTGGGCGAGGTGGAGGCGGGATTGCAGGCCGACTCTGGTTATACCGAGCGCACGGGGCAACTGCGGGAGCGGGTGGATGAAATCCGTGTACTGGTGCAGCGAGAGGCGGCGCGCGCGGGCATCGGCGCCTCGGATACGCGGAGCCTCCTCAAGCAGCGGCAGGCACTTGTGGCCGCCGAGATGGATCTCATCAACGTGCAGGCCGACCATCTTAACCAGCGCATTGCGCTATTGCTGGCGTTGGGCGGTGACTGGCAGGACGCGATGCCGCCGTCCCAGTAGGGCTCGCCCTCGAGCACGGACGGGAAGCCAGGAGGGAACGCTGCCGAGGCCATCACGTGATCGGCATGCGCGGGGCCTGCGCGTAGTGCTTTTGCGTTCTCGCCCATTGCTCCCCCAGTTTGTCGTGGCACAGGAGTGGCTCTTCGGATACCGGAGCCCTGCGCTTGGCGGTGCATACCGATGGCGGAAGCAAGCCCTTCGGATTTACGCAGAATCCGGCAGCGCAGCGGCGCGCGGTGTTGCCTATGCTGGACAGAAGCGGTGACCCGGCAGGGCAGCCGCGTGGCCTCATCCCGTTTCAAGGAGACAACCATGGACAAGCGCTTGAGTGAAGAGGGTATGGATCTGATCTTTCGCGAGGCACGCACGCACAATGCGTGGCTGAACCGGCCCGTGAGCGACGAGACCCTGCGGCAGCTCTATGACTTGATGAAATGGGGGCCGACCAGCGCCAACTGCTCTCCCGCGCGCATACTGTTCCTGCGTACTCCTGAGGCCAAGCAGCGCCTGTTGCCCGCGCTGGCGCCGGGCAATGCGGAGAAGACCATGGCCGCGCCGGTCACCGCCATCATCGCCTATGACATCAAGTTCTACGAACTTCTGCCCAAGCTGTTTCCGCATGCGGACGCACGCTCATGGTTCGCCGACACGCCGGAACTCGCGCTCAGCACCGCGAGGCGGAACAGTTCCCTGCAGGGCGCGTACTTCATTATTGCCGCCCGCTCGCTGGGGCTCGACTGCGGGCCGATGTCCGGCTTCGACAGTGCCAAGGTCGATCACGAATTCTTTCCCGCGGATCCGAAGGAGAATGCCTTTCAACTCGAATACTTCCCGGATAGCCATGTGAAATCGAACTTCCTGTGCAATCTGGGCTATGGCGACCCTGCCAAGCTGTTCCCGCGCGGTCCGCGCCTGGAATTCGACGAGGCATGCAAACTGCTCTGAAGCAGGTGGTACAGCACGCCCGGGGCGCGGCGCGAACGCGGCACTGCGGTCGAGCCTGCTCACCCGGCATCAAGCGCCCTGGCTGCGCCAGTCAGGCTGGCCGCAACTGCAGCAGCGTCGGTACCAGCTCGGACACCGTGGGATGGATATGCATCGCGCGGCTGATGGTCGTATAGGGGGCTTTGGCATACATGATGTCGAGCAGTGAGTGAATCACCTCGTCGCCGGTCAGGCCGAGGATCGCGGCACCCAGGATCGTCTGGGTGTCCGCGTCGACCACGACCTTCATGAGCTGCTTGAAATACGGCGATCGGCCATGGCACGCTGAGACGATTCCTCATGCCATGGCACTGCTCATACTGCAATATTGGGAGCTCCATTGAGAACGATGCCGTTGGCAACAGCGATGGCTTCTCCCGACCGCAAATGACCGACCGCCAGAGAATAGGAACAACCATAGTCTATGTTTGCCTGGTCTTCCGAACAATACTGGTGGCGACGCTATTCGATGTGCTTAGCCCCGTCCTTCCTCTGATTGGCGCCGACCTTGCCGTCAGTGAGGCGAAATTTCAGGCCTTCTTCTCGGCGACCTTGATGGTGGGCGCGGCAGTTTTCCTTGTCGCGCCATGGCTGGTCGATCATATTGGCAGACTGCGCAGCGTAACCGTGAGCGCCGTAGGGGCCAGCTTGCTGGGCCTACTGAGTGCGGCTGCCCAAAGCTACCTGGCCTTTGCGGTGGCCCTGCTGGCATTGTTTGCGGTAAATGCAATAGGCGCAGTTGGAAACCGGGCCCTAATGCGTGACCTCTTGGCCCATGAGCGATACAGGAAACTATTTGCCTACGGGCAAGCCGCATTGGAGGCGACCAGCATCATTGCTCCATTGGCTGCCGGATGGATCGCCGCTGTGTGGGGGTGGCGCGCAATGTTTACAGCGTTCTGCATGCCTCTCCTCGCGGTTCCGGTGCTATTCGCAATATTTCCGCCTCCGGCCGGCGCGGCTGCTCATGATCTCCGGCCCTCCCGCGGGACGATGTCGCTTCGTGATTTGACTAGTCTTTGCATCACAGCCAGGATCCCGCTGATCCTGCTGTGTGCGACTCAAGGCGGCTATACCACTTTATTGGTGGTCAAACCATTCCTGTTGGCTAGTCTCTTCAACATGTCAGTCACCGAGATAGGGATCGTTTTTGCCGGCTTCGCAGGTGTCGGCGTGATCGGCTACCTGTGCTCCGGCGCGTTGATGGCACGCGTACCTGAGCGCAGCCTTGTTGCGGCCGGCATTTTATGTCTAGGCCTTTCCGCGCTTGGACTATTGCTCCTCTCGATCACCCAAGCGCACGCGCTGCCCCTTTTCCTGGCAGCATTGGCTGCTGCCCAGCTGGGTTACTGCCTTATCGTACCCGTTGCCAACGCATGGATCATGAATGTCGCCGCCGAGTATCGTGCCTTTGCCGCTGGCATGTTGGGCGGATTGCAGACGTTGACCGGCGGGGCTGTCGCGTTCCTGGCGGGTCTTGCCTACAACGATTCAGCACTGCCGGTCGCCGTTGTCTGTACGATCTCCTCGCTTGTTTCTGCTGCAACACTGCGGCGCGTGCGCTGACAGTCAGGTGCTCCGCACGCCGGACCGAGTAAAAGTCCATGTTTCAGTATGCAAACGCATAGCGTCGTGGTGTTGGCAATGTGATCTCAAGAACGCCAGAAGAGACTCGAGCCGGCGCCAGCGCCTCAACTGGCCCCGTACTGTACTAAGTCCGTAGCGACGATCGGCGATGGTGAAGATAACCACCCAGTGGCCGTTCTCTTCATGGTGGGCGTCAATGTCGTAACCACAACCAAGCAGAGTTGCCAGACGATGCAACTCCGCGATGGTGATAAGCGTACCGGCTGGTGCGCCGGATAACCCCTGCAGTGCGGGCATTGCGAACCTCCCTGAGGACCATGGCCCGCGGATGGGCATGTCACTGAACCTGAGCGGTTCGCCGGACGGGATCCGCTGTTGACCAGAAGGGCGCACTTACAGAGTGGTTCTTGTTTTCGGCTTGAGAAATCAGAACTTTCCCAAGACGGCCGAAGAAACATCTCAAGTTAGGCGTCTGCAACCGTCAGGGAGAGCTCTTGGACGCTACCGTCTGCAACGCGATATACACGATTTGCCGCCTGGACCAGCGCATGTCGATGCGTAGCCACGATCAGCGTTGGCACCCGCTCCCGGACACGCGCAAAGATGCGCTCCTCGCGTTGTGGATCGAGCGATGAGGTGGGTTCGTCCAGAATGAGGACCGCCGGGCGGCGCGCGAGCGCTCTACCGAGCGCGACGCGCTGGCGTTCCCCTCCTGACAGGTCCCTGCCTTGAATACCTAGCGGACGATCCAGGATGTCGTCGTTTCCGTCTGCGGCGATCTCATTCAACTCAAGCAAGGCAACGAGTTCGTGCAGCGCGCGGTCTGAAAGCAGGTTGTCACAGCCGTAGGTCAGATTCTCCCTGAGTGAGCCGGTCAGGATCATCGGCGCCTGAGGTGCGACAGCGACTTCGCTTGCGATATCGCTGACCGACAGTTTGCTGACGTCCGCACCAAATAGATGGACCGTGCCAGCCGAGGGGCGCACGAGTCCAAGCATCAGGTGAACCAGGCTCGATTTGCCCGCACCCGATGGCCCGATGAGCGCGACAAGCTCGCCCTGCCTGATAGTGATATTCACGTCCCGCAGAATCTGCTTTCCGGCTTGCGTGACAATTACGTTCTCGATGCGGCAGACTTCCTTCGCAGCATGGTCGAAGTGTACGCTGGATTCACTGCGCTCGATTGGCATCTCCAGCAGGCCAAAACCCTCGCGCAGCGCGAGATGGTTGCGGCGCAAATCGGACAGCGATCCTGCGAGGTTGGTGAATGGCATCGCCAGTGTCACGACGTAGCCAACAACCATGACGAAATCGCCCGCGCGAAGTACGGAGTGCGTGACGCCGTATGCAGTCGTCACCGAGAAAAGCGTAAGCAAGAGGCCGGTGCAGATGGCTTGCGCCGCGAGAAGAAGTGCGAGCCTGATGTTCCCGCGGGTGATCTTGCCGATATAGACATCAAGCGTGCGGTGCAACGCGGCATCTTCTCTCGCGTATGCCTTGTTGAGCTTGATGTCCAGCATGAATCCGAGTCTTTCAACAAGATGGCTCGACAGCATGTCGGCACCGCTGAAGATCTCTTCATGAGCGCTTTTGCTTTGCTCCGCGAGGAACCATGTCGCGGCAAAGAGAAGCAACACGGAGATGGCAAATCCGAGAGCGAACGCGCCGTCGGTCAGTTGCCACAGAACGACGCTGGAAAGTACCAACTGGAGAACAATCGGGATGATTGCCCAGAACACCGAAAACGTGATTGCACTGAAAGCGGCGCGGCTTCGCGCAATGACTGAGACCAGCTTGCCTGGGTCCTCGGCATTCAGGCGCGGGTAGTCAGCCCTGATCAGTCTGGCAAAGATGGCGCCGTGGAATGCGGCATCACACCCGGCGAGGACGGCCGCGAAGATCATCGCTTTCAGCCACTCAAAGGCGCGCGCGGTAGTCCAGGCGAGTCCGTACGCGGCTGCCAGAATCACCGGCATGCCGGTAGCGCCAAGCGTGGCGTCTACAGACAGAGCATTGGTTGTCTCACGCAAGAGGTAGGGAACAAGCGTTGATAATGCCGCAGCCAGCGCTACAAACACGGTTGCTCCGCAGAAATGGATTGGCAAGGCTGGGTACATTCTGACCGCGATTCGGTAGGCGAAGATCCAGTCCTTATACAAATCCAACAGAAACCTCATCGCGGGTCACCTTCGGAGATCGAAGTCATGCGGGGTCTCTGGACCAGATTTGTTCATTTCACACTGATTGAGACCACCTGCTCGCAGATTAAGGTGTGTTGCCAGACAATGATCGTCAGATTATTCGGAACATTGCAGAAGAAACTTCTGTCGATTCGCGATTTGCAGGGGAGGCAGGCTACGACGCCGTGAAGAATCCATGCGGACGCATCGCGAGAGCAACGCACAGATCGAGTTGACGGCGGGCGTGGCGGCCCTAAGGCAAGGCGGCTTTGCTGTTGCCTTGTTGCCCGCATCGAATCGCTCAATGTCATGACACCTACCACTGCATAATCGTGTAGTAGCCACATCCAAACACTGCCTGTCACAATCCGCCCACAACTGCATGAGGAGCGGGTGCCATGCCAGAGCGCAAAAGCCTGATCGAGGCGATGAGGACCGACGACAGTCTTCATGTTGACATACGGGTGCTTGAAGACATCGCCAGACTCGTGCCATTGGAAGAGATAGCCGACCGGCTGCATGCCCTATCGATACCGGGCATTCCATTGGGTGACATCTTGAAGTTCGCGTTGCTGAACCAATGGTTCCAGCACCACTGGCGTAGTGCACCCATCACGTCATCAGGCGCGCACATTCACCTGTTGTGGTCGAGTTGGATTTCTCAAGCCGAGGAATATGTCGACGACATACGCATGGTTCTTGAGGACATGCATGTCCGGCAGACCATCCTGGCGGGCGTTACGCGGGTCCAAGAGCTTCTGGCAGACAACGGCTTCTACGTTAACAACGGTGTCATCTTCAAAGCCGCAACCAATTGAAGGGGGATGGGATGTATAGCCGTGAGTTTTTTACGTCTGAGAGCATTTCGTACCTGAGTTCACGCTATCACCACAGCCATACGGATCTGCGCTCGGATTTGAACAAGAACGGGATGCTCGTGGACAGCATCGTGCCAAGCGACCTGATGGCGATCTCGGGCCGTGGTGCAATGATACTAACCAACGCCGGCCCGCTGATCGACTTCCAATCCATGACCGTAAACTGCATCCTCGGTCAGAACGATCCCTGGGTCAAGCTGCAACAGATTGCCTATCTCGCAAGCGATCGCCCGTCATTCCACACCACGAAGCTCGGCAGTGAGCTCTATTACAGCCTGCCTCAACGGCTGATCAATCTCGGCGTCGGCGGCATCAAGGACGCTGTGGTTAGCCATAGGCAATGCAACGGCTCCGATGCCGTGGAACATGCGATCAAGGCGGCCAGTGTGGCGCATCCCGACCGGCGATTACTTGTTTCCTTCGAAGGGTCGTATCACGGGCAAAACCTGACCGCATACACTGTCTCGCACGTCCAACGCAGACACAAGTTCCTGGCGGAAAGCAACAGCGTCGTCTACCTGCCGGCGCCAGACGGTACCGACAGCATTTACACGGACTACGGCCTCAGCGCGCGTGAGCGGCAAGCACTCGATCAGCTAGAGTTGATCGCGCCGAATGTCTTCGCGGTAATCGTCGAACCCATTCAGATGAACAACGGCGTTCAGCCCTATTCTTCGTCGTACCTGAGGGCGTTGCAGCAGGTATGCGCGTTGCATGACATCTGCCTGGTCTATGACGAGATCCAGACGGGATTTGGCTGGCTGGGGAAGATGAGCGCGGCCGAGTATCACGGCGCGCCTCCAGATATCGGTGCGTTCGGCAAGGCGCTGACAGCCGGCAATGGCCCCCTCGCACTGACTATTGCAAATCGGCGCTACCGGCATATGGAGCAAGGCACGGCATCGAAGACAAACGGCGCCGACGTTAGAGCACTGGTCGCGGCGCATGCCGTGGTCGACCGACTGGTGGGCATTCCGGAGGCAGCCATTCCCGCTTTCCTCGGTCCGCAGTTGCGTGCCGAACTCGCGCGCGGGCTGCTTGCCGACGTTAACGTAAAGGCGACCCACCTGTGGGAAAGGCTCTGTTCGATGGCGGAACGGTTTCCAAACACTATCGCTCGCGTCAAGGGTGGCGGTCTGATGTGCGGTCTGGAACTAGTGGACGCTACAGGCTCACCCTCTCCAAGGCTAGCAGACGTGGTCATGGAGTCATGCTTCCGATCAGGCCTTTTCCTCCGTATCACCAGGCACGCGCTGATCGTAAAGGTGCCTCTCACGATCACGATGGAAGAGTTGGACCGCGGCTGCGACATACTCGCGGCACGCATTGGCGAAGCGGCATACCGCTAAGGACGACAGCATGCATGACAAGAACAGGAATGCCTACAGGACCCTGCTCCGGAACCAGAACTGGCCAGGCTTTGAATACTACCGCAACGACATCCTTTGCCACCGCCTAGGCGACATCCTGGCCGACCTGGAAGATCAGATTCCGCGGTGGAATGCCGCGCTGCTTGCTTCTTTGATGCGGGAAGGCGATCTTGCTTCGTCGCTGGAAATCCTGCGCGCGCTGCGTTTGGCGCCAGGCAAGATGAATGACCTAACGTTGCCGCTTCCCGCTCATTATCCTGTCCTCTACGACATCGCCGTGGCCGCTGCTCTCGATACATCGTGCACGCCCTTGAGTCCGCGCCCGGTTGAGCAACTCGACGAGCTTTTGCACGGCCATGGCGACGCACGCGAGGTGCTCGGTTGGTTCTGGGAAGGTGCGGGTCCGGTCCGCGAGTGGCTTGACAACATCGGCTGGAACATTGGCACGGCATTCGATAGATCGCTCGATCTTCCTGGCCTCCATTCCTTGGTGCGCGAAGGCCTTGTCCGGCAATCACGTTTGCCCGGCGGTAATCCGGTAGTCATCAAGCGCGATAATCCAGCCAAGGCCGGACGCCTTGCAAGGGAACTCAGGAACGTGGCGGAGATCGTGGCGCGACTCGACCTGAAGGATCATCTGACAGTGCGACCGCTCGACGACAACGGCGCTGTATCGTTTGCCGTCGTACGGCCACTCGCGGTCATACGTACACTGAGCGATGGCGTGTGCTATTCGGTCATGCCGCTCGTCAGGCATCCTACACTGGAAACAGTGCTAATGACGCAGACGAACGCGTCGGGGCGGGGCGCACTGCTGCGCAAGGCCCGCCTGTTGCTAGATTTTCTCTACGCCAATGGCATCGTCTGGGGCGACATGGCGCCACGGAATATCCTTGTCGAGCAGACGGCCGGCGCGACCACCTTCCACATCCTGGACTTCGAAAAGACAGACGTCGTCGATTGCCCAGTATCCGCAACGCTGCGCGAGACACATGCTAGAGGCCCGATTTTCGTGGAAGAGTTCGGTGCGATTTGCAGCACGGACGAGGTACGACAAGCATTCCATCCGTACTTCGATCCCGAAGGCTGGGACCTCGAATCGAAGGCGCCTCTGGCGCTCTTGAAGCCAAAGCGCGAAATCATGGATCTGATTGGATATCGAGCAAATTCCGTGTCCGTTGGGCAATATAACCGCATCGAACTCGAAGTGCTCCCGGCACGCTTCCCCCAATGTGGGGCAGACGGCCAGCCACGACACCCTCTGCATGTCAGCTTCCGGGTGGACCACTACCTCGATGCAAACCATGATCGGATGACGACCGAAATCCTCATGCGGGCCGCGTCGCGCCAGCAGCTCTGCGAAGTGGTGGATGTGCTCGACGAATCGCTCAAGCTGCTGGAGAACGCGATGTTTCTGCGACAACTTCTGCGATTCATCGCTTTCCGTGTCGACAGCTTCGATGAGGAGATAACGACCCGGCGAGCAGAGCTCTCGGCACTGATTTGGCATTTATATCGGGTATCCGACGATGGGCGCCATTTTGCGAACCTCCTCCGCAACGCAAGCATCAGACATAGACTCGAATACAACCGAGCCAGCGTCGGCAACGCAGCGGAAGACGGCGGCCGGCTGCAACGCCTGAACGCGGCGCCGACGCTGGCCCTTCTGCGCGACGGCCTGCCGCGTCTACTAAATGGAGCGGGTAACGTACTGGTAGTTCTACACGGTGGCCTGGCCCGCGAAGAGTTCGGCCCTGCCTCTGATATTGACATCGGGGTCTTCTGCCAGGATCCGGCACTGGCCGCGCGCGTGCGCGAATCCATCGGCAAGTGGGCCGGCACGGAGCTCACATTGTCAGTGGAATTTCTGCCAGTCAGCAATATTGAGGTTATCGGCGGATACGCTGCCCAGACGCCGGACAGCATCGTTGATTTCCTCTGCGGTGAGGTACTCGCCGGCCCCCCGGATCTTGCCAGCCGCTATCGGGCGAGCGTGGCCGCATTGTGTCAGGACGACGCCTGCAAGTTGGCCGCAAAGCAATATGTAGGCCGGTATGAGTCCATGGGCGATAGCCTATCCGCAAAGCGAATGCTCGAACTCCTGTACCTGCGTGGATTTGTGGGCAACGTTCTGCATGACGGTGCGTCGCTTGCCGCAATCGAGTCAGAACGCGCCCCTTTGCTATGGCGAAAGAACGAGGAAGCCTTCGCCACCGCCGGAAAGCCGGCATGGTCGGCGAAGTCTGAAAATTGAATTGACCCGCCTCGGTGCAGCGCGGTAGCCGGGGATGCCGTCACACGCGCCACGCCGTTCTCCCTCCCATGTTGCCATGGCGAATCCTCTCGGCCTTCGCGAAGCGCGGGGTGTATCCGCGCTCTATTTCATCCTTTTCCTTGCGCAGGGAACGTTGGTCCCATTTTTGCCGCTGTGGCTCTCCGAAAAGGGACTGTCATCGGCCGAAGTCGCCCGGCTGGTTTCACTCTCGTTCCTACCGAAGCTGGTCGGGAACCCCATCGTTGCCGGCATTGCAGACAAGACCGGTGCCCTGCGCTCTCTGCTGCTGGTGCTTACCTGTACCGCCTTTGTGACTTTCCTGGCTTATCAGGCTGCACCGTCATTCTGCCTGATGCTCGTTCCTGCCGTGCTGTTTAACCTCGCCCTCTCGGCCATCTTTCCGTTAGCCGAACTGCTGGCCATCCACGTCGGCGCACGCACGTCAGGCAGCTACGGTTCGCTAAGGCTATGGGGTTCGCTTGGGTTCGCTGCCAGCACGCTTCTGGCCGGTGGGTTCGTGACTCAGTGGAGCGTTAACTGTATCCCGCTACTCGTCCTGCTCGCGCTTGCAATGGCCATCATGCTGGCGTGCAGGCTGCCTGCCTGCGTACGGACACCTACATCAGTCGGCCGCGCAATGATACGTCCATGGCGGGAGCTATTCGGGCACCACCGGTTCCTTTTGGTCTTGGGGGGTGCGGCACTGGTACAGGCAAGCAATGGCTATCTTTACTCCGGGTCAGGGCAGTTGTGGCGTCAGCAAGGCCACACCGCCATGGCAATTGGCGCCCTGTGGACCGTGGGCATTTTCGCAGAAGTCGTGTTCTTTGCAACCGCCGGCAGATTCGTCACGTCCTTGGGCAGTGTCAGAGTGCTCTGGGTGGCAGCCGCTATGACCACGGTGCGGTGGTTGCTGATGTCCACTACGGCATCGTTTCCGCTGCTCTGCCTTTGCCAGTTGCTGCAGGCGTTCACCATCGGGGCCAATGCCTCCGCGGTAATGGCTCATATTGGCACAGCGTCCCCCGATGGCTTCCATGCCCGTGCGATTGCCATCTACTTTGCACTCGGCATGGGAGTGTTCATTGCCTTAGCCGTCAACTTCGCCGAGTTCGCCGTCAGGAAATTCGGATGGAGCGGGTTCTGCGCAATGGGGGTATTCTCGGCGGCGGCCGTCATGATCCATACCACGGTTCTTTGCAAGAGGAGCGTATAGCATGGGGTACAAGACCATCTCATGGGCCAAGAACGTGCCAAAACGAATGAAGTGGATCGGCATTCTTCGCCATTTCACGTTCGGTTATCTTCTGCGCCTGGTGTTCGTGGCGCTCGAAGCGACTTGCCGGCATCGTGACAAGAATGTGCTGCTCTTTGTGCTGCCCTATGAAGAGTACGACGAGAACACGCGATATCTCTATGAGTACGCCGTGAAGCACCGCGGCACCGACCTAGAGCCAGTCCTGTTTGTCTATCACGAGGCACTGTATGCCCGGTTGAGAGGCCGCGTAGCCGGACGGGTCGTTGCTGCGCGATCGAAGGATGGCATGTCCGCATTTTTTGCGTCGCGGATCGCCTTCACGAGCCGGGGCGCGATGGTCAACGCCTTCTATCCGTACGTGTTCGTGGCGCCCTACAAGCGTTTCATCAACCTTTGGCATGGCATTCCGCTCAAGCGGATCGGATTTCTAGCACGGAACTCCTGGGAAAGCCTGATGCGGGCCGAAGTGCAACGGTACAGCGCAATGACGGTGTGTTCGGCGCCCGAGCAGTTCACCATGGCATTGTCCAATAACATGTCGCTGGATGACATCTGGATCACCAACACCCCGCGCAACGACCTGCTATTCCATACGCGTAGCACTGAAGTTGAGACATCGCGGCCAGGCGTGATCCTGTACGCGCCAACCTATCGCGATGGCCAGGCGGACACCGTGTTGTTCCCATTTGCGGATACGGATATCGACGCGCTTGCAGAGCTTCTGCGCGCCCATGATTTCAGGCTGGTCATACGCCGGCACGTGTTGGAGAAGCATGCTGCCTCGCAAATTGTCTCTGATGTCATCTCGTATGACGACCGTGACGACGTGCAGGGTGGCCTGGCAGGCAAGCTCTGTACCACGGACATCTTGGTGACTGACTACTCGTCGATCTATCTTGATTACCTCGCGCTGGACCGCCCGATCGTATTCCTGCCATATGACAAGCAAGCCTATGAAGGAAAGCGCGGCCTCATGTACGACTACGACGCCGTCACGCCTGGCATCAAGGCACACACGTTCGCCGAGTTCCTTACCGCGCTGCGTACGTACATGACGGACCCGCGGACCGACGCCACAGCACGGCGTGACGCGAGCCGCTTTTTTCATGCGCAGCAGGACGGCAAAGCTTGCCAGAGAGTCTTGACGCGTGCCATCGAGGCTTACGCTGGCGTGCGCCACGCGGGACAACCGATGGCGAGCGCCGGAGCGCAGCACGACACCAACTGAACGCGGCACCACCAGCGAGGGCCACATGACTACCTCTTCAGTACTGGTTGTGGGTGTTTTTGATCTATTTCACCGAGGTCACGTTGAACTGCTGCGCTGCGCTAGGTTTTTTGGCGATCGGCTTTTGGTCGTCGTCAACGGCGACGCGCTCACGGCCTCCTATAAGCGCGTGCCGATCATCAGCGAGCGGGACCGTCTGGAGATAGTGCGTGCCTGCCGCCATGTGGACGATGCCTGGATATCCAACAGCCGCGATATCAAGCCTTACATCGTGGCAAACGATGTCGGCGTAGTGGTGCATGGCGACGACTGGCCACATGCGTCCTATCTCGAGCAGGTTTGCGTGTCCGAAACTTTCGCCTTGCGTCACGGGGTAACATTCCAATACACGCCGTACTACCGTGGCGATAGCACGTCGGCGATCCTGGCACGCATCCGAGAGAGAGGCGATGATTGAATTGCAGAACGATCGCCGCCGTCCCTATGGCATGCTGGAGATTGTCGATGGGCGGGCGGCACTATATGAAGCGATCGAAGCCACAACGGGCGGCGGCGTGCGTAGCAGTGATGCCTGTACGGTGATGCTATCTGGGAATGGTCCCACGGGGGCGTTGGCGGCCTCCCTCTGCGAGGGATTGCACGGCATCATGCGAGGCGGGCTGCTCCACATGCAGGCCTGCGGCATGTATGTCCGCGATTGCGAGGCCCTTGCTGAACGTGTGATTGCCTGCAATGCCGGCCTACTAGTCGCCATCGGCGGCGGTCGGATCATTGACACCGCTAAAAGTATTTGCGCCCGGGCGGATGTCCGGCTTGTTGTCATACCAACCGCATTGTCTAGCGACGGCCTATGCTCGCCCATTTCGGTCCTGACCCAGCCGGGCGGCGGGAAAGTCCGGGAATCCGGCGCGGTACCGATTGCCGTGGTCATCGACACGGAGATCACCCGCCGCGCGCCGCTGCTGTTTGCGGTGTCCGGAATGTGCGATCTGCTTTCCAACGCCTCCGCACAACTTGACCTTGCCGACGGACATCGCCACGGCGCCAAGCGGATCGATGGGGTCGCCGCTGCGCTTGCAACGGCGGCATACCGGGCCGTCTGCGGGCTGCGCCCTGTGGACCTCTGCGCGCACGAGGGACAACGCTTGCTTGCGCAAGCGTTGTATCTCTCAGGCCGTGCCATGCATGTCGCCGGGAGCTCCACCCCTTGCAGCGGCGCCGAGCATACGATCAGCCACGCGATTGACGGACTCCTGGCAACTTCTCTGCCTCATGGGCTGCAGGTGGGCGTCTGCACCCTTTACTGCCACCATTTGCGGCTGCGCGCGGGGTACACCCCGCTGCCGCCCGAAGTCTACCGAAGTCTGCTGGGGCTCGGCGAATTTCTGAGCCAAGCCATACTAGAAGTGAAGGACCGTTTCGTCGAAGCCGTCCTCTCTTCACGAGGCACACGTCCGGACCGAACAGGCATCCTTGATCTCGTCAACGAACCCGGCGCTTTCGCGTCGGCTTTCGACGATACCGTGGCCGATCTGATCAAATCAGATTAAGAGCTCGGGCCGCCCGCACTGCGTCGTGCCGCCGGCTGACGCCCAGCTTGTTCATGACTTTCCTGACATGATGCATAACGCCATGCTCTGAAATGCCCAAGATTTGTGCAATTTCCCAGGTCGATTTTCCAGCGCCAATCCATAACAGACATTCTTTTTCCCGCTCGGTCAAAGACCGAATCGTTGGCCGCATGTCGGATCGATGGACTCGTCGCAGTGCCTCGTGAAGATGGAGAGACATGCGGATGCACATGGCGACTCGCGCTTCAATATAGTCTGTCAGATCTGCATCGGCGATTTCAGTACCGACAATCCAATAAATCAGCGACGCGTCGCCATTGCGCGAATGCACTGGGCAAGTAACTCCAGCAGCGATTCCAGCGGCTGTGGCAGCCCGCATCAGTTCGTTCAGCTTATTTTCCTGCGCCCCTCGTGTAAGCCACAGCCTAGGTACACTGTTCTCATACAGGCTGTCAGGCATATATCGAGGGTGGCAAGCCAGAATATTCCTGAATTGCTCGTCCAACGCCGGGGGTAGATTATTGAAAGAAATCCATGAATCGGCCGTGACCGCTCCCTTCAGCACAGTGCGAAGCAAAATATATCGAAAGCCTAAAAATTCAGATAAATGTCTGGAGAGGGAGGCTAATTCAGTGGCTTCCCTGCATTCATCGAGTCTGTCGATTACTTCCGCAGCGGACGGAAATCGGCTGGTCAACATGACAATAGGCATTCTTTGATGGATACTTCATCATATTCCATCGAATCCGTTCGCTTGTCATGATGCTGGCGTAAATTAAGGCGAAATTTGATTTCCTTCAAAATCAAGGATAGTCTGTGATGTATTAATTATTTCGAAATTCTGAATAAAATACCATGCAATTGGTGTGAGCTCATATGGAGCACGGCGATGCTTGTAAAGCTTAGGCAGACTGATACTGAAGTCAGCGGGGATCTTGTGGTTCTTGGTCTGATCTTTCACGACCCCCCATACGTCCCGTTGGCTGTGGTGTGGAACGCAATGGATACGCTCCCGGCAGTCGTGCCACTGGATGATTGTGAAATCGTTGATGCGAGGTTGCCTCCAGGCTGGACCATAGCGCACGTCCGAAGGGGCAACGTCGTACGATTGGCACCGCCGGATTTCCTTGAAGAAGGATTCTGGTCCTGCGTCCTAAACGGCGACGAAACTGCGGTCACGCGTTTCAACGCCATCGCCGAGGAATTGTTGCGTTTTCACGCCGTACATCACGTTTAACGTGATGTTGTAGAAGCCCGGGAGCGACAGCATGCTGTGTCGGCTCACACGTGCGGCCCTGGTGCATTGGGACAGCCAGCCTGCACGGGCTGCCAGCTGACGATGACGCAATGTAGCGATTTACCGGCAGGCTCCATGAGCATTGCAAGGGTCGGCTTTGGAGATTCAAGTGAACATACGGTTGCAACCAGCATGTGCGGCCGACCTGACGTGGTTTCTGCTCCTGCATGCAAACGACGTATTCGACAGAATGGATTGGGAAATCACATGGCTGTCAGCAATCCGTCATCGATGCTTTTTTCAAGCTAGCTGCTCGGCGCGCACGACCTAGGGGGTCCAGCAGCCGATCATCTCAGCAGGGGAAAATCCCGCTTGTTGACGTCGCCTACCCGGTAGAGAATGCTTGGCCAGCTAAGCTGGCGGATATCGCGTCTCCAGATCGGTTGACTGCTTTCACAAGACGCCTGCATCGGCGCCATAATCGTGACGTCCCGCCTCCATTTCGACCTAACCACCATCCAGCTCTTCATCGCCGTAGCCGACCAGGGCAGCATCACCCGCGGCGCCGAACGCGTCCACCTGGCCCCAGCCGCCGCTTCCCGCCGCATCCTCGAACTCGAATCCCAGCTCGGCGTCTCCCTGTTCGAGCGCCTGCCCCACGGCATGGCCTGTACCGAAGCCGGCCGCGCACTGCTCGCCCACGCCCGCGGCATTACCCACACCGTCCAGCGCATGCAGGATGACGCCGCGTCCTTCGTCGGCGGCGACCTCGGCGTGGTGCGCGTGGCCGCCCCAAAGTCCGCCGTCATCCAGTTCCTGCCGTTCGACATCCAGCGCTGCGCCACGGAATGTCCCGGTGTCCGGATCGACCTGCAGGAAATGAACAGCCAGGAAGTCCAGCAGTCGCTGCGCCGTGGCACCGTCGATATCGGTATCTATGAAGGCAGCCTCGGCGTGGTGGACCTGCCGACGGCGCCGTACCGGAGCGACCGGCTGGTGCTGGTGGTGGCGCGCGGCCATGCGCTGGCGAAGCGCAGGAAGGTGACGACGGAGGACGTGCTGGACTGCGACCTGATCGTGCTGGGCGAGAGTTCGGCGATTTCCGTGGGGCTGGAGCGGCTGGCGGAGGATGCGGGGCGGGTGTTGCGGATGCGCATGCGGGTGAGCGGGTTCGACAGTATCGCGGCGCTGGTGGCGCAGAACCTGGGCGGCGGGGTGATGCCGGAGGCGATCGCGCGCGAGGTGGCGGGGGGGAGCCGCTTCGTGCGGTTGCCGATCGCGGGGGAGTGGGCGGCGCGGCATTTTGTGCTGTGCCATCGGCCTCATGGGGTGCTGTCGTCGGCGGCGCTGAGCGTGCTGCAGGTGCTTGCGCAAAACGCGAAACCTGAATCCCGAAAATAGCGATAGCCCTGGGCCGGTGCATTGCGCAAGATGGACTCCAAACGATAGAGGAGACACGCAATGCAGCGCAGGCAATTTCTTCTGGCGGCCGCGGCCGGGCTGGCGGTGCCCGGCCTGGTGCGCGCGGCCAATGTGGCGGGGCCGGTTCGTATCGTGGTGGGCTTTGCCCCTGGCGGCGGCACGGACGTGCTGGCGCGGGTGATCGGGCAGAAGCTGGGCGTGATGTGGAACACCAGCGTGGTGGTGGAGAACAAGCCCGGCGCCACCGGCGCGATTGCCGCGGCCTATGTGGCCAAGCAGCCGCCTGACGGCACCACTCTGCTGATGGCGCATGTCAACAGCCATGCGATCGCGCCGGCGTTGCTGGACGTCAAGTACGACCCGCGCGCGGACTTCACGCCGATCTCGATGGTCGGGGTCACGCCCAATATGCTGACCTGCCGTCCGGAACAGAAGGTGCGCACGGTTTCGGACATCGTGGCGCTGTGCCGCAAGAACCCGGGCAAGATCTCGTTCGGCTCGTCGGGCATCGGCTCGGCGCAGCACCTGGCGCTGGAATTGTTCCGGATGCAGGCGAAGATCGACGTGGTCCACGTGCCGTACAAGGGCTCGGGCCCGCTGGTGGCGGACCTGCTCGGCGGCCAGATCGACTATGCCTTCGACACCATGACCGCGGCCACGCCGTTCGTCCAGCAGGGCAAGGTGATCGCGATCGCGCAGACGCGCCTGAAGCGCGCGGCCAGCCATCCAAACGTGCCGACACTGGCGGAGTCGGGCTTCCCGGGCCTGGACGCGGCGTCGTGGTACGGGCTGGTCGGCCCGAAGGGGATGCCGCCGGCGCTGGCGCAGCGCATGAACGAAGACGTCAACCGCGTGCTGGCGATGCCGGACGTGGCGGAGCGGCTGAAGAGCTTCGGCGCCGAGGACTCGGGCGGATCGAACCAGCAGTTCGCCGCCTACATCACCGCGGAATCGGCCAAATGGGCCAAGGTGATCAAGGACGCCGGCGTGAAGGCTGAAAGCTGATGGGCGACCGCCGACGCACCGATGCACGCAGCACCAACCATTTTCCCAGGATGCAACCGATGATGGATTCCCGCGACGCAAGCGCCGACACTACCCAAGCCAACGCTGCGCGCCTGCCGCTTGCCGGCGTGCGCGTGCTCGATGTCAGTCAGGTCATGGCCGGGCCTTACGCCTGCATGCTGCTGGCCGACCTGGGCGCCGACGTGATCAAGATCGAGCCGCCCGAGGGCGGCGACCAGACGCGCGGCTCGATGGGGTTCAAGATGAAGGGCCCGGACAGCATGGGTTTCCTCAACATGAACCGCAACAAGCGCAGCGTCACGCTGGACCTGAAGACCGAATCCGGCCGCGAGGTGCTGTACCGGCTGGCGGAAACCGCCGACATCCTGGTCGAGAACTATCGGCCCGGCGTGATGAAGCGCCTGGGCATCGACTACGAGACCCTCAGCCATATCAACCCGAAGCTGGTCTACTGCAGCATCTCGGGCTTCGGCCAGAGCGGGCCGTGGGCGACGCGGCCGGGTTTTGACCTGATGGCGCAGGCGATGTCGGGCGTGATGAGCGTGACGGGCTATCCGGGCGGCGCGCCGGTGAAGGCGGGCGTGCCGGTGGCCGATATCGGCTGCGCGCTGTTCGCGACCTACGGCATGCTGTCCGCCTATATCGGCGCGAAAGAGACCGGCAGGGGCCAGTATGTCGATGCGTCGCTGTTCGATTCGGCGCTGGCGTTCTCGGTGTGGGATACCTGCGAATACTGGGGCACCGGGCGCGAGCCCGAGCCGCTCGGCACCGCCAACCGCATGAGCGCCCCGTACCAGGCGATGAAGGCCGCCGATGGCTACTTCGTGATGGGCGCGACCAACCAGAAGCTGTGGCAGCTGCTGTGCAAGACGCTGGACCGGCCCGACCTGCTGGCGGACGAGCGCTTTGCCACGGTCGCGCTGCGCCTGGCCAACCGGCAGGCACTGATCGGCGCGCTGGAAGAGAGCTTTGGCAAGCACAGCGCCGACTACTGGATCGAGCAGCTGCTGGCAGTCGGCATCCCGGCCGGGCCGATCCTGACCTATCCCCAGGCGTTCGACAGCGAGCATGGCAGGCACCGCCAGATGCGCATCGAGATCGATCATCCGATCGAGGGCAAGGTGCCCAACATCGGCTTCGCGGTGAAGATGGGCGGCACGCCTCAGCAGGTACGGCGCCCGCCGCCGCTGCTGGGCCAGCACACCGGCGAGATCCTCGCCGAGCTGGGCATGTCGCAGGACGAACAGCAGTCGCTGGCCGCGGCCGGCGCGTTCGGCGCATGAGCGCCCCGCAGCAGGCGGCCGGCGAAGGCCGGGTCACGCTGACCAGGCAGGGCCGGATCGCGACCCTGACGTTCGACCGCCCGGCCGCGCGCAATGCGATGACGTGGGCGATGTACGGGCAGCTCGCCGAACACTGCCGCGTGCTGGCCGCGGAAGGCACTGCCGGCGCGCGCGTGGCGGTGCTGCGCGGCGCCGGCGGCGAGGCCTTTGTCGCGGGGACCGACATCGCGCAGTTCCGGCAGTTTTCCTGCGGCGACGACGGGGTCGCGTATGAAGCGCGCATCGACGAGGGCATCGCGCTGGTCGAGCAGCTGCCGATGCCTACGGTTGCGGTCATCGAAGGCTGGGCGGTGGGCGGCGGGCTGGCCATCGCCACCGCGTGCGACTTCCGGGTGGCAACGCCCGGGGCCCGCTTCGGCGTGCCGATCGCGAAGACGCTGGGCAATACGCTGTCGGCGCTGAACCTGGCCAAGCTGGGCGCGGCGTGGGGACTGCAGCCGGTGCGGCGCATGCTGTTGCTGGCGCAGGTGCTCGATGCCGATGCGGCGCTGGCCTGCGGTTTTCTTGAAGGCGTGCATGCACCGGAGGCGCTGGAAGCCGAAGTCGCCGCGCTGTGCGAGCGGCTTGGCGCACTGGCGCCGGTGACGCAGGCGGTCATCAAGGAGTCGTTGCGCCGCCAGACCGTGGCGGCGGTGGCCGATACCGATGACCTGGTGCGGCAGTGTTATGGCAGCGACGACTTCCGGGAAGGCGTGGAAGCCTTCGTTGGCAAGCGTCCGCCGGTGTGGAAGGGGCGTTGAATCCCCGGTTGGCCCGAGGCTATCGATAAAGGCCTCGGGCCACTTCGCTGGCCGGCACGGATCGGCTGCTCTTGCCGTTCGGCGGGCCGGCTACTTCACCGGCACCGAATAAACCACTCGCACAAACTTGGGCGCCGGCTGCCGGTCCACCACCACGCCGCCCATCGCTTCCGCAATCCGGCGGCTCTTCCAGTTCTGCTCGGCGGCCGGATATACAAAGCGCGCCGGCCGCAAGGTGGCCGTTGCCCACGCGGCCACGGCCAGCACCGCTTCCTTGCCATAGCCGTGCCCATGGGCGTCTTCGCGGATCCAGATGCCGAACTCCGGCGCCGGCGTGTCGGCATGATGCAGCCCGGCCAGGCCGAGGAAACAACCGTCGCTGGTCCGCCGGACCGTGAAGATGAATTCCGTTCCGTCTTCCATGGCCGGCAGCCATGCCTGCCATACCTCGCGAAACGCCTCGGGTGACGGGGATGGATCCCAGTCCATGTAGCGGGCTAGCGTGGGGGTGATGCAGGGCCACGCCTCGGCCGCGTCGTTTTCGGAGAACGGCGACAGGGTCAGGCGATCGGAATGGATCAGCGGGAAGCGGGCAGGCATGGCGAAGTAGCTGGGGCGGCCAGAAGTGAGCGCTGTTCAGCGGCAGTGTACGCCGACCAAGGCTTAGCCGCGCCTGGCCAGCCGACGCAGGACAACGGTTGACGATTTCCGAAGCTGCGTCAGGAGATCTTGCTTACAGAGTCGTCTTAATGCGACGACCTGCGCATAGCCTGACAATTCTCCAATTGCATCGCAGGGTGATTTGCGACATTGGTTGTCACTTGACAACCACAGGCCAACCCCCTAGCCTTGGAGAAATCGATGGCCCGTGCTCAACACCCCAAGAAGGAAATTGAAGGTGCCTCAAGACATGCCGAGTCTTGCGGCTGGCGCCTCGAGGCAGCGAAAGGCAGGGGCCATGCCTGGGGACGGATCTACTGTTCGCTCCATGACAGCGCATGCCGTGCTGGGGAATTCTGTGTCATCAGCATCTATTGCACACCCAGGAGCCCATCCAACCACGCCATTCGGATCCGCCAGATCGTGGACAACTGCTTGCATCGGCACGAAGTCGTGATATCGGTCGAACTGAAGGAGAAACCACCGCCATGGAATACGCGTTCACCTTGAGATACCAGTTGTCGGCGGATGACAGCGATCCCGACACGCTGGTCGAACGACTCTACGAAGCCGGATGCGACGATGCAACGGTGGGCACGGGCGTGGCGGGCCGGATTGCGCTGGCGTTCGACCGGGAAGCGGAATCTGCGGCCGACGCCATTGTCAGTGCGCTCACCGATGCCAGACGGACCATGCCGTCCGCCACGCTGATCGAAGCGGCACCGGACCTGGTTGGCCTGACGGACATTGCCGACACCCTCGGTATGTCGCGCCAGAACATGCGCAAGCTGATGCTCGGCCATCCGGCTTCCTTTCCCCCGCCGGTGCACGAAGGTGCAAGTGCCCTCTGGCATTTGTGGGAAGTGCTCTCGTGGATGAGCGACAAGGGTTACGAGATCGAGCCCTCGCTCAGGGACGTCGCTGCGGCCGCGATGCAGGTCAATCTGGCCAGGAGCGCCGGAAACATCGTCCCGGCGATGGAGCGACGGCTTCGCAAGCTGGTGGCCTGAGGCAGCGCGGGGGCAGGTACCGCGCCATGCCTTCGCGTTGTCAGGCGCCTGGCAGTTCAAGCAGCAGCGGCTGCGCCAGCCAGCGCTCTTCACAGTTGTTGCCATCGCCGCCGCGGTCCACCACGGCAAAGCATGAGGGCGCGTCCATGGCCAGCAGCATGTGGTGCCAGACACCGGCGCGGTAATTGACGCCTTGCCTGCCGTTGGTGATGAACGCCCGCACTGACCCGGCTTCCAGCGTGTCGCCGGGCGGCGCAACCACAATCAGGAAAGGGCGCTCCGAAAGCGGGATGAACGCCTGGCTGCCGAGCGGATGGCGCTCCAGCATGGCGATTTCCATCGGCAAGGCGTAGGGCCTGGCCTCGAACAGGTTGATCAGGGCACGGCCGCCGCCGAGTTCGACCGCGGCCAGGTCATGGTGGCGCGTGACCATGCCGCCGTTGATCGGAAAGGCGCCGGGATCGCCTGCGGGGCGGGTCTCGATGACATCGCCGAACGGCGCAAAGGCGACGGGGTTCAGCGGCTGCGGATGCAGGCGCATGCGGGCGCCTGCCATGCGCGCAAGCGTGGTTTCCATCAATAAGTCTCCAGATCTGGGAATCGCCGGCAAACGGCTGAGCGCCGCGCGAGCGATTCCGTGAATGGCTCAACTGGTCAGACCAGTTGAGCCGGATTCTGCAGCAAGTTACCGCGGAGCACAAGCGCCTCGTCAGCCGTCGTTTCGCCAATTCACCGCGCGTTCGGTCTTTTCCCCACATGACATCACCTTGACACCGGCAAGGTGCCTCCCTACCATTCGGCATCTACTGGTCAGACCGGTATGACGACGGACCGGCCGCGACCGGATTGCGTCGATGACTCGAACAACCAAGGAGACTTCCATGATTCCGACTGAAACCGCGCATGCCGGGCCGGATGGCATCGCCGTACCGCAGGCGCACGCCCAGGCCAGGGAGGACGCGGTGTACCGCAAGGTGGCCTGGCGGCTGCTGCCGTTCCTGATGCTGTGCTACGTGGTGGCCTACCTGGACCGGGTCAACGTGGGCTTCGCCAAGCTCAACATGCTGGCCGACCTGCAGTTCAGCGAGGCGGTCTACGGCCTGGGCGCGGGCTTGTTTTTTATCGGCTATTTCTTCTTCGAGGTGCCCAGCAATCTGCTGATGCACCGCATCGGCGCCAAGGCCACGATCTCGCGCATCATGATCCTGTGGAGCCTGATCTCCGCGGCGATGATGTTCGTGCAGACCAGCACGCAGTTCTACGTGCTGCGCTTCCTGCTGGGCGCGGCCGAGGCCGGCTTCTATCCGGGCATGATCCTGTACCTGACCTACTGGTTCCCATCGCACCGGCGCGCGCGCATGGTGGCGCTGTTCATGGCCGCGATCCCGATCTCGGGCATCTTCGGCGGGCCGCTGTCGGGTTGGGTGATGGAAGCCATGCATGGCGTCAACGGCCTGCGCGGCTGGCAGTGGATGTTCGTGATCGAGGCGGTGCCGTCGCTGCTGGTGGGCGTGGCGGTGCTCTGGTACCTGGACAACAACATCCAGTCCGCGCGCTGGCTGACGGCGGACGAGAAGGCGCTGCTCGAGCGCAATATCGCCGCGGAGAATGCGCACAAGAGCGCGCACATGTCGCTGCGCCACGTGGTGACGGATCCGCGCGTGCTGAAAATGACGATGATCTGCTTCTGCACGGTGATGGGCCAGTACGGGCTGACGTTCTGGCTGCCCACGCTGATCAAGCAGACCGGTGTGAAAAGCGTGCTGGATGTGGGCTTGCTGACCGCGATCCCGTTCGGCGTGGCAGTGTGTTCGATGATCCTGGTCAGCCGCAGCTCGGACCGCATGCGCGAACGCCGCTGGCACCTGATCGTGCCATTCTGCTGCGCGGCCACGGGCCTCGTGCTGAGCGCCGTGTTCAGCCACAACACCGCGTTGTCGCTTGCCGCGCTGGCGCTGGCAGCCGGCGGCAGCCTGGCCACGTCGCCGCTGTTCTGGAGCCTGCCCACTTCGATCCTGTCGGGCGTCGGCGCCGCGGCGGGCATTGCGCTGATCAACTCGTTCGCCAACCTGGCCGGCTTTATCAGCCCGTACATGATCGGGCTGATCAAGGATGCCACCCAGAGTACCGATGCCGCGATGTTCGTGCTGGCGGCGGTGCTGCTGTGCGGCGCGCTGCTGACATACTCGGTGCCTGCCAAACTGGTCAACAAGTAAGGGGCGGGGCGGGCGGTTTGTCGGCTAGAATTTCCGGCAGCCGGCCCAGCGCTCTGGCATTCCGTTAAGCGTCCCTTTACTGGTTTTCCCCGCACGTATGACAGGATCTTCCGCCTCCGTCGCCAACCAGGCCGTCAGCCTTATCCAGCAATGGGTGCGCGACGGCACGTTCCCCGCGGGCACGCTGCTGCCGGCGCAACGGGAACTGGCGGCGAAGGTCGGCATCAGCCGCGCGTCATTGCGCGAGGCGATTTCAACCTTGCAGGGCATGGGCGTGGTGGTGTCGCGCCCGGGCAAGGGCGTCTATGTGACCGCCACCGGCGACAGCGCCGCGGCCACGCCGCCGTGGCGCTTTGCCGCCACGCATTCGCTGATCGATATCTACCAGCTGCGCTTTGCGCTGGAAGGCCTGACCGCGCGGCTGGCCGCGCTGGCTATTTCCTCCGCCGAGATCGAGCAGCTGCGCCAGAACGCGGCCACGATGCAGCAGGCGATCGAGGCCGATGCCTATGACGAGGCGTCGCAGCTGGATTATGAGTTCCACACCCTGATCGTCACGGTGTCGGGCAACCAGGTCATCCGCGAGATCCTGCGCGAAAGCGCCGAGGTAATGCGCGAGAGCCAGCGCCTGCCGTACTACCGGCGCGGCGCGCGCAACGCCACCTTCACCGAACACAGCGCCATCATCGAGGCGCTGGCCGCGCGCCAGCCGGAGCAGGCGCAGCGCGCAATGGAGCGCCACATCATGCTGGCGGCACGCCGGGCCGGCGTGCATTTCCCCACCGGCGACGAAAAGGAAGAGTGAGCTCAGCTGCGAACGGACGCCGTCCCCGCCGGCCGTCTCAATCCAGCCGGATATTGTTTTCCTTGATCACATTGCCCCAATACGCCTGGTCGGCACGGGTCGTCGCCGCGAAGGCCGCCGGCTGCGTGGTCTTGACGATCAGGCCCAGATCGCCCAGCCGCTGGCGGATGTCGGGCGCGGCCATCACCGTTTCGACGTCGGCCGAGATCTTGTCGATGATGGCCTGCGGAGTGCCGGCGGTGGTGAACAGGCCCAGCCACGCCGGGCCGTCCAGGCCCTTGTAGCCGAGTTCCTGGAAGGTGGGCACGTCGGGCAGCATCGGTGCGCGGGTGTTGCCGGTCACCGCCAGCGGCTGCAGCTTGCCGGTGCGCGCATGCTGGCGCACCGTCATCGGCGACAGCGTCCCCAGCGAGATCTGGCCGCCGATCAGGTCGGTGGCGATGGGCGCTTCGCCCTTGTACGGCACGTGGACCAGCTCGGCGCCGGCATTCTTGAGGAACACCTGCATGTAGAGGTGGGCGCCGGTGCCGATGCCATAGGTGCCATAGGAAAACTTGTCCGGCTGGGACTTGGCCAGGGCCACCATTTGCGGCAGCGTGCGCGGCATGGTGCTGCTGGCGGTCAGCACCAGGCTGGAGGTGCACAGCTGGCCGATCGCGGTCAGGTCGCGCAGCGGGTCGAACGGCGGCTTGGCCACCATGTAGGGCGTCTGCACCAGGCTGGGCAGGCCGAGCAGCAGCGTGTAGCCGTCCGGCTGCGCCTTGGCGACCACGTCGGCGCCGATCATGCCGCCCACGCCGGGCCGGTTCTCGACGATCACCGGGCGCTGCCACAGCTTGCCCAGCGGGTCGCCCAGCGCGCGCGCCAGCACGTCGGTGGCGCCGCCGGGCGGGTAGGGCACGACCAGCCGCACCGGACGCGCCGGCCAGGCCTGCTGGGCCCGGGCCGGGCCGATTCCCAGGGTTGAAGCGGCGGCGGCCAGGGATCCGGCTCCCAGCCAGTGCAGGGCCTTGCGGCGGTCGGCTTGCATGGTGTTTCCTCCAGTGGTTGACGTCGTGTCGGCATGCGGCCCTGGGGTCAGTGCGCCATGGCCACGGCAACGCGCAGCGTACGAGGCCGCGATGCGTCGCGGCATCGGCGGGATGGACGAAAACGGTGGGGAGTACTTACCCGGATCGGGTATGCGCAGGGGCAGGCTGCAGCGCTGCAATCCGAACCGCGGCATCGCTTATGATGGCGCCGCCGCTGCCGGCGTGTTCAGTCAGTCCGGTCCGTGCGGCGCTTGATCCATTTCCTGCTTGAACCCTCATGGCCCGCCTCAAACTAGACCTGCCCGCCGACCAGCTTTGCTACGCAACGCACCTCACTGTGCGCGTGACGGACATCAATTCGGCCAACCACCTTGCCAATGATTCGATGATCTCAATGATTTCGGAGGCGCGGGCGCGGTTCCTGTTCGAATTCGGCAGCGAGGATGTGCGCGAGGAAGGCGTCGGCATCATCGTCACCGACCTGGCGACGATGTACCGCAACGAGGCCCATGCGCGCGACCAGCTGCTGTTCGAGGTGGGCGTGATGGACTTCAACAAGTACGGTGGCGACATCATCTTCCGCATCACGCGGCCGGCCGATGGCGCGCTGATCGCGATGGCCAAGTCGGGCTTTGTCTTCTTCGACTACGTGGCCAAGCGGGTGGTGGCGATGCCGTCGGGATTCGCCGGGCGCTTCCCGAAGGTGAACTGGGTGGAATAACCGCGGGCGTGGCGCGGTCCGCTAATCGCTGACCGCGCCACGTTATTGCGAGGGTGCGGCTCAGGCCTTGCGCTCGCCGCCAAGCGCCTCGGTCAGGTCGACCAGCAGGCCGGACAGCTCGCCCGCCATCATGGTGAAGTCCGCGTCGAAGCGCTCGTCTTCATCGTGCGCGGTGCCGTCGGCCTGTTCCTTGATCACGTCGAGCGGCGCCAGCTTCTTGACCACCAGTCCGTCGGTCAGCACGAACGAGACGCGGTCGTTCCAGGTCATCGCCAGGCGCGTGCAGCGCTTGCCGGCGGCGATATGGCGGCGCAGGTCTTCGGGGTCGAGCGGGTGGCGCACGTAGCGGACCGTGGCCTTGCTCTCCGCCCCGGACTGCAGCTCGATTTCCTGGTCGACGGTAAAGCCGGCGGGCGCCGCATCGCCGGCCAGCCATTCGGTCATGGCGGCCACCGGCGACTGGTTGACGTGCAGGTTGATCAGCGGCAGCGGGTCCAGCGCCTTGAACAGCATGCCGCGCACTTCATCGGCCTTGGCCGCGGCGGCGGCATCGATGGCAAGCCAGCCGTTGTCAGGATCGATCCACACGCGTGTGTCGCGGCGGATGCTGAAGGCGCGCGGCAGCAGCTCTTCGGTGACCTGCTCCTTCAGTTCCTTCATTTGCTTGCGGCCCGGCTTGTAGCCTTGCTGCTCTTCGATCTCGGCGGCGCGGGCGCGCGTGACCTGGTTGACCACGGTGGTGGGCAGCAGCTTCTTTTCGGTGCGCAGCGTCAGCAGCATCTGGCGGCCGACGGTATGGACCAGCTGGCCGTTGTCACGGGGCGAGGCCCAGCCCTGCGTCTGCATCTCGAGGCTGGTGCCGGGAAAGAAGGCGTGCTTCGCCAGGCTGGCTTCGACCTCGTCGGCGCTGGGCGACCACGGGGCGGAGAAACGATGGACCTGCAGATTCTTGAACCACATGGGAATTCGGCCAAAGGGACGAATTCTATCCGCTCGCGGCGCCCGGCCGCGAAAAAGTGGGCCGCCGCACGGCACACCGGCCGCGCGGCGGATGACCGCCAGCCCCGCTTTACAGGTCGAGCCTGGTGATCTTGCTGCCTTCGAAGCTCAGGCCCGCCATCAGGCCGGCATTGGTCAGCACGAAGCCGACGATGGGCTGCTGGGCGGTGTTGGTGTCGAGCACGCCGTTTGCGCCAATCGTGGCCAGCGCGACGGTGGCATCCACGCCCGCGGTCCAGCCGCTGCTGCGCACGAACTTGTCGTAGGCGTCCTGCGTCATGAACATCAGGATTATGGCCTTGGACTGCGCACCGATCTGCCAGCCGACCGAGCCGGAGACCAGCCGGTAATAGCCGCGCGTGCCGCCACCCGAGCGCAGCGCGCCGTCGCCATACTCGCCGCCGACGATAAAGCCCGCCGACAGGGTCTTCGGGAACACCAGGATGCCGCGCGCGCGGCTGCCCAGCTCGCGCGAACCGTTGACCGAGCTGTACAGGCGCGACAGCGTGGCGTCCGCGCCGGAATCCAGTTCGCGCCGGCGCGCGGCCTTGTCGGCTGGCGCGTCGGGCTTGGTGGTGGTGCACGCGCCGGTGGCCAGCGTGCCGAGGGCCAGACCCGCGCTGGCCGAAAGGAAGGTTCGACGTTTCATCTCGTCTCCTTTGTGTTGTTGTCGCCTTTGAAGCATAGGCGCCGAAATCACCCGGGCAAATGATTCAGGCCAACGAGTCGTTTCCATTTGTGACGAAGGTGGTGCAGGACGACCGTTCGCGGCAAGAATAATGGGCCTTGCGCCCGATACGTCCCATGGCTGGCTTATGGCTGCCATGTGACCGCCGCTGCGCCGTCACCGCATCTTGATTAGTCATGAAGAAACTTCTCACTGCCTTGCCGCTGCTTGTGCTGGCCGCCTGCGCCTCCCAGCCTCCGGGGGCTTCCACTGACGCCGCGGCATCGGCCACGGCGGCCGACACCGGCAGCGAATGGCAGGCGCTGCGCGCCAAATACATGGATTGCACGCAGAAGAAGGCCAACGACAACCTGTCGGCCAAAGGCCAGTCCAAGGACGTGGCTGACCTGGCTCTGTCCGCATGCCAGCCGGAACTGGACGCGATGCACCAGTCGTTCCGCAGCTATCTCGACTCACAGATGTCGTCGTCGCACGGCAAGAGCAGCGCGCGCCAGGCGGCGGCGCGCGTCACCGCCGACACCCGCGACAAGGCGCGCAATTACCTGGTGCGCTACGTCGAGCGCGAGCGCTACCTGGCCCGCCAGAACTGACCGCGGCCGGTCGCCGGCTCAGAGCATTTCCAGCGGCCCCGGGGCGTCGGGCGGCGGGAAGATGCGGTCGATCTCGGCCAGCTGCGCCGGCGACAGCGTTTTCGACAGGGCCTCCAGGTTTTCCTGCAGGCGCTCGCGCCGGCTGGTCTTGGGGATGGCGATGACGCCGTCCTGCGCCAGCAGCCAGCTCAGCGCCGCCTGTGCCGCGGTCATGCCGTGGTCGCGCGCAAAGCGCTTCAGCCCGGGATGCGCCAGCAGGCGCGACTGCTCGATCGGGGAATAGGCCATCACCGGCACGCCGCGCTGGCGCAGCCAGGGCAGCAGGTCCCACTCGATGCCGCGCCGCCCCAGGTTGTACAGCAGCTGGTTGGTGGCCACCCGGCTGCCGCCCGGCGCGTCCCACAATTCCTGCATATCGGACAGGTCCAGGTTGCTGACGCCCCAGTGGCGGATCTTGCCGTCGCGCTGCAGCGCCTCCATGGCTTGCACGGTCTCTTCCAGCGGCACGCCGCCGCGCCAGTGCAGCAGGTACAAGTCGATGCGGTCGGTGCGCAGCCGCTTCAGGCTGCGCTCGCAGGCCTGCACGGTGCCGCGCCGGCTGGCGTTGAACGGGTAGACCTTGCTGACCAGGAAGGCCTGGTCGCGCCGGCCGGCGATGGCCTCGCCGATCATGTCCTCGGACTGGCCTTCGCCGTACATCTCGGCGGTATCGATCAGGCGCAGGCCCAGGTCCAGCCCCAGGCGCAGCGTGGCAATTTCTTCCGCGCGCGCGGCGGGCGACTCGCCCATATTCCATGTGCCCATGCCGAGCGCCGGGATGCGCTCGCCGTCGGGCAGGGTGACTTGCTTCATCGCTTGGCTTCCAGGTTGGCCGGGCTCGGGCGCCCGGCGGCACCCAACCACACTAGTTAACAACACCGGCAATGTACAACCCGCGCGCGCCGGGAATGCTTCAAACCAGTCCGGTCAGAAAATACAGCGCGATGACGAAGAACACCGCGCCGGTCTTGATCAGCGTGACCGCGAAGATATCGCGGTAGGACTCGCGGTGGGTCAGGCCGGTCACCGCCAGCAGCGTGATCACGGCGCCGTTGTGCGGCAGGGTGTCCATGCCGCCGCTGGCCATCGACACCACGCGGTGCAGCACTTCCAGCGGAATCTGCATGGCCTGCGCGCCCGCGATGAAGGTCTGCGACATCGCCGCCAGCGCAATGCTCATGCCACCCGAGGCCGAGCCGGTGATGCCGGCCAGCGTGCTGACCGAGACCGCGGCATTGACCAGCGGGTTGGGGATGGCGCGCAGCGCATCGCTGACCAACAGGAAACCGGGCAGCGCGGCGATAACACCACCGAAGCCGTATTCCGACGCGGTGTTCATCGACGCCAGCAGCGCGCCGCCGACGGCGCCCTTGGTACCCTCGGCAAAGCGCTCGCGCAGGGCGCCGAAGGCGGTCACCAGCACCACGGCGATGCCCAGCAGCAGCGCGCCTTCCACTGCCCAGATCGCGGTGACGCTGGCGATCTTGGTTTCGACCGGTTTGGCAAGGCCGGGCAGCGCCACGCTATTGGTTTCGCCGTACCACAGCGGGATCATCCGCGTCAGCCAGAAGTTGGCCACGCCCACCAACACCAGCGGCAGCAGCGCCAGCAGCGGGTGCGGCAGCTTGCCGGCCTGGCTGCGCTCGGGCTCGTTGCGCAGGTTGGTGCCATAGCCTTCGCCGCGCGCGGCGGCGCCGCGCCGGCGCCATTCCAGGTAGCTCAGGCCCACCACCAGGATAAACAGCGAGCCGGCGACGCCCAGCACCGGCGCAGCCCACGAGGTGGTGTTGAAGAAGTTGGTGGGGATGATGTTCTGGATCTGTGGTGTGCCCGGCAGCGAATCCATCGTGAACGAGAACGCGCCCAGCGCGATCGCGCCCGGCATCAGCCGCTTCGCGATGTTGCTCTGGCGATACAACTCGGCGGCGAACGGGTAGACCGCGAACACCACCACGAACAGCGAAACGCCGCCGTAGGTCAGCAGCGCGCACACCGTGACGATCACCGCATTGGCGCGCGTTCGTCCGATATAGCGGATCGCCGCGGCGACGATGGACTCGGAAAAGCCCGACAGTTCGACCACCTTGCCGAACACCGCGCCTAATAAGAAGACAGGGAAATACAGCTTCACGAAGCCGACCATCTTCTCCATGAAGATGCCGGTGAACACCGGCGCCACCGCCGACGGGTCGGTCAGCAGCACCGCCGCCAGCGCGGCGATCGGTGCGAACAGGATCACGCTGTAGCCGCGGTAAGCGGCGAACGTCAGGAAGGCAAGGGCTGCCAGTACGATCAGGAACGACATCGGATCTCCTTCAGGGTTGCCTTCTCCTGAGGTGCGGTCCGTTGCCGCGCGGGGGCCTGCGCTTGTGGCGCGTTGTCTCTTTCTGTGCGTCAGGAAAAGGGATCAGCCGGCGACTGTGCCACAGCTTGGCCGGCGGCGAAACCTCGCGGCGCGCCGCCGGCCGCGGCGATGGCAGTGGCGGCGGCCGGCATGAAGGAGCTGGTCACGTTCACCGGTGCTGGTGGCGATACTCCTGCGTGCGCCCGCCGTAGCCATAGGCCGCGGCGCGGGCGTCGATCACATGGACGTAAGAGACCGGATGGAGGTTGCCGAGCAGGCCCGACATGGTCTCGAACACGGCCGCGATGAACTGGGATTTTTCCGCCTTGGTGTTGGTTTCATCGGTCACGCTGATGTCCAGGTGGAAGGCGTTGCGGCCCTGCTCGGACAGCGGCGTGTCGGCGATGATCCAGCTGTCGTGCGGGATGTACTGGACCGTCACGGCGATGACATCGCGCTGCTTGCCGAGCACGCGCTCGGTCAGGTCGGCGATAGCCCTGGCGCTGCGGCGGGTGAGGTCGGCATCGGGTTGGCCGGACAGGTGCAGGACGATGTGGGGCATGGCGGGCTCCTTGGGTTTGAGCGGGGGTGGTGAAGCCATGGTAGGGTGTGGTGTGGTATCGGAAAAGCGGGAATAACCGATACCATCCATCGGATCTGCCGAAATCATTCCAACCCTGCCCGGAGGCTTGCCGTGCGTGGCTTCGACACCGACCAGTTGCGCACCTTCGTGACGGTTGCCGACAGCGGCAGCATGTCGGCCGCGGCGCCCCGGCTGTTCCTGTCGCAGTCGTCGGTCAGCGAGCAGCTGCGCAAGCTGGAAGAGCGCGCCGGCGTGCCGCTGCTGACGCGCGGCCGCCACGGCGCGCAGCCGACACCGGCCGGGCAGCGGCTGCTGGCGCACGCGCGGCGCATCCTGGACCTGAACGAACTGGCCTTGCAGGAGTTGCGTGGCCACGCGCTGGAAGGCGAGTTGCGCCTGGCGGTGACCGACTATTTCCGCCCCGGCGAGATTGCCGGCATGCTGCGGCGCCTGCGCGAGCGCTATCCGTACCTGCGCCTGCACGTGACGGTGATGAAGAGCGCGGCGATCGATGCCGCCGCCGAGCGCGACACCTTCGACATCGGCCTCAGCATGCGCCTGCCCGGCACGCGCGGGCCGGCCGCGCGCGGCACGGTGCTGCGGCGCGAGCCCCTCGCCTGGGTCGCCGCACCGGCCGAGGCCGACAGCCTGCCTGCGACCCTGCCGCTGGTGCTGCTGCCCGATACCTGCTCCCTGCACCAGTACGTGGTGCAGCGGCTGCTACGCAAGCGGGTGCCGTTCGAGATCGCGCACTCCGCGTCCGGCGTGGCGGGGCTGCACCTGGCGCTGGCGGCGGGGCTGGGCGTGTCGTGCCTGAACGCGTCGGCGATCGGGCCGGGCGTCGCGCCGCTCGACGCCGCCACCGTCGCGCGGCTAGGGCTGCCGCGGCTGCCGGAAGCGGAGTTCTTCCTGCTGCCAGCGCGGCGCGGGGAGTCGGCCTTCATTGCGCAAGCGCGCGAGGCGCTGGCAGCACAACTGGCCTAGCGGGGCCGCTCCCAGTCAGAAAAGATCACAAATCGGCCGACACCACTGCGTGCGGTTGTGGTGAAAGCAACATATCGGGATTGGGAATAGGAATAATTCGCAATCTCGTTGACCATGACAATCCCGTAATCGATAATTCGCGGGCTTTTTCAAGTTATTACAGTCGATTACAGGCCATGAGAATAAAACTTCACCCGATATGTGCCGCGGTGGCGGGGAGCTTCGTTTTTCAACCAATGCTGGTGTGGGCACAGTCCGCACCGGCGACGCCGGCGCAGTTGCCGGAGGTCACCGTCAAGGCGGACGTCAGCCGTGAGCTGGGCGCAGGCTACAACCCGCCCAATGCGGTCAGCGCGACCAAGACCGAGGCGCCGCTGCGCGACGTGCCGCAAACCGTCAACGTGGTCACCGCCGAGGTCATGCGCGACCAGCACGCCACCTCGATGCAGGACGCGCTGAAGAACGTGCCGGGCGTGTCGTTCTCGCACGGCGACGGCCAGCGCGACCAGGTCTCGATCCGCGGCTTCACCGCCATCGCCGACCAGTTTGTCGACGGCATCCGCGACGACGCGCTGTACTTCCGCGACATGTCCAACGTCGACCGCGTCGAGGTCATCAAGGGACCGGCCGCGGTGCTGTACGGGCGTGGCTCGTCGGGTGGCCTGATCAACCGCGTGACCAAGAAGCCGGGCATCGACGTCACCGACTTCGCGCTCAGCTACGGCATGTGGGCCGACCGCCGTGCCGAGGCTGACGTCGGCCGCGTGTTCGGGGACGGCGCCGCGGCGTTCCGCGTCACCGGTGCGGTGCAGAAGGCCAACAGCTACCGCTCGCAGCAGTTCCTGGACCGCGCGGCGATCGCGCCGTCGCTGGAGCTGCGCGTCGCGCCCGAGACCACCGTGCTGTTCCAGGCCGACTACCTGGAAGACCGCCGCGTGACCGACTTCGGCATCCCGGCGTACCGCGGGCGGCCGGTGGACGTGCCCGCGTCCACTTACTATGGCGCGGCGAACGCCCGCGACGCGGACTACTCCCAATCTCGCGTGTACTCGGGCACGGCCACAATCAACCACCGCTTCAATGAAAGCTGGTCGATCCGGAATGCCACTCGCTACTACCATTACTCGCTCGACCGAAACAACACGTTGCCTTCTGGCCCGGTCAACGAGGTCGCTCAGACTGTGGTGCTGAACCGCTCGAACGTCTATCGGGAGGAGCATGGTTGGTTCAACCAGACTGACCTCACTCAGAAGGCGACAATTTTCGGAACTCAGCATGAGTTGCTGTACGGCATGGAAATTGGGCAGCAGAACAAGGATCTGGTGAGCTATTCCAAGAATGGCGTGGCTACCGTTAATTTGTTCAACCCTGTCCTACCTACGCTTCCCCTGCTCATCGGCGGCACGCCGGCCACGAGCAACCTCGCAGCTGTCAAGACACTGGCGTTCTACGCGCAGGACATGATCAAGTTGACTGAGCAGTGGAAAGCACTGGTCGGTCTGCGGTATGACAACTTCCAACAGGATACGAATCAACGCCTGGCGGGGCAGAGGGACCTGTCGCGCACCGACAATGCGTGGAGCCCACGTGCTGGCCTGGTGTGGCAACCGTCCAAGGCGCAGTCGTATTACGTTTCATGGAGCAAGTCCTTCCAGCCCTCGGGGGAAACCTTTGCCCTCGCGAATAACAATGCTGATCTGGCGCCCGAGACTACCAACAACACCGAAGTGGGCGCCAAGTACGACTGGCTGAACGGCAAGGCCAGCACCACGATCTCGCTGTTCCGCCTGGAGCGCAGCAATATCAAGGTCGCCAACGCCACCAATACGGCGCTGCTGCCGATCGGCGAACAGCGCACCGACGGCGTGGAACTCTCCGGCGCGGCCGAGCTGGGTAGCGGCTGGCGCATGCTGGCTGGCTACGCCTATCTGGATGCCACCATCACTAAGTCCAGCGCCGCGCTGCAAGGCAAGCGCGCCACCATCACGCCGCGCCACTCCGGCAACCTGTGGGTGACCAAGGACCTGGGCCACGGCTTCGGTGTCGGCCTCGGCGCTAACCTGGTCGGTGCGCGCTATGCCGACCCGCAGAACACCGTGACCCTGCCCGGCTATGTCACCGCCGACGCGATGGCCTGGTACCGTCGCGGCGCCTTCGAGGCCCAGCTAAACGTGTACAACCTGTTCGACAAGGGCTACATCGTCTCGGCGCACGGCACCAACGCCAACCTGAACATGCCGGGCGCTCCGCGCAGCGTCATGGCCACCCTGCGCTACCGCATGTAAAGCGCAGCATCGGGGACAAAAAGAAACCGGGCGGTTCATCACCGCCCGGTTTTTTTTTTGCCTGCTGTTTCTTCACCAGGGAGGCAGGCAACGGCATGCCCCGGAGAAACCCTGAGTCCCGGCAGCGATCAGTGCTCGCGCTCCCAGGTCTGGGTGCGTCCAATCAGGCTGATGCCGATGAAGCCGCGCACGTTGAGCTTGTTGCCATCCTCGGTGAGCGACATCTTGCTCTTGTAGACCTTGCCGTTCTCGGGGTCCAGGATTTCGCCGCCGCTCCACTCGTTGTCGCCGGTCTTGCGCAGGCCGGACAGGATGGTCATGCCGATCAGCGGCTGGTCCTTGCGTGCGTCGGTGCACTTGTCGCACACCCGCGGCTTGCCGTCGCTGTCGACGAAGCTCTTGAGCAGGCGCCCGCTGTAGACGCCGTTCTTCTCGGTGATCTCCACCAGCCCGCGCGGCTTGCCGGTGTTGTCGTCGATGGTCTTCCACGTGCCGGTGGGCGTGGCCTGCGCCAGCGCCGCGGCGCTGCCGAGCAGGGTGGCGGCAAGCACCGCGGCGCGCATGGTGCAGGCGATGAGGGAAGGGCTGCGCATGATGTCTCCTTTGAGGTCCGTAGCCACGCCAATCTACTGGCGCAGCCGCCGCGCCGCAATCCGGCGCGGACCGGCGCGCGCCCTTCCGCGGCGCTTGTTCGTTTCCCGCCAGCCCGCACGCAGCGGGCGTTTGCGGGTTTTTGTGGCGCAGCAAAACGCGCCTGCGCATAGCCGCTGAAGCAATCCTCTAAGCGGACGTACGACGCACCGCGCGGCACCTTGCCGCGACCTTCGCGACGGCGCGAACGCATCCGCAAAGCGCGGCGCGCGTGCGCCGGATCGATCGGCACGACGCGACCTCACTGGAGCGATTGCCGGAGTGTTGCCGCGATGCTTCGCTGTCGTCGCGGCTTGGCTCGAGCGCAACGCTTCGATGCCGCCGCCATGTCCTTGCGATGCCTTCGCGATGTTGCGTCGATGCAAACCGTTGCGTGCACGCATCACTCGCGCGCGCGCTCGGCGATGGTGTCGCACAGCGACCGACGCCGGTGTCGCCGAGCATCGAGCGCGGCGCGGCACGTGCGTGCCGGGTCGAGTGTGTAAAGCATGCAGAGCGCGCGCGGGTGTTTGCGTCTCGCACGTGTCGAAGCGTGCCGCCGCAGAGCTCGGCGCGCGCCGCTCGCGCCTTGGTGCATCGCCCGCAAAGCCTTTGTCCATGCGGCTTTTCGGAAAGTGCGAGGACACGCGGTAGCGCTGTTCATGGTGGTCGCGCGCATGCTGCGCGGCTTGTCATCGCTACGCGCGACGGTGTGTAAAAGCTGCGGCGCGCGCAGTCAGCGAAGGACATCGCGCAGCGTGCGCGAGCGCGCGTAGCGGGTCTCGACACGGGCATGCGCGCGACGCGTTTCGATGTCGTCGGCAACGTCTTCGTGACGAGGCGCGCGAGAACTAGTTGGAGCGATGCATGCAGGCAAGTTTTTTTGCACTTTTTTCTTAACATCATCGTGCAAACGAATTATGATTCGCCTTGACAAGAGTCTCACTTCATTGCAGCGAAGCAGGAAGCAAGATGGAACCGAAAAGCGCGATGCGCGCTTCGATGCAATGACGAAGGTAGTAGCTGAGGAGCACGAGAACTTTGACGCAGACTAGGCCCGACCGGCTTCATAAAACGCGTGCAGTCTCCCTTGGTCCATTAACGGGTTGGACCCGCTACCACCGAATGAATGCCGCCTGCCGTGCGCGAGGCCAAGCCCGCACCGCAGGCATGCTGTCCGATATCTCCTCATTTCTGGCCGCGCGCCGGCTCAACGGGCGGTGCGGGCTGATCGAATATTCCAGGGCGCGGCATGTGCCCGAGACCCGCTTGCGGGCTCGCGCCGGCCGCCAAGTCACCGCCATGGGCGGTGCCCCTGCAACCGAATTCATTAGCGTGCAGCAGTGGTCGGGCCGCACGCCGATGAATCGCTCGCTCGACTGGGGTCGCGCTGCTGCGGCGCGCCTCGGGTCGGTCGGGTCGCCAACTTAGGTCATTCGATATTCACTCTCTAGTGAAGGAGTTATCCATGGCAACTGCTGCAAAGAAAAAGCCGGCGGCTAAGAAGGCCGCCAAGCCGGCCGCCAAGAAGGCTGCTGTGAAGAAGGTCGCCGCCAAGAAGGCTGCACCGGCCGCCAAGAAGGCAGCCGCCAAGAAGGCACCGGCCAAGAAGGCCGCGGTGAAGAAGGTCGCTGCCAAGAAGGCCGCACCGGCCAAGAAGGCTGCTGCCAAGAAGGCGCCGGCCAAGAAGGCCGCGGTGAAGAAGGTCGCCGCCAAGAAGGCCGCACCGGCCAAGAAGGCTGCTGCCAAGAAGGCACCGGCCAAGAAGGCCGCGGTGAAGAAGGTCGCCGCCAAGAAGGCTGCACCGGCCAAGAAGGCTGCTGCCAAGAAGGCGCCCGCCAAGAAGGCTGCTGCCAAGAAGGCTGCACCGGCCAAGAAGGCTGCCGCCAAGAAGCCGGCTGCCAAGAAGGCCGCTGCCAAGAAGCCGGCTGCCAAGAAGGCTGCCGGCAAGCCTGCCGCGGCCCCTGCGGTTGCTCCCGCTTCGGCTGCCAAGACCGCGCTGAACCCGGCTGCTGCCTGGCCGTTCCCGACGGGCAACCGTCCGTAAGCTGCGCCGCCACGGCGTGGACCCTACCCGTTCCGCAAGGAACCACAACGGCACGCAAGTCGTGCCTGCATGACCGGATACCGCGTATCCGGTCCGCAAGACACCTGGTCTTGCCGACCCGCCGATGGCAACCGCCCGGCGGGTTTTTTCATGGGCGCGCGCGGGCCGCGTCCGCCAGAGCGGCCAAAGAAAAAGCGCCGTACCCTTGCGGGTACGGCGCCCGGGGTGCGCCTTTGGTGAAGGCCTGCGTGGCCGTCAGTGCGTGACGCGGGTCACGCCGCCGGAGGACAGCAGCCGCACCCGTTCGCCAGGGCGGAAGGCTTCGTCGGCCTCCTGCGTGATCGCGCGCATCTCGCCGTTGTCCAGGCGCACGGTGATTTCCAGCGCGCGGCGCTGGTTGATCTTGTTCTCGGCCGCGCTGCCGGCGATGCCGCCCAGTACCGCGCCGAGGATGCCGGCCGCCACCGCGCCGTTGCCGCCGCCGATGGTGCTGCCGGCCGCTACGCCGCCGATGGCGGTGCCGGCCAGCGTGCCGGCGCCGCTCTGGCCCCCCTGGATGGTGACCTCGCGGATGCCTTCGACCACGCCGTAGCGCACGGTCTGCTCGCGCTGCGCCTGGCCGGTGCCGTAGACACTGTTGGAATTGGATTGCGTGGCGCAGCCGGCCGCCAGCGTGGCAACCAGGGCCGCCCCAAGAACGGCAAGCGCGCCGCCGCGTAGCTTGTTGTTCATGTCAGTTCCCGAAAATTTCGCCACGCGCCGGCCGCAGCTCAGGCGTAGCGGTACCCGAATGCAGACTGGAACCGGTTGCCGATTTCGTCGCACGACAACCAGTGGTTCTGCGGACCCTGCTGCGCGATCTTGACCGACCCCATCAGCGATGCGAGGCGGCCGGTCGTTTCCCAGTCTAATCCGTTTTCAATGCCGAAGAGCAGGCCGCCGCGGAAGGCGTCGCCACAGCCGGTCGGGTCGACGATGCGCTCGGCGGCAACGGCCGGGATCGCGTACTGGCGGCCATCGGCATAGATGCTGGCGCCGCGCTCGCCGTGCGTGACGATGAAGGCACGAACCTTGGCGGCAACCTCGGCGCTGGTCCACGCGGTGCGCGACAGCAGGACCTGCGCCTCGTAGTCATTGACTGTCACGTAACTGGCGAGTTCAACGAACTCCCGCAGGTCGTCGCCGTTGAACAGCGGCATGGCCTGGCCCAGGTCGAAGATGAACGGCACCCCGGCTTCGGCGAACTGGCGCGCGTGGTGCAGCATCCCTTCGCGGCTGTCGGGCGCGACGATCCCCAGGCTGGGCGCCTCGTCCCCGCCCAGCGCGTCCTTGACGTGGTTCAGTTGCGACTGGCTCATTGCGCCAGGGTGGAAGGCGGTGATCTGGTTGTTGTCCAGGTCGGTGGTGATCATGGCCTGCGCGGTGAAGGTCTCCGGCAGCACGCGGATGTGGCCGGTGGGGATCGCCAGCTTGCGCAGGTATTCCAGGTAGGGTTCGGCATCGATGCCGACGGTGGCCATCACCACCGGATCGCCGCCCAGCATCTTGAGCGTGTAGGCGATGTTGCCGGCGCAGCCGCCAAACTCGCGGCGCATGCCGGGCACCAGGAACGAGACGTTCAGCATGTGGATCTGGTCCGGCAGGATGTGTTCGCGGAAGCGTCCGTCGAACGTCATGATGGTGTCGTAGGCGACGGAGCCGCAGATCAGGCTGGCCATGCTCTCTCCAGGTGTCGGGGTTGGGTTCGGGTGGATCGGCGCCCTTTGCGGGCAGCAGCGGTAACGCACAAAACAGAAGCGGCCGCCCCGTGGTCGCGGGCGGCCGCTGACATCGCAGGCGCGCCGCCTGTTACTTCAGCGCGGCCAGGGCGGCGTCGTAGTCGGGCTCGGACTTGATCTCGGGCACCAGCTGGCTGTACTTGACGGTGTCGTTTTCGTCCAGCACCACCACGGCGCGGGCGGTCACGCCGGCGAGCGGGCCGGTCTTGATGTCGACGCCGTAGTTGCCCTTGAACTCGGCGCCGCGCATGGTCGACAGCGGCACCACGTTGGCCAGGCCTTCGGCGCTGCAGAAGCGGCCCATGGCGAACGGCAGGTCGGCGGAGATGGTCAGCACCACGGTGTTGGCCAGGCCGCTGGCGGCTTCGTTGAACTTGCGCGCGGACGCCTGGCACACCGGCGTATCCAGGCTAGGGACGATGTTCAGCACCTTGCGCTTGCCGGCGAAGTCGGCCAGCGTGACGTCCTTCAGGTCCTTGCCGACCAGCGAGAAGGCGGGGGCCTTGTCGCCGGCTTGCGGGAACTTGCCTGCGACTTCGATGGCGTTGCCGCCGAGGGTGACGTTGCTCATGTCTACTCCTTGATATCTGATGGGTTTCCGGCTGCAGTCCGGAGCGGGGGCAAGGCTCGCTGCAAGACTCGGATTCGGTCCGGCGGCGGGCCAGGAATTCAGGGATAAAAAATCAGCACGCGATAGTTGGCTGGCGCCTGCTGCGTCCGGAATCGTACCCGAACCGGCAGCTCCATGCCCGCGCGCAGCCCTTGCGCGGCAAAGGCCTGCTGCGACGACTCCAGGTATTCCGCGGGCTGCAGCACCCGGCGCAGCAGCAACTGGTCCTGCAGGTCGGTCATGACCAGTTCGATCGCGGGCAGCGCGGCGCTGGCGCGGCCAAGGTTGCGCAGGGTCACGGCCAGCAAGTAGGTGTCGCCGCCTTCATCCTGGCGCTGCAGTTGCGAGGTCTCGATGCGCAGCGCATCGATGTCGCGCCACGGCGGCACGGTGCAGCCCAGCGGCGCGCATGCCGCCTCGAGTGCCGGGCGCAGCATCGGAAAGTGCCCGGCGAGCTGGCTGCGTCCCAGGTAGGCAAGCTGCAACAGCGCGGCGATGGCGAGTGCCACGGCTGCCACGCGCCACGCGGCGCGGGGCACGGCAAGGGGCCGGCGCGGCTCGCGTTCACGCTCGCGCTCGCGCGCCTGCCGCAGGAAGTCAGGGGCGAACACCGGGCCGGCCGGTGCTTCGGCGCGGACCCAGCGGCGCGTCGCCTGCTCGCGCGCGACCGCGCCGCCGGTGACGCTGCCAATGGTGTCGGGGCCGGCGGAGCGCGCTTCGTCCTGCTCGCCGACGGCGGGCAATGCGTTCGGCGGCGTGGCGGCCGCAGTCTCATCGGCCGGGCGCTGCGTGTGATCCGGCCACGGCGCCGGCTCGAATGCCTGATCGGCCGATGCCGCGCGCAGGAATTCGCCTGCGCTGGGGATGGCGCCGGCGGCCGGCGCCGCGGGTTTCTCGGCCGGGCTATCGAGCGCGCCGTGATCCAGCGCCGGCCAGGCGGCTGCCGGCGCGGGCGGCTGTGCCGCCGGTGCTGGTGCTGTTGCCGGGGCCGCTTCGGCGACCGGGCCTGGCGCCTGGCGCTGCGCGTCGCGCGCATCGCGGTCGGCGACGGCCGCATTGGCTTCGCGCAGCGCGCGCTCGATCTCGGCATCGTCCATGCCGGCCTGCGGGGGCACGGCCATGTCCTCGGGCGACGACATCAGCATGGTCGGCGCATCCAGCGCCGGCACGTCGTAGCCGGGGTCGATGGTCGGGGTGAAAGCGGGAGTCGGGGCGGGCGATGGCGCGGGTGCCGCTGGTGACGAGGCGGGCGGCGCGCCGGGTTCGGCGGCAGCCGGGGCAGGCGCGGCAGACGCTGCCGGCTTCTGTGCCGGGGCACTGCCCGCGGTGGTGCCCGCCGGCAGCGGAATTTCGATCAGGTGCTCGCGCGCGTCGAACACCGTTTCGCACTGGCCGCACCGCACCAGCCCCTGGCGCAGCCGCAACTGGTCGGCGACCAGCCGGAAGGCGGTGCGGCAGGCCGGGCAGCGCGTGACTAGCTTGACGGCGGCCATCGGGCGGAATCAGGGGCGGGTGCCGTGCAGGCAGACCCAGCCTTCCTCGCTGCGCCATACCGTCAGCGGCAGCCAGGGCGCGTAGGCCGCGGCGACTTCCTCGGCCTGGCGCTCGAGCACGCCGGACAGCACCAGCCGCCCACCTGCGCGCACCCGCGCGCTCAGCATGGCCGCCATCAGCTTGAGCGGGTTGGAAAGGATATTGGCGACCACCAGGTCGTAGCTGGCTTCGGACACCGATTCCGGCAGCGCGAACGACGCTTCGACTCGGTTGCGTTCGGCGTTGTAGCGCGACGCTTCCACGGCGTTGGGGTCGATGTCGATGCCGACCGTGTCGCCCGCGCCCAGCTTGCGCGCCACGATCGCCAGGATGCCGGAGCCGCAGCCGTAGTCGAGCACGGTTTCGCCCGGCTTCAGGTTTTGCTCCAGCCACTGCATGCACAGCCGCGTGGTGGGGTGGCTGCCGGTGCCGAAGGCCAGGCCCGGGTCGAGCTCCAGCACCACGGCGTCGGGTTCGGGCGCGTCGTGCCACGACGGCACCACCCAGATGCGCTCGCCCACGCGGATCGGCTCGAACTGCGATTGCGTCAGCCGCACCCAGTCCTGGTCCTCGACCGCGCGCAGCTGGTACGGCGGCACCGGGTCGATGCCGAGTTGGTTGGCGGCGGCTGCAACCACCACGGCCGGATCGGCGTCGTCGCCGAACAGCGCGACCACGCGCGAGCGGTTCCACGCGAGTTGCTTCGGTTCCAGCCCGGGCTCGCCAAACAGCGGCTGCTCATCGGGCGTATCGGCGTCGGCGTCTTCCACCGAAACCGACAGCGCGCCGAGGTCGAACAGGGCGTCAGACCAGGCTTCGGCCTGGTCCTGCGCCACTTCGATCACACATTCCTGAAATGCCACGGGCTTCCTTCTGTTGCTGCGGGTTGCTTTGACCGGTGCTCAGGCCTTCGCGCGCTCTGCCAGGCGATGCTCGAGATAATGGATGCTGGTGCCCCCTTCAACGAAGTTGGCGTCCATCATCAGCTCGCGGTGCAGCGGCACGTTGGTCAGGATGCCGTCCACCACCATTTCCGACAGCGCGATGCGCATGCGGGCGATGGCCTGCTCGCGCGTGGCGCCGTAGGTGATGATCTTGCCGATCATCGAATCGTAGTTGGGCGGGACGAAGTAACCATCATACGCGTGCGAGTCGACCCGCACACCCGGGCCGCCGGGCATGTGCCAGGCGGTGATGCGCCCCGGCGACGGAATGAACTTGAACGGGTCCTCGGCGTTGATACGGCATTCGATCGCGTGGCCGCGGAACTGCACGTCCTTCTGGCGGAAGCGCAGCTTCTCGCCAAAGGCGATGCGGATCTGTTCCTGCACGATGTCGATGCCGGTGATCATCTCGGTGACCGGGTGCTCGACCTGCACGCGCGTGTTCATCTCGATGAAGTAGAACTCGTTGTTCTCGTACAGGAACTCGAACGTGCCGGCGCCGCGATAGCCCATCTTCTTGCAGGCCTCGGCGCAGCGGTCGCCAATGCGCTCGATCAGGCGGCGCGGAATATGCGGTGCGGGCGCTTCCTCGATCACCTTCTGGTGGCGGCGCTGCATCGAGCAGTCGCGCTCGCCCAGCCAGATGGCCTGCTTGTGCTGGTCGGCCAGGATCTGGATTTCCACATGGCGCGGGTTCTCGAGGAACTTCTCCATGTAGACCTCGGGATTGCCGAAGGCGCGGCCGGCTTCTTCGCGCGTCATGTTGACGGCGTTGATCAGCGCGGCTTCGGTATGCACCACGCGCATGCCACGGCCACCACCGCCGCCGGCGGCCTTGATGATCACCGGGTAGCCGACGCGGCGCGCGGTCGCCAGGATCTCCTTGGGATCGTCGGGCAGGGCGCCGTCCGAGCCGGGCACGCACGGCACGCCGGCCTTGATCATGGCCTGCTTTGCCGAGACCTTGTCGCCCATCAGGCGGATGCTGTCGGCGGTCGGGCCGATGAAGACGAAGCCGGACTTTTCCACGCGCTCGGCGAAGTCCGCGTTCTCGGACAGGAAGCCGTAGCCGGGGTGGATGGCCTGCGCATCGGTCACCTCGGCGGCCGAGATGATGGCGGGCATGTTCAGATACGACAGCGGCGACGGGGCCGGGCCGATGCAGACGGCTTCGTCTGCCAGGCGCACGTACTTGGCCTCCTTGTCGGCCTCGGAGTACACCACGACCGTCTTGATGCCCAGTTCGCGGCAGGCGCGCTGGATGCGAAGAGCGATTTCGCCGCGGTTCGCGATCAGAATTTTTTCAAACATGGTCTCTCTCTGCGAGAACAGTAGCGGTCCCGCTGCGTGGCGCCATGGCGCGCCGGGCGCGCTCCGCGATGGCCGGTGGCCACCCGGGCGGCGAGACTGCGGGAACTGCATGGAACTGCACGGAACGGGCCGCTAAGCCCACAACGTCCGTGGCGCGGGAAGCGCCCTGGCATGCCGCGCGGGCAAGGCCGCAGTGGACCGCGGGCGCGGCAGGCTGCAGCATCGGGGCCCGGCATGCCGGCCAGGATCAGCCGATGACGAACAGCGGCTGGCCGTATTCCACCGCCTGGCCGTTCTCGACCAGGATTTCCTTGATGACGCCGGCCTTGTCGCACTCGATCTCGTTGAGCAGCTTCATGGCTTCGATGATGCAGACGGTCTGGCCTTCCTTGACCGTGTCGCCGACGTTGACGAAGGGCGCGGCGCCCGGCGACGGGGCACGGTAGAACGTGCCCACCATCGGCGAAGTCACCACATGGCCGGCGGGAAGCTGCGCAACCGGCTCGGCAGCCGGTGCTGCGGCGCCAGCAGGGGCGGCCGCGGGCTGCGCGGCGGCGGGCAGGGCCTGCATCTGGGGCATGGCCATCGGCGCGGCGATGACTTGCGGCGGTTGCTTGACGATGCGTACCTTGCCGTCGCCTTCGGTGACTTCCAGCTCGGAGATGCCGGATTCGGCCACCAGGTCGATAAGCGTCTTCAGCTTGCGCAGGTCCATCTTTTTATCCTCCTGAATCGGGTTTTCCGCCGCGGTCCGGGACGGGCCGCGGCGGAACAATCGTTGTGCCGGCCACCGGAAATCCGCGCCCGCCGTGCCGAGGCACGCCAACGGGCGCAGGCCGCCGGGCGGCGCGCGCAGGTTGTCGAAATAATCCTTGTGGGGGTTCAGCTCCCCGGGGGCTGCTCCTGGCCCAATACATAGTCCAGCGCCAGCAGGTAACCCTGCCAGCCAAGCCCGCAGACCACCCCGACCGCCACGTCCGAGAAGTAGGAGTGGTGCCGGAAGCTTTCGCGCCGGTGCACGTTCGACAGGTGCACCTCGACGAACGGGATCGCCACGCCAGCCAGCGCATCGCGCAGTGCCACGCTGGTATGCGTATAGGCAGCCGGGTTGATGATGATGAACTCGACCCCTTCCGCGCGGGCGGCATGGATGCGGTCCACCAGTGCCCCCTCGTGGTTGGACTGGAACGTCTGCAGCGACGCCCCGGCTTTCGCCGCGCGTTCTGCCAGGGCCGCGTCGATATCGGCCAGCGTGGTGTGCCCGTAGGTCTCCGGCTCGCGCGTCCCCAGCAGGTTAAGGTTCGGCCCATGCAGGACCAGCACCTTGTGGTAGCGGGGTGAGCGACGGATAGAGCGGGATGCAGTCACGGCGGCTCGACCAGATCAACGAAATTGCGCGGAGATTACCGTAGCTTAGAGGGATTTGTCTAGCACGGGATACAGGGCTGGGCGACCCTCCATACGCTGTTGGCGGCCTTTTGAGCACTTTCGCACCGGCGCGCTCCGCCAATGACGCAAATACATGAAGAACGCCGAAATTCTGGGATGTTGGCAGTAGAAACGAATTAGGTGCGCGGCAGAACGGCACGCAGTTCGTCCGCGGAGACCCGCCCCATCTTGCGATACTTCACCGATCCATCCGGATTGATAACGACGGTATAGGGCAGCCCGCCGGCGCTGTTGCCGAAATTGCGGGACAGCTCGGTGCCGGCGAAGCCTGCCACGGCCAGCGGATACGCAACCGGCACCTTCTGGGTGAACTGCTGGATGTTCGCCGCCGAATCGATACCGATGCCGACAAATTCAACCTGACGGTGCTTGAACTCTTCATGCAGGGCGGTGAGCTCGGGCATTTCCTCGACACACGGGCCACACCACGGCGCCCAGAAGTTGACCACCACGGTCTTGCCGCGAAGCTTGCCGAGGTCCAGTTCCGTTCCTGCAGGATCCGGCAGGCGCGACTGGAACAAGGTTTCGACGGCCTGATCGTTGGCGGGCTTTGGCGAGAACACGAAATGTCCGGCCAGCGCCCCGGCGGCACAGGCGATCACGGCGACAGCGATCCACAGCCAGAGACGCGAACGGCGGACGGGCGGGGCAACGGTTTCAGTCATGGCTTGACCAGTAGAAGATAAGACGGCGGTATCAGGCGTTGCCGGCGGCGTCAGCGGCATCCAACAGGGCCTGCACGGCCTGCACATCGGCGCGAGCGGTGCGCCCGGAGGCATCAGTGCGCACTGCGCCGCGTTCATCGACGGCATCATACAGTGCTATATGGATGCCGACTGGCGCACCCAGTTCCGCGCGGACCTCGCCCGCCAGCAGGCGCGCCTCGCGGCGGTCGGGCCACTGGCCCTTCCACAGGAAACTCAGGGTCTCGACCTCGCCGCGGCCGCCAAAGTGGCGGCTTTCGCTGGTTTCGAAGTCGACCCCAGCGTTGATCAGGTGCAGCGCGACGTCCTTGGCGCTGTCACAGAAGCACTGCAGGTAGACATCGGAGTGTTCGGTGGCGGTGCCGTTGAGCACCGCGCCGGCCAGATAGGGCCGGAACGGCGCCAGGTCTTGCATCGCCATCACCGCCAGCCGGCGCAGCAGCGCCAGCACGCGCGGCTGGCTGTCGGCGTGGAACAGCGCCTGGTAGGCGCGCACTTCGGCCTCGACCTGTTCATTGTCGGGCAGCCATTCACCCGGCACGCGCTGTTCGCCCAGCACCTGGCGCGCGGCCTTGCGCTTGGCGGTAGCGTAGTCGGCACCGTCCTCGGCAATCATGCGGGCGGCTGCCTGGGCGATTTCCTCGCGCAGGCGGGTGGGGTCTGGGGCGGTACGTCGGTTCATGCCCCATGATACCGGAGGCGTCCGCACGCGCGGTGGGCGCGCTGCCGCAGTGCAGGGAAGGGCGCTGGCGCTCGGGTACAATCGAAGGCTTCCTGCCCGGCCCCGCCGCATCACAAGGCTCCAACCCAGCCGCCGCGCCGCCGGGCCCGAATCCCCACGCCTGCGGGCTTCAAGTCTTTCCGGGAACCCATGCATATTCATATCCTTGGCATCTGCGGCACCTTCATGGGCGGCCTGGCGGTGCTGGCCAAGCAGGCTGGCCACCGCGTCACCGGCTGCGATGCCAACGTCTACCCGCCGATGAGCACCCAGCTCGAAGCCCAGGGAATCGAACTGATCGAGGGCTTCGACCCCGCCCAGCTGTCGCTGGAGCCGGACCTGTTCGTGATCGGCAACGTGGTCTCGCGCGGCAATCCGCTGATGGAGGCCATCCTCGACCGCAACCTTCCCTATGTGTCGGGCCCGCAATGGCTGGGCGAGCACGTGCTGGCGCGCAAGTGGGTGCTGGCGGTGGCCGGCACCCACGGCAAGACCACCACCACCTCGATGCTGGCCTGGGTCCTGGAGGACGCCGGCTACAACCCTGGCTTCCTGGTGGGCGGGGTGCCGCAGAACTTCGGCATCTCGGCGCGCGTGACCGAGTCGGACTTCTTCGTGATCGAGGCCGACGAGTACGACACGGCGTTTTTCGACAAGCGCAGCAAGTTCGTCCACTATCGCCCGCGCACCGCCATCCTGAACAACCTGGAATACGATCACGCCGACATCTTCCCGGATCTGGCCGCGATCGAGACCCAGTTCCATCACCTGGTGCGCACTGTGCCGGGCCAGGGCCGGATCGTCGTCAATGGCGTGGAGGAAAGCCTGGCGCGAGTGCTGGAGCGTGGCTGCTGGAGTGAAGTCGAGCAGTTCGGCGTGGGCGACTGGCGCGAGAGCGACGCCGCCGGCAGCGAGGCGGCGCCGGGCAAGGACGCGTTCGATGTCTGGTTCGGCGACGCCGTCGAGGGCACGGTGGTGTGGGACCTGCAGGGCACCCACAACCGCATGAACGCGCTGGCCGCAATCGCTGCCGCGCGCCATGTCGGCGTGCCGGCGGCGCAGGCGATCGCGTCGCTGTCGCGCTTCGCCAACGTCAAGCGCCGCATGGAAGTGCGCGGCGTGGCCGGCGGCGTCACGGTCTACGACGACTTCGCCCACCATCCCACCGCGATCCAGACCACGCTGGACGGGCTGCGCCGCCGCGTCGGCAATGCCCGCATCCTGGCGGTGCTGGAGCCGCGTTCCAACACCATGAAGCTGGGCGTGATGAAGGCGCAGCTGCCGGCCAGCCTGGAGCAGGCCGACCTGGTGTTCGGCTACGGCGCTCCCGCCGGCAAGGACGCGCTGGGCTGGGACCTGGCCGAAGCGCTGGCGCCGCTGGGCAGCACCGCCACCGCGTTCCAGGACCTGGGCACGCTGGTGCGGGCGGTGCGCGCCGCGGCGCGGCCGGGCGACCATGTGCTGGTGATGAGCAACGGCGGCTTCGGCGGCGTGCACCAGAAGCTGCTCGACGCGCTGGCCCAGGGCGCCGCGGGCTGACCGGACTCGCCATGCTGCTGTATCTGCACGGATTCCGCTCTTCACCCCAGTCGTTCAAGGCCCAGCTGGTGCAGGCGCGCATGCGCGAGTGGGGCGTGGGCCGCTACTACGCCTGTCCCACGCTCAATGTCTCGCCGGCGCTGGCGATGGCCCAGGCCGAGGCGGCGATCCAGGCCGCGCGGGCGGGCGGCGACCAGGAAATCGCCATCGTCGGCTCGTCGCTGGGCGGCTTCTATGCGCGCTGGCTCGGCGAGCGGCACGGCTGCAAGACCGTATTGCTCAACCCCGCCATCCATCCCTGGACCGATCTGGAGAGCTACCTTGGCGAGCAGCCGCTGTGGCACGGCGGCGGCTCGGTCACGGTCGAGCGCCGCCACCTGCAGGAAGTGCTGGACCTGCGCGTGGACACCCTCACCCGGCCCGAGCGCTACTACCTGATCGCGGCCACCGGCGACGAGGTGCTGGATTACCGCGAAATGGTCGATGCCTGCCCCGGCGCGAAGATCCGCGTAATCGAGGGCAGCGACCACGGCATCAGCGAGTTTGCCGACTACGTCGACGATGTCCTCGCCTTCTGCGGCTATGGTCCCGGCGGCAAGACGCCGGCCGGCACCGGCGCGGCATGAGCGCGCAGTCCGTGCGCCGCTGCGGCTGGAGCCCGCACCTTGCCTTCGACGCGGCCATCCCGCCCAACCTGCGGCGCTGGGTCACCGGCGATGACGGCTCGCTGACGGCGCGGCTGGTGGCCGCGTCGGCGCGATTTCGCGTGGCGCGGCTGCTGCAGGCGCCGCAGCGCCCGCTGGCCGACGAATGGCAGGCGCTGGGCCAGTCCGACCGCACGCCCGCGCTGACGCGCGAGGTGCTGCTGATCTGCGACGACATTCCCGCCGTATTCGCCCACACCGTGGTGCGCCTGCGCCATGCGCGCCGCGACTGGCCGTTCCTGCGCGGGCTGGGCGAGCGTCCGCTGGGCGGACGCCTGTTCGTCGATCCGGCGGTGCGGCGCGAGCCGTTCCAGTTTGCGCGGCTGCTGCCGCACCACCCGCTGCGCCAGGCCCTGCACCGCGTGCTGCCGGCCATGGCGTCAGTGCCCATGCTGACCGCGCGGCGCTCGGTGTTCCGGCGCGGCGGTGGCGTCATGCTCGTGACAGAAGTGTTCCTGCCGGACCTGCTGTCGCGGCCGTCCCCGGGGACCGAGGCGGTACCGCATCCCAAATATATGCGGACGACAGACCGAAGCCCTGTTTCGACACACACTACCGAAATCAAGAAAGAGACCACGAGATGAAACTGCAGGGTCGGGTTGCCATCATCACTGGTGCCGCCGCCGGCATCGGCTTTGCCACCGCGCAGCGCTTTGCCGAAGACGGCGCCATCGTCGTGCTGTGCGATGTACAGGAAGCGCGCGTGCGCGAGGCCGCCGCCAGGCTGGCGGCCACCGGCGCCACCGTATCGGCCTACCGCGTCGACGTGACGCGCCGCGACGAGGTCGATGCCATGGTGGCGGCCGTGCTGGCGGCCCACGAGCGGGTCGATATCCTCGTCAACAACGCCGGCATCACCAAGGACGCGCGCCTGGCCAAGATGACCGAGGCCCAGTTCGATGCCGTCATCGACGTCAACCTGAAAGGCGTATTCAACTGCGCGCAGGCCGTGGCCGGGCTGATGGCCGAGCAGGGCAAGGGCGTGATCCTGAATGCCTCCAGCGTGGTCGGCCTGTACGGCAATTTCGGCCAGACCAACTACGCGGCCAGCAAGTTCGGCGTGATCGGCTTCACCAAGACCTGGGCGCGCGAGCTGGGCCCCAAGGGCGTGCGCGTGAACGCGGTGTGCCCGGGCTTCGTCAACACCGAGATCCTGCAGACCGTGCCGGACAAGGTGCTGGACGGCATGAAGTCGTCGTGCTGGCTGCGCCGGCTGGCCGAGCCGGCCGAGATCGCCAGCATCTACGCCTTCCTGGCCAGCGACGACGCCAGCTACGTCAACGGCGTGGCGATCGAGGCCAGCGGCGGCATGTCGCTCTGAGCCCGGAGGGCGGCCGCACCGTGGTGCGGTATCATGCCAGGTCTCAGGCCGGGTCTTTGCCAGTCACCGGCAGGCCACCGGCAGGCACACGCGCCCCCCAGCCGTTGCCGGTCGCACGCGTCGATGGCGGGTGCGTGCGGTGGCACCATTTCTCCCACAGGAATCCGCTCCAGCGCTGGCCACAGGGCCGCCCGGCGCGGTTCCGCGCATAGTTGAAAGTACCGATCGATGCAGTTGCTGTTCGAAGAAGGCGGCGAGATCCGCGCCGGCACCGTGCTGAACCAGCAGGGCGAGGCTTACCAGGTGGAGCTGCCGGCCGGCAAGCGCACCAAGGTCAAGTCGCGCGACGTGCTGCTGCAGTTCGCGCAGCCGTCGGCGCCCGAGCTGGTGCGCCAGACCGGCGACATGGTGGCCGAGATCGACCTGGACTTCCTGTGGGAATGCGCGCCCGAGGCCGAATTCGGCTTTGCCGAGCTGGCCGCCGAATACTACGGGGCGGAGCCCGGCGCGGTGCAGCAGGCGGCGCTGGCGATGGCGCTGCACGGCAATCCGGTGTACTTCCGCCGCAAGGGCCGCGGTCGCTACCAGCGCGCGCCCGAAGACCAGCTCAAGGCCGCGCTGGCCGCGCTCGAGCGCAAGCGCCAGCAGGCGCTGGTGCAGGCCGAGTATGAGGAACAGCTGAAGGCGCTGACGTTGCCGGAATCGTTCCGCAACAAGGTGCTGCAGTTGCTGTTCAAGCCCGACAAGAACAGTCTGGAATACAAGGCCATGGACGCCGCCTGCAGCGCTCTCGGCATGTCGCCGATGCGGCTGATGGTGGCCGCCGGCGGAGTTGCCAGCGCGCGCGCGCTGCACGAGGCCAAGTTCCTCGCCGAGTGCTTCCCCAAGGGCACCGGCTTTGCCGATACCGACGTGCCCGAGCCGCCGGCCGACCTGCCGCTGGCCGAGGTCGAGGCGTTCTCGATCGACGACGTCACCACCACCGAGATCGACGACGCGCTGTCGGTAACGCAGCTGCCCGACGGCAAGCTGCGCATCGGCATCCATATCGCCGCGCCGGCGCTGGGCATCCGCCGCGGCGAGCCGCTCGACGCGATCGCGCGCCAGCGCCTGTCGACGGTCTATTTTCCGGGCGACAAGATCACCATGCTGCCGGACCCGGTGGTCGAGCGCTACACGCTGCAGGAAGGCCGGGTTTGCCCGGCGCTGTCGCTGTACGTGACGGTGGACCCGTCGGTGTGGCTGATCACCGGCAGCGAGACCCGCGCCGAGATGGTGCCGATCGCCGCCAACCTGCGCCACAACCTGCTCGACGATGTCATCACCGAGGCCTCGCTCGCCCAGGGCACCGGCGACTACCCGTTCCGCGAGGAGCTGACCCGGCTGTGGCACTTTGCCGGCTACCTGTACGACGAGCGCCAGCGGGCGCGCCTGGCCAGCGGCCTGCGTCCCGAGACCCACAACCGCGCGGATTTCAATTTCTACCTGGACGACCAGGCCGACGGCAGCCAGCGCGTGCGCATCGAGCAGCGCAAGCGCGGCTCGCCGCTGGACAAGATCGTGGCCGAGATGATGATCCTGGCCAACAGCACCTGGGGCAAGCTGCTGGCCGACCATGGCGTGCCCGGCATCTACCGCACGCAAAAGGCATGGGGCATGCACCGCACGCGCATGCAGACCTATCCGGCGCCGCACGAAGGCCTGGGTGTGGCGCAGTACGCGTGGAGCACCTCGCCGCTGCGCCGCTATGTCGACCTAGTCAACCAGTGGCAGATCCTGGCGGTGGCCCAGCACGGCGTGACCGCCAAGCTGGTGGCACCGTTCAAGCCCAAGGACGCCGACCTGCTGGCCGCGGTGGCCGACTTCGAAGGCACCTACGCCGCCTACGCCGACCACCAGTCGACCATGGAGCGCTACTGGTGCCTGCGCTGGCTCAAGCAGGAAAACCGCGAGCGCATGGTGGCCTCGGTGCTCAAGGAAGGGGCGGTGCGCTTCACCGAGATCCCGCTGGTCACGCGCGTGCCCGAGCTGGTGCAGGCGCAGCGCGGCACCCAGGTGCTGCTGGAGATCGGCGAGACCGACGAGATCACGCTGGAGGTCTCCTGCCGGGTGCTCGAGATCTTCGCCGGTGAAGGCGAAGTCCCCGAAGAAGAACTGGAAAGCGACGAGGAAGCCGCTGAAATGTCCGCCGAAGCCGCAGCCGAGGCGGCGGCCGAGGAAGCCGCCGAGCACGCCGCGGGCGTGCCGGATCAGGAGCCGGCCGAAGCCGATGGCGACGCCGCCGGCAAGGCGTCGGGCGAGCGCGACACCGGCACCCCGGCGGCCAGCTGAAGCCTTCGGAAATCCGCGGGGCTCCCTTACAATGCGGGTCGGGTCCAGGCCGGACCCGCGGGCCCGCCGGTCCGCTCTGCCAGCCGGCACCGGCCGGTGCCGCCGCGGTTGTCTCCCGAGTCCTCATCCATCCATCGTGAACGCCACTCTCGCCGCTTCCCGCCCCTGGTGGCATGCCAGGTGGCACAACAGCAGTATGCTGGCCCGGGCGCTGGCCATTTCCGTGGCCGTGCACGCGCTGCTGCTGATGGTGCGGGTGGCCGCGCCGGAAGTGTTCGAGATCAAGCGCAGCGACGCCGCGCTGGACGTGGTGCTGGTCAATGCCAAGTCGGCGCAGAAGCCGCGCAACCCGACCGCTTTGGCGCAGGCCAACCTGGACGGCGGCGGCGACCATGACCGGCAGCGCGCCACCACGCCGCTGCCGGCGCAGACCCTGACGCAGGAGGGCGACCTGGTGCGCCAGGTGCAGCGCCGGGTCGAGCAGCTCGAACAGGAGCAGCAGCGCCTGCTGACCCAGGCGCGCGAGGCCGCGCCGGCGGTGCGCAACCAGACGCTCAAGCCCGGCGAGAAACGCCAGGACACGCCGCAGCGCGGCCAGGACGAGCGCACCTCGGCCGACGAGATGGCGAAGCTGGAAGCCGAGATCGGCCGCAACCTGGAGCACTACGCCAAGCGGCCCAAGCGCTTCCAGCTGACCGCCACCAGCGCGCAGGCGGTCGACTACGCGCAGTATTACGACCGGCTGCGCCGCAAGATCGAGGCGCGCGGCACCACGGATTTCCCGCAACGTAACGGCAAGCCGCTCTACGGCCAGCTGATCCTGGTGATCAACGTCAACCGGCTGGGCAAGCTCGGCTACAACCGCGATGGCTACAACGTCGACGCCATCGACGTGGTCAAGAGCTCGGGCGATCCCGCGCTGGACCGTCAGGCGGTGGCGATCGTGCGCGCGGCCGCGCCGTTCGGCGCCTTTACCGCGGAGATGTCGGCGCGCCAGGACATTCTCGAAGTCATATCCACTTTCAAGTTTTCGCGCAGCGGGCTGGAAACCCGCTTGCAGGCACGCTGATGACATCCACTGACCCTTCCCAAGCCAGCGCCGACCGCTATGTGGTGATCGGCAATCCGGTCGCGCACAGCCGCTCGCCGGCCATCCACGCCGCCTTCGCGCGCCAGACCGGCGAGGCCGTGCAATATGACCGGCTGGAGGCGCCGCTGGACGGGTTTGCCGACACCGTGCGCCAGTTCTTCGCCGACGGCGGCTTCGGCTGCAACGTCACCGTGCCGTTCAAGCTGGAAGCCTATGACCTGGCCGACCGCCTGACCGAGCGCGCCGAGGCCGCCGGCGCGGTCAATACGCTGTGGATCGAGGAGGGCTTGATCCATGGCGACAACACCGACGGCATCGGCCTGGTGCGCGATATCCAGGACAACCTCGACACCCTGATCGAAGGCAGGCGCGTGCTGCTGCTCGGCGCCGGCGGCGCCGCCATGGGCGCGATGCTGCCGCTGATCGAATGCCGGCCTTCGCGCATCGTGGTGGCCAACCGCACCGCGTCGCGCGCCAGCGACATGCTCGAAGAGTTTGTCGAGGCGGCCGACCAGTATGGCGTCGAGCTGTGGGGCGGCGGCCTCGATGCGCTCGAGGGCCTGTCCGAGGACGAGGCCGTCGACGTGGTGATCAATGCCTCGTCCAGCAGCCTGCAGGGCGAGGTGCCGCCGGTGCCGGAGTTCCTGCTCGGCCAAGGCGTGCTGGCCTACGACATGATGTACGGCGCCGAGCCCACCGTGTTCCTGCAGTTCGCCGCGCGCTGCGGCGCGCGCGTCAGCGACGGCCTCGGCATGCTGGTCGAGCAGGCCGCCGAGGCCTTCTATATCTGGCGCGGCGTGCGGCCCCGCACCGCGCCCGTGCTGGCCGAGCTGCGCGCCGCGCTGCAGGCCGAACGCAAGGGCTGATCGGGCCCCCGCCAGCCGTGGCCAACCGCAACCGCACGGCCAGTGCCGCCCGCACCCACGCGGCGCCGGCGCGCGCCGTCTTGAATCCGGTGCGCTGGCTCGGCTATCTGCTGGGTTGCGTGGTCGCCGGCGTGGCGGCGATGCAGCTGTATTTCTTCGTGCAGATCGCCAGCTGGCAGTACCTCGATCCCACCACCACCACCTTCATGCGCGCCGAGCGCTGGCGCCTGTGCGGCATCAACGTGTGGAGCTGCGGCCTCGACCGGCAGTGGGTGCCGTACGACCGCATCTCGCGCAACCTCAAGCGCGCGGTGATCGCCAGCGAGGATGCGGACTTCGTCAACCATCCCGGCTATGAGCTCGATGCCATGCTCGATGCCTGGGAGCGCAACAAGAAGCGCGGGCGCATCGTGCGCGGCGGCTCCACCATCACGCAGCAGCTGGCCAAGAACCTGTTCCTGTCGTCGGAGCAACATTACCTGCGCAAGGGCCAGGAGCTAGCGATTACGTGGATGCTCGAGTTCTGGCTGGACAAGCAGCGCATCTACGAGATCTATCTGAATTCGGTGGAGTGGGGCGAGGGCGTGTTCGGCGCGCAGGCCGCGGCGCAGCACTACTTCCGCACCAGCGCAGACAAGCTCAGCGTGGGCCAGTCAGCGCGCCTGGCGGCGGCGCTGCCCGCGCCCAAGTGCTTCGACAAGAAAGAGTATTGCGCCAACGTGCGCGTGAACTTCCGCGCCAAGGCGGGCATCATCGCGCGGCGGATGGGGGCAGCGACGCTGCCCGACTGAAGCCGCCGGCCTCAGCTCAGCCACCCCTTGCGGCGGAAATACACCAGCGGGATCGCCGCCGACACCGCCATCAGCGCAATCGCCCACGGATAGCCGGCACCCCAGTCCAGTTCCGGCATGAACTTGAAGTTCATGCCGTAGATGCTGGCGATCAGCGTGGGCGGCATCAGCGCCACCGACACCACCGAGAACAGTTTGATGATCTTGTTCTGGTTGATGTTGATGAAACCGACGGTGGCGTCCATCAGGAAGTTGATCTTGTCGAACAGGAACGCGGTGTGGTTCTCGATCGAGTCGATGTCGCGCAGGATCTGGCGCGCCTCGTCCTGCTGCTCGGCCGACAGCAGCTGGCTGCGCATCAGGAAGGACACCGCGCGGCGCGTGTCCATCACGTTGCGGCGGATGCGGCCATTCAGGTCTTCCTCGCGCGCGATGGTTTCCAGCACGTCGGCCGCGGCGGCATCGGTCACGTTCTCGGCCAGCACGCGGCGGCTGGCTTCTTCCAGGCGCTCGTAGATTTCCTCGATCGAGTCGGCCGAGTATTCCGCATCGGTCGCGTACAGGTCCATCAGCACGTCCTTGGCGTTGCGCACCGAACCCGGGCGCATGCGCGCGCGCAGCCGCACCAGGCGGAACACCGGCAGGTCTTCGTCGTGGATGGAGAACAGCACGTCCTTGGTCAGCACGAAGGCGACGCGCACGTTGCGCGACACCTCTTCCTCGTCGAGCAGGAAGTCGGTGCGGATATGGATGTTCTCGTCCTCGCCCTCGAAATAACGCGCGGACGCTTCCAGGTCGCCCAGGTCTTCCAGTTCAGGAAGGGCGACGCCATAGGCTTCCTTGATCCAGTTCAGTTCCTCGTCGTCGGGATTGACGACATCGATCCAGATCGGCTTGTGCTGCAGCAGCTCATTGCGCTCGTCGACCTGCTCCTGGGCAAGCCGGCCTTTTTGCAGGACGAACAGGTTGATCATCCCCGGGATTCCTTATTGCTGATTGCGACGAAAAACAAAGACAAGCGCGAAGACAAGCGCAGGCGGCTCGCCGCATTCCCAGGTATTGCGTCATGCCCCGTCATGGCCCCGCGGCATGCCGCGCGAGGCCGGGCCACGGGCAAGCGTGATCGCGCTGTCCTGTGGCTGCGCGCGGCAGGCGGACAAGGCGATGGCGTTTGCCTGGGTTGGCTGGCTAGCCGGGAGAGGGAAGATCCGCCACGGTGGGCGCGCATGGAGGCGCCGCCGTGGCACGGAAAGACACTCGCCCGCAGTTCTGACTGCGGGCAAGGCCGACGAAGCGCGGAGCCGGGTGCTCCGGGCGGGTCGTCGTTACGCAGCCCGCAGTGACATGGCATTCGCAGAGGTCGCAGCGTTGCCGCGCCAACTCGAACACCCGATGCTACTGCCCACGTAATTTCTCCGGGATTGTGATGGCCGCGAGTGTAGCCCAACGGAGGGTGGCTTGTTAAGTGAAATCTCCGCGACGGGCGCGCGCCGTTGCCGGCTCGCGACCGGTGGTGTGCTCCCGGACGTGCCCCCCGGTCTTAGCCGAGAGCGCCCCGCAGACGCCGCCACAGCAGCGGCGCCAGCATCACCGAGGACAGCGCCAGGAACATCAGCACGATCGCGGCGTAATCCTGCCAGTGCGGCTGCTCGCCCAGCAGCCACATCCCGGAGAACACGCCGACCACCGGGATAAACATGATCGACAGGCTCGACACCACCGGCGGCAGGCTGCGCGCCAGCCCGAACCAGACCAGGTGGCAGAAGGCGAAGACCACCACCGCGTTGTAGGCGATCGCGGCCCATTCGATGGCGGTGGGCATGCGCCAGCCGTCTTCCAGCAGCAGCGTACCGAGCGCCAGGAAGGGCAGGGTCACCGCCAGCATCCAGAAGGTCATGGCGCCGATCGGCACGTCGGTCTGGGTGCGTTTCATCAGCTGGGTGCCGAAGCCCCAGCCAGCCGCGGCCAGCAGCATCAGCAGCGTGCCGGCGGGGCTGCCGGTCAGCGCGGCGAGCTCGCCCGACAGCAGCAGCACCGTGCCCGCCAGCGCGCAGCCGATGCCCAGCCAGGCCCACGCGCCGATGCGCTCGCGGAAGAACACCAGGCCCCAGACCACCGCCCAGATCGGCATGGTGTAGCCCAGGATGGCGGCGCGGCCCGACGACAGCAGCTTGACCGCGCAGATCGCGAACAGGTGCCAGATCACCATGTTTGGCAGCGCCAGCCGGAATACCGTGCCCCATTCGCGCCGCGGCACCGTCAGCGAATCGCCCCGCAGCCGCAGCGCCAGCCCCAGTGCCAGCAGCCCGCCGGCCATGCACAGCAGGCGGAAACCCAGGGCCGGGAAATGCGCCACGCCGACTTTCATGATGGGCCAGTTGATGCCCCAGGCGAGCGTCAGCACCACAAGCAGGAAGAGACCACGGCGATCGAGAGACATGACGGGACGCGGCTGTGCGGGATGCCACGCATTGTTTTGAGACGAAGCGCAAAACGATAGCACGCAGCGGGTAAAATTGCCGAAAGCGACATATGCTGCAGGGATGAAAGGTTTTCACGCCACTGCGGCCAACCGCGCCGGCCGAGTCCATCGGCCAAGATCGACCAGGATCGGCCTCACGATGAGACGCCGGCGCCACCAGGACATTCCGAGTACCCATGACCTTCACCGAGCAGCTTGCTGCCGCCTGGCAGCGCAACGATTCCCTCCTGTGCGTCGGGCTCGATCCTGACCCGCACAAGCTTCCCCTGTCCCTGACCGGGGCCGGCGGCGCCATCTTCTCGTTCTGCCGCGAGATCGTCGACGCCACCGCCGACCTGGTCTGCGCCTTCAAGCCGCAGATCGCGTACTTCCATTCGCAGCGCGCCGAAGACCAGCTCGAGCAACTGATCCACTATATCCACGACGCCCACCCCGGCATTCCGGTGATCCTGGACGCCAAGCGCGGCGACATCGGCTCGACCGCCGAGCACTATGCGCTGGAAGCCTTCGAGCGCTACAAGGCCGATGCGGTCACGGTCAGCCCGTACATGGGCTTCGACTCGATGCAGCCGTATCTCGCCTATCCGGGCCGCGGCGTGATCGTGCTGTGCCGGACCTCCAACCCGGGCGGGTCGGACGTCCAGTTCCTGCAGGTCGACGGCAAGCCGTTGTACCAGCTGGTGGCCGAGGCCGCGCGCGAGCGCTGGAACACCACCGGTCAGATGGGCCTGGTGGTCGGCGCGACCTTCCCCAACGAGATTGCGCGGGTGCGCCAGATCGTCGGCGACATGCCGCTGCTGATTCCCGGCATCGGCGCCCAGGGCGGCGACATCGAGGCCACGGTGAAGGCTGGTCGCACCGCCGACGGCACCGGCATGATGATCAATTCGTCGCGTGCCATCCTGTACGCCAGCCGCGAGAAAGACTTCGCCGCGGCGGCGCGCAACGTCGCGCTGCAGACGCGCGAGACCATCAATCGCTACCGCCACGGCTGAACGCCGCACGCGGCACGAAAAAAAACCGCGCCTGCTGGCGCGGTTTTTCGTTTGAGCGGCTTGCGCCGGCAGGTCTTCAGGCCTCGTTGCGCAGCAACTCCACCAGGCCCCGCATCGCGTGCTCGGCCGCCTGGCGACGGATCTGTGCGCGGTCCCCAGGAAAGCGCTGGGTCTCGACGATGGTGGTGATGCGGTTGCTCCAGCCAAAGCACACCATGCCCACGGGCTTTTCCGGGGTGCCGCCGTTGGGCCCTGCTACCCCAGTGATCGACAGGGAAACCTGCGCGCGGCTGTTAAGCAGCGCCCCTTCAGCCATCGCGCGCGCGACTTCTTCGCTGACCGCGCCGTGATCGCGGATCAGCTTGGCCGGCACGCCCAGCATGGTCGACTTGGCCTCGTTGGAATACGTGACGAAGCCCCGCTCGAACCAGCCCGACGAGCCCGACACGTCGGTAATGGCGGCGGCGACCAGGCCGCCGGTGCAGGATTCGGCGGTGGCCAGCATCAGGGATTTGTCGGCTAGGGCGACGCCGGCCTGGATGGCGAGCTGGTCGAGCAGGCGGCTGACGGACATGATGGGTGCAGGGGTTGTTTTGGAGGAATCAGTTTGGCGTTGGCCGCTCAGAACGAGCGCCACAGGGCAAACACCAGCAGCGTGTAGAACGCCGCGAAGATGTCGTCGAACATCACGCCGAAGCCGCCGCGCAGGCCCGGGCCTTTCAGGCTACGGTCATAGTGGCCGATCGGCGCCGGCTTGGCGATATCGAACAGCCGGAACCACAGGAAGGCGGCGAACTGGCCCCAGAAGCCGGTCGGCATGACAAAGGCCAGCACCAGCCAGAACGCCACGATCTCATCCCAGACCATGCTGCCGTGGTCGTGCACGCCCATGTCGCGCGCGGTGCGGGCGCATGCCCACAGGCCCAGCACGAAGCCGCCGCTGATGATCCACAGCCAGGTAGCAGGCTCGATCCACAGCGAAATCACCACGAACGAGAGCCAGGCGTAGAGCGTGCCGACGGTGCCGGGGCCGACCGGCGACAGGCCCGAACCGAAGCCGAAGGCGATCAGGTGCGCCGGATGCGCCAGCATGAAGCGTGCGCTCGGGCGCGTGACCTTGACGGTCTGGCCGGCTTCCAGAGTCAGGGCGGGGTCGCGCGGCGCGGCCCCGGGAGGGAAGGTGGACATCAAAGTTGGCTCGTGTGATGCGGATACGGCTTATGGTTATGGCCGGCTTGCGCTGCGATGCGTGCGGACTCCCGTGCCCGCGCAGCCGCCGATGCCGGCATCATGACATGCCTGTGACCCGGTGTCAGGGGGCAGCGAAGTGGTCGAAGCTGGCGCCTTCGTAGCGGGTCGGGTTGCCGGCGCGGTCGACCAGCCGCAGGCCCGGCTCGGGCGTGATCGCGCCGACGCGCGTCAGCGGCAGCGCCAGCCGATCGCTGATGGCCGCAATGGCGTCGCGGTGGCCGGCCGGCGCGGTGAAGCACAGTTCATAGTCGTCGCCGCCGGCCAGCACGCACTCGCGCTGGATGGCATCGGGCTGGCCAGCCAGCACTGCCGAGCGGGGCAGGGCATCGACATCGACCAGCGCGCCCACCTGCGAACGCGTCAGGATATGACCCAGGTCGCCCACCAGGCCGTCGGAGATATCCAGTGCGGCATGCGCCACGCCGCGCAAGGCCATGCCCAGCGCCACCCGCGGCGTCGGCGCGTCCATGCGCGGCCGGACCTGGCTGAATTCGGGTTCGGGCAGCAGCCATTCGCCGCGGCAGTCGCCCAGCGCCAGCCGCGCATCGCCCAGGGTGCCGGAGATCCAGATATCGTCGCCGGGGCGCGCGGCGTCGCGGCGTAGCGCCGCGCGCAGCGGCACGTCGCCGAATACCGTCAGCGACAGCGTCAGCGGGCCCCGCGTGGTGTCGCCGCCCACCAGTTCGCAACCGTGCTCGTCGGCCAGCGCCAGCATGCCCGCTGCAAGTTCGGCGAGCCAGTCGGGCTCGGCCGCGGGGAGCGCCAGCGCCAGCGTGAAGGCGCGGGGCTCGGCGCCCATGGCCGCCAGGTCTGACAGGTTCACGGCCAGCGCCTTGTGGCCGAGCGCGCGCGGGGCCACGTCCGCGAAGAAATGGCGCCCGCTGACCAGCATGTCGGTGCTGATGGCGAGATGGTGGCCGGGACGGCCCTCGACCAGCGCGCAGTCATCGCCCACGCCGAGCGCAGCCTTGCGCACCGGCCGGGTGAAATAGCGGCGGATCAGGTCGAATTCGGAAATCTGGGCGGGCTGGGCGTTGGGCATGGATCGACGGCGTGCCGGGATGGGCGGTGGAGTGACGGCGCGGTTGGGCAGGAGATCAGCGGGGTTTGCCGGCAAATGCCGCAGCGGCGCGCGGCAACAGCATGGGGCGCGTCGCGTGTTTCAGCAAGATACTGCTGCGCATCACAGCCATGACCGCCATGCGCTGCGCCGCTTTGCCGGCTGGGCGCTACGCTTGCTGGTGTTGCCCGGGAGGATGGGGCATATTGTACCGAATCGCAAAGGTGCCCCAAGCAAAACGCTTATTGTGAAATAGTTTTTCACTATATAAAATGTGGGGTTCCAAAGGAAGAGAAGGGCGGACGCGTGGAGCCGGTCCGCCGATCGTCCCCGCCTTGTCAATGACGGCTCCACCGATTGGAAGATGCGCCGATGACCAGCCCACAGTCCCCGTCCCAAGACGATCTGAAACAGCAGCAGCGCGAGGCGCTGCGCAAAGCGGCGCTCGAGTATCACGAGTTTCCTACCCCCGGCAAGATCTCGGTCACGCCGACCAAGCCGCTGTCGAACCAGCGCGACCTGGCCCTGGCGTATTCGCCCGGCGTGGCAGCGGCCTGTGAAGAAATCGTTTCCGATCCGGCCAACTCGTTCCGCTATACCGCGCGCGGCAACCTGGTCGCGGTGATCACCAACGGCACCGCCGTGCTGGGCCTCGGCGACATTGGCGCCGCGGCGTCCAAGCCGGTGATGGAAGGCAAGGGCGGGCTGTTCAAGAAGTTTGCCGGTATCGACGTGTTCGATATCGAAATCGACGAGAAGGACCCGGAAAAGCTGGTCCAGATCATCGCAGCGCTCGAGCCCACCTTCGGTGGCATCAACCTGGAAGATATCAAGGCACCGGAGTGCTTCTACGTCGAGCGCAAGCTGCGCGAGAAGATGAAGATTCCCGTGTTCCATGACGACCAGCACGGCACCGCCATCGTGGTGGCCGCGGCCGTCATCAACGGCCTGAAGGTGGTCGGCAAGGACATCAGCAAGGTCAAGCTGGTGGCCTCGGGCGCCGGCGCCGCCGCGCTGGCCTGCCTGGATCTGCTGGTCGATATCGGCCTGCCCATCGAGAACATCTGGGTGACCGACCTGGCCGGCGTGGTCTATGAAGGCCGTACCGAGCTGATGGACCCCGAAAAGGCCCGTTTCTCGCAGAAAACCGACAAGCGCAAGCTGGGCGAGGTCATCGACGGCGCCGACATCTTCCTGGGTCTTTCCGCCGCGGGCGTGCTCAAACAGGACATGGTCCAGCGCATGGCCGACAAGCCGCTGGTGCTGGCGCTGGCCAACCCGAATCCGGAAATCGCGCCCGAACTGGTCAAGGAAGTGCGCCCGGACGCGGTGATGGCCACGGGCCGTACCGACTACCCGAACCAGGTCAACAACGTCCTGTGCTTCCCGTTCATCTTCCGCGGTGCGCTGGACTGCGGCGCCACCACCATCACGCGCGAGATGGAGATTGCCGCGGCCAATGCGCTGGCCGAGCTGGCGCGCCAGGAGCAGAGCGACATCGTCGCCACCGCCTATGGCATCCAGGACCTGTCGTTCGGCCCTGAATACCTGATCCCCAAGCCGTTCGACCCGCGCCTGATCGTCAAGGTGGCGCCGGCCGTGGCCGAAGCCGCGATGAAGTCCGGCGTGGCCGCCCGCCCGATCGAGGACATGGACGCGTACCGCCTGCAACTGCAGCAGTTCGTGTACCACTCCGGCACGGTGATGAAGCCGATCTACGCCGCCGCGCGCAAGGTCGAGATGGAGAAGAAGCGCATCGTCTTCGCCGAGGGCGAGGAAGAACGCGTGCTGCGCGCGGTGCAGGTGATCGTCGACGAAAAGCTGGCCAACCCGATCCTGATCGGCCGCCCCGCCGTGCTGCAGCACCGCATCGAGCGCTTCGGCCTGCGCCTGCGCGCCGGCGTGGACTTCACCGTGGTCAACCCGGAACACGACGAGCGCTTCCGCGATTATTCCGACGCCTACTACCGCATGATGGCCCGCCAGGGCATCACGCCGCAGTACGCCAAGCTGGAAATGCGCCGCCGCACCACGCTGATCGGCGCGATGCTGGTGCACAAGGGCGAGGCCGACGGCATGATCTGCGGCACTGTCAGCAACACCGCGGCGCATCTGCGCTATATCGACCAGGTGCTGGGCGGCACCAACAAGGTGTATGCGGCAATGAACGGCCTGGTGCTGCCGGGCCGCCAGATCTTCCTGGTCGACACCCACGTCAACGTCGACCCGAGCGCCGAGGAACTGGCCGCGATCACGCTGATGGCCGCCGAGGAGCTGAAGCGCTTTGGCATCGAACCCAAGGTCGGCCTGCTGTCGCATTCGAACTTCGGCTCGTCCGAGGCGCCGTCGGCGCGCAAGATGCGGGAGACCCTGGCGATTCTGCGCGAGCAGGCACCGGAGCTGGAGATCGACGGCGAAATGCACGGCGACTGCGCGCTCGACCAGAAACTGCGTGACCAGCTGGTGCCGGACGGCACGCTCAAGGGCGAGGCCAATCTGCTGGTGTGCCCGAATATCGACGCGGCCAACATCTCGTACAACCTGCTCAAGGTTGCCGCGGGCAACAACGTCGCGATCGGGCCGATCCTGCTGGGCGTGAAGGCGCCGGTCCACATCCTGACTCCGTCTGCCACGGTGCGCCGCATCGTCAACATGACGTCGCTGGTGGTGGTCGACGCCGCCGCCAAGCGCTAAGCCGCTTGTTCCTTGCCCGGCGCGGGCCAAGGTGACGAAAAGCCGGGTTCGCCCGGCTTTTTTTATCGCTCGCGATCGCAGTTAGTATGCGCACACATACGCTTAACATATTGAAACAATTGAAGAAATTGCGCTGCAACAGCGCCGGGATTGATTAATTGCGTGCATGCGCGTAACCTTACGCCTTTGATACAGGCGCTCGCCATGAGCGCCCCGGTGCGGCCGGCATTCCTTGCGCGACGCTTCACGCAGCGCAGAGGGGCAGGCCAGGGTGGCCCGGACAGATCGTCTACCCAACCAGCGGCAGGCTCGATTTCCGGTTCAACCAAGACAAGCAACGTGGGTTTCCAAGTTTCTCCGATGCGGCACGCAACGCGCATGCTGGCCCGGTCCCTGACTGGCGCGGCGCTGGTGCTGGCCCTGGTGCAGCCGACACTGGCACGCCAGGCGCAGACCGAAGGGCTGGGAACCATTGCAGTGCAGCAGTTGCCCAACGAAGCGCGGCAGACCCTGGAGCGCATCGAAGCCGGCGGCCCGTTCCTGTATGACAAGGACGGCTCGCGATTCGGCAACTACGAACGCATCCTGCCGCAAAGAGAACGCGGTTATTACCGCGAATACACGGTCAAGAGCGCCAGGAGCCGGAACCGGGGAGCCAAGCGGATCGTCTGCGGCGGGGAACAGCGCGCTGCCAACGATTGTTACTACACGGAAGACCACTACAACAGCTTCAAACGGATACTCAAATGATGACTGACATTTTCGGACTGGGCGACGCCCTTGCCGCCCGCGAAGAGCGCGGCGCCGGAGATGGCTGGCAGCGGGCTCAGCAGCAGGCCCAGAACCTATACGACAACGTGCTGATGATGCCGAGCCCGGAGCTCATGCAAAAACTTCCCCCCGCGACCGCGCCCGTGGCCATGCCCGCCGGTCCCGGTTGGAACGACGGCACCAGCGAGGGGGCCATGAACCTGTTTAAGACGGTGCGCCCGAACATCGTCCAGTCGATCCGCGCCTTCCGCGTGCCGGAACTGGCCCAGGCCGCGGCCGATCTCGGCCAGCATTTCCTCTATGCCAATTGCGCGCATTGCGCGAGCAAGGCGGAGATCCTGGAAACCATCGCGACCTCGTTCACCTTCCCCAAGCATTTCGGCAAGAATTTCGACGCGCTGGCCGACTGCCTGACCGACATGATCTACAAGGCCGGCCCGCAGCCAGGTTTCGTGATCGTGCTGGAGGGCCTGCCGATCGCACAGAAGTTCGACAAGGAAGCGCGCGAAGTGCTGCTCGACGTGTTCCGCGACGCGGCCGAGTTCTGGGGCGAGCGCAAGGTGCAGTTCCGCGTGTTCTATTCGTTCGCCTGAGCGCGCCGGCTGACGTTCCACGGCATAACAAGCAAGAAGCCCGCTGATGCGGGCTTTTTGCTTGTTGGGGCAGATGCGGCGCTTATTCCTGCGCCGGCAGGTGCCCATGCGGCGTGAGCCGGTCGATCAACTCCGGCAGGCCTTCGCTCAACTGTGCCGCGACGTCGTCCTGCGACATGCCGGTGCTCTGCGCCAGCGACTGCAGCGCGCCGGTGTCGTTCAGCGCATCGCTCAGGGCCGATGGCGTGACCGGCTGGTTGGCGCCGCTGCCGATCCATGAATCGACCTGTTCGCCGAGCCCGGCCTGCGCCAGGATCTGCTGCAGCGCGCCAATGCCGCCCGCGGCCGCACCCAGCGCCTGGCTGTTGGCCGGTGCGCCGCCCTGGCCGCCCAGCAGGCCGCCCAGCAGCGAGCCCAGGTCGAGTCCGCCGGTGGCGCCGCCCGGCGCGGTCCCTGCGCCGCCGCCGAGCATGCCGCCCAGCAGCCCGCCGAGGCTGCCCAGCCCGCCCAGGCCATCATCGGAAGCGGGCGCCTCTCCGGCGGCATCGCCGCCTTGCGCGCGGCTGCGCATGGCCAGCGTGGCCAGCAGGCCAAGCGCAATCATCAGCTTGGGGTCGAGCCCGCCGGCCTGGCCGCTCTCTCCGCGCGCGCCGCCGAGCTGTCCGAGCACACCGCCCAGCACGCTATCGAGTAGTCCCATGGTCGACTCCTTTCAGTCAGGGTTGCAAGGTGACACCGGGCCGGAGCGGCCCTGTCGTCAGAATCCGCCCAGCAAGGCGTTCAGGGTTGCCAGGCAGGCGAGCCCGGCAGTTTCCGTGCGCAGGATGCGCGGGCCGAGCGACACGCCGGTGAAACCCGCCTGCAGCGCGGCCTGTTCTTCTTCGGGGGCCAGCCCGCCTTCCGGGCCGATCAGCAAGGTGACGCCATCGGCCAGCGAGGCCTCGCGCCGTTCTGCCACCAGTGCCGGCAGCGCTTGCGCGGCACGCGGCGACACCAGCAGCCTGGTGCCGCCGTTGCCGGCCTGCACCACGCGCGCCAGCCACGTATCCAAGTTAGTGACCTCCGCCACCGCCGGCAAACGATTTCGGCCGCATTGCTCGCAGGCGGCCTGGACCAGCGCCTGCCAGTGCGCCTGGCGCTTTTGCGCGCGCTCGCCGGACAGCCGTACCACCGAGCGGCTGGCCTGCAGCGGCTGGATCGCCGCGACGCCAAGTTCGACGGCTTTCTCGATCAGCCAGTCCATCTTGTCGCCGCCAGCCAGGCCCTGCGCCAGCGTGACGCGGAAGGGCGGTTCGGCCTCGGCCGCGTCATGCGCGCCGATACGCGCCAGGGCGTGGCGCTTGCCCAGTTCGACCAGCGTGGCGGCGTGGCTGCCGCCGCGGCCGTCGAACAGGGTGATGGCGTCGCCGGGCGCCAGGCGCAGCACCTGCGCGTGGCGCACCACCGGTTCGGGCAACGGGAAATCCGACTCGGCGGCCAGCACGGCGTCCGCGCCGCCGACAAAAAATCGTGGCGCCATCAGCTTGCCTGGCCTGCCTGGCCTGCCTGGCTGGCCTGGGCCAGCGGCTTGCCGAAGCCCCAGCGGTAGCCGTCGGGGTCCTCGACCATGCAATAGCGGTCGCCCCAGAACTGGTCGGCCGGCGCCATCAGGCTGACCGCGCCGGCATCGACCGCGCGCTGGTGCATGGCGTCGACATCGTCGCAATAGACGTAGAAGGTCTGCGGGCACTCCACGCCGAGCGAGCGCGGCGTGCGCGCAGTGCTGCCCCACGCGCCCTCGGGCGCGAACATCACCACCAGCTGGCCCTGGTAGTGCATCTCGGCGTGGGTGGGAACGCCGTTCTCGTCGACCACGTTGCCGGGGGCGAAGCCGAAAGCGCGGCCGTAGAAATCCAGGGCGGCGCGGCCGTTGGCGACGGTCAGGTAGGGGGTGAGCCAGGGGGTGTTGGCCGGTCTGGTCATGATCGTCTCCTGATTGCGGGAAACCCGGCGCGGCGCCTGCCGCGCGGTGCGAGAGTGCATCTTACGCGTGCCGCGCTACGCTGTCGAAGTGCCGCGCAACCGTGCGCGGCATGGCGGCAGGGTGAAGCATCAGGCATGCCGCGGCGCGGATGGGTTCCCGTTGCCGGCATGCGGTGGCGCGGGCGGCCAGCGACGATCGCCCGGACTCGGCCCACGGGGCGTCCGGGAGTCCGGAAACGCCCTTAGCTTCTGCTAAAATTGCGGTTTTCCTGCCGCCAAGGCTCACGCCGAATCCGCCCGCATGTCCGCCCTTGCCCATCCCGCCACAAGTCCTTTTGCTTCCCAGCCCGCCAAGCTGATGGCCGACGCCATCCGCGTGCTTGCCATGGACGCCGTCCAGCAGGCCAATTCCGGCCACCCCGGTGCGCCGATGGGCATGGCAGACATCGCCGTGGCGCTGTGGGGCCGGCACCTGAAGCACAACCCGAGCAACCCTCAGTGGGCAGACCGCGACCGCTTCGTGCTGTCCAACGGCCACGGCTCGATGCTGATCTATGCGCTGCTGCACCTGACCGGCTATGACCTGCCGGTCGAAGAACTGAAGAACTTCCGCCAGCTGCACAGCAAGACCGCCGGCCATCCGGAATACGGCATTACTCCGGGCGTGGAAACCACCACCGGCCCGCTCGGCCAGGGCATCACCAACGCGGTCGGCATGGCGCTGGCCGAGCGTCTGCTGGGTGAAGAATTCAATCGCCCGGGCTTCGACATCGTCGACCACTACACCTATGTGTTCCTGGGCGACGGCTGCCTGATGGAAGGCATCTCGCACGAAGCCTGTTCGCTGGCCGGCACGCTGAAGCTGAACAAGCTGATTGCGCTGTGGGATGACAACGGCATCTCGATCGACGGCGACGTGGTGCACTGGTTCAACGACGACACCCCGAAGCGCTTCGAAGCCTATGGCTGGAACGTGATCCGCGGCATCGACGGCCACGACGTGGTCGCGGTCGACAACGCCATCGCGCAGGCCAAGGCCAGCGACAAGCCCACCCTGATCTGCTGCCGCACCAAGATCGGAAAGGGCGCGCCCAACAAGGAAGGCGGCCACGACGTGCACGGCGCGCCGCTGGGCGGCGCCGAAGTGCTGGCCACGCGCGAGGCGCTGGGCTGGGCCCACGCCCCGTTCGAAGTGCCGGCCGAGGTCTATGACGCCTGGGACGCCAAGGCCAACGGCCAGGCGCTGGAGCGCGCCTGGAATGCGCTGTTCGAATCGTATGCCGAGCGCCACCCGTACGAAGCCGGCGAATTCACCCGCCGCATGAAGGGCGAACTGCCGGGCGCGTTCGACGCCGCTGTCGAAGCCTTCATCGCCAAGTGCGAGGAAAAGGCCGAGACCATCGCCACCCGCAAGGCCAGCCAGAACACCATCGAGGCCTTCGGCCCGGTGCTGCCCGAGTTCCTCGGCGGCTCGGCCGACCTGACCGGCTCGAACCTGACCAACTGGTCGGGCAGCAAGGCCGTGCGCGTCGATGCCTGGGGCAACCACATCAACTACGGCGTGCGCGAGTTCGGCATGAGCGCGATCCTGAACGGCATCACGCTGCACGGGGGCTACATTCCCTACGGCGCGACCTTCCTGACCTTCTCGGACTACAGCCGCAACGCGCTGCGCATGGCGGCGCTGATGAAGATCCGCTCGCTGTTCGTGTTCACCCATGACTCGATCGGCCTGGGCGAAGACGGCCCGACGCACCAGTCGATCGAGCACGTCGCCAGCCTGCGCCTGATCCCCAACATGGACGTCTGGCGTACCGCCGACACCACCGAGACCGCCGTGGCCTGGGCCGAGGCGATCCGCCGCGAGAACGGCCCGAGCTGCCTGATCTTCAGCCGCCAGAACCTGCCGTTCCAGCAGCGCGATGATGCCACCCGCGCCAATATCGCGCGCGGCGGCTACGTGCTGCGCGACAGCGTCAACGCCCGGACCGGCCGTCCGGACGCGGTGATCATGGCAACCGGCTCGGAAGTCGGCCTGGCCGTTGGCGCCGCAGACGCACTGGCCGCGGAAGGCGTGCATGTGCGCGTGGTCTCGGTCCCGGCGACCACCGTGTTCGACAAGCAGGACACCGCCTACAAGGCCAGCGTGCTGCCGGCCGGCGTGCCGCGCGTGGCGGTCGAGGCGGGCGTGACGGACTTCTGGTGGAAGTACCAGGTCCAGGCGGTAGTGGGCATCGACACCTTCGGCGAATCGGCCCCGGCCGGCGTGCTGTTCAAGCACTTCGGCTTCACCGTCGACAACGTCGTGCGTACGGTGAAAGACACCCTTATCTAAGCATCCGGGCGCTGTAACCGCGCGGTGCGCCGCGCGGCAGCAGCGGCGCCCACCGGTTTTCATCGATCCTCAGGAGAGACAGTCATGACCATCAAGATCGGCATCAACGGCTTCGGCCGCATCGGGCGCATGGTGTTCCGCGCCGCCGCCGCCAACTTCAAGGACATCGAAGTCGTTGCCATCAACGACCTGCTCGAGCCCGACTACCTGGCCTACATGCTGAAGTACGACTCGGTGCATGGCCGCTTTGACGGTGAAGTGTCGGTCGACGGCAACACCCTGGTCGTCAACGGCAAGAAGATCCGCCTGACCGCGGTGAAGGATCCGGCCGAGCTGAAGTGGGGCGAAGTCGGCGCCGACGTGGTGATCGAGTCGACCGGCATCTTCCTGACCAAGGAAGGCGCGCAGAAGCACATCGACGCGGGCGCCAAGAAGGTGATCATGTCGGCCCCGTCGAAGGACGACACCCCGATGTTCGTGTACGGCGTGAACCACGAAACGTACAAGGGCGAAGCGATCATCTCGAACGCCAGCTGCACCACCAACTGCCTGGCCCCGGTGGCCAAGGTGCTGAACGACAAGTGGGGCATCAAGCGCGGCCTGATGACCACCGTGCACGCTGCCACCGCCACCCAGAAGACCGTTGACGGCCCGTCCAACAAGGACTGGCGCGGCGGCCGCGGCATCCTGGAAAACATCATCCCGTCGTCGACCGGCGCTGCCAAGGCCGTGGGCGTGGTGATCCCGCAGCTGAACAAGAAGCTGACCGGCATGTCGTTCCGCGTGCCGACCTCGGACGTGTCCGTGGTCGACCTGACCGTCGAACTGGAAAAGTCGGCGTCGTACGAAGAGATCTGCGCCGAAATGAAGGCCCAGAGCCAGGGCGCGCTGAAGGGCGTGCTGGGCTATACCGAAGACAAGGTCGTTGCCACGGACTTCCGCGGCGATGCCCGCACCTCGATCTTCGACGCCGAAGCCGGCATCGCGCTGGACGGCACCTTCATCAAGGTCGTGAGCTGGTACGACAACGAGTGGGGCTATTCGAACAAGTGCCTGGAAATGGCACGCGTGGTGGCCAAGTAATCCGGGCTTCCGCAGTCAGGAAAACGCGCCTTCGGGCGCGTTTTTCTTTTCTCAGGCAGGATGCTGGTCTGCTGGCGCCACTGAAATAGTTGCGTCAGAAAAGAATGATAAAAGTGGGAGCCAAAGCTACGGGAATGCGTAGGACGAAGTGCCGGTTGAGTCGCCACCAATGTACGCATCTGCGATCAATTGCAGCAAAATCGCGCAATTTTTAGGATTTATGTGATGGGCGACCGTTTCAGAAATGCCGAATTTGCTTTCCGAGCTTGATTTTTCCTCTTACACTATTAAGACGCTGTTGAAATCTGATGTGCAGCCAGTGCAAGTGGTGGGGCCATCTTAGCTGTGAAAAATCTGACCGGGGGCCTGATCATGGTGAACGTAGACACAAAGCTTCTAGTGATCTTCACCGAGCTGCTGAGCAAGCGTAATGCCACCTACGTGGCTGAGAAGATGCACATGACCGCGCCGGCGGTCTCGCATTCGCTGGGCAGGCTGCGCGAAATCTTTGACGATCCACTCTTTATCCGCGTCCCGCACGGGCTGACGCCGACGCCGCGCGCGCTCGAGCTGGGGCCCAAGATCCGGGACATGCTGGACCTGTGGTCGTCCATCAACGAGGGCGACGCGGACAACTTCGATCCCGCCACCGCCACCGGCACGCTGAGCATCGGCTTTGCCGCGGAACTGGGCGATACGGTGTTCAACCGTTTCGTGCTGCGCATCAAGGCGCTGGCGCCGGACCTGCATATAAAGCTGGTCGAGTCCCATTCGTGGGAGACCGATGTGGCGTCGATGCGCGCCAATGAACTCGACCTGGGATTCTCGCCGTTCCCGACCCGCCATCCGGAGATCGTCGAGGAAATGGTGACGTCGCTGAACCTGTGGGTCTGCGCGCGCAAGGACCATCCGGTGCTGAAGGGACACTGCACGCTCGAGCAATACCTGGACTGCGGCCATATCTTCATGGCGCACTCCGGCGGCTCGGGGCGCCCGGCGCCGTCGCTGATCCCGCTCGACTACGCACTGCAGCAGCGCGGCCTGAAGCGCAACGCCTCGCTGACGGTCCATTCGTGGCGCGCCCAGGCCGAACTGGCTTCGCAGACGGACATGATCTTCACCGTCAATGCGCTGACCAAGGACATGGCCTGCGAAACCTATGGCCTGAAGGCCTTCCCGCTGCCGGCGGAGCTGAACACCACGCTCGGCCTGAACATGTTCTGGCACCGCAGCCGCAACACCCACCCGATGCTGGTGTGGGCGCGTGGCCTGTTCCGCCAGGTGGTGGGCGAGTTCGTCGGCCTGCCGCAGGCGCGCCCGGCCCGGGTGGTGAGCGAGCAGGACCTGCAGGACCTGCAGGCGCGCTGACCCGCGGCAGCAAGCCACCAACAAAAAACCGGCGCCAGGCGCCGGTTTTTTGTTGCCCGTCTGCGCTCCGGCAAGGGAGCGAGCGGTTGCTTATCGTTTGGGTCTGTGGGGACAGTTTGTTTTGGTGCAGTTGCCGTACAGCGACAACGCGTGTTCCTGCAGGGTAAAGCCGCGCTCGCGCGCAATGCTTTGCTGGCGCTGCTCGATCTCGGAATCGAAGAATTCCTCGACCCGGCCGCAATCCAGGCACACCAGGTGGTCGTGGTGCTTGCCTTCGTTGAGCTCGAAGATCGCCTTGCCGGACTCGAAGTTGTTGCGCGACAGCAGGCCGGCCTGCTCGAACTGGGTCAGCACGCGGTAGACGGTGGCCAGGCCGATATCCATATGCTCATTGAGCAGGATGCGGTAGACGTCTTCCGCGCTCAGGTGACGCTGTTCGCTGGTCTGAAAAATTTCAAGAATCTTCAGCCTGGGCACGGTCGCCTTCAGGCCGATATTCTTGAGGTCCGCCGGACTCGGCATGTGGGTGACTCCCTAGAGTACAATGTCTGGATAGTTGAATCATAAGGGTTTTGGCAGCAAAAGTCGCTCGTGCCGACGATGTCCAGAGGTCGGCGTCGTGTGCCCGGCAAGCTTGCCGACCCATGTGGTTGCGGCGGCAGATGCCATCCGCTCGTGTGGTGCAATCGGCGCATCTTGCGCCGTTTTCATGCCCGCGCAGCCCGTTCTCTGCCGCATTACTTTTCTTTCCCTCCGGAAACGAGATCCATGCGTTCTATCCGTTCGTCCGCCATGCGTCCGACGCTGGTTGTCTCCCTGCTGGCCGCGGCCCTGCTGGCTGGCGCCTGCTCGGCCTACGATTCCACTTCGCGCAAGGTAGCCAACGCCATCACGCCGTACCGGATCAACATCGTGCAGGGCAATTTCGTCTCGCGCGAAGCCGCTTCGCAGCTGCGCGAGGGCATGACCCGCGACCAGGTCAAGTTCCTGCTCGGCACGCCGCTGCTGACCGACGTGTTCCACGCCAACCGCTGGGATTATGTGTTTTCGTTCCGCCGCGGCAATACCTCGGTGGTGCAGCAGCGCCGCTACACGGTGTTCTTCGACGGCGACCGCCTGGTCAAGTTTGGCGGCGACGAACTGCCGTCCGAGTATGAGCTGATCGCCGAGATCGACGGCATGAAGAAGGCGCTCAAGGAGCAGACGCCGGGCAAGATCTCCACCAGCGCAGCCGCGGCCCCGGCCCCGGCCGAACCGCAGACCACGGTCGAGAACTTCGTGCCGCGGCAGGCGCAGCAGCAGCCGGAAGCGTCCGGCGCTCCCGCACAGCCGGCGCAGCCCGCGGCCGAAGCGTCGGCAGCGGCCGACGCGCCCAAGCCCGCCGCCAACTGATCCATCACGCGCGCCGGCCGCGGCGCGCTGCCGGTTTTCCGGGCCGGCCAGGCATGGCCGGCTCGTTTCCTTTTCGCGCACCGCGCATATTCCGCAGAGCCAGACACCATGAACATCGCCATCACAGGCGCATCGGGCCGCATGGGCCGCATGCTGATCGAACAAGTGCTGAACACCGAGGGCGTGAAGCTGTCGGGTGCGCTCGACGTTCCGGGCTCGCCGGCGCTGGGCCAGGATGCGGGCCTGTTCCTGGGCCGCAACACCGGCGTGGCAATCACCGCGGACCTGGAAGCCGGGCTGGCCGGTGCGGACTGCCTGATCGACTTCACCCGTCCGGAAGGCACGCTGGCGCACCTGGAGGCGGCGAAGAAGCGCGGCGTCAAGATGGTGGTCGGCACCACCGGCTTCGACGACGCCGGCAAGGCCGCGCTGGCCGAGGCCGCCAAGTCGATCGGCATCGTCTTTGCCGCCAACTTCAGCGTTGGCGTCAATGCCACCTTCAAGCTGCTGGAAGTCGCGGCCAAACTGCTGTCGACCGGCTATGACATCGAGGTGATCGAGGCCCACCACCGCTTCAAGGTCGACGCCCCGTCGGGCACCGCGCTGAAGATGGGCGAAGTGATCGCCGATGCGCTGGGCCGCGACCTGAAGACCTGCGGCGTCTTTGCCCGCGAAGGCCATACCGGCGAGCGCGATCCCGGTTCGATCGGCTTTGCCACCATCCGCGGGGGCGATATCGTCGGCGACCACACCGTGATGTTCGCCGGCATCGGCGAGCGCATCGAGATCAGCCACAAGTCGTCGAGCCGCCAGTCGTATGCCGACGGCGCGGTGCGCTCGGCCCGTTTCCTGGCCGACAAGCCCAATGGGCTGTTCGACATGCAGGACGTGCTGGGCCTGAAGTAAGGGCGCCCGGGGCGGCCAGCGCTGCCGCCACGGTTATAATCGATTGCTTTAGCATTGCACGCCGGGCGGGCGCCGAGACTGGCGCCCGCCGCTTACCTTCGAACGAATCTTCCCGGATGCCGGCAGGCCAGTTGCCGTGCAGACGCTGTCCTGACTGCTGTCCCGACCATGCAAGACAAATATCTTCCTTCCGCCGTTGAACAAGCCGCCCAGCAGCACTGGCAAGCCATCGACGCCTATCGCGTGTCGGAGCATGCGGCCGGGCCCGACGGCAAGGAAAAGCCCAAGTTCTACGCCTGCTCGATGCTGCCGTACCCGTCGGGCAAGCTGCACATGGGCCACGTGCGCAACTACACCATCAACGACGTGATGGCGCGCTACCTGCGCATGAACGGCAACAACGTGCTGATGCCGATGGGCTGGGACGCGTTCGGCATGCCGGCGGAGAACGCGGCGCTGAACAACGGCGTCGCGCCGGCCGCCTGGACCTACGACAACATCGCTTACATGAAGAAGCAGATGCAGTCGATGGGCCTGGCGATCGACTGGTCGCGCGAGGTTGCCACCTGCAGCCCGGACTACTACCGCTGGAACCAGTGGCTGTTCCTGAAGATGCTGGAGAAGGGCATCGCCTACCGCAAGACCGGCACCGTCAACTGGGACCCGGTCGACCAGACCGTGCTGGCCAACGAGCAGGTCATCGACGGCCGTGGCTGGCGCTCGGGCGCGGTGGTCGAAAAGCGCGAGATCCCGATGTACTACCTGCGCATCACCGACTATGCGCAGGAGCTGCTGGGCGACCTGGACCAGCTGGGCTGGCCCGAGCGTGTCAAGGTGATGCAGCAGAACTGGATCGGCAAGAGCGTGGGCGTGCGCTTCGCCTTCACCCACGATATCCCGGGCGAGGACGGCAAGCCGATCCACGACGGCAAGATGTACGTCTTCACCACGCGCGCCGATACCATCATGGGCGTGACCTTCTGCGCGGTCGCCGCCGAGCACCCGCTGGCCACGCACGCCGCGCTGAACAACCCCGAACTGGCCGCCTTCATCGACGAATGCAAGCACGGCTCGGTCATGGAAGCCGACATGGCGACCATGGAGAAGAAGGGCATGCCGACCGGCCTGCAGGTGGTGCACCCGCTCACCGGCGACAAGGTCGACGTGTGGGTCGGCAACTACGTGCTGATGAGCTACGGCGACGGCGCCGTGATGGGCGTGCCGGCGCACGACGAGCGCGACTTTGCCTTTGCCAACAAGTACGGCCTGCCGATCAAGCAAGTGATCGACGTGAAGGGCCAGCCGTATTCGACCGAAGCCTGGCAGGAATGGTACGGCGACAAGGAAAACGGCACCTGCATCCACAGCGGCAAGTACGACGGCCTCGGCTACCAGGCCGCGGTGGAAGCCATTGCCGCCGACCTGGGCGCGATGGGCCTCGGCGAGAAGAAGACCACCTGGCGCCTGCGCGACTGGGGCATCTCGCGCCAGCGCTACTGGGGCACGCCGATCCCGCTGATCCACTGCGACAGCTGCGGCGTGGTGCCGGTGCCCGAGCAGGACCTGCCGGTGGTGCTGCCCGAAGACCTGGTGCCGGACGGCACCGGCAACCCGCTGGCCAAGGATCCGCGCTTCCTGCAGTGCACCTGCCCGTCGTGCGGCAAGCCGGCGCGCCGCGAGACCGACACGATGGATACCTTCATCGATTCGTGCTGGTACTACATGCGCTATACCTGCCCGGACGCGGCCACCATGGTCGATGCCCGCAACGACTACTGGATGCCGATGGACCAGTACATCGGCGGCATCGAGCACGCGATCCTGCACCTGCTGTACGCGCGCTTCTGGACCAAGGTGATGCGTGACCTGGGCCTGGTCAAGTTCGACGAGCCGTTCACCAACCTGCTGACGCAGGGCATGGTGCTGAACGAGACCTTCTACCGCGAAGACGCCTCGGGCAAGAAGCACTGGTACAACCCGGCCGACGTCGACGTGCAGACCGACGAGCGCGGCCGCCCGGTGGGCGCCACGCTGAAGGCCGACGGCCAGCCGGTGGTGATCGGCGGCATCGAGAAGATGTCGAAGTCCAAGAACAACGGCATCGACCCGCAGGCGCTGATCGACCAGTACGGCGCCGACACCGCGCGCCTGTTCGTGATGTTTGCCGCGCCGCCCGAGCAGCAGCTGGAGTGGAGCGGTTCGGGCGTGGAGGGCGCGTCGCGCTTCCTGCGCCGCGTGTGGAATTATGGCTTTGCCAACGCCGCCGCCATCCGCGACGGTGCCGCCGGCGCGCCGGGCGCGGACGATGCCGAGCTGCGCCGCGAGATCCACGGCGTGCTCAAGCAGGCCAACTACGACTACCAGCGCATCCAGTACAACACCGTGGTGTCCGCCACCATGAAGATGCTGAACGCGCTGGACGACGCCAAGACCGCGTCGCCGGCGGCGCGCCGCGAGTGCTTCGGCATCCTGCTGCGCGTGCTGTACCCGGTGGTGCCGCACATCACCCACGGCCTGTGGGAGCAGCTGGGCTATGCCGCCGAGGCCGGCGACCTGCTCGACGCCCCGTGGCCGCAGGTCGATGAAGCCGCGCTGGTGCGCAGCGAGATCGAACTGGTGCTGCAGGTCAACGGCAAGGTGCGCGGCAGCATCACCGTGCCCGCCGACGCCGACCGTGCCGCGATCGAGGCCACTGCCGCCGCCAGCGACACCGTGGCCAAGTTCGCCGAAGGCAAGGCGCCCAAGAAGATCGTGGTGGTGCCTGGCCGCCTGGTCAACGTGGTGCTTTGACAGCGCCGTCCGCCGGCCGGAATCTGACAAAGGAATCGCCAACCATGAAGCGACTGAACCTGGGACGCCGCAAGCTGCTCGCGGCACTGCTGGCAGTGCCGGCCACCGGCCTGCTGGCCGGCTGCGGCTTCCATCTGCGCGGCAACTCGGACTTCGCCTTCAAGCGGCTGTATATCGGCATCCCGCCCAACTCGCTGATGGGCGCGGACCTGCGCCGCGCCATCCGCGGCGGCTCGGACACCCAGGTGGTGGCCGACCAGAAAGAGGCCGACGCGTTGCTGGACGTGCTGCAGGACACCCGCACCAAGACCATCCTGTCGATCACGACCGAAGGCGTGGTGCGTGAATACCGCCTGACCCAGCGCTTTACCTTCCGCCTGCGCGATCCGGCCGGCAAGGAACTGATCGCGCCTTCGCAACTGGTGCTGACGCGCGACCTGACCTACAACGAAGCCAATACGCTGGCCAAGGACTACGAAGAGCAGCAGCTGTACCGCGACATGCAGCGCGATATCGTGCAGCAGCTGATGCGCCGGCTGGCCGCCGTCAAGGCGATCTGAGCGGGCACGGCTGACGGCATGCAGCTCAAGCTCGACGGGCTCGACGCGCACCTGCGGCAGGCCAAGGCCAAGGGGCTGGCGCCGCTGTACGTGGTGCACGGCGACGAGCACCTGCTGGTGCTGGAAGCGGTCGACCGCCTGCGCGCGGCGGCGCGCGAAGCCGGCTTTTCCGAACGCGAGGTGCTGGTGGCCGAGCGCGGCTTCCACTGGGGCCGGCTGGTGGAGGCGCAGCAGTCGATGTCGCTGTTCGGCGACCGCAAGATCGTCGAGCTGCGCATTCCGTCGGGCAAGCCCGGCAAGGACGGCGGCGAGGCGCTGCGCGCCGTGGCCGCGCAGCCTTCGCCCGACGTGGTGATGCTGGTGACGCTGCCGCGGCTGGACTTTGCCGCGTCCAAGTCGGCCTGGTTCCAGGCGCTGGAAGGCGCCGGCGTGTCGATCAAGGTCGACACCGTGGACCGTACCCGCTTGCCGGCGTGGGTCGGCGAGCGGCTGGCGCTGCAGCAGCAGCGCGTGCAGGGTGGGGAGCCCGGACGGCGCGCCTTGCAGTTCATTGCCGACAAGGTCGAAGGCAACCTGCTGGCGGCGCACCAGGAAATCCAGAAGCTGGGCCTGCTGTACCCGCCCGGCGAACTGAGCTTCGACCAGGTCCACGATGCGGTGCTGAACGTGGCCCGCTACGACGTGTTCAAGCTGTCGGAATCGATGCTCTCGGGCGACGTGCCGCGGCTGGTGCGGATGCTGGAAGGGCTGCGCGGCGAGGGCGAGGCCACGGTGCTGGTGCTGTGGGCGCTGACCGAGGAAATTCGCGTATTATCCAAGGTCCGGCAAGGGCTGGCGGACGGCAAGCCGGCGGGTGTGCTGATGCGCGAGCTGCGTGTCTGGGGCCCGCGCGAGCGGCTGGTGCCGCAGGCCGCGCAGCGCCTGGCGCAGCCCCGGCTGGAAGCGGCGCTGGCGCTGGCCGCGCGGCTGGACCGCCAGGTCAAGGGCCTGCAGGACCTGCCGCCGCCAGGCAGCGCGCCGCTGCCGGCCGAGCCGTGGGACGGCCTGCAGCAGCTGGCGCTGATGATTGCGCGCTGAGGGGACAGCCTGGAAGGTTTGCTCCCCTGGCGGTTTGCTCCCCTCTCCCGCTTGCGGGAGAGGGGCAGGGGGTGAGGGCAGGCGGTGGCATACCGACAGCCGTACTTCGTAGCGACTCCCGCCCTCACCCCAACCCTCTCCCGCAAGCGGGAGAGGGAGAAAACATACATTGACGGCCATCACCCCCGGCCACTGACATGACCGAGCTCGACCTCAACCAATACATGGACCGCGTCGGCCGCCAGGCCCGCGCGGCGTCGCGCGCGATGGCGCGTGCCTCCACCGCCGACAAGAACCGTGCGCTGCTGACCATCGCCGCGGCGATCCGCCGCGATGCCGACAAGCTCAAGGCCGTCAACGCACGCGACCTCGAGCGCGCCCGCGCCAACGGCCAGGACGCCGCCTTCGTCGACCGCCTGACGCTGTCGGACAAGGCCATCGACACCATGGCCGCGGGCCTGGAGCAGATCGCCGCGCTGGCAGACCCGATCGGCGAGATCTCGAACATGAAGTTCCGCCCGACCGGCATCCAGGTGGGCCAGATGCGCGTGCCGCTGGGCGTGATCGGCATCATCTACGAGTCGCGCCCCAACGTCACCATCGACGCCGCCGCGCTGTGCCTGAAGTCGGGCAACGCCACCATCCTGCGCGGCGGGTCCGAGGCGATCGAATCCAACACCGCGCTGGCCGCGCTGGTGGCCGAGGGCCTGTCCGCGACCGGCCTGCCGTCCGAGGCGGTACAGGTGATCGAGACCACCGATCGCGCCGCGGTCGGCCGGCTGATCACCATGACCGAGTACGTCGACGTGATCGTGCCGCGCGGCGGCAAGAGCCTGATCGCGCGGCTGATGGAAGAAGCGCGCGTGCCGATGATCAAGCACCTGGACGGCATCTGCCACGTCTATATCGATGCCGAGGCCGACCTGGACAAGGCGGTGCACGTCTGCGACAACGCCAAGACCCAGCGCTACGCGCCCTGCAACACCATGGAGACGCTGCTGGTGTCGCGGGACATCGCCGCCGCCGCGCTGCCGCCGCTGTGCCGCATCTACCAGCAGAAGGGCGTCGAACTGCGCGTGTGCCCGGCGACCCGCGCCACGCTGGAAGCGGCGGGCTTCGGCGGCCTGGTCGATGCCACCGAGGAAGACTGGCGCCTGGAATACCTGGCGCCGATCCTGGCGATCAAGACCGTCTCTGGCCTGGATGAAGCCATCGCGCATATCAACGAGTACGGCTCGCACCATACCGACTCGATCATCACCGAGAACTACTCGGCGGGCATGCGCTTTATCCGCGAGGTCGATTCGGCCAGCGTGATGATCAATGCCTCGACCCGTTTTGCCGATGGCTTCGAGTACGGGCTGGGCGCGGAGATCGGCATCTCCAACGACAAGCTGCATGCGCGCGGGCCGGTCGGGCTGGAAGGGCTGACCTCGCTCAAGTACGTGGTGTTCGGGCACGGCGAGATCCGGACCTGATGCTGGCCCGCCAACAACAATAACCACCGCAAGCCAACGTCTGTCCGCCGATGCTCTGGGTCAAAGCGCTGCATATCGTCTTCGTCGTTTCGTGGTTCGCCGGCCTGTTCTACCTGCCGCGCATCTTCGTCAACCTGGCGATGGAAACCGACGCCGCCAGCACGCAGCGCCTGCTGCTGATGGCGCGCAAGCTGTTCCGCTTCATGACCATGCTGGCAGTGCCGGCGCTGGTATTCGGGCTGTGGCTGTACCTGGGCTACGGCATCGGCCGCGGCCCCGGGCAGGGCTGGATGCATGCCAAGCTGGCGCTGGTGCTGGTGCTGATCGGTTACCACCACGGCTGCGGCGTGCTGCTGCGCAAGTTCGAGGCGGGGCGCAACGCGCGCTCGCACAAGTTCTATCGCTGGTTCAATGAGCTGCCGGTGCTGGTGCTGCTGGCGGTGGTGATCCTGGTCGTGGTCAAGCCGTTCTGAGGCTGGCCACATTTCGCCTTTGTTTCGCCTTTATATTGCAGCCTGATTCCGTCGCGGATACCAACATGAGCAAGCTGGTCGACTACTACCTGACGCCGCAATCGCCGTATGTCTACATGGGCCATGCCCGTTTCAGCGATATCGCCGCGCGCCACGGCGCGCAAGTGAACCTGAAACCGTGCGACCTCGGCAAAGTGTTCTCGGTCTCCGGCGGGCTGCCGCTGGCGCAGCGCCCGCCGCAGCGGCAGGCTTACCGGCTGGTCGAGCTCAGGCGCTGGAGCGCGTTCCTGAACATCCCGCTGAACCTCGAGCCGACGTTCTTCCCGGTGTCCGGCGACGCTGCCAGCAAGCTGATCATTGCCGCCCAACTGGCGCACGGCACCGCGCGCGCGATGGCACTGACCGGCGCGATCGGCGCGGCGGTTTGGGCGCAGCAGCGCAATATCGCCGATGCCGCCACGCTGGCGCAGATCGCCGACGCGGCCGGCCTGGATGGCGCCGGCCTGCTCAAGGCCAGCGAGGCCCAGTCGGTGCAGGCCGCCTATGCGCAGAACACGCAGGAGGCGATCTCGGCCGGCGTGTTCGGCGCGCCGTGGTACGTGTACGACGGCGAGCCGTTCTGGGGCCAGGACCGCCTCGACTTTCTCGACCGCGCGCTGGCCGCGGCCTGACCTAAGCTACCGTTACTTCCCCGTCCGCCACGGCGGACGTTTTTGTTTGCAGGAATCCCTCTCATGACCCAAGCCTTCTTTGCCCCTTGCCCGCGCGGCCTGGAGAGCGCGCTCGCCGAAGAGCTGCGCGAGATTGCCGCGATGCCGGGCATGGCCGCGCTGGCGCCGTTCGCGGTGCACCAGGAAGTGCCGGGCGGCGTCAACTTCTCGGGCGAGATGGCTGCCGCCTATGCGGTCAACCTGCATTCGCGCATTGCCAGCCGGGTGCTGATGCGTGTCGCGGCGCGCGGCTACCGGCACGAGGACGACATCTACACGCTGGCGCGGGGGGTGCGCTGGGAGCAGTGGTTCTCGCCCGACGAGTCGCTGCGCGTGGATATTACGTCGCACAAGTCGCCGCTGCGCAGCCTCAATTTCACCGCGCTGCGGGTCAAGGATGGCGTATGCGATGCCATGCGCGAGCGGCTGGGCGCCCGGCCGAGCGTCGACACCGTGAGCCCGGATGTGCGCATCTACGCCCACCTGACCGAGCGCGACTGTACGCTGTATCTCGACACCAGCGGCGAGCCGCTGTTCAAGCGCGGCTGGCGCACCGAGAAGGGCGAGGCCCCGCTGAAGGAAAACCTGGCGGCCGGCATCCTGCGCCTGGCGGGCTGGGTGCCGGGCCAGACTTTCCGGCCCTTCTACGACCCGATGTGCGGCAGTGGCACCTTCCTGGTCGAGGCCGCGCAGGTGGCGCTGGGCATCGCGCCCGGCGGCAGCCGCAGCTTTGCCTTCGAATGGCTCAAGGGCATGGATACCAAGGCGTGGCAGAAGCTGAAGGCGGACGCGCAGCGCGCGCGCATGCTGGCCTCGGCCGATGAACTGCAGGTGGTCGGTTCGGACATCTCCACCGACATGCTGGCGATCACGCGCGCCAACTGGGAACGCGCCGGCCTGCCGGGCGAGGCGCGCACCAAGCAGGTCGACGCACGCTTCGTGCAGCCGCCTTATGACGAGCCGGGCCTGCTGCTGATGAATCCGCCGTACGGCGAGCGCATTGCGGTGCGCGGGCAGCGCCGCGCGCCGGAAGACGAAATGCCGCGCGACGAGGTTGAAGAGGCCGCCGCCAACCAGTTCGCCAGCGCCTTTGCCACCACCCTGAAGCAGCATTTCGCGGGCTGGCAGGCGTGGATGTTCACCGGCGACCTGGGCTTCCCGCGCCGGCTGCGGCTGAAGGAATCGCGCCGCACGCCGCTCTACAACGGCAATATCGAGTGCCGGCTGTTCCGTTTCGACATGGTGCGCGGCGCCAACCGGGCGCCGCAGGCGGACTGAGACCGGCTGCGCACCGGTGCCGTGGCGTCAGGGGCGCTTGCGCCCCGTCAGCGCGTCCGGGTTGCGGCTGAAGTCCGCCAGGAAGCTCTGCAGGCTGACCACCGGCTCCTGCAGCAGGTGGCGCGGCAGGTCGAACAGCGCGTAGAAGAATTCTTCCCTGCCTTCGCAGCGTTCGGCCGGCAGGCAGTATTGTTCCCAGTCGACGCAGGCCGGCGTGTACATGCCGTTGCCGGGCCAGAAGAAGGGCACCAGCCGGCCTTCGCGCAGGCCTTCGATCAGCGCGGCGGGGGCATCGTAGGCCTCGGCCGATTCCACCTGCGTCATCAGCCCGGCGCGGGTCTCGATCACCATCAGGGTGGCGTGGCCCTGGGCGGTCAGCAACAGGATGCCGGCGGGGTTGGGATACAGGTAGTACTCGACAAAGCCGTAGCGCGCGGTCAGCTGGCGCACGCGCTCGGTCATGGCCGGATCGGACAAGAACGAGAACGAATGCCGCGTCAGCAGCTCGCGCAGCGTGCGCGACAGCGTGGCGAAGTACGCCTGCTGCATCGCTTCGATTTCCTGGTCGAGGCGCTCCACCATATTGCTGTCGTGCTTTTTCACATAGCGGTCGATCAGCCCGTGGTTGAAGCCCTGCACCGCGATGCTTTCATCGGCGGTGCCGGTCAGCAGGATGGTCTTGCACGGCAGGTCCTGCAGCGCCTGGCAGAATTCCAGGCCGTCCATCTGCGGCATCGAATAGTCGACCACGACCACCCCGGGCTGCAGGAAGCGGTTGACGTCGTGAATCTGGCGGTAGATGCGGTCGATGTCGAGCTGGACCGTACGGCGCTCGGTCAGGAAGGTCAGGTCGTCGTGGGTCACGCGCACCGGCAGGAAACCCGGGAAGCGGGTGGCGTAGGCTTCGCGGATCCACTGCAGCGCTTCGCGCGGATCGGTGAAGGTGATCACCCCGCGCGCGGCATCCATCTGGAACGCCAGGCTGTCGATGAAGGACTTGCTGTCATCCACAAGGACAGTCAGGACCGGGTGATGGAAGACCGACAGATTCCTGTCGTGCGGATTGAAGGTCATGGAGCGGCGGGCAGGGGTTGGCACAGGCGTGGCGCAAGTGGCAAGCCAGCGTGCGTATTCGCAGGCCAGTATAGCGCGCCGTGGCTGCCTTGCAAGGCACGCCTTGCGGCCGGGGCCGGCTGCGGCGGGGCAGGGACGGGGCCGGCCCTTGTTCCAGCAGGGCCGGCGGGCCAGAGCGGTGAACCGCGCCGGAACCACGACAGCCCGCGCCCCGGGGGGCGCGGGCCGGAGCGGCTGTGCGACCTTAGTCGACCGCCTTGAACATGTCCTCGACCACCTTCTTGGCGTCGCCGAACACCATCATGGTCTTGTCCATATAGAACAGCTCGTTGTCCAGACCGGCATAGCCGGCGGCCATCGAGCGCTTGTTGACGATA
>NZ_JALHRY010000129.1:0-337 GCF_023952485.1 Cupriavidus mimosae | reverse complement strand
CGCCTTGTGAAAAACAGCGCTCCCCGCCTTGCGGGGAAAAACTCATCGCTAGCGCGATGAGTACTTCAGCAGCCTGCTAACGCAATCCGCCATCGAGCCAATGGTACGGCCCGCCATGGCGAGCCGCCAGTGAACGAACGATCAGGATGCCACGTTTGAAGCCAACGATCCGTCCATGGCCTTTCACGCGCGCACGCATCTCGACACGATGCTGGCACTGCGCACGGATTGCATAGCTGTCAATGTGCGGCAAATGATGTCTCGCCTGCTGCCGCAAGGCAATTGCTCGATTGAGGCGGTGGCCAGGCAACTGGGAGTTGATCGTCGTACGGTGCAT
>NZ_JALHRY010000128.1:0-346 GCF_023952485.1 Cupriavidus mimosae | reverse complement strand
CCCAGCTGATTATCGAGCCTTGCGGCTCACGTTCCCTATCGGGTCTTCCTCGTCCCGGTCCAACCTGTTAGCCATCATGCGATCATTGCTTGCGCTCCTTGAGAAGGGTTGATCAGTCCTGGTGTATCCGCTTGGGAGGCTATGATGCAGCTATGGGCAGGTGTGCCTCATATCTCCCTTGCCTGGCCAATACTGCCCAGATGGTCCTGGCGAGTTTGTTAGCTACCGCAGCGACCGCGACGTTGAAGGGACGTCGCTTGAGCAATTCGTCGAGCCAGGCGGTTCCCGCACCTCGAGTGACCACGGATCTGGCGCCGTGTATGAGCAAGGTGCGGAGATAGGTGTC
>NZ_JALHRY010000127.1:0-350 GCF_023952485.1 Cupriavidus mimosae | reverse complement strand
ACGCACTGAACCGGTGGGAGGCGCTCACGCGCTATTGCGACGACGGACGACTGGAGATCGACAACCTGCCGGTCGAACGTGCGCTGCGCGGGGTGGCCATCGGAAGACGTAATTACCTGTTCGCGGGTGCTGACTCAGGTGGGGAACGCGCCGCTGCAATTTACAGCCTGATCGGCACGGCAAAACTCAACGGCGTCGATCCCGAGGCTTACCTACGCTTCGTGCTCGCACGCATCGCGGATCACCCGATCAACCGCGTCGACGAACTCATGCCGTGGGTCGTCACTGAGCAACTGGTTACGCCAGCGTAACTGCTGCGGCCGTCAAGACGGTACTGGCTACTCGCTTAC
>NZ_JALHRY010000126.1:0-362 GCF_023952485.1 Cupriavidus mimosae | reverse complement strand
TACATGCGGAACACGCCGAACTTCATCTCGTCGATCGGCGCATTGAGGCTGGCCGACAGGCCCAGTCCCAGCACCGTGCGCGTCTGCGCGGGGTCGATCACGCCGTCGTCCCACAGCCGCGCGCTGGCGTAGTACGGATGGCCCTGGTGCTCGTACTGGTCGCGGATCGGCTGCTTGAAGGCGTCTTCCTCCTGCGCGCTCCACTGGCCGCCCTTCGCTTCGATGCCGTCCCGGCGCACCGTCGCCAGCACGCTCGCGGCCTGCTCGCCGCCCATCACCGAGATGCGCGCGTTCGGCCACATCCACAAAAAGCGCGGCGAATACGCGCGCCCGCACATGCCGTAGTTGCCGGCCCCGAACGA
>NZ_JALHRY010000125.1:0-412 GCF_023952485.1 Cupriavidus mimosae | reverse complement strand
ACCTCTTCCGTATAAGGAAATGACCTCAAAGATGGGCAATTCCTTCGCGCTCTTGCGGTGCTAAGTGTGGCTAACAAAACCGTGTCGTCGTCATCTGCCCGTTGAGTGTGGCTATGCGTCATGGCACGGAAGAAGGTCAATAGCGAATTGTGGAAGGCAGTGCTTGCTGGCGTCGCCTTCGTGATTGGGACAGCGGCCTCTGGGAACGCTCGCCCTGGCGCGGGCTGACGCGATTGCGTGAGCATGACCAGTGGCGCGTAAGCTGCCGAGGATGTCGTTCTCCCAGGCTTTCCCCATTAGCCTCTGCAGGACGGTGGCACGGGGCCGTCTGTTTGCTGTTCACCATGGTTCCGATGTGGCTCAGCGCAAGGTCCGTGGTCGCATCCAGGTTATCCCGGAACCTCCGGGCCTT
>NZ_JALHRY010000124.1:0-439 GCF_023952485.1 Cupriavidus mimosae | reverse complement strand
ATCACCGCGCACCATCACCTGACGCATGCGCCCCACGGTCTTGACCCACCCGAAGCCCTGTTCGATCAGCTTGCGCTTTTGTTGCGAGACGGCATAACCGGCGCTGGAAGCAATGGCATCAGGAACGGCCGAGCGACGACCCGATGTGTTCTGCGCCACGTGGGGCGTCACCTTCATTTCCAGGCAGGCCTCAATGAACTCGTGCGCGTCATAGCCCTTGTCCGCGCCCACGGTGACTTCCACATTCAGGTCTTCAATCACCTGCCTGGCATCGTTAAGCATGACCTTTGCGGCCTCCCGCTCGGCGTGTCCGTCCGCCTTGGTCACCATGGCGCTAACCACCAGGCCATGGCGGTTGTCGCTCAGGGTATGACCCATGTAGCGCAGCTCACTGGATGTCTTGCCCTTGCGGTAGAGCTTGGCATCGGGATCGGTCTTG
>NZ_JALHRY010000123.1:0-467 GCF_023952485.1 Cupriavidus mimosae | reverse complement strand
CTCCGTTCGAGCGTAGCGATTTCTTTGTCGGTAAGCCTCGATGGCGATCAGCGAACGCTCACGCCTAGTGAAGAAGTTTGTGACTTGGCTTCTCTTCAGCTTGATACGCTCAACTTCGCCGGTGCTGACATTCACAGCATGTAGTTGGAAAACGTGCTTGGCAATATCCATGCCGATGACGGTAAGTTCCATTTTGGATCGCCTCCTGCTTAGGGTCGCTGCCCACTCGACGTCTCCCCCCACTTTGGCACAAAGGAACTATCGCCAGCGGAGGATCCTCACAGGGCTCTTGCAACTAGGTGCGCCGTTGCCAGGGGGAAGGCGTCCATACCATCTGATCAATGAGGTTTGCGCTTGATGTTGCACAAGCCAAGGACTTCAGCTTTCGCAATGCGGGAGAGATAGGCCGATTCAAGCTGTCTTTCTCGCGTTTTCGCACCCGTTCTGGCCGCGCTGTGTGCGCATAG
>NZ_JALHRY010000122.1:0-482 GCF_023952485.1 Cupriavidus mimosae | reverse complement strand
AGTTAGCGATAGAGCGGCGCGCATGGCTGACCGAGTCGTAGGCTTTCAGGTAGACCTCCTCGTATTTGACGCTGCGCCAAAGGCGTTCGACGAACACGTTGTCGCGCCAACTGCCCTTGCCGTCCATCGACAGTCGGATGCCGCGGTCGAGCACAGCGTCTGTGAACCCCGTCGCGGTGAACTGGCTGCCCTGGTCGGTGTTGACGATCTCCGGCGTGCCGTATTTCGCAAAGGCCTCCTCCAGCGCCTCGACAGCATGGCAGCTCTCCAGAGTGATCGCCACCCGGTGGGCCAGTACTTTGCGGCTCGCCCAGTCCACCACCGCCATCAGATACACGAAGCCCCGCGCCATCGGAATGTAGCTCGTGTCCAGCGCCCACACCTGGTTGGCGCGATCGATCGTCCGGTCGCGCAGTAGGTATGGCCAGATCTTGTGCGCCGCATGCTTGCGGCTCGTGTTGGGGCGACGGTACAGCGCCTCG
>NZ_JALHRY010000121.1:0-516 GCF_023952485.1 Cupriavidus mimosae | reverse complement strand
CTAGGGCGCCAGCGCCGAGGCAAGCCAGTCTTCTTTCCAACTCCCCGCCAAGCATCAATATGTGAAGGTTGTGGAACACGAACCGGCGCCAGCATCAGTCGGCGAAACCGCCATTACAAGATCCACATTGCCAGCCATGGTCGGCATTTTGCTAGGCTGGAAACTCGTTGTACCCCGAGCGTGCCTGGTAGTTCAACGCGTTGAGTCTGTCCAAGCGAATCGATGTTGGCATCGTCGCAATTGTCGGCGTCTGATATCAGCTTACGCCGGCGTGGAGATTGACTGGGACTGGACAATGCGGGGCGAAAATATTGTGTAGGCATCAAGGAATCTCGACACAACAGATCTGCGAATTCTCGATGAACTCCAGCAGAACAGCGCTCTAACGAACGTTGAACTAGCGCGCCGCGTTCATCTTTCTCCGTCGCCGTGTCTCGCTCGGGTCAGAGCCCTCGCGAGTGCCGGCGTAATACGGCGCTATGTCGCACTTGTTAGTTGTTAGCGCCGATGTAAAAT
>NZ_JALHRY010000120.1:0-529 GCF_023952485.1 Cupriavidus mimosae | reverse complement strand
ATGGTGAACCACACGGTGATCAACCTGATCATCTTCGTGCTGGCGATCTACGTGGGTTACCACGTGGTCTGGACGGTCACGCCGGCCCTGCATACGCCCCTGATGGCGGTAACCAACGCGATCTCGGCCATCATCATCGTCGGCGCCATGCTCGCCGCGGGCCTGACCGAAGGCGGCGTCGGGCGCGTGATGGGCACGCTCGCGGTGGCGCTGGCGGCGGTCAACGTGTTCGGCGGCTTCCTGGTGACCCAGCGCATGCTGGAGATGTTCAAGAAGAAGGAACCGAAGGCGAAGGCGCCCGAGGGCAAGCCGGCACTGGCCAAGGAGGGCGCGTGATGGCGGGCCTTGTCAGCATGAACCTCGTCACCCTGCTGTACCTGGTGGCCTCGGTCTGCTTTATCCAGGCGCTCAAGGGGCTGTCGCACCCGGCTTCTGCGCGCAAGGGCAATGCCTTCGGCATGATCGGCATGGCCATCGCGGTGGTGACCACGCTGGTGCTGATCATCAAGCTGAAGAACGAATTCCTCGC
>NZ_JALHRY010000012.1:0-204661 GCF_023952485.1 Cupriavidus mimosae | reverse complement strand
CCAGTCACGTTTTGCTGTGCGAGCACTGTATAACTTGAAGCATCACTGTCCATAGACAGTGGCGTCCGCTACCCAGCGCCCACACTTATCGGTTGTTTGTTTGTTAAAGAACTTCGCCACCCGGCTTTGCCGTTCAGCGCGCTGCGTTGTCTGCAGCAGAGAAACGAGATTATGCAGAACTTTCTTCGTTTCGTCAACCGTTTGCCGCAATCTTTTTTGCTGCCGTCAGCGCTGCAAACTTCGCTGCGCCAACCTTCCGGTCGACCCCGCAACCCTTGCTGCGCCTGCCTTGCAGGTGCCGCGTTGTGTTGCGAGGGGGCGAATAGTAGGCCGGTTTCGCCGCCCTTGCAACACCTTTGTCACGTTGATCCGCTAAACGTTCCCGCGGCTATCGTGTAAGCCTTTGAATCACATAGGGAAACAGCCACATCACGGGGCGAAAGCGAGGCAATAGCCCTTCTCCACCCTCGGGTATTCCCTGATCCCGGAGCCTAACGGTGCTGGAAATTCGGGCTGCGCTTCTCGACAAAGGCGGCCATGCCTTCCTTCTGGTCTTCGGTGGCGAAGGTAGCGTGGAACAGGCGGCGCTCGAAGTGGACGCCCTCGGCCAGCGTGGTCTCGTAGGCGGCGTTGACCGATTCCTTGATCATCATGACCACCGGCAGCGAGAATCCGGCGATGGTCTCCGCCGCCGCCAGCACTTCGTCCAGCAGCTTGTCGGCCGGGACCACGCGCGAAACCAGGCCCGCGCGTTCGGCTTCGGCGGCGTCCATCATGCGCGCGGTCAGGCACAGGTCCATCGCCTTGGCCTTGGACACCGCACGCGGCAGGCGCTGGGTGCCGCCCGCGCCCGGCATGGTGCCAAGCTTGACCTCGGGCTGGCCGAATCTGGCCGAGTCCGCCGCGATGATGATGTCGCACATCATCGCCAGTTCGCAGCCGCCACCCAGCGCATAACCGGCTACGCCCGCTATCACGGGCTTGCGGATCTTGCGGATGGTTTCCCAATTGCGGGTGATGTAGTCGCCCTTGTAGACGTCCATGAAGGAGTACTTGGACATCATGCCGATGTCGGCGCCGGCGGCGAAGGCGCGCTCGCTGCCGGTGATGACGATGGCGCCGATACCTTCATCCTGGTCAAAGGCGGTCAGCGCGGCGCCCAGTTCATCCATCAGCGCATCATTGAGCGCATTCAGGGCCTTCGGGCGATTCAGCGTGACCAGGCCAACACGGCCGCGGGTCTCGACCAGGATGTTCTCGTACGACATGTCTTCTCCTAAATATGGTCAGGCGGATGGCATGGTCGCCACCGGCTGCGGGCTATTCTGCCATCGGTTGCGGCATGACGGCGCCGGCTAGAGCATGTGCGCGAGGAATTCGCGGGTGCGCGCGTGGGCCGGCGCGCCGAACACTTCCCCGGGAGGGCCTTCCTCGAGAATCTGGCCCTCGTCCATGAATACGACGTGGTTCGCCACTTCCCGCGCAAACCCCATTTCATGGGTGACGACGAGCATGGTCATATGCTCCTCTGCCAGCTGCCGCATGGTGCGCAGCACCTCGCCGGTCAGCTCGGGATCCAGCGCGGAAGTGGGCTCGTCGAACAGCATGATGTCCGGTTCCATCGCCAGCGCGCGCGCGATCGCCACGCGCTGCTTCTGGCCGCCGGACAGCCGCGCCGGATAACTGTCGCGCTTGGCCAGCAGCCCGACCTTGCGCAGCAGTTCCTCGGCCTTGGGAATCACCGCATCGCGCCGCAGCCCTTTCACCGTCACCGGCGCCTCGATGATGTTCTGCAGCACCGTCATATGCGGGAACAGGTTGAACGACTGGAACACCATGCCCATCTTCCGGCAGATGCGGCGCACGTCCGCGTCCGCCACATAGCGGGCCGCGCCGTCGGGGACGGCGGCGGCCAGTGTCTCGCCCTCGATGTGAAGGCTGCCGCGGTCGATCACCTCGAGATGGTTCAGGCAACGCAGCAAGGTACTCTTGCCCGAGCCCGACGGGCCGATCACCGCGGTGACATCGCCCTTGCGCAAGGTCAGCGAAACACAGCGCAGGACCTGCAGCGGCCCAAACGACTTGAAGATGTCCCGTGCCGCGATCATGACGCCGGGCGCATCGGGTGAAGGGGCGCCGTTCGGGCTAGTCATCATGTTTGGCATAGCGTTTTTCGAGATTCTGGAAGAACCAGGTCAGAATCAGCGTCATCAACAGGTAGAAAAGCGCGGCGACGAGGAAAGGCGTGGTGGTGAAATCGCGCTGCACGATGCCGCGCGCGGTGCGCAGGATGTCGTTGAGCGCCAGCACGTAGATCAGCGAGGTGTCCTTGATCAGCGTAATGGTCTCGTTGCTGACCGGCGGCAGCACGCGGCTGACCATCTGCGGCAGCACGACCCGCCGCATGGTCTGGAAGTAGGTCATGCCCAGAGCCTTGCTGGCCTCGTACTGGCCGCGGTCGACGGACTTGATCCCGGCGCGGAAGATTTCCGCGAAGTACGCGGCGTAGTTGAGCGCGAAGGCCACCACTGCCGCGGGAAAATCAGGCAGCCGCACGCCGATGACCGGCACGAACGGCAGCGCGAAATAGATAAACAGCATCTGCAGCATCAGCGGCGTACCCCGCATCAGCCAGATATAGCCGTTGACCAGGCCGCTCAGCAGCGGCCATGACGAAATGCGTGCCAGTGCCAGAGCAAGCCCGAGCGGCACCGACAGGGCGAGCGTGATGGCGAATAGCGTCAGCGTGACTTTGGCACCCTGCGCCAGCGGCAGCAGAAGAGATAAGACGTAATCCATGCTCGCGCGTACAGAAGGAGGTGAGGCCTCCGGGAAGCCCGGCGAACGGGCCCGGAGTTGGCGTGACCCTCGCCTGAAATGCGAGGGGTGTCACGCCGGGTCTGGATTACTTGGTGATGTCGGCGCCAAACCACTGGGTGGCGATACGCGCCGCGGTGCCGTCCTGCTTCATCGACGCCAGGGTCTGGTCGAGCTTGCCGAGCAGTTCGGCGTCATCCTTGCGCACGCCGACGCCGTAATCCTCGGTGCCGAAGTTTTCTTCCAGCACGCGGTATTCGCCGGCACGCTTGCTGATCAGGTAGCGGCCCACCACTTCATCCACCACGATCGCGTCGAGGCGGCCCGCCGACAGGTCCATCAGCGCCGTCACGTTGTCGCCGAAGGTCTTGAGTTCCTTCAGGCTGGCGGCAATCTGGCTTTCCTTCTTGATGGCATCCACCGCGCTGCTGCCGTCCTGTGCGCCGACGGTGCGGCCAGCCAGGTCGGCCTTGGTCTTCACCGGCGACTGGGCGCCGACGATGACGATCTGGTGGTTGGTCATGTAGGGCGCGGTAAAGCTGATGTTCTTCTTGCGCTCTTCGGTGATGGTCAGCCCGTTCCACAGCACGTCGACGCGCTTGCCGTTCAGCTCCGCCTCCTTGGCGCTCCAGTCGATCGGCTTGAATTCGACCGTCATGCCAAGACGGCGGCTGGCCTCCTTGGCCATGTCGATATCGAAGCCGACCAGCTCGTTGCTGGCATCGCGGAAACCCATCGGCGGGAAATTGTCGTCCAGGCCCACGATGATCCTGGCGGCGGTATCCGTGCCGGCAGCCGGCGCGGGGGCGGATTCTTTCTTGCCGCACGCGGCAAACAGCGCGGCGGACGAGATCAGGAGCAATGCAGCGAACTTCTTCATAGGATTTCCAATGCGGATGGGAGAGCGCGCCGGGCTTCGCTCGCGCAGGCCGGCGGGGTTTCAGATTGTTGTTGGCAGCGCGATTATAGAGCGGTGCCGTCGGCCGGCATTGCGCAGCGGCCGGCGTTCGCGTCAATCACGTGCTACCCGCAGGCAAAAATTGGTGCTAACATTTGCCGACCGACTGGTCGGTTTATTTTAGAGGCATCAGCCCGTCCGACCACAAGCCTGGAGTCATCGATTCCATTCGGCAGGAGACAACAATGCCCCCGACGTCCACGCCCGCTGGCCAGCCGGTCAGCATCGAGAGCGGCCCCATCCTGCTGGCATGGCAGGGCCCGGTAGCGATCATCACGCTCAATCGTCCCGACAAGCTCAACAGCTTCACCCGCGCCATGCACCAGGCGCTGCAGCAGGCGCTGGACCACGTCGAGGCTGGCGGCGCCCGCGCCCTGCTGCTGACCGGTGCCGGCCGCGGCTTCTGCGCGGGCCAGGACCTGGCCGACCTGGATTTCACACCCGGGCACATGACCGACCTGGGCGAGTTGATCGACACCTGGTTCAATCCGCTGATCCGCCGCCTGCAAGCCCTGCCGCTGCCGGTGGTGGCGGCGGTCAACGGCACTGCGGCCGGTGCCGGCGCCAACCTGGCGCTGGCCTGCGACATGGTGCTGGCGGCGCGCTCCGCCAGCTTTATCCAGGCCTTTGTCAAGATCGGGCTGGTGCCGGATTCGGGCGGCACCTGGCTGCTGCCGCAGCGCATCGGCATGGCGCGCGCACTGGGCCTGGCCATGACCGGCGAGCGCCTGAGCGCCGAGCAGGCCGAAACCTGGGGCCTGGTCTGGCAGACCATGGACGATCCGCTGCTGCCGGAACAGGCGCTGGCGCTGGCCACGCACCTGGCCGCCCAGCCGACGCGCGCGCTGGCCGCGATCAAGCGCGCCATGTATGCCAGCGCCACGACCACGCTCGACGCCCAGCTCGACCTCGAACGCGACCTGCAGCGCGGGCTTGGCCAGTCCGCCGACTATGCCGAGGGGGTCAACGCCTTCCTCGCCAAGCGCGCCCCCCACTTCACCGGCAAGTAGACCGCGGGCCTGCCCCCGCATCCCGTACAGGAGAGTAGCTTGAAACAGGACCCCCAGGCCCTCGCGGAAGCCGCCGCGGCCGCCATGTATGAAGCCGACACCTGCAGCCGCTGGCTGGGCATCACGGTCAAGGCGGTGCGGCCGGGCTATGCGCGGCTGACCATGCCGGTGCGCAAGGAATTCCTCAACGGTCACGGCATCTGCCATGGCGGCCTGATGTTTACGCTGGCCGATTCGACCTTCGCTTTTGCCTGCAACAGCCATAACATCAACACCGTGGCGGCCGGCTGCAGCATCGAGTTCCTGCGGCCCGTGCATGGCGGCGACGTGCTCACCGCCGAGGCCACCGAACAGGTCCTGTCCGGCCGGCACGGCATCTACGATATCCGCGTGACCAATGCCGCGGGCCAGGTGGTGGCGATGTTCCGCGGCAAGTCTGCGCAGATCAAGGGACACGTGGTGCCGCCGCCGGACGCAACCGAAGGCGCCTGAGCCAGCCCTGGCAAGACACTGACGACAAACGCCCCCCTTGCAGGAGACCCCATGAGCACGCGCCTGACCGATCTGCCCCTGGATCCGATCGAGACCGCCAGCCGCGCCGAGTTGCAGGCGTTGCAGCTGGAGCGCCTGAAATGGTCGCTCCACCACGCCTACGCCAATTCACCGGTCTACCGGCGCAAGTTCGACGCGGCCGGCGTGCACCCCGACCAGCTGGAATCGCTGCCAGACCTGGCCCGCTTTCCGTTCACCAGCAAGCAGGATTTGCGCGACAACTACCCGTTCGGCATGTTCGCGGTGCCGCAGGACCGCGTGGCGCGCATCCATGCCTCCTCGGGCACCACCGGCAAGCCGACCGTGGTCGGCTACACGCTGCAGGACATCGACAACTGGGCCACGGTGATGGCGCGCTCGATCCGCGCCTCGGGCGCGCGACGCGGCGACAAGGTCCATATCAGCTACGGCTACGGACTCTTCACCGGCGGACTGGGCGCGCACTACGGGGTCGAGAAGGCCGGCCTGACCGCGATCCCGTTCGGCGGCGGGCAGACCGAGCGGCAGGTGCAGCTGATCCAGGACTTCAAGCCGGAAGTGATCATGGTAACCCCCAGCTACATGCTGGCGATCGCCGACGAATTCGAGCGCCAGGGCATCGACCCGGCCAGCACCTCGCTGCGCGTAGGCATCTTCGGCGCCGAGCCGTGGACGCCGGAAATGCGGCTGGCGATCGAGAAGCGCATGGGCATTTCGGCGGTCGACATCTATGGCCTGTCCGAGGTCATGGGGCCCGGCGTCGCCAACGAATGCGCCGAGACCAAGGACGGCCCGACCATCTGGGAAGACCACTTCTACCCGGAGATCATCGACCCGGACACCGGCGCAGTGCTGCCCGACGGCGAGTTCGGCGAGCTGGTGTTCACCTCGCTGACCAAGGAAGCAATGCCGGTGGTGCGCTACCGTACGCGCGACCTGACCCGTCTGCTGCCGGGCACGGCCCGCGCGGCATTTCGCCGCATGGAGAAAGTCACCGGCCGCACCGACGACATGATGATCGTGCGCGGAGTCAATGTGTTCCCGTCGCAGATCGAGGAACTGATCCTGAAGCAGGCCGAACTGGCGCCGCACTACCAGTGCGTGCTGGGCAAGGACGGCCACATGGACACGCTGACGGTGCGCGTGGAATGCGCCCATGGCGGCGAGCCGGCGCGTGCGCAGGCCGCGCGCGAGCGGCTGGCGCATGAGATCAAGTCCTATATCGGAGTGACCGCTTCCATCGACGTGCTGCCGGAGGGGGGCATCGAGCGCTCGGTGGGGAAGGCGAAGCGGATCGTGGACCAGCGGCCGCGTTGAAATGCGCCGGTTGTCTCCCCTCGCCCGCTTGCGGGAGAGGGGAGACAACATTCGCAGTATTAGCCTGATGGGCTGGCCTTAACTGCGCGGCATCAGCACCCACATCCTGCCGCCCTGTTTCATCCGTCCGGCGGTCTCGCCGGCGGCATCGCCGGCCCCCCAGAAGAAGTCCGCGCGCACGCCGCCCTTGATCGCGCTGCCGGTATCCTGCGCGAACATCAGGCGCTGGATCGGCTCGGTCGACAGCGGACGCGTGGTCGACAGGAACACCGGCACGCCCAGCGGGATCGTGGCCGGGTCGACCGCGATCGAGCGCTCCGCGGTCAGCGGCACGCCCAGCGCGCCCACCGGGCCGTCGTTGCCGAGCGGCAGCTCGCGGAAGAAGACAAAGCGCGGATTGACGTTGAGCATCTCCTCGACGCGGCCGGGATTGGCGCGCGCCCAGGCCTTGATGCCCTGCATGGTGGCCTGCGCCGGGGTGATCTCGCCGCGGTCCAGCAGCCACTTGCCGAACGAGCGGAACGGCTGGTCGTTGGTACCGCCGAAGCCCACCCGCATCATGCTGCCGTCTGCCATGCGGATGCGGCCCGAGCCCTGGATCTGCAGGAACGCGGCCTCGACCGCGTCGTCGACCCAGACCAGCTCGTTGCCGCGCATGGCCGGGTTCTGCAGCAGCTCGGCGCGCGCCGGCAGTGCGCGGTTGCCGAACTGCGGCGGCTTGCGGTACAGCGGCACCTGGAATTTGCCCTGGCGTGTGCGCGAGCCATGCAGGATCGGCTCATAGTAGCCGGTGATCAGGCCACTGTCGGTGCCGTCGCCATTGACCACGCGGTACGGCTGGAAGTTGCTTTCGAAGTACGCGCGCATGGCGTTGATGTCGCCGGCATTGACCATCATGCCGGCGGCGCAGGCGCGGGACCATTCCGCGCGCTTCTTCAGCGCCTGGCAGCTTTGCTGCAGCGCCGGCCAGGCAGCGCGCACATCGTCCTGGGCCCAGCCGCCGATCTCGGCCCAGCTGGCCGCCTGCAGCCGGCCCTTCTGCGGCGACGCCGACGGCGGCGCGGTGCCGGACGGGGTGGTCTCGATGCGCGGCGGCGGGCCGCTCATGCAGCCGGCCAGCAGCACCGCCGCGCCGGCCAGCGCGAGCCAGCCGCGCATGCGGCGCGGCGACGGGGAGGAAACCTGGGAAACCTGTGGAATCGGGAAAGCGTCCGCGTATGCCATCTTGCTATTGTTCAAAGTCCTGGAAGCCGCAGCGTGCGGGGCGCATTCCGCCGGAATGCCCCTACAATGCCACCGTCATCCCTCAACCACCGCCTGCGCCCCCGCGGGCCGCGCTGCATCTGTCATGAGCAAGTTCTTCGAAGCCCATCCCATGCTGCTGTTCGCCCTGGAAGCCGGCGTGGCGCTGTTCCTGCTGATCTTTATCGTGGTCTGGACCATGGGCACGGCGAAAAAGCACCCGCGTCCCACCCGCGCGCCGTCGGAGCACCCGTCGCGCCAGCCGGCGCAGGGCGACACGCAAGCGCCGCAGCAGGATCAGGACAGCGCACCGCGCCAGTAGGTTCCCCGCACCTTCAGTGCAGCATGCGCGGCAGCACCAGCGCGAACTCGGGAATCGGCACCTCGAAGCGGTGGCCGTCCTCGGCCACGCAGAAGTACTCGCCCTTCATCGAGCCCACCGGGGTCGAGATCGTGGCCCAGCTGGTGTATTCGAAATGCTCGCCCGGCTTGAGCAGCGGCTGGTGGCCAACCACCCCCAGCCCGGCAACTTCCTGCGTGCCGTTGTCGCTGTCCGTGATGATCCAGTGCCGCGAGATCAGCTGTGCCGCGACCTCGCCGGTATTGTGGATGGTGATGGTATAGGCGAAGGCATGGCGCCCGCGCTCGGGGTCGGACTGGTCCGGCAGGTACTGGGTGCGTACCGACACGGAGAAGGCGTACTCGCTCATTTGGGCAGGGCCGGCAGGGAAAGGGGTAGCCGCATTGTGCGGGATGGGCGCGGGACGGGCAAGAGCGCGGGCCGGGCGCCGGCCGGACGCGATCGCCCCGGGCGGGCGTAGAATAGCGGTCTTTCAACGCCGTGCCGCCCGCCGTGGCCCCGGCCGCCCTTGCCGCCCTGCTGGCCCCCCGGCTGGGTTCAGCGACCCGGCGGCGCCCGCGGCCCGCCGCCAGCGGCGATAACAGCATTCCCCGCATTCACCGCGCGCCACCATGACCCAGCCCACCTTCCGTATCGCCCCTTCCATCCTGTCCGCCGACTTTGCCCGCCTGGGCGAGGAAGTGCGCCGCGTGACCGAGGCTGGCGCCGACTGGATCCACTTCGACGTGATGGACAACCATTACGTGCCCAACCTGACCGTGGGCCCGCTGGTGTGCGAGGCGATCCGCCCGCACGTGACCGCCCCCATCGACGTGCACCTGATGGTGCGCCCGGTGGACCGGATCATCCCCGACTTTGCCAAGGCCGGCGCCAATATCATCACCTTCCACCCGGAAGCCAGCGAACACGTCGACCGCTCGCTCGCGCTGATCCGCGATCACGGCTGCCAGGCCGGCCTGGTGTTCAACCCGGCCACGCCGCTGCACCACCTGGACCACGTGATGGACCGGCTGGACGTGATCCTGCTGATGTCGGTCAACCCGGGTTTCGGCGGCCAGTCGTTCATCCCCGAGACGCTGAACAAGCTGCGCGCGGTGCGCCAGCGCATCGACGAGTACACCGCCCGCACCGGCCGCACCATTCTGCTGGAAGTGGACGGCGGCGTGAAGGTCGACAACATTGCCGAGATCGCGAAGGCCGGCGCCGACACCTTTGTGGCCGGCTCGGCGGTGTTCGGCAAGCCCGATGCCGACGGCGGCTACCGCGGCATCATCTCGGCGCTGCGCGGCGAACTGGCCAAGGCCGGCCAATGAGCGCGGGCGTGGTGCTGCGCCGCGCCGACTGGCGCGGCATCGAAGGTGTGATCGTCGACCTGGACGGCACCATGGTCGACACCGCGGGGGACTTCCACGCCTCGATCAACGCCATGCTGCTGGCGCTGGGCCGCCAGCACCCCAACCTCGGACCGGTGGCGCCGATGTCCGGGCAGGAGATCGTCAGCTACGTCGGCAAGGGCTCCGAAAACCTGATCCGGCGCGTGCTCGACGCGCGCTTTTCGCCGCTGCACGCCAACGGCCTGTTTGCCGATGCCTACGCGCTCTACGACCGCGAATACATCCGCATCAACGGCCAGTTCTCGCAGGTCTACCCGGGCGTGCGGGAAGGCCTGGCGGCGATGAAGGCGGCCGGGCTTCGGCTGGCCTGCGTGACCAACAAGCCCTACAGCTTCACCGAGCCGCTGCTGGCCAAGACCGGCCTGGCCCAGTATTTCGAGCTGGTCTACGGCGGCGATGCCTTCCCGCTGCGCAAGCCCGACCCGTTTCCGCTGCTCAAGGTGGCCGATGCCTTCGGGCTCGAGCCGTCGGCAATGGCCGCGCTGGGCGACTCGGAAAACGACGCCCATGCGGCGCGCGCGGCGGGCATGGGCGTGCTGCTGGTGCCCTATGGCTACAACCATGGCAATCCTGTACAAGCCGTCGAAGCCGATGGTATAGTCGACACCATTGCCCACGCCGCAGCGCTGTTCGCGGCACACCGGGCAAGTCATCGCTAGGGTCGGTCATCAGGTCGGCCGCGACTGAAATCCCTGAACATTCAATGTTTCTCAACCGCAAACGCATCTCTTCTGGCAGTGATCGGCAGGCTTGGCCCTGGCGTCGCTGGCGCGCCTCTCAACAGGCGTAAAGTGCGTTCGCGAGTCTGCTGACGCGCCTTCGATCCGAAGGCGTCGACACCACCGGCCGAGGCGACCAGCCATGCCGGGCATCACCACCCAAACCCGCCAAAAGCCAGCGTAGCCTTATTTCTCTGCTACGTTTAGCTCAAGAACGCGCCGCACGCCCGCTTTCCGGCCGTGTGCAGCCTTGTCCGCAAGCTTGCCGCACCACGGTCCGCAACCGGGGCGGAATCCCATACGCTCCAGCCAACTCTGCCGACATGCGGCACCGCGCCTGACCATCGCTCGCGGCGCGGGCCGAACAAGAGGACCGACATGACCGAACTGGAATTCAAATCGCTGGCCGACCAGGGCTACAACCGCATCCCGCTGATCGCCGAGGCCTTTGCCGACCTGGAGACGCCGCTGTCGCTGTACCTGAAGCTGGCCCAGTCGCAGACCCGCGGCGTCAACACTTTCCTGCTGGAATCGGTGGTCGGCGGCGAGCGCTTCGGGCGCTATTCGTTCATCGGCCTGCATGCGCGCACGCTGCTGCGCGCCTACGGCAACCGCACCGAGGTGGTGACCGACGGCAAGGTGGTGGAAACCCACGAAGGCAATCCCCTCGATTTCATCGCCGAGTTCGAGAGCCGCTTCAAGGTGGCGCTGCGCCCCGGCCTGCCGCGCTTCTGCGGCGGCCTGGCCGGCTACTTCGGCTACGACGCGGTACGCTATATCGAGAAGAAGCTTGCCAGCACGCACAAGCCCGACGACCTGAACCTGCCGGATATCCAGCTGCTGCTGTGCGAAGAGCTGGCGGTGATCGACAACCTGTCGGGCAAGCTCTACCTGATCGTCTACGCCGATCCGACCACGCCGGAGGCCTATTCCCGCGCGCGCCAGCGCCTGCGCGAGCTGCGCATGAAGCTGCGCCAGCCGGTCGACGTGCCGGTGACCAGCCCGTCGGTGCAGACCGAGGTCTACCGCGAATTCGCCAAGGCCGACTACCTGGCCGCGGTGCACAAGGCCAAGGAATACATCATGGCCGGCGACATGATGCAGGTGCAGATCGGCCAGCGCCTGGTCAAGCCCTATCGCGACGCGCCGCTGTCGCTGTACCGCGCGCTGCGCTCGCTGAATCCGTCGCCGTACATGTACTTCTACAACTTCGGCGACTTCCAGGTGGTGGGCGCGTCGCCGGAAATCCTGGTGCGCCAGGAGGAACGCAAGGTCGGCACCAATGGCGACACCCGCAGCGAGCACATCGTCACCATCCGCCCGCTGGCCGGTACGCGCCCGCGTGGCAATACGCCGGACAAGGACGCGCAGCTGGCCACCGAGCTGCTCAACGATCCGAAGGAGATCGCCGAGCACGTGATGCTGATCGACCTGGCGCGCAATGACATCGGCCGCATTGCCGAGACCGGTTCGGTCAAGGTCACCGACAAGATGGTGATCGAGAAATACTCGCACGTGCAGCATATCGTCAGCTCGGTCGAAGGCACGCTGCGCGAGGGCATGAGCAACCTCGACGTGCTGCGCGCGACCTTCCCGGCCGGCACGCTGTCGGGCGCGCCCAAGGTCCATGCGATGGAGATCATCGACGAGCTCGAGCCGCGCAAGCGCGGCATCTATGGCGGCGCGGTGGGCTACCTGTCGTTCGGCGGCGAGATGGACCTCGCCATCGCCATCCGCACCGGCATCGTCAAGGACGGCAACCTCTACGTGCAGGCCGCCGCCGGCATCGTTGCCGATTCGGATCCCGAAGCCGAATGGAGGGAAACCGAGGCCAAGGCGCGCGCCGTGATCCGCGCCGCCGAGCAGGTCCAGGATGGCCTGGACTCCGACATCTGAGAGAACAGGAGACAGACGCCATGCTGCTGATGATCGACAACTACGATTCGTTCACCTACAACCTGGTCCAGTACTTTGGCGAACTGGGCGTGGATGTGCGCACCTACCGCAACGACGAGATCACGATCGAAGAGATCGAGGCGATGAAGCCCGACCATATCTGCGTTTCGCCGGGCCCGTGCAGCCCCAAGGAAGCCGGCATCTCGGTGGCGGCGCTGCAGCACTTTGCCGGCAAGGTGCCGATGCTGGGCGTGTGCCTGGGCCACCAGGCCATCGGCGAAGCCTTCGGCGGCAAGGTGATCCGCGCCAAGCAGGTGATGCACGGCAAGGTCAGCACCATCGAGACCACGCAACAGGGCGTGTTCTCAGGTCTGCCCAGGCACTTCGACGTGACGCGCTATCATTCCCTGGCGATCGAACGCGAGACCCTGCCCGATTGCCTGGAGATCACCGCCTGGACCCCGGACGGCGAGATCATGGGCGTGCGCCACAAGACGCTCGCCGTCGAAGGCGTGCAGTTCCATCCCGAGTCGATCCTGTCCGAGCACGGCCATGCGATGCTGGCCAACTTCGTCAAGGCGCCGCGATGAGACTGCTCGATTCCGCGCCCGCCAGCCCTCATCACGCCATCCAGACTGTCAACGAGAACGCCATGATCACGCCGCAAGAAGCCCTGACGCGCTGTATCGAACACCGCGAAATCTTCCATGACGAGATGCTGCACCTGATGCGGCAGATCATGCAGGCGCAGATCTCGCCGGTGATGGCCGCCGCGATCCTGACCGGGCTGCGCGTCAAAAAGGAAACCATTGGCGAGATCTCGGCCGCCGCGCAGGTGATGCGCGAGTTCGCCAACAAGGTGGTGGTGAAGGACCGCGAACACTTTGTCGATATCGTCGGCACCGGCGGCGACGGCTCGCACACGTTCAATATCTCGACCGCGTCGATGTTCGTCGCCGCCGCCGCGGGCGCGAAGATCGCCAAGCACGGCAACCGCGGCGTCAGCTCCAAGTCCGGCAGCGCCGACGTGCTGGAGGCGCTGGGCGTGAACATCATGCTGACGCCCGAGCAGGTCGGCCAGTGCATCGAGGAAACCGGCATCGGCTTCATGTTCGCGCCGACGCACCACCCCGCGATGAAGAACGTCGCGCCGATCCGCAAGGAAATGGGCGTGCGCACCATCTTCAATATCCTGGGGCCGCTGACCAACCCGGCCGATGCGCCCAACATCCTGATGGGCGTGTTCCATCCCGACCTGGTCGGCATCCAGGTGCGGGTGATGCAGCGCCTGGGCGCGCAGCACGCCATCGTGGTCTACGGCAAGGACGGCATGGACGAGGTCTCGCTCGGCGCCGCCACGCTGGTGGGTGAACTGAAGGACGGCGAGGTGCGCGAGTACGAGATCCACCCCGAGGACTTCGGCCTGTCGATGATCTCCAACCGCGGCCTGAAGGTCGCCGATGCCGCCGAATCGAAGGACATGCTGCTCGAGGCGCTGTCCAACGCGCCCGGCACCCCGCGCGAGATCGTGTCGCTGAACGCCGGCACCGCGCTGTACGCCGCCAACGTGGCGGATTCGGTCGAAGACGGCATCCGCCGCGCGCGCGAAGCCATCGCCAGCGGCGCGGCGCGGCAGAAGCTCGACGCCTTCGTGCGGGCCACGCAGCAGTTCAAGTAAGAGACGCCGATATGTCCGACATCCTGCAGAAAATCCTGGCTGTAAAGGCCGACGAAGTCGCCGCCGCGCGCAAGCGGCGCGACCTGCCCAGCCTGCGCGCCGAGGCCGAAAGCCTGCGCACCGAGGCCGGCTTCGCGCCGCGCGGCTTCGAGCGCGCGCTGCGCGACAAGATCGCCGGCGGCCACGCCGCGGTGATCGCCGAGATCAAGAAGGCGTCGCCGTCCAAGGGCGTGCTGCGCGAGCAGTTCTTGCCAGAGGCCATCGCCGAGAGCTATGCCGCGCATGGCGCGGCCTGCCTGTCGGTGCTGACCGACGAGCATTTCTTCCAGGGCCACGCCGACTACCTGAAGCGCGCCCGCGGCGCCTGCCCGCTGCCGGCGCTGCGCAAGGACTTCATGGTCGACCTGTACCAGGTCTATGAAGCGCGCAGCTGGGGCGCCGACTGCATCCTGCTGATCGTCGCGGCGCTGGATCCGGGACTGATGGCCGACCTGGAAGCCTGCGCGCACGAACTGGGCATGGACGTGCTGGTGGAAGTCCATGGCGGCGACGAACTCGACGTGGCGCTGCGGCTGAAGACCCCTCTGCTGGGAGTGAACAACCGTAACCTGCGCACCTTCGAGGTGTCGCTGGACAACACCCTTGAGCTGCTGCCGCGCATGCCGGCCGACAAGCTGGTGGTGACCGAGTCCGGCATCCTCGGCCCCGCAGACGTGCAGCGCATGCGCGAGTCGGATGTGCATGCGTTCCTGGTGGGCGAAGCGTTCATGCGCGCGCCCGATCCTGGCGTGGAGCTGGCGCGGTTGTTTGGCTGAGGCGAAGTTGTCAGGCAGCGCCCTGAACGCCCCCGCGTGTTTGCCCCCCTCTCCCGCAAGCGGGAGAGGGGACCGGCTAGTGGTGATTGGGATGCCTATCGCCATTGCCCGCCGCTAACTCTCCGCCATGCCCCAGGAAATCGAACTCAAACTCGCCGTCCCCGACGCCGCCCTGGCCCCGCTGGCCGCCTGGCTCGACGACCACGGCCAGCCGCAAGGCGAAGCCACGCTGCTCAATGTCTACCTCGACACGCCCCGGCGCGATCTGGCGCAGGCGCGCGCTGCGCTGCGCCTGCGCCGCAAGGGCGAGCAGTGGCTGCAGACGCTGAAGACCGCCGGCAGCAGCCAGGGCGGCCTGGCCACGCGGCATGAGTGGGAGACCGCCATCGCCGGCGAGGCCATTGAACTGAAAAGCTTTCCCGCCGAGGCGCAAGCCGTGCTGGCGCCGCTGATCGGCGGCCTGGCGCCGGTGTTCCGCACCGACTTCATCCGCCGCACCTGGATCGTCACGCAGGACGGCGCGCGGATCGAAGCCGCGCTCGACACCGGCACCATCACCGCCCCGGCCAGTGCCGCGCAGGAGCGCATTCAGGAACTCGAGCTGGAATGGCTCGATGGCAACGCCGCGCGCGCCGCCGAGGCGCTGCGCGCCTTCGCCGCAAAGCTTGCCGCCGTGGCGGCCCTGGCGCCGTCGGACCTGAGCAAGGCGGCGCGCGGCTACCGCCTGGCCGGGATCGCCGAGGGCAAGGCGTCATAATCGCGGTTTTCCCGCCGCGCATATCCCGCATGCAAGCCGATCTCTTTACCGCCGACGCGCCCCGCGCGCCCGGCGAACCCTCTCCCGCCGCCAGCCTGCAAGCGCAGGCCGATGCCCTGCCGGCCGCCTGGCGCGCCTTGCTCGAGCCCTGCATCGCCGTGCCGGCGTGGCGCGAGCTGGCCGCCTTCGTCGACGGCGAACGCGCCGCCGGCAAGCCGGTGTTCCCGCACCATGTCTTCCACGCGCTGCACCTGACGCCGCCCGATGCGGTCAAGGTGGTGATCCTCGGCCAGGACCCCTACCACGGCACCGGCACGGTCGGCGGCGTCGAGCTGCCGCAGGCTCACGGGCTCGCCTTCTCGGTGCCGGCAGGCATCAAAGTGCCGCCCAGCCTGCGCAACATCTTCAAGGAAATCGCCGCCGAATTCGGCGCCGAGGGCAACTGCCCGCCGCGCAGCTCCGGCAACCTGGAAGGCTGGGCGCGCCAGGGCGTGCTGCTGCTCAATACCGTGCTGACGGTCGAGCAGGGCCAGGCCGCCAGCCATGCGCGACGAGGCTGGGAAGCCGTCACCGATTGCCTGATCCAGCACCTCGCTGCCAGCCAGCCCAACCTGGTGTTCATGCTGTGGGGCAGCCATGCGCAGGCCAAGAAGCCGCTGCTGGGCGCCGGCCACTGCGTGCTGGAAGCGCCGCACCCGTCGCCGTTGTCGGCGCACCGGGGCTTCCTCGGCTGCGGCCACTTCCGCGAAGCCAACCGCTGGCTGGAAACGCACGGCCGCACGGCGATCGACTGGACCGCCGCCTAGCGGGAGCGCACCGTTAGACCGTCGGCCGGAACTCGAAGCCGGCAAACTCCCCTTCCCCGCGCCCGACCTCGACAAACGCCACCTGCGCCGCCGGCGGGCCGGTTTCCATCCACGCCTGCAGCGCTTCCAGCTGCTTGACCGTGCCGTGCGCCATCACCTCGACGGTGCCGTCGGCGCGGTTGCGCACCCAGCCGCCCAGCCCGAGTTCGTCCGCCGCGTCGGCGCAGGCGGCGCGATAGCCCACGCCCTGCACGCGCCCGTGCGCAACCAGGCGCCATGTTGCCTTGTTCATGGTGGGTCCCTCGCGAGCGCACGCCACGCGTGCGCGTTGTGTCATCGACACCAAGTAAACTAGACCGCCATGCCGGGCGTTACCAGGGGATGCGCGCCGCCCGGCGTGATCAGCATAAAGCCGGCGGCATGCGGGCTGTGCCGTTGTCCGCCGGGGCCGCGAACCAGAGGCAGGCCACAAGCCTTCGTCCTCCAAGCTCGATACAGCCCGACAAGCGCCCATGATGCCACCCGCCGACCGCAACGCGGCCCCGCCCGCCCCGGGCTTTGACAGCCAGCTGCTGCGCGCCCCGCCCAACCGCTTCGACCTGGCGTTGCTGCCGATCATCCTGGCCGTGATCGTGATGATCGCGTTCGCCGCGCAGCAGATGAACGTCCCGTTCCGGCCCGGCCAGCCGCTGGCGGTGCACCTGGACGTGGCCTACCTGCCCTATTACCTGATGCGCACCAGCGTGCGCATGCTGGCCGCGCTGGCGGCGTCGCTGCTGTTCTCGCTGGCCTTCGCCGCGCTGGCGTCGAAGAGCCGCACCGCCGAGAAGGTGCTGGTGCCCGCGCTGGATATCCTGCAGTCGATCCCGGTGCTGGGCTTCCTTTCCATCACCGTGACCGGCTTCATCGCCCTCTTTCCGGGCAACCTGGCCGGCGTGGAGTGCGCGGCGATCTTTGCCATCTTCACCTCGCAGGCCTGGAACATGGCGTTCAGCCTGTACCAGTCGTTCCGCACCATCCCCGGCGACTTGCTGGAGGCCGCGGCGATGTTCCGGCTGTCGCCGTGGCAGCGCTTCTGGCGGCTGGAAGTGCCGTACGCCATGCCGGGGCTGCTGTGGAACATGATGATGTCGATGTCGGGCGGCTGGTTCTTCGTGGTCGCGTCCGAAGCCATCTCGGTGTCGGGCCACGATATCCGGCTGCCCGGCATCGGCTCCTATATCGCGCTGGCGATCCAGCAGCAGGACCTGGCCGCGATCGGCTGGGCCATCGTGGCGATGCTGGTGGGTATCCTGCTGTACGATCAGCTGCTGTTCCGCCCGCTGGTGGCCTGGGCCGACCGCTTCCGCTTCGAGACCCTGGCGCAGGACAAGCTGCCGCAGTCGTGGCTGCTGGACCTGCTGCGCCGCTCGGCGTGGGTGGGCGCGCTGCTGGCGCAAGCCGCGGCGCTGGCCACGCGCACGCTGGCGTGGGGCGCGCGCACGCGCACGCCAGCACCGGCCCGCCCAGTCGATCCGCATCGGGCGTTATGGCTGGCCCGTGCCCGCGACGCCGCGATCGTGCTGGTGGCGCTGGCCGCGCTGCTGCGCGTGGGCTATTTCGTCCACAGCGAAGTGGGCTGGGCCGAAGTCGTCCATGTGCTGTGGCTGGGCACGCTGACCATGCTGCGGGTGATCGTGCTGATTGCGCTGGCAGCGCTGGTATGGGTGCCGATCGGCATCCGCATCGGCCTGAACCCGGACCTGGCGCGCGTCGCGCAACCGATCGCGCAGTTCCTGGCGGCGTTCCCGGCCAACCTGATGTTCCCGCTGGCGGTGATGCTGATCGCGCGCTTCGGGCTGAATCAGGAGATCTGGCTGAGCCCGCTGCTGATCTTCGGCACCCAGTGGTACATCCTGTTCAACGTGATCGCGGGGGCGTCGGGCATCCCCACCGAGCTCAGGCTCGCCGCGCGCAACTTCGGCCTGCGCGGCTGGCTGCTGTGGAAGCGCTTCCTGATTCCGGCGGTCTTTCCCAGCCTGCTGACCGGCCTGGTGACGGCCGCGGGCGGCTCCTGGAACGCCAGCATCGTATCCGAATACGTGACCTGGGGCGACCGCACCATCGTCGCCACCGGCCTCGGCAGCTATATCGCCGAGACCACCGCGCGCGGCGACTTCCCGCGCATTGCGCTGGGCATCGGCGTGATGGCGCTGTTCGTGGTGGGCTTCAACCGGCTGTTGTGGAACCGCCTGTACCAACTTGCGCAGGAGCGCACACGCCTGTAAGGCAAGGCAACGATGGCAGAGAACATTGCAACCCCTACCGCCGCGGCGGTGATCGAACTGCGCGGTGTCGGCAAGATTTTCCGCACCGCCAGCCAGAGCGACCGTGCCGTGCTCGAAGGCGTCGACCTGACCCTGTGCGAGGGCGAGATCGTCGCCATGCTTGGCAAGTCAGGCTCGGGCAAGTCCACGCTGCTGCGCATCATGGCGGGGCTGGTCGGCGCCGACCGCGGCGAGGTGCGATTCCGCGGCCAGCGCCTGGCCGGCACCGCCGAAGGCATCGCCATGGTGTTCCAGTCGTTCGCGCTGTTTCCGTGGCTGACGGTACAGCAGAACGTCGAGCTCGGGCTGGAGGCGCAAGGCGTGCCCAGGGCCGAGCGGGAACGCCGCGCCGAAGCGGCGATCGACCTGATCGGCCTGGCCGGCTTCAACAGCGCGCTGCCGCGCGAGCTGTCGGGCGGCATGCGCCAGCGCGTGGGCATTGCGCGCGCGCTGGTGACCGAGCCCGACCTGCTGCTGATGGATGAAGCGTTCTCGGCGCTGGACGTGCTGACCGGCGAGACCCTGCGCGACGAGATGCTGGCGCTGTGGGCAAGCGGGCGCGCCAATATCCGCAGCATCCTTATCGTTTCGCACAATATCGAAGAAGCGGTGATGATGGCCGACCGCATCGTGATCCTGTCGAGCGACCCGGGCCGCATCCGCGCCGAAGTGCCGGTGGCGCTGCCGCGCCCGCGCAACCGCGACAGTGCGCAGGTGCGCGCGCTGGTCGACCAGATCTACGCACTGATGACGGCCCCGGCGGCCGAGGCGCGCGTGCCCGCACCCGCGCGCGAGATCGGCTACCGGCTGCCGGACGCCGACATCAGCCAGATGGAAGCCATCCTCGACCTGCTGTGCGAGGCGCCCTTCCACTGCCGTGCCGACCTGCCCCACCTGGCCGACGAGGCCGGCCTGACCGACGACGAACTGCTGCCGGCCTGCGAAGCGCTGCAACTGGTGCGGCTGGTGTCGATCGAGGCCGGCGACATCGCCGCCACCGACGCGGGCCGCGCCTACTACGCCGCCGAGCCGCAGCAGCGCAAGGCGATCTTCGGGCGGCAATTGCTGGCCAACGTCGCGCTGACCGCGCATGTACGGCGAGAGCTGGAGGCGAGCGAAGCGGGCGAGATCCGCGAGGAGCAGGTGCTCGAGGAACTGGAGCAATTCCTCAAGCCGGCGGAGGCCGAACGCGTGCTGAGCGTGGCGATCGGATGGGGGCGATATGGGGAGATCTTCGAGTACAGCTATAACAGCGGGGTGCTGACGTTGCCGGAGGATGAGGGGGCGAGGCACGGCGTTTAATCTTGCTGCTGGTTTTCTCCCCCTCCCGCTCGCGGGAGAGGGGAGAAAAACAATCGGTTCCGGATCTCTACGACCGCGCCCGCATCGCCCGCCCGATCGCTCCCGTGCGCAGCGCAATCTTGGCCGCGTCCTCGCGCAGCGCGCGCAGCCGGCGCTCCAGCACCGCGTTGGCGGGGCGGCCGGTGGAGCTTGACGTCAACCCTGCCTGTTCGCTCGACTCGCCCGCCGCGGCGGCCTGCACCAGCGTGTCGGTGCGGCGCTTGTCGGCGGAATCGGCCAGGCGGGCGCGGCGTTCCGCGGCGGCGTCTTCCGCGGCTTCGGCCGCATCTGCCGCTTCGGGCATGACGGTTTCGACAACCGGTTCAGGGGCCGCTTCGGTCACCGCTTCAGCCACCGCTTCCGGCGCCGCCTCGACTGTCGCCGCAACCGGCTTGTCGGCTGCCACCGGGACGGCCTCCTTGCGCTCCGCCGGCGCCTTGCGGATGAAGCCCGCGCCGCGGCCGCCGCCGCGCTCGTCGGCGTGCAGCCGTTCGCTGGCAACCTGCAGGCTGTGGCTGGCGGCCTCGGTGGCCTGCTCGATCGCCGCCTCGGCGGCCGGGATATCGAGCTCATCGTAGTGCTGGCGCACCTGGATGCGCGCGGCCGCCACGTGCGCCGCCACCAGGTAGTTCTGCACGATGAAGCGGTTCAGGTTATCCACGGCGCGGTGCCGGCTCCTGGGCTCGTCCAGCATGCGCTGGAACGACGAGATCAGCGCGGACAGATTGTCCATGAACTGCTTGCGCTGCACGCGGTAGGCAAAGTCATCCTTGGCCCGGCGCAGCAGCAGGTCGCGCGTGGCGGCGATATAGCGGCGGTTGGCCTGCAGCACGGCTTCGACCAGCTTGGGGATGGCGCGGTACTCCCAGCTCGGCAGCACGAAGCTGAACAGCGACGCGATGATGCCGCCGATCACCGTATCCACCAGCCGCTCGCCCGCCACGGTAGGGCTGTTCGGCATCAGCAGGTGGATCTGGATCAGCACCTGGATGCAGGCGGCGATCGCGGTGTAGCGGTATTTGATGGTGACGAAGGCGGCGCTGGCCACCAGCGACAGGAACAGCACGCCCAGCAGGATCAGCGGCTGGTGCACTACCTTCAGGATCGCGACCGAAACCACGCAGCCGATCAGCGTGCCGATCACGCGGTCGTTGTAGCGCTGCTTGGTCATGCTGAAGTTGGGCTTCAGGATCACGATGATGGTCAGCAGGATCCAGTAGCTGTGCGACACGTAAGGCAGGCGCTCGGCGATCCACAGGCCCAGCGCCACCGCCATCGATACCCGCAGCGCAAAGCGGAACGCCGGCGACGTCCACTTCAGGTTGTCGCGCAGCACGCTCAGCTCGTACTTCTGGCGCGTCAGGAACGGCGTCATGTCCGAGCCGGGCAGCACCTTGCCGGGTTCCACCGGGGTGCGCGAGGCCTCGTGCAGCTGGCCGATCAGCGTGATCGCGCCGCGCATCATGTCGAGCGTCTCGACCAGCGCCGTCATCGCCGCCGGGTTGATATGGTGGTGGCGCAGCTGCGCGATCTCCGCCTCCACCGCGCGCAGGCCCTGGCGGTAATCCACCGTGGCGTACGAGCCCCGCCCGCGCGTGACTTCGTAGGCGATCTCTTCGACGTCCTTGCACATCTGCATCACCAGCCCGCGCAGGTGGTCCAGCACCGGCGTACCGGCGAAGGTCTGGCGCAGCATCGGATAGTCGGTGTTGGTCGACAGGATGTACTCGTACAGGTCGAGCATGCGCAGGTGCACCTGCACCAGCAGCCCGTCGTGGGGGGTGCGATTGCCGCGCAGCACCAGGTCGCGCGCGGCCTGCTGGCGCTCGGCCACCACGATCTGCTGGCGCACCAGCTGGTTGAACTGGGCCTCGAAGTCATTGCCGGCGTCGTAGAAGCCGGCCTTGATTTCGAGATACCCCGCCAGCTCGTACAGCGATTCGGCCAGCACCTGCTGCCGGGTACGGCGCTCGGTGATCCAGCTCACCAGCATCGCGTATCCGAGATAGGCCACCGCGCCGATGCTGAACAGCGCCGCATGCTCCAGCGCGCGCCGCACCAGGAAGTCTTCGTTGATGGTGAGCGTCATCACGAACAGCGCGGCGAACTGCAGCGGCAGCGTCTTGTTGCCGTACACCGTCATCATGCCGGCCATGAACGTCACCAGCACCAGCAGGAACGGCATCACGCGCGGGAACGGCGTGGCCAGCGCCACCACCAGCGTGACCACGCTGCACAGCAGCACGCTGGCCAGCATCTCGTTGAACTTGTGGTTCAGCGGGCTGGGCAGGTCCATCAGGCTGGTGCACAGCGCGCCCATCGACACCACCATCGCGGTGGGCAGGTCGCTGAAATGCAGCGCGATCAGCGTCGCGCCGATTACGCCCGTGGCCGAGCGCAGCCCCCGGTACACATAGTGCGAATACAGGAAGGTGCGGGGGTCGTGCGCGTATTGCATGCAGCGGGGACGTTGGACTGCGGTGGCGGTGGCGGTATCCGGTGTCGCGGCGAAAGGAGGCTAGCTCACTGGCCCAGCCAGCGCGAGCGCGCCGCATGCCGGCCGCCCTCCGCCTTGAGCTTGAACTGCGCCGCCGGCTCGCGCGCCAGCGTCACCGGCAGCGCCTGCAGCTCGTCGCGGCGGAAGGCGTGCAGCTCGATGCGGTCACCGGGGCGGTAGCGCGCCAGCAGCTTGTCGAGCTGGCCCGGCGCCATGCGCACGCCGTCGACGGCGACCAGCAGGTCGCCTGCGGACAGCCCTGCGGCCTGCGCGGCGCCGCCGTCGAGCACCTGGGTCACGCGTACCCAGCCGTCCTCGGTCTTGACCTTGATCCCCAGCGCGGCGGTGCGCGCCGGCTTCTGCGCCTCGGCCTTGATTCCGAACGCCTTGAACAGCGGCGGCAGCGGCAACTCGCCGGTGCCTTCGGTCAGCGCACGCAGCAGCGGCCCCATGCGCAGGCCCGTGACTTCATCGAACAGCGCATGGACCTCGGCCTCGGTCACGCCGCGCTGCACCGCGTCCGGCGCATAGAAGCCGCGGCCGTAGTCGCGCCACAGGGCGCGCATGACATCGTCGAGCGAGCGCCGCCCGCGGGTCTTGTCGCGGATGGTCAGGTCCAGCGCCAGCGCCACCAGCGCGCCCTTGGTGTAGTAGCTGACGATGGCGTTGGGCGCGTTCTCGTCCTGGCGGTAGTACTTGGTCCAGGCATCGAACGAGCTTTCGGCCACGCTCTGCTTGGTGCGGCCATTGCCGCGCAGCACGCCGTTCCAGGTCTTGGCCAGCATCTCGACATACTGCGCCTCGGTGACGCAGCCCGAGCGCACCAGCACCAGGTCGTCGTAGTAGCTGGTAAAGCCCTCGAACAGCCACAGCAGCGGCGTGTAGGTCTCCTGCGCCAGCCGGTACGGCACGAACGCGGCCGGCTTGATGCGCTTGACGTTCCAGGTGTGGAAATACTCGTGGCTGCACAGCCCGAGGAAGGTGCGGTAGCCCTCGCTGGTCTCGCTGTTGCCGCGCACCGGCAGGTCGTTGCGCGAGCAGATCAGCGCGGTGCTGGCGCGATGCTCCAGGCCGCCGTAGCCGTCGCTGGTGACCATGGTCATGAACACGTAGCGCCGGTTGCTGTCCAGGAACGGCGCCTGCGCCGTGCGCGGCTCGAACAGCCGGATCTGGGTCTCGCAGATGCGCTTCAGGTCGCGGCACACGCGCTCGAGATCCAGTTGCGGCACGCGCCCGGTGAAGACCACGTCGTGCTGCGCGCCGCAGGCGCGGAAGCTGGCCAGCTGGAAGGTGCCCATCTCGACCGGGTGGTCGACCAGCTCGTCGTAGTCGGCCACCTGGTAGCGGCCGAAGCCGTAGCGCTTCGCTCCGTCGCGGCCGGGCGCCTCGCGCATGGCGGTGGCCACGCGCCAGTCGCGGTAGGCCTCGCCCGCGGGGGCATGGATGTCGACCGTGCATGGGCGCTCGGCCTGCCCTTCCACGCACAGGAACACCGAGCTGCCGTTGAAGAATCCATGGGTGGTGTCCAGGTGCGCGGCGCGCACCGACAGGTCCCAGGCGTAGACCTCGTAGCTGAGCGTCAGCGGGCCGTCGGCGAGGGTGACCGGCGCGGCCTGCCAGCGCTGCTTGTCGAGCTTGCTCAGCGCGATTTCGCGCCCGCCCGCGTCGGCGCGGATGCGCACGATATTGCGCGCGAAGTCCCGGATCATGTAGCTGCCGGGAATCCACGCCGGCAGCGAGAAACACTGCCCGGACGGATCGGGCTCGCTGACGGTGACGGTAACGGCAAACAGGTGCGCTTCAGGCTGAAGCGGGGCGATGGCGTAGCGGATCGGCGTCATGGGCAGGATTGTAACGTCGGCGCTGCATGCAGCGCCGGCGCGGGGAGGCGCGGTGAGACGGCCCGGTACTGCTCAGCCGCGATTCACATCCACCACCACGCGCCCGCGCATGGCGCCTTCCATGATCTTGCGGCCGGCCTCGATGGCCTCGCCCAGGCCGATCTCGCGCGTCAGCGCATTGAGCCGGTCCAGCTCCAGGTCGCTGGCCAGGCGCTGCCAGGCCTGTTCACGCAGCGCCATCGCCGCCATCACGCTGTCGATGCCGTGCAGCGTGATGCCGCGCAGGATGAAGGGCGCGACCGAGCCGGGGAAATCCAGCCCTTGCGCCAGCCCGCACGCCGTCACCACGCCGCCGTAGCGCACCTGCGCGCAGGCATTGACCAGCGTGTGCGAGCCCACCGAATCGATCACCGCCGCCCAGCGTTCCTTCTGCAGCGGCTTGCCCGGCACGCCCAGCTCGGCGCGGTCGATCACGTCGTCGGCGCCCAGCGCCTTCAGGAAATCCGCCTCGCGCGTCTTGCCGGTCGAAGCCACCACCCGGTAGCCCAGCTTGCTCAGCAGCGCGATCGCCACCGAACCGACCCCGCCCGAAGCCCCGGTCACCAGCACCTCGCCGTCGCCCGGGCGCACCGGGCCGTTGACGCCGCCGCGCTCCAGCGCCAGCACCGACAGCATCGCGGTATAGCCCGCGGTGCCGATCGCCATGGCCTGGCGCGTGGTGAAGGCAGCGGGCAGCGGCACCAGCCAGTCGCCCTTCAGGCGCGCGCGCTGCGCCAGGCAGCCCCAGTGGGTCTCGCCCACGCCGTAGCCATTCAGCACCACCTTGTCGCCGGCTTTCCAGCGCGGATGCGCGGACTCAAGCACCGTGCCGGCGCCGTCGATGCCCGCCACCATCGGCCACTTGCGTACCACCGGCGAGCGCCCCGTGATGGCCAGGCCGTCCTTGAAATTGATGGTGGAGTAGTCGACGGCGACCAGCACGTCGCCATCGGCGGGCAACTGGGCCTCGTCGAGGGTGGCGAGATTGGCCTGGGTGGCGCCGTCGGCCTGGGTCAGCAGCACTGCCTGGAAAGTCATGGTGTCTCCTTGGTCGCCTGGCGGCGATCGCATGCAATGATGGAAAAGGCAGAAAGCACAACGGCCGGACAGGTCCGGCCGTCGCTCGAGCCGGTACCGGTCCGGCGCGCGCTTATTTCTTGATGCTGGCGAGCTTGCGCTCCAGCGTGGCGACGTCCGCCGCGCCCGGGATGCGGGTGCCGTCGGTGAAGAACACCGCCGGGGTGCCGGTCACGTTCATGCTGTGGCCGAGGGCCAGGTTCTCTTCCAGCGGAGTCTTGCAGCTGCCGTTGCCGGTCAGCGCCACCTGCTTGAGCATCCAGTCGCGCCAGGCCTTGGTGCGGTCGGCCGCGCACCAGACCTGCTTCGACTTGGTCTCCGAATCCGGCGACAGCACCGGGTACAGGAAGGTGTACACGGTGATGTTGTCCATCTGCTGGAAGGTCTGCTCGATGCGCTTGCAGTAGCCGCAATTGGGATCGGAGAACACCGCCACCTGGCGGCTGCCATCGCCCTTGGTCCACTTGATCGCGCGCGCCAGCGGCAGGTCCGACCACTTGATGCGGTTGATCTCCGCCAGCCGCTCCTCGGTCAGGTTGGTGCCGGTACGGGTGTCGATCATCTCGCCGTTAAGGATGTAGCGGCCGGTGGCATCCGTGTACACCACCTGGCCGCCGATATTGGCTTCGAACAGGCCCGGCACCGGGGTCTTGCCGACGCTCTTCACTTCGGCGCGGCCGCCCAGCATCTTCTGCAGGGATTCCTTGATGCGGTCGGTGCCGGGCTCGCCCGCCGCCATGGCGTGCAGCGCGAAGCCGGCCGCGGCCAGACCGCCGGCGATGGCGGTCAGGGTGGCGTAGACGGCGGGACGGCGGCGCAGGGATGGGAACATGTTGACTCCAGGAATTCGGTAAAGGGGCGTACGGAGGGTGGACAGTGCGTGCGCACCTAGCCGAGCGCGCGCCCGATCAGCAAGCGCTTGAGCAGCGACTGTCCGCCGACCGCGCGCATGCCGGTATTGCGCACCACCCGCGCCACGCTGCCCGGCAGCGAGAACAGCCGGTGCAGCCCGTCGGTGGCGGCGGTCAGCGACAACAAATCGGTGGCGCGCGCGCGCTCGTAGCGGCGTAGCAGGCGCAGGTCGCCCTCGCTGCGGAAAGGTTCTTTGTCGGCCATCACGCGGCCAAGTTCGGCGACGTCGCGCAGGCCCAGGTTCATGCCCTGGCCGGCCAGCGGATGCACCACGTGGGCGGCGTCGCCCACCAGCGCCACGTGCGGCTGCACGAACTGGTCGGCACGCTGCAGCACCAGCGGGAAGCCCTGCGCAGGGGTCACGCAGCGCAGCGCGCCGAACTGCGCGCCGACCGCGCCACTGGCGCCCTGCATCACGGTGGCGGCGAGCGCCTCGGGCGACAGCGCCAGCAGCTCGCGCGCGTGGGCCTCGTCGGCGGACCAGACCATCGACACATGGTTGTCCGGCAGCGGCAGCATCGCCAGCACTTCGCCGTTGGCGGGCTCCTCGTCGGCCATCAGCTTTTCCGGCGCGCCCAGGAACCACTGCCAGGCGGTTTCATGGTGCGGCCGCTCGCAGGCAAAGTTGGCGACCACGCCAAGCTGGCGGTACTTGCGCGTGCTGACGCCGATATGGCATTGCTGGCGCAGCCACGAGCGCGCGCCGTCGGCGCCGACCGCCAGGGCGGTGCGCACCTTGCCGCCATGGTCCAGCGTGAGTGTGATGCCGTCGGGGTCGCGCTCGCACACGCCGGCGGTGCCGTCGTGCCACGTCACCTGGTGCTGGAAGCCCAGCGCGGTGTCCAGCGCGCGCTCGACCAGGCGTGACTCAATGATCCATGCCAACTGCGGCACCGCCGCGGCATACGCGGAGAAGTGCAGGTCGCCGTCGAAGCTGGGCGAGGTCTCGGCGGCGCTGACATCGCCGAATACGCGCATGTCGCGCACCGGCTGGATCCGCGCCGGATCCAGGGCCTCCCACACGCGCATGCGTTCGAGCAGCGCCTGCGAGCTGGCGGAGAAGGCGTAGATGCGGCTGTCCCAGTCGTCCGGCCCGGCGCTGGCCACGGCTCGCGCCGGCCTGGGAGCAATCAGCGCGACGTCCATGCCCTGCTGGGCCAGCAGCAGCGCGCAAGACTTGCCGACGATGCCGCCACCGACGACGGCAACCTGGAAGGCGGAGGATTTGCGCGCGGCGGGTCGCGCGGACGCGTGGGATCGGGTCATGGCTGGATTATAGCCACGTCACTCCGGGGCCCGTCCGCGCCAGGCTGGCGGAGCCAAGCCGGCACGCAAGGCGCCTTGTGGCCGCACCCGGCACGCGACCGACTCGGCGACGCTTCGGCCGATCCTTATAGCCGCAAGTCATAAGCCTTACAACTAAACAATAGGGTCGGCGCTTTCGCCTTCGGACGCGGCCGGGCGTATATTGAAACGAAATGTTTCTGGCCGGGGAACTCACCACCTGAAGGGAGGTGGAACAAATGCTCAAACAAACACTATTGATTGCCGTCGTCACCGCTGGGGCCATGGGCACGGCATTCGGGGGTACCGGTCTTCGCGACGTTTACACGGATGGCGCGAAGGTTTCGAAATTTGATGTCTACACCGATGGGGCAAAGGTGTCGAAGTTTGATGTCTACACTGACGGCGCGCGCACGACCGAAACCCGCGACACCTTCACGGACGGCGCAAGAACCACGGATATGCGGGACCAGTTCACCGACGGAGCCTGATCGCCACCACCACGATCCGGCATCGAACCACGATACACGGCCAGGCTGACACCTTGGCCGTTTTGCTTGCCAGGGCTTTGCTTCTCCGCTGACACCGCCCCGCGCCCCCAAAAGGTTACAATCGCGGTTTTGCGTGGCAAAGGCGTGCAACCGCGCCGAGCCAGCGCGATGTGATGTCTTTGTCTCGTCCCGACGCACCCGGCGGTAACGCGCGATCCGCGCCTGCCATGGCGGTGCCGGCACCGGTGGCATCACGCAACCCATTGATTCCGAAGACCAGACCATGAGCCTCCAATGCGGCATCGTCGGCCTGCCCAACGTCGGCAAGTCCACGCTGTTCAATGCCCTCACCAAGGCCGGCATCGCCGCCGAAAACTATCCGTTCTGCACCATCGAGCCCAATGTGGGCGTGGTGGAAGTGCCGGATCCGAGGCTCGCGAAGCTGGCCGAGATCGTCAAGCCGGAGCGCATCCTGCCGGCCACGGTCGAGTTCGTCGACATCGCCGGGCTGGTGGCAGGCGCCTCCAAGGGTGAAGGCCTGGGCAACCAGTTCCTGGCCAATATCCGCGAATGCGATGCCATCACCCACGTGGTGCGCTGCTTCGAGGACGACAACGTGATCCACGTGGCCGGCCGTGTGGACCCGCTGTCGGATATCGAAGTCATCAACACCGAACTGGCGCTGGCCGACCTGGCCACCGTCGAGAAGGCGCTGGCGCGCTACGTCAAGCCGGCCCGCGCCGGCGACAAGGAAGCCCAGCGCCTGGTCGCCGTGCTGGAAAAGGCCCAGTCCGTGCTGGACCAGGCCAAGGCCGTGCGCACCCTGGACCTGGCGCCGGAAGAGTGGGATGCGATCCGCCCGTTCTGCCTGATCACCGCCAAGCCGACCATGTACGTGGCCAACGTGCGCGAGGATGGTTTCGACAACAACCCGCACCTTGACGCGGTGCGCGAATACGCCAAGCAGACCGATTCCCCCGTAGTCGCCGTGTGCGCCGCCATCGAAGCCGAGATCGCCGACCTGGACGACGCCGACAAGGCCGAGTTCCTGGCCGACCTGGGCATGGAAGAGCCGGGCCTGGACCGCGTGATCCGCGCCGGCTTCAAGCTGCTCGGCCTGCAGACGTACTTCACTGCCGGAGTCAAGGAAGTGCGCGCCTGGACAATCCACGTGGGCGACACCGCGCCCAAGGCCGCCGGCGTGATCCACACCGACTTCGAACGCGGCTTTATCCGCGCGCAGACCATCGCCTATGACGACTTCATCAGCTTCAAGGGCGAGACCGGCGCGAAGGAAGCCGGCAAGATGCGGGCGGAAGGGAAGGAGTATGTGGTGAAGGATGGGGATGTGATGAACTTCCTGTTCAACGTCTAAGCCAAAGCTGTTGATTCGGGATGTCTCAAGACATCTCGAGACCCACCAAAAGCCCAGCAACTGCTGGGCTTTTTTCTTCCTCGCGGCAGCGGACGACGGTTTAGCACTGCTCAGCCGCCTCGCAACGACGAATTGCCAGCGCGCTGCCCCAAGGCCGAACATGGGACGTGCGCGACCAACGTGGCGTCGGCAACACCCTGCCAGTCACATCCCAAGCAAGTTCGGAAATTTCAGTACTGCTTTTGGGACTCATCTCACATTCATTTCCTCCTGCGTTGTCCAGCATGAATCCTGAGGGTTTCCATACCGGTCCGTACGCGCTTAAGGTACACGGAGAGCTCTGATTGGCATTGGAATACCCTCGAGAACCCGAAACCTTGCTACTTAAGGGCGCACCACAAATATCATTTGATATGAATCTTCCAGTACGTTTCAACTGGAAATCCGCATGGAGGTGAACGCAATGCAAGAGTATTACCCAAACATCATTATTGGCGGGGGCCCTGCCGGGCTCAATATGGCCCTCGAACTCAGCAAGCGCAGCATCGAATATATCTTGCTAGAGGCAAGCGAAAGTGTCGGGGGACAATGGGACCGCCATCCTGTATACGGCCAACTAATTTCGCTCAACAAAAAATACGTCCCCGGTGAAAATCACACCTATCGAATGCGCTATGACTGGCACTCACTCAGCACCATCAGCGCTGAAGATGCAGCCAAAGATCCCAAGCTCCTGTTTACAGAATGGACATCCGAACATTGGCCACCTGCAAAGATTTACAAAGAGTATCTGAAGTATGTGGCCGAACGGATGGGACTCACAAAAAATATTCGCACCGGCACCTATGTTCGCCGTGTGTCGCGAAACAATGATCGCTTCACCGTCCAAATATCTGATTCTCTATGCATCTCAGCAGATCGAATATTTTTTGCCACGGGAAAATCGAAACCGATTCTGCCTGATATAAAAGGTATCGGCCCTGATACCTGTACCTTGTATGAAGACTTCGATGCAGACATGGCTGCTGAGCGCTACAGGAACAAGATTGTCGTCGTGCTTGGACGAGGTAACTCTGCTTTCGAAATCGCGCATCACCTTGTCGATATTACGGCTGAGACGCGCGTTGTCACACGTTCCTTACCGTTGTTCGCTCGGCAGACTCACAACGTACACGATTTACGTGCTCAAGTTTCAGATATCTTTGACCTGATGCAACTCAAGTCGAACAACAATATTGTGAGTGACCGTATCGTAGAGGTTCACCGGATAACCGGTGGAAAGAACGATGGGCGGCTGTTGATTCGCTACGAAACACCCTGCCCCCATTGGACGCCGCCGAGATGGTTGAAGCGATCGGGAATCATAGATGATCTGATTGTTTGTTGCGGATTTAACTACACGATGCCCCATATCTTCGATATGGAGACCGTCCGGCCAGCCATGGACGAGAAAGGGAAATATTGCCTGCTCACATCAAGTTGGGAGTCCGTGACGGAGCCTGGTCTGTATTTCATAGGTGCCTCGATGCGCGTCAACGACCCGGACGCCGCTTCCGGTTTTGTACATGGCTTTCGATGCAACATTCAGGCACTGGGCAACATCATCGCGGAACGACATCATGGTATGGCGCTTAAGCCGATGTTTGAGTGCAAAGTACCGATGGAAGAACCTGCTAATGCACTCACCTCTCTTGCAGAATTCATCGTTCAGTATGTAAGTGCCAGCATGCCCTTGTTTGAACTCTTCAGCTATTTCGGAAGCACTGTCACGTTTGAAGAAAGCGATGAGGAAAGCATTGTTCGTGCATGTGTGTGGCCGGCATTTCCACGCGAGTACAACTACGAACGTTGGGGCAATGAACAGAATCGGATTGAAATAGTTTTCCAGTATGGTTTTTCCCAGTATGGAAATGGCAAACTCCCAACGCACTACTTCACGCTACCAGCGGATCATTTCGACACATCCAAGAGCGCGTATATTCACCCCGTGTTCCATGTTTTCCGCGGAGGCGTGGAAGTCGATTCACTCCATATGCAGGAGAGCCTGATCGGTCGTTGGGATCTGGACGACTACGTTGATGCCCAGACCAACGTTGACCAGTACAGGAATGTCGCTTTCAATGCTTGCTCCTGTGCGCTGGGCCTTGAAGAGCGCCGGAGCACGCTGCCGGTGAACGATGAGCATGTGGGTAAATGCTATCCGTTGATGACCGAGGAAGAAGTTGCCGAGGCACTGCGAGTGCAGCCAACCCTGGCGTTGCTTATGAGAGCACAACTCTAAGACCTCCTCCCCCGGCCACAAGCCGGGGAAGAATGACTGATGAACAGCGTGACGCCGACCTGAGCCAGGTCGATAGAAAGGACTATCCATGCCTGTAGAGCTAACTGCATTCAATGGCGTTCTGGGGCTCGTGCTGACCTCCGCTGTGCTGATCGCGGTTCCAGGCCCGAGCATCATGTTCCTGGTCGGGCAAACGATAGCAGTGGGACGGAGAAATGCGTTACGGGGTGTGATCGGCAATGCGATCGGGACCTATTGTGTTGCTGTGATCGTAGCGATGGGAATCGGCTCGCTGCTGATGCGCTCCGACCATGTCTTGATTTTCATTCGACTGCTAGGTGCCGTAGTCTTGCTAGGCATCGGCTTTCAATATTTGCTCTTTTCCAGATCTATGCTGGCAGGAGGAAAAAGCAATCCGCGAAAGAGCCAGCAATCATTGGTTGCAGGAATCATCGTGGGCTCGACCAATCCAAAAGCACTGATTATGTTTGGCTCGATAGTCCCCAGCTTTATGGGCGACGGGGCGGAAAGTCCGATCGCCTACTTGCTAGTTTTTTCACTGATACCGATTGCCCTGGGACTGGTCATAGATGCGGCGTGGGTCGCCGCCGCTCATGTCGCGAGTTCGAGCACATTATTCAGCGGGAAAAGGCTAAGGCTCTTCAACATCATTGGTGGCGGATTGATGATTTCGATGGCCATTCTGCTGGCAGCGGAAGCCCTGCATTGACGAGTGCATTCAAATTTGATGCGACAGGACAGGGGACTTTACAACTTCTCCATCCCCTTCCCCCGCAACCCCACCAGCAGCGCCTGCCCGTCCGCCCCCACGCGAAACTCCCCATACTCGGCCTGCGCGAAGCGCTTGCCCTGCCCCTCCTGGAAGAAATACGCATCGGTCGACACCTGCACCTGCATGCCGCCCCAGCGCGAGCGCGCGGTCTGGTAGCGCAGCAGTTGCTCGCCCGGCGCCAGCGGCTCGGCGCCGTGCACGCGCACGAAGCCGGCAATGCCCTGTTCATCGCGGCGAATCACGGCGACGCCGTCGCGCGGCACCTGGGCGTCCTGAGCCCGGGCGGCGCGGATCTGGTTGCCGATGTCGAAGTTCAGCGCCATGTAGTCGCCCTGCATCAGCGAGCGCGGATCGACCGGCGCGAGCCTGAGGAAGACGACGTCGCCGTGCGCCAGCAGGCGCTCCTTGCCGGCGATGCCGACGGCGGCCAGCGCCAGCGTCAGCGCCCAGGCGATCAGGATCCAGCGTTTCATGCGGCCTCCATCTGTGCGCGGCGCAGCAGCGAGTAGCGGCCGGCGAGCAGCAGGACGCCGGCGGCGGCGAGGGTGGCCGACTTGGCAAGCAGGGTCCAGTGCAGCGCCGAGTAGTACCAGATAAAGCCGATGGCGATGCTGGTGACGCCCAGCCCCAGCCACGGCATCGACGCCCGCCGCAGCGCCAGCCCGAGCGCGAGTACGCCGGCCACGACCGCGGGCGCCGCTGCCATCAGCGCGCCGAATGCGACCAGGCCGCCCAGCACGGCGCCCTGCATGGCCTGGCCGAGCCCCAGCCGGCGGCATTCGGCCAGCGCGAAGCCGGCCAGCATCAGCGTAGTCAGTCCGCCCGCGGCCCAGTGCGCCAGCGGGATGCGGGCCGCTTCCGGGCCCTCCAGCCAGGCCAGCGGATGGCTCATGCCTGTGACGACCAGCGCCGCCGCCAGCGTGAACAGCAGCGTCGCGTCGGCCAGCGGTTCCATCAGCGCATGGCGGCCGTCCGCGCACAGGCGCGCCTCGGCCAGCGTGAAGCCGGCCGCCAGGGCAGCGCCGAGCGGCACCAGCCAGCCGAGCGACCAGGTCAGCAACAGCCAGTCCTCCGGCTTGCCGCCGGCCATGGCGAGATGCACCGCGCCGGCCAGCCCGATCCACGCGCCCAGACCGCACAGCAGCCGGTGCAGCCGGTTGGGCACGAGCCAGGCCAGCGCGGCCTCGAACAGCGCCAGTGCGGCCCAGAAGCCCGCACTCTCGGCCACGCGCGTGAAGCCGAGCGCCTCGGTTAGGCCGAACACGGCCATGCCTTGCCCGCTCAGGCTGACCGCCAGCGCGAACTGTCCCGCGGCGATGCCGCCGCCGCGCCAGTACAGCAGCGCGGCCAGCGCGATCATGGCCAGTCCGGTGACGGCCATCGCCACGCCGTTCTCGCGCGCGGCAACGAAGACCGTACCGACCAGGAAAAACTGGAAGAACAAGGCGCCGAGCCAGCCCGCCGCGCCCATCAGGCAGCGTACCGACCACGGCGTATGGGGATGCGCGGGCGGCTCGCCCTGTACCTCGCCGCGTGCGGCGAGTTGTTGCCAGAGCCGCTGCTCGGTCTGCAGTACGTTGCTCATGCCTGCTCCAGCTGGCTGCGCCAGGCCCGCATCAGCCACGCGGCCGCGGCGGCGGCCAGGCCGATGGTCAGCAGGCCAAGCAGCAGGAAGGCGCCGAAATCATCCTTGCCCTCGAACAGCACCTTGGCGATGGCCGCGACCGCAAGCACGATGCCGGTCAGGCAGGCCAGGCTCAGCACCACGATGTCGAAGGCATGCCAGCGGAACCACCAGACCAGCGCGGCCAGCGCCAGCACCGCCAGCGCAAAGGCGGCGCCGTCGAAGTCGCTGCGCAGCAGGCTGGCCAGCCCGAGCGAGCCGGCATGCAGGCACGCCAGCGCCGCCAGCATGCGGCCGCCGGTCAGCCCGCGGAAGCCGAGCGCCGGCGCCTGAACGCACAGCAGCTGCCACAGCACCAGCTGCAGCGCCACCGCGCCCAGCAAGGCCAGCGTGGCGGTGCGCACGTGACGCGAATCGAACAGCAGCGAGAACACGCCGTCGATGCCGAAGCGCAGGCTGAAGTACCGCAGCAGCGCCAGGTTGCCGACCACGATCACCAGCCACCAGTGCGGCGCCGCGCGCGCCGCCAGCGCCCACGGCAGCGCCAGCAGCGCCCACAGCGCGAACAGCTGCCAGGGGTCGGCGCCGGTCTGGTAGGTCTGGCCGATCACCGCCAGCAGCACGCCCGCCACCACCTGCGCGCCGCCCAGCGCGGCGCGGCCGGCGGCATCGCCCGCCGGGCGCAGCCAGGCAAGGCCGGCCAGCAGCGTGATCGCGCCGGCGAGCAGGCCGAACTTGGAAAACTTGTGCAGGTCCTGCCAGTTGAAGGCGAAGAACACGATCACGCCGGCGCACAGCAGCGCGGTGCCAAGCGCCATCAGCGCGGTGTCGAGCCAGCGGCGCCAGTCCGCGGCGAACGGTTCGGTGCGCGCCCACGGCGCCGCGACCGCCGCCGGCGCGAGGCGGCCCAGCGCGCGCCAGTGGGCCAGTGCCTGGCGGATGGCGCGCCGCTCGCCAACGGCTTCGCGGTCCGGGCCATTTGCTCCGATGCGGGTTGCTTGCATGCTCGCCCTTGCGTGCTGGAATGACGGCGACTTTAGCAAAGTGATACGTGGGCCGCACCTGTTGCGTGGGAGGGGGCGTGCGCTCGCGCTCCATCCAGGCTCGGCCTGCGCGGGCCGGGTATGCTGTGGGCCTTGTCCAAGTTGCCCACGCCCCATGACCCTCGGAATCCTTGCCGCCATCCACGATGAAGTCGATGGCCTTGTCGCCGCCATGCGCCATGACGACAGCCGCGCCACCGTACGCACCATCGGCATGCGCGACTACTACAGCGGCCATTTGTACGGGCAACCGTGCGTGCTGGTGCTGGCGCGCATGGGCAAGGTGGCGGCGTCGGCCACCACGGTCACGCTGATCCGCGAACTGGGCGCCACGCAGATCGTCTTTACCGGCCTGGCCGGCGGCATCGGCGCGGCCACGCAGGTGGGCGACATCGTCATCGCCGATCGCACCCTGCAGCATGACCTGGACGCGCGCCCTTTCTTCGGCCGCCATGAAGTGCCGCTGCTGGAGCGCGCCGCATTCCCGGCCGATGCGGCGCTGACGGCCGAGCTGCATGCCGCCGCGGCAGACTTCCTGCGCGACGACCTGGCCGTCGACGTGCCGCGCGCGGTGCGCGAGAAGTTTGGCGTCGCGGCGCCGACCCTGCACCGGGGCATGATCGCCAGCGGCGACCAGTTCATCGGCTCGCCCGCCGCGGTGGCGGAGTTGCGCGAGCGGCTGCCCGGCCTGCTGGCGGTAGAAATGGAAGGCGCCGCGGTGGCACAGGTCTGCCATGAATATGGCGTGCCTTACGCGGTAATGCGGACCATCTCGGACCGCGCCGACGACACCGCCCATGTGGATTTCTCGGCATTCCTGACCGACGTGGCCAGCCACTATTCCAGCGGGGTGCTGCGCCGCCTGCTTGCCGCGAGGGCCTGACGTCAGGCAACGCGGCCGACTGACCGGGATCAAGCCGCGTGCAGATTCCTGACCGGAAAGTCGGTTCAGTATTTACCGACCGCGCGGCCGCACCGTGCCCCAGAACCCGACCAGCAGCGCCGACCCGGCGACCACCGCGAGCCAGCTGCTGAGTTGGCCGTCGACAAACCAATGCAGCGCGCGGCCGGTGTAGAAAGCCGCCGCCGCACCCGCCGCGCCCAGCACCAGCGCGGCCGGCACGGTCACCACGCGCCCTGCCGGGTGCAACCGGCGTGCCGCCAGTCCGACCAGCAAACCCACGATCAAGGTGCCCAGCATCCGCTTCTCCTGTGTTGTCCGCATCACAGCCGGCAAGCGGCCGAGGCGTAACGATACTGCAATCCGGCGCCCCTGCCACCCACCGCGGCGGGCGACTGCAATCATCGGTCCCGGCGGTATAATGACATCCGGTCCGGCCGCGCTTCGGGCCACACCAGTCCCCAACAATGCAACTGCTCGCGATCGGCATCAATCACACTACGGCACCCGTCTCGCTGCGCGAGCGGGTGGCGTTTCCGCTCGAGCAGATCAAGCCGGCGCTGGGGGCCCTGCGCTCCCACCTGTCGGGGCGCAGCGGCACCGAAGCCGCGATCCTGTCCACCTGCAACCGCACCGAGATCTACTGCGCCACCGACGTGCTGACGCCCGGCACGGACGGCTTCGAGCACACCCTGCGCTGGCTGTCGCAGCATCACAATGTGCCGGCCACGGAGCTGGCGCCTCACCTGTATGCGCTGCCGCAGTCCGAAGCCGTGCGCCACGCCTTCCGCGTGGCCAGCGGGCTGGATTCGATGGTGCTGGGCGAGACCCAGATCCTGGGCCAGCTCAAGGACGCAGTGCGCACCGCCGGCGAAGCCGGCTCGCTCGGCACTTACCTGAATCAGCTGTTCCAACGCACCTTCGCGGTGGCCAAGGAAGTGCGCGGCCAGACCGAGATCGGCGCGCATTCGGTGTCGATGGCCGCGGCCGCGGTGCGGCTGGCGCAGCGAATCTTTGAAAGCGTCTCGACCCAGCGCGTGCTGTTTATCGGCGCAGGCGAGATGATCGAGCTGTGCGCCACCCACTTTGCTGCGCAGCAGCCGCGCCAGATCGTGGTGGCCAACCGCACCGTGGAACGTGGCGAAAAGCTGGCCGAGCAGCTCAGCGGCCAGGGCCTGACCGCCAACGCGATCCGCCTGTCGGACCTGGGCGAGCGCCTGCATGAGTTCGACATCGTGGTGTCGTGCACCGCCAGCTCGCTGCCGATCATCGGCCTGGGCGCGGTGGAGCGCGCGGTCAAGCGGCGCAAGCACCGCCCCATCATGATGGTTGACCTGGCCGTGCCGCGCGACGTCGAGCCCGAAGTCGCGCGCCTGGACGACGTCTTCCTCTATACCGTCGACGACCTCGGCGCGGTCGTGCGCGAAGGCAACGCCCTGCGCCAGGCCGCGGTGGCGCAGGCCGAAGCCATTATCGAAAGCCGCGTGCAGAACTTCATGCACTGGCTGGAAACCCGCAGCGTGGTGCCGGTCATCCGCGAACTGCAGAGCAGCGGCGAAGCCATCCGCCAGGCCGAACTGGAGCGCGCGCGCCGCATGCTGGCGCGCGGCGACGATCCGCAGGCCGTGCTCGAGGCGCTCTCCGGCGCGCTCACGCGCAAGTTCCTGCACGGCCCCACGCACGCGCTCAACCACACCCAGGGCGAGGACCGCGAGGCGCTGCTGCGCCTGGTGCCGGGCCTGTTCCGCCACAGCAGCCATTCCGAGCGCTAGCCGCGCTCGCCTTGCCGGCGCGCCGCGCCCGGCACGCACTCGCCGCCGCCCCCGCGATCGCGCGCGCGGCCCGGCCCACCCCATTCCCTGTCCGCCCCGATGAAAGCCAGCATGCTTGCCAAGCTCGACCAACTGGCCGAGCGACTCGACGAAGTCAACGCCCTGCTCGCGCGCGCAGACGCGACCGCCAATATCGACCAGTACCGCAAGCTCAGCCGCGAACATGCGGAGCTGTCGCCCGTGGCCGAGCAATACGGCCAGTACCGGCAGGCCCAGGACGACCTCGCCACCGCGCAGGCGCTGCTCGACGACCCGGAGATGAAGGACTTCGCCGCCGACGAGATCGCCGCCGCGCGCGACCGCCTCGAAGCGCTGCAGGCCAGCTTGCAGCGCCTGCTTCTGCCCAGGGACCCGAACGACGACCGCAACCTGCTGTTGGAAATCCGCGCCGGCACCGGCGGCGAGGAAAGCGCGCTGTTCGCCGCCGATCTGCTGCGGATGTACACGCGTTATGCCGAACGGCAGCGCTGGCAGGTCGAGGTCATGAGCGAATCGGAATCAGACCTCGGCGGGTACAAGGAAGTGATCGTCCGGATCGCCGGCGATGCCGCGTTTTCGCGGCTGAAGTTCGAATCGGGCGGCCATCGCGTTCAGCGCGTGCCCGCGACCGAGGCGCAGGGCCGCATCCATACTTCCGCCTGCACGGTGGCCGTGATGCCCGAGGCCGACGAGGTCGGCGAGGTCGAGATCAACCCGGCCGACCTGCGCATCGACACCTTCCGCGCCTCCGGAGCGGGCGGCCAGCACGTCAACAAGACCGATTCCGCGGTGCGCCTGACCCACCTGCCCACCGGCATCGTGGTCGAGTGCCAGGATGACCGCAGCCAGCACCGCAACAAGGACAAGGCGATGAAGGTGCTCGCCGCCCGCATCAAGGACATGCAGGCGCGCGCCGCGCAGGCGCGCGAGGCCAGCACCCGGCGCAACCTGATCGGCTCGGGCGACCGCAGCGACCGCATCCGCACCTACAACTTCCCGCAGGGCCGCGTGACCGACCACCGCATCAACCTGACGCTGTACAAGATCGACATGATCATGGACGGCGACATGGACGAGCTGCTGTCGGCGCTGGCCGCCGAGCACCAGGCGGACCAGCTGGCGGCGCTGGGCGATGACGCCTGAGCTGCTCCTTTATGACACCCAGTCGAGGCTTCGGCGATGAACACCGCGTAAAGTCGCCGATGTCTTTGTATCTGTTGTAAATGCTTGAAACAGCACTGGCGGGGGTAAAGTCGCTGTCTATAATCGATTTCGACCGGCAAACGGAGAATGGTGCCGGGTAGTCACTCCCGAGAACATAGCTAGGACGAAATCATGAAAAAACTGCTCGCGCTGTTGATGATCACCGCGGCCATGGCCGCTTGCAGCAAGAAGGAAGAAGCGCCGCCCGCCGCCTCGAACGCCGAGAGCGCGATGCAGAGCGCCGCGGAATCCGCCAAGGCCGCCGCAAGCGATGCCGCCGCTGCCGCCAGCAACGCCGCAGATGCCGCCAAGGCTGCCGCCAGCGACGCGGCCTCCAACGCTTCCGCCGCCGCGGAGAAGGCCAAGGAAGACGCCGGCAACGCCATGGAGCATGCCAAGCAGGCCGCCAAGGATGCCGTCAACGCCGGCGCGGACAAGGCCAAGGACGCCGTCAATAAGTAATCGCCCCGGCGGGGTCATTGCGCCCGCCGCCGCCGATGAGCGGTACACTGGCACGAAGCCGGAAGTTTCACCAGAGCACCGCCCCAAAGCCCCGCCAGGTCCCGCACCGGTGGGGTTTTTTGTAGCCGGCACCAGAACCGTCTTTTACCCACTCGATGTCCACCCCCGACTCCACCGCGCTGCCGGCAACCCCCACGCTGCGCGAGGCGCAGACCCTGGCCGCCATGGCCGGGCTGCCTGCGCTGGAAGCGCGCATGCTGCTGACCCACGTCACCGGCCTGAGCCGAACGCAGCTGATCACGCGCGACACCGACGTGCTCACCATCGCCCAGCGCGACGCGTTTGCGACGCTGCTGGCGCGGCGGCTGGCGGGCGAGCCGATGGCCTACCTGATCGGCGAACGCGAGTTCTTCGGCCGCAAGTTCCGGGTCACGCCCGACGTGCTGATCCCGCGCCCCGATACCGAGGTCGCCGCGGAAGCCGCGCTGGCGCGGCTGGCCACGGTGCCGCAGCCCAACGTGCTGGACCTCGGCACGGGTTCCGGCATCCTTGCCGTGACGCTTGCGCGCGAGCGGCGCGACGCGCGGGTCTGGGCCACCGACATCTCGCCCGGCGCGCTCATGGTGGCGCAGGACAATGCCCGCGCGCTGGGCGCCGAGCATATCCAGTTCCTGGTCTCGGACTGGTACGCGGCGCTGCCGCCGGAGCTGCGCTTCCACCTGATCGTCAGCAACCCGCCCTATATCGCCGCGGGCGACCCGCACCTGGCCGAAGGCGACCTGCGCTTCGAGCCGATCGACGCGCTGACCGACCACGACGACGGCCTCTCCGATCTGCGCGCCATCGTAGGCGGCGCCGGCGCGCGGCTGCTGGCGGGCGGCTGGCTGCTGATGGAACACGGCTACGACCAGGCCGCGGCCACGCGCCAGCTGCTGCAAGCCGGCGGCTTCGACGAGGTCTTCACCGCGCGCGACCTGGCCGGGCTGGAGCGCTGCACCGGCGGACGCTGGCCAGGCGCCCAGCCCGACGGTACTGCCGCGGCACCCTGAAGCGCCGCGGCGATTCCGGTAAAATCGGCGTCAGATTCCCGCCGTGCGGCCCCGCCGCACGGTATCCCTTCCTCCTCAGGCGGCGCCCGCGACACGGCCTCGCCCCACTGAAAAGCAAACCATGAGCGACGTGCAGCAACAGATCGACCAGATCGTCAAGGGCAACCCGGTAGTCCTGTTCATGAAGGGCACCGCGCAATTTCCGATGTGCGGTTTCTCGGGCCGCGCCATCCAGATCCTGAAGGCCTGCGGCGTCGATGCGCCGACCACGGTCAACGTGCTGGACGACGAAGGCATCCGCCAGGGCATCAAGGAATACGCCAACTGGCCGACCATTCCGCAGCTCTACGTGAACGGCGAGTTCATCGGCGGCTCGGACATCATGATGGAGATGTACCAGAACGGCGAACTGCAAACCCTGCTGAAGGGCTGAGCTGCGCCATGTCCGGGGCTGGCGGCACACCGCAACGGCTGATCGTCGCCATCACCGGCGCCACCGGGGCCATCTACGGCGTGCGCCTGCTGCAGGTGCTGCGCGCGGCGCCCGCGGTGGAAACCCACCTGCTGATTTCGCCGGCCGGCGTGATGAACCTGCAGCACGAGCTGGACATCGGCCGCGCCGAGGTCGAAGCGCTGGCCAGCGTGGTGCACAACGTGCGCGACATCGGCGCCACCATCGCCAGCGGTTCATTCCGCGCGCAGGCCATGGTGGTGGCACCCTGCTCGATGCGCACGCTGGCGGCGATCGCCCATGGTTTCTCGGACAACCTGATCACGCGCGCCGCCGACGTCACGCTCAAAGAGCGCCGCAAGCTGGTGCTGCTGGTGCGGGAAACGCCGTTGAACCTTGCGCACCTGCGCAACATGACGGCGGTGACGGAAATGGGCGGGATCGTGTTCCCGCCGGTGCCAGGCTTCTACCAGAAGCCGCAGAGCATTGCCGAACTGGTCGACCATACGGTCGGGCGCGTGCTGGACCTGGTGGACCTGCCGCAGATCGGGCAGACCCTCGCGCCAAGCTGGGGCGGGCTGAACGCCCGCGCCAGCGACGCGGCCGGGAACTGAGTCCGGCCGCCCGGGTTACCGGGATCGATTACCAGCGGCGATAGCCGCGGCCATAGTACCCGTACCCGCCGTAGTAGTACGGACGCGGCGCCACCACCACCGGCGCGGGCGCCACGTACACCGGCGCCGGACCGACCGCCGGGCCGGCGGGCGTGGGATAGACGGCGCAGCCGCCCAGCAGGGTCACCGATGCCGCACCGGCAGCCAGTCCAATCGTCAGCATTCTCATCATTTCATCCTTGGGGTCGCAACGGGCATGTGCCTGCCTTGCTGACGTTATACGGGCAGAACACGTAATACGGCGTCAAAGCCGTGTAACGCTTGTTACCGTTCCCTACGCGCGATGCCGCCTGCGCAAGGAGAGACCTCAGATTTCGAAGCGGATACCTTGTGCCAGCGGCAGCGAATCACCGTAGTTGATGGTATTGGTGGCGCGGCGCATATAGCCCTTCCACGCATCCGAGCCTGACTCGCGGCCGCCGCCGGTCGCCTTCTCGCCGCCGAAGGCGCCGCCGATTTCCGCGCCGCTGGTGCCGATATTGACATTGGCGATGCCGCAGTCGCTGCCCGCCGACGACAGGAAGCGCTCGGCCTCGCGCATCGATTCGGTGAAGATGCACGACGATAGCCCATGCGCGGCGGCATTGTTCAGCGCGATGGCCTCGTCCAGCGAGGTGTACGGCATCAGGTAAAGGATTGGCGCGAAAGTCTCGGTCAGCATGGTGTCGTGCTGCGCGTCGGTCATCACCAGCGCGGGCCGCACGTAGCAGGCATGCGGATAGCGGTCGGCCAGCAGGCGCTCGCCGCCGGTGACGATATTGCCCTGCGCCCGGCACGCCGCCAGCGCGTTGGCCATGGCGTCGCCGGCGGCGCTGTCGATCAGCGGGCCCACCAGCGTGCCGTCCGCCAGCGGATCGCCGACCGGCAGCCGGTCGAACACCGTGATCAGCCGGCTCGCCATGGTGTCCATCAGGTCGGCATGGATAAAGCAGCGGCGCAGCGTGGTGCAGCGCTGACCCGCGGTGCCGGCCGCGGCAAAGGTGATGGCGCGCACCGCCAGCTCGATATCGGCCGAGGGCGCGACGATGGCGGCGTTGTTGCCGCCCAGCTCCAGGATGCAGCGCTTGAAGTGCCCGGCGCAGGCGATGCCGACCTCGCGGCCCATGCGGGTCGAGCCGGTGGCGCTGACCAGCCGCACCGCGGGGTGCTCGACCAGGTGGCTGCCCAGGTTGCGTCCGCCCGGCAGCACCGCCGAGATGCCACTGTGCTGAGGCGCCGCCGCGGCCAGCACGCGCTCCAGCAGGCCGTGCGCGGCGAGCGCGCACAGCGACACCTTCTCCGACGGTTTCCAGATCACGCCGTTGCCGCACACCAGCGCCAGCGCCGCGTTCCACGCCCACACCGCCACCGGGAAGTTGAACGCCGAAATCACCCCGCATAATCCGTACGGATGCCAGGTCTCGCGCATCGCGTGCTGCGGGCGCTCGGAGGCGATGGTCAGCCCGTGCAGCTGGCGCGACAGGCCGACCGCGAAGTCGCAGATGTCGATCATCTCCTGCACCTCGCCCAGCCCTTCCTGCAGGATCTTGCCGGATTCGAGCGACACCAGCCGGCCCAGCGCCGTCTTGTGTTCGCGCAGCACCTCGCCGAAGCGCCGCACGATCTCGCCGCGCGCCGGCGCCGGCAGCAGCGCCCAGGTGCTCTGCGCAGCGTGGGCGCGCGCGATCAGCGCGTCGGCCTGCGCCGGCGTGCAGGCCGGCAGGTGGCCGATGGCCTCGCCGTCGACCGGCGAGCGCACCGTCACGGCACCGGCAGGCGTGCCCTCGCGCCATGGCCGCGGCAGGCCCAGCGAATCCCAGCAGGCGGCAAACTCTTGCGCTTTCATACGAGACTCTCCTGGAGCGGATGCTGCGTGTAGTGGCGGCCGAAGCGGTTGGCCAGGAAGGCATCGAGCGGCATCGACTCCTGCCGCACGAAGCCGGCCTGCGGCAACGCGCCGGTGGCCACCATGTCGAGCGCGGTGCAGATGCCCGCGGCAGTGGTCAGCTGGATCGCATTGACATGGCCGCCCTCACCGTCCACGCCGCCGATGCGCGCCGAGAACGAAGCCTGCGTCAGCGGCCCGCGCCCGCGTTCGCCCCCGGCCGGGTAGCCGGTGGCGGTGGCGAACACGATCACCACGTCCTGCTGGGTCACCGGAATGGCGCGATCGAAGATATCGCGCAGCCAGTCGCGGCGTTCGCGCAGGCGCAGGTCGTTGAGCAGCAGTTTCATCAGCGCGCAGTGGCCGGGATAGCGGATCGACTTGTAGTCGACATGGCGCGCGCGCCCGGCCAGCGTCTCGGGCAGCGTGCCGAGCCCGCCCGATGTATTAAAGGCTTCATATTCGATGCCGTCCAGCGCAAAACTCTCCAGCCCTTCCAGCGCCGTCAGTTCGACGCGCCGGCCGTCGACGATGGCCTCGCACGGGTTGCAGTATTCGTTGATCAGTCCCTCGGTGCTCCAGGTCAGGTTGTACTTGAGCGCATTGCTGGGATAGCGCGGCAGCGCCCCTACGCGCATCTGCAGGTCCAGCAGCTCGCCGCCGCCGCGCAGGAAACGCTGCGCGAGATCGTGGCCGACCACGCCGATAAATCCTGGCGCCAGTCCGCATTGCGGCATCAGCACCGAGCGCGCGCCCTGCGCCAGCTGGCGGATGGCCTGGGTGGCGGCGACGTCCTCAGTCAGGTCGAAGTAATGCACGCCCAGGCGCGCCGCCACCGAGGCCACGCTGATCGCGGCATGGAACGGCAGCGCGTTGAGCACGGCGTCGGCGCCGGCAAGCAGCGCGGCGCAGGTGCCGGGCTCGGTGGGATCGCCGGCGCGCGCCAGCACGCCGCGCGGCAGGCCATCGAGGCGGCGCCCGTCATGGTCGACCACGCTGACGCGGTAGTCGCCGCTGTCGTGCAGCATCGCCGCGATGGTGCGGCCGATCTTGCCGGCGCCAAGCACCGTCACGTGCAGCGGGCGGGCCGCCTTGGGCAGGTCGCGCGGGGCCTGCCGGCCCAGGTTCGAGGCTTGCATGGTGTCTCCGTCCACAAGAAGAAAAGGATTCGGTTGACTGGAGTATGGATAGCCCGGCCGACACAATGAAGGCACAAGAACGACGAAAAACCGCCATAATCGAACGAAACGACGAGACATCCCGACGCAATGACCGAACTCGACACCACCGACCGCCACCTGCTGTCGCTGCTGCAGGCCAACGCCCGTGAAAGCGCCGCCAACCTGGCCCGGCACCTGGGGATCGCGCGCACCACGGTGGTGGCGCGCATCGCGCGGCTGGAGCGCAGCGGCGTGATCGCCGGCTACGGCGTGCGGCTGGGCCAGCGCATGGAAGACAATGCCATCCTGGCCTATTGCGGCCTGTCGGTGCAGCCCAAGGCCGCGCCCGCGATCCTGCGCGCGCTGCAGCGGCTGCCCGAGATCGAAGAGGTCAATTCCGTCAGCGGCCCGGTCGACTACCTGGTGGCGATCCGCTGCGACACGCATGACCGGCTCGACCGGCTGCTCGACGAGATCGGCATGCTCGACGGTGTCAACCACACCACCACCTCGATCGTGCTGGCGCGCAAGCTCGACCGCCGGCGCGCCGCCGGCTGACGCGGTATGCTGCCAGACCCATCAGCCATTGCGGAGAAACAGAACATGAGCAACCCGATCCGTGTCGCCGTGGGCGGCGTGACCGGCTGGGCCGGCGGCGAACTGGCGCGCGGCGTGGCCCATGCGGCCGACATGGCCCTGGTGGCGGGCTTGTCGCGCGGCGCCGCCGGCCAGACCCTGGCGCAGCTGACCGGCCATGCCGATACCCCGGGCGTGGCCGCCGCCAGCATCGAAGCGCTGGGCCAGACGCCGTACGACGTCTACGTCGAATACACCAAGCCCGGCATCGCCAAGCACAACATCCTGCAGGCGCTGGCGCACGGCGCGCACGTGGTGGTCGGCACCTCCGGGCTGACCGACGACGACTATGCCGAGATCGACGCGGCCGCGCGCCAGGCCGAGCGCGGCGTGCTCGCCTGCGGCAATTTCGCTATCACCGTGGTGCTGCTGCAGAAGTTTGCCGAGATGGCGGCGCGCCACCTGGAACACTGGGAGATCATCGACTACGCCAAGGCCGGCAAGATCGACGTCCCCTCCGGCACGGTGCGCGAGCTGGCGTACCGGCTCGGCCAGGTCAAGGCCGCCGCGCAGGCGGTGCCGGTCGACCAGGTCAACGGCCCGAAGGAGACCCGCGGCGCGACCATGTCGGGCACGCAGGTGCACGCCGTGCGGCTGCCGGGCTACCAGCTGGGCGTGGAAGTGATCTTCGGCGCCGACGGCCAGCGCCTGCACCTGAAGCATGAGGCCGGCGACGGCTCCAAGCCCTATGTTGCCGGCGCGCTGCTGGCGATCCGCAAGGTGCACACCGTGCGCGGCGTGGTGCGGGGGCTGGACAAGGTGATGGAAGGACTGTGAGGCAGCCGGCGGCGCAGGCGAGCGGAGCGCCGCCTGCCTGTGCCGTTACCAGCTGCCTGGCTTTTCCGGCTTGGCCGGTGCCTTCGGCGCGGGCTTGGCCGCGGCGGTCTTGCCCTTGGCCGCCGGCGCCGAGGCCGGATTGAGCTGCTTGTCGACCTCGGCGTCCTTGTCCGCCATCAGCGCGCGCGCCTGCGGCAGCAGCATCTCGATGGTGCCGGTGCTGGGGTCTTCCGGCATCGCGTACAACTCCACCGTCAGCGGCCGCTGCGTCCAGCCGGCATGCAGCGTCTTGACGGTCTTGCCGGCCTTGTCCCGCATGTCTTCCTGCTCCTGGCGGAAGGGCTTGCCGTACAGCGCGCTGATGCTGTCGGCCGCGGCCTGCTGCGAGTTGGCGCCGGCGGTCGGCACCACCAGGCCGACCAGCGCATTGCGGTCGACAAAGGCCACCACATAGGGGCCATCCATGAACGCCGGGCGCTGCGCCCGCGGCACGCCAACCTGGCGCATCAGGCCATCGCCCTTCAGTTCGACGCAATAGCCCGTGACATCGCGGCCGTCGGGCGAGCGCTTGTCGGCGCAGTCGGGCAGCGCCGGCAGCGGGTTGCCGATTTCCAGCATGGCCAGCAGCGGCGCCAGCGCGCTGTTTTCGGCCGTGGCCACCGGCCTGGCGGCCGGTGCGGAGACGGGGGAAGCGGCAGCCGCAGCAGGGGCGGCATTGGCGCCGGCGGCGCCCAGCAGGCCGGCAAGCGCCAGCCCGGCAACGGGGAATTTCAAGACGGGACTCCTGGTGAAAGGCTCCGGGTTGGAGCCCGCCCCCGCCGGGTTGTTCCTGCACGGCGCGAGATCGTGGCGGACGATTCACTTGCGGCGCGCACGGCAAGGGGCGACAAGGGGGCGTGCGCTAGCTTACCCGATGGCACCGGCGCCGCCGTCACTTGCGCCCCGCGCCGGCATTACCCCGCCGGCGCCTTGCGCGTCAGCGCCAGGGCCTCGCGCCGGAAGGTGTGGCCGACCTGGTGGTAGAACGGGTGCGGCGAGAACTGCCGCGAGATGAACGATGCCAGCAAAGACGCCGCCAGCAGGAACACCGTCAGGTCCTGCGTGCGCGTCATTTCCATCACGATCACGCTGGCGGTGATTGGCGCCTGCGTGGCTGCGGCCAGGAACGCCGCCATCGACACCAGCGCCAGCACGCGCGGCTCGGCCATGCCGCTGACGAAATGCGCGACGTTCTCGCCGATGCCCGCGCCGATCGCGAGCGCTGGCGTGAAAATCCCGCCCGGGATGCCGGCGAAGTACGACACCACGGTCGCCACCAGCTTGGCCAGGCCGAACCACAGCGTGGCATGCGATTCGCCATTGATCAGCGCCGCGGCCTGCTCATAGCCGGTGCCGAAGGTTGCGCCCGCAGTGGCCCAGCCGAGCAGCGCCACCACCAGCCCGCAGCCAAACGCGGTCCACACCGGATGCCGCCCCGGCCAGTCGCGCCACGCCGCCGGCAGCAGCGCCGGCACCCCGCCCTTGAGCGCCTTGGCGAACACGCCGCCCAGCACGCCGGTGACGACCGCGCACAGCAGCACCGGACCCCAGGCCTCATGCAGCCCGAGCATCGGCACCTTGACCACGAAATACGGGTTGTTGCCCAGCACCGCCAGCGACAGGAAACCGGCGGTGAGCACGCCCGACAGCACCAGGCGGTCCCAGCGCACCGCGGTGCCGCGACCCAGTTCCTCGATGGCGAACACCACCCCGGCCAGCGGCGTATTGAACGCCGCCGCCAGCCCGCCGGCCGCGCCGGCCGCGATCAGCGCATTGGGATGAAAGCCGATGCGAAAGCGCAGCTTCTCCTGGCACCAGCGGCCCCAGGCCAGCATCGCCGCCGCACCCACCTGCACCGACGGGCCCTCGCGCCCGACCGAGGCACCCGCCAGCAGCGCCGCGGCAGTCAGCACCACCTTCCACATCGACTGGCGCAACGACACCAGCAGCGTCTGTGCCGGGCCCGACGGCGGCAAGGTGACCGCCGCGATCACCTGCGGAATGCCGCTGCCGCGCGCCTGGGGCGCCAGCCGGATGGTCAGCCAGCGCAGCGCGGCCAGCCCGAACGGCAGCATCACGAACGCCAGCCACGGCGTGGCCTGGGTCAGCTGGCGGTTCCAGTGCAGCGCGACCTCGGCGATCCACGCGAACACCAGCGAGAACAGCCCGACGCAGCCGGCGCCGAACATGAACACGGCATAGCGCAGCGTGGTGCGCGAGATGCGCCCGGCCTGGCGCGACTTGCGCCACGCCGCCACGCGCGCGCGGCGGCTGATCTGGTTCAGCAGGCGGGGATCGGGGGGCGGCGCGCCGGTGTCGGGCTGCGCCTGGGAGTCCGGGCTATCGCCCGGTGCGGCGGACGAGGACGAGGCAGGCTTGGGATCGTGGGAGTCGCGATCGGTCATGGCTGGGAGCGGGCGCAGGCATCCGGCGGGAGCGCGCCCCGCCGCCTTGATGAGCTGAAACTATACGCCCATCGCCCACCGGTCCCTGCGCGCCCGGCCGACGCGTCAGTCCAGCGAGATGTTGTTCGCCTTGATCACCTTGCCCCAGTGCGCGCGGTCAGCCTCGAGATAGCGGTCGATCTCTGCCTGCGTGCGCGGTGGCTGCACCAGCAGCCCGAGGGCGCTGAAAGTGGCGCGGAACTGCGGGTCCTTCAGCACGTGGTCGGCGGCGGCCTGCAGCCTGGCCACCGCTTCGGGCGGCGTCTGCGCGGGCACGGCCAGGCCGAACCAGGTCGCGGCCTGGAAGTTGGGATAGCCGCTCTCGGCCACGGTCGGCACGTTCGGCAGCACCTCGAGCCGGCTGCGCCCGGTGACCGCAAGCGCCTTGAGCTTGCCCGCCTTGATATGCGGCAGCGAGGTGCTGACCACATCGACCATCAGCTGCACGTCGTTGGCCAGCAGCGCCGCCAGCGCAGGCGCGCTGCCGTTGTAGGGCACGTGCGTGACGCCGATGCCCAGTTCGGTCTTGAGCATCTCGGTGGCCAGCTGCAGCGCGTTGCCCAGGCCCACCGAGGCGTAGTTGAGCTTGCCGCCCTCGGCCTTGGCGTAGGCCGCGAACTCGCGGATATTGCCGGCCGGCACGCGGGTGTTGGTGACCACTACCAGCGGCGCCTCGGCGCCAATGCTGAAGATGCGGAAATCCTTGGGCGGATCGTACTGGATCTTCTTGTACAGCATCGGGTTGAGCACCATGCTGCCATTGGTCGCCAGCACCATGGTGTAGCCGTCGGCCGGCGCGCGCGCCACGCTGGTGGTGCCGATCATGGTGGCCGCGCCGGGGCGGTTTTCCACCACCACGGTCTGGCCGAGCTGGCGCGACATGCCATCGGCCAGCGCGCGGCCGAACTGGTCGGTCGAGCCGCCCGGCGTGTAGGGCACCACCAGCTTGAGCGGGCGGTCGGGATAGGCCGCCTGCGCGGCGCCGCTCCAGATTGCCAGGGCAAATCCTGCGCCGGCCGCGATCGTGGCGAGCCAGGCGCGCCGTGGCTTGCGTCCGGTGGTCTTGGTCGGTTTGTTCCGCATCTCGTCTCCTCCTGTCGTTATCGGCTTGTGCTTCGTGCAGTCCCGCCGGTGCACTCAGACGCGGCGCTGGCGGCCTTCCCAGTATCGGTCGCGCAGCCGGCGCTTGGCCAGCTTGCCGGTTTCATCGCGCGGCAATTGCGCCTCGACCACGATGCTGCGCGGCACCTTGAAGCCGGACAGCCGCTCGCGCAGCCAGTCGATCACCTCGGCCTCGCGGATCTCGGCGCCCGGCATGGGCTGCACCATGGCCAGCAGGCGCTCGCCGTATTCCGCGTCGGGAATGCCGAACACCACGCAGTCGGCCACGCCGGGGTAGCGCACCAGCTCATGCTCGATCTCCGCCGGATAGATGTTGACGCCGCCGGAAATCACCATGTCAGAGGCGCGGTCGCAGATGAACAGGTAGCCGTCGGCGTCGACATAGCCCATGTCGCCCAGCGTCACCAGCCCGTCGCGGTCGATGGCGGCGCGCGCGGCCTCATTGTTGCGGTAGGTGAAGTCAGGGTAAGCGGGCTGGCGCACGTAGACCAGGCCGATTTCGCCCGGCGCGCACTGGCGGCCTTGTTCGTCGAGGATGCGCAGCTGCGCGTCGTCGACCGGCCTGCCGGCGGTGCCCGGGCGCGCGGCGGCGTCGGCCGGGGTGGCCACGGTGATCATGCCGGCTTCGCTGGAGGCGTAGGTTTCATGGATCACCGGACCCAGCCACTCCAGCATCGCGCGCTTGACCTCGGGCGCGCACGGCGACCCGGTCGAGGCGACGAAGCGGATGGAGGACAGGTCGTATCTGGCGCGCACCTCGGGCGGCAGCTTGAGCAGGCGCACATACATGATCGGCACCAGGTAGAGCACGTCGATGCGGTGCTGCTCCACCAGCGCCAGCACCTGCTCGGCGTCGAAGCGCGGCGTCAGCACCAGGCGCTCGGCCATCTGCAGCGCGTTCTGGATAAACGAGCCCGGCGCACTGTGGTACAGCGGCGCCGACATCAGCGCGCGGCAGCCCGGCTCCAGCCCGTAAGTCTGCCGCACCACCGAACGCATGCGCTCCAGCTGTTCCTCGAGCCCGTCCAGCGGCAGCGCCTGGCGCAGCACGCCCTTGGGCCGGCCGGTGGTGCCCGACGTATATGCCATATGGCCGCGCGGCGCCACGCGCGGGCCGTCATAGGCGGGCTGCTGCGCGAGCCACGCTTCATATTCAGTCGCGCCCGCGGCAGGACCGCCCACCGACAGCACCGGCATGCCGGCCGGGACCGCGTCGCGCACCGCGGGCAGCAGGTCGTCCTGCACCAGCAGCACCCTGGCGCCGCTGTCGCTCAGCAGGAAGCGGACTTCGTCCGCGGTGAAGTGCCAGTTGATGGGACAGTAGTAGCAGCCGGCGATGCGGCAGGCATGGACCACGTCGGCGTACACCGGGTCGTTGCGCAGCAGTACCGCGATCACCTCGCCCTCCTGCACGCCGAGCGCGCGCAGGCCGCCGGCCAGGCGGGCGCCGCGCGCCAGCAAATCCTCGCCGCTGCGGTGCATGTCTTGATACCAAAGGTCCGTGGCCATCCGCTGTCTCCAAGCTTGGGTTTTGTCAGCCGACCACTGTATCGGCGTAGCCACGCATCGACAATCAGGCCGGGTGGAATCACAATGTTGCGCCAGACGTGACAATGCTGCAGACAATCCCGATGGACCTCAACCTGATCCAGGCCTTCGTCGACATCGTCGATGCCGGCAACCTTGCCGAAGCCGGGCGCCGGCGCGGCGTCACGCGGTCGCAGGTCAGCCGCCAACTGCGCGAGCTGGAACACCAGGCAGGCGCGCAGTTGCTGCGCCGGACCACGCGCCGGCTCGAGCTGACCGAGCCCGGCCATGCGCTGTACCAGCACGGCGTGCGCATCCTGCAGGAAGTGGCCTCGGCGCAGGCCGAAATCGACAGCCTGGGCAAGACCCTGCGCGGCCATGTGCGCGTAAGCGTGCCTACCGGGCTGGGTGACGCCTATATCGCGCCGCTGCTGCTGCAGTTCGCGCAAAAGCATCCCGGCATCACGCTGCGAGTGTTCTTTGCCAATCGCGTCAACGACCTGATCGCGGCCGAGATCGACGTGGCGCTGAAGGTCACCTCGACGCCCCCGCTGGACCACGTGGCGCGAGAGATCTGCGATATCCGCTGGCAACTGTATGCATCGCCGCAGTATCTCGCCAGCATTGCGCCGGTGCGCGTGCCGCCGGATCTGGCCGGCTGCAGCTTCCTGTGCCCGCCGTTCCCACCGCGACAGTTCCCGCTGTCGCTGTACCGCGACGGCCAGCGCGTGGACGTGGCACTGACGCCCACGCTGCAGTCCGAACACTTTCTGTTCCTGGCGCGCGCCGTGCGTGAAGGCCATGGCATCGGCATGCTGCCGGTCTATATCGGCTGGGAAGAGGTGCGGGCGGCCACCTGGTGCCGGTACTGCCGGACTGGCGCCCGGAGGGGCTGGGCAACAAGCTGTTCATCATCACCACGCCCAACCTGCATCCGTCGATGGCCACGCGCGCGCTGATCGGCTTCCTGCGCGAGGCACTGGAGAAGCTCGAGGTTTTTCGCGACGCGGTGAAGTAGCCGGCACCGCCGGCCGGTGAACGCACGCTTTTGCCAGGTCAGGAAGGGCCGCGCCTGCAAACTTTCGATTTGCAAGCTATGCTGCAGCCAGCTTGCAAACTGAAAGCAAGCAGCACACAACGGCGGAGACCCATGCCCCCTACCGATTTCACCGCGATGCCCTGTCCCGTGGCCCGCTCGATGGCCGTACTGGGCGAACGCTGGGCCATCCTCGTGCTGCGCGAGGCCTTCTACGGCAGCACCCGCTTCGACGAGTTCGAGCGCAACCTGGGCATCGCCCCCAATATCCTGAGCGCGCGCCTGAAGACGCTGGTGGCGCACGGGCTGCTGGCGCGCATCATGCCCGAGGGCGGCGCGCGCCATGTCTACCAGCTGACCGACAAGGGCCGCGACTTCTTCCCCGCCTACGTGGCGCTAAAAGCCTGGGCCGACCGCTGGATGACCGACGACAAGGGACCGCTGACGCTGCTGCAGGACCGCCGCACCGGCACCGAGATTGCCGAGCCGGCATTGACCCGCGCCGATGGCAGCGCGATCACGCTGGACGACGTGCGTGTGTTGCCGGGCCCGGGCGCGGGCCGCTTCCTGCGCCAACGCTTCGGCGACGCCGGGGCCGCCGCGGTCGCGGCGGGCGGGCAGGAGACCGGCCATGACTGACACGCGCGCATTGCCCGCCGGCACGCTCCCCGCCGATGCGGTGCCGGCCACGGAAATCGCCCGCCGCATCGGCAAGCTGGCCGGGCCCACCGCGCTGATTGCCCTGCTGCAGGCGGTGGCACAGCTGATCGAAACCTGGCTGGCGGCGCGCCAGGGCACCGCGGCGCTGGCCGGCTGGGCCGTGGTGCTGCCGTTTGCGCTGCTGCTGCAGCAGATGTCGGCCGGGGCCATGGGCGGCGGCGTGGTCGCGGCCATCGCGCGCGCGCTGGGCGCCAACAAGCGTGACGATGCCTCGGCGCTGGTGATGCATGCGCTGTGGATCGCCGTGATCGCGGGGCTGGCGTTTGCCGTGGCGCTGGCCGGGTTCCCGCGCGCGGTGCTGGGCGCGGTGGCCGGCGCTACCGCCGCCGAAGCGGCCGCCACTTATGCGATCTGGCTGTTCGGCGCCGGCGCGATCCCGGCCTGGCTGGCCAACACGCTGGCGTCGGTGCTGCGCGGCGGCGGCCGCCATGCACTGGCGGCGCGCGTGCTGGCGCTGATGTGGATCGCGTTCCCGGCGCTGTCGTGGCTGCTGGCGGAGCCCGCCGGCATGGGCCTGGCCGGCATCGGCGCGGCGCTGGCGGCGGTGTCGTGGGGCGCGGCGCTGGCGATGGCGATCGTGGTCGCGCGCGGCGGCGCGGGCTTCGTGCCGGTGCTGCGGGTGCGGCTGTCGTGGCCGCTGTTCGCGCGCATCCTGTCGGTGGGGCTGGTGGCGTGCGCACTGGCCTCGGTCGCCAACCTGACCACCATCCTGGTCACCGCGCAGCTGCGCCACCATGGCACCGCCGCAGTGGCGGCCTACGGCATCTCGGCGCGGCTGGAATTCCTGATGATTCCGCTGGCCTTCGGCGTGGGCTCGGCGCTGACGGCGCTGGTCGGCCGCGCCGTGGGCGCCGGCGACTGGCATACGGCGCGGCGCACGGCCTGGGTGGGCGCACTGCTGGCGCTGGCCATCGCCGGCACCGCGGGCGCCGCCGTCGGCATGGCGCCGGTGCGCTTTGCCAGCCTGTTCACCCATGACCAGGAAGTGATCGCCATCGCCGCGCGTGCGCTGTCATGGGTGGGGCCGGCATTCGGCGGCTTCGGCTTGGGCATGGCGCTGTACTTCGCCTCGATGGGCGCGGGCCGGATGCGCTGGCCGGTGGCGGCCGGGCTGTGCCGGATCGCGCTGGCCGCGGGTGGCGGCTGGTTATTGGCCAATGTGTTCGGGATGGGGTTGGACGGGCACTTCCTTGGGGTGGCGCTGGGAATCACGGCGTATGGCGTGGTGACGGCGCTGGGCGTGCGGCAGGGCGAATGGTCAGCGCGTTAGCACCGGCGCATCGCCCTGCATGCCCGCGCCCCGGACCGGTTCCGGCACCGCCGGCCAGCCACCGCCCAGCGACTTGTACAGCGCCGCGGTGCCGGTCAGCACGTCCACCTGTCCCTGGATCGCCGCCAGTTGGGCGTCGAACAGCTTCTCGCGCGCATTGGTGACCTCCAGGTAGCTGGAATAGCCGCCCTCATACCGGGCAAAGGCCTGGTCGGCATAGATGAACAGGCTCTGTTCCTGCCGGCGCAGGCTGCCCAGCCGCGTGCGGGTTTCGACGCCGTTGGCCAGCGCGCTGTTCACATCCGCCAGCGCCGCCAATACCGTGCCCTGGTAAGCGAGCATGGCCTGCTCGCGCTGCGCGGACGCGCTCTGCACCTGCCCGCGGATGGCGCCGCCCTGGAAGATTGGCTGGGTCAGCCCCGCGCCGAAGGCCCACACCCGCGACGCGCTATCCCACAGCGCGGCGGGCGACGCCGCCACGGCGCCGAACAGGCCGCTCAGGTTGACCGCCGGCAGATAAAGCGCCTGCGCCGCGCCCAGTTGCGCATTGGCGGCGATAGCGGTCTGCTCGGCCTGCAGCACATCCGGCCGGCGCGACAGCAAGGCCGCCGGCAGGTCGGCACCGACTGGCGGCGCCTGCAGTTCGCCGATGGGCTTGCCGCGCTCGATCGGGCCCGGCGGCCGGCCCAGCAGCACCGACAATGCGTTTTCCGTCTGCGCGATCGCAGTACGCAGCGGCGGGATCGAGCCCTCGGCCACGTAGTAGTCGTTCTCCGCCTGGGCCAGTTCGAGTTGCGAGATCACACCGCCTTCATAGCGCTGGCGGAAGATATCCAGCCCGCTTGCGCGCGACGCCAGCGTCTGCTGCGCGACGTCGAGCTGCGCATCGAGCCCGCGCAGCGTGGCATACCCCTGCACCACGGAAGCGGCCAGCGACAGCACCACGCCGCGTCGCGCGTACTCGGCATTCCACAGGCTGGCCTCGGCCGCTTCGGCCTGGCGGCGGATGCGGCCCCACAGGTCGAGCTCCCAGCTGGCGTTGGCGAGAAGCTGGTAGGAATTGCCGGTGACGGTGCCCGAGGCGAACTGCGTGCCGCTCAGCCTGCCGATGCTCTGGCGCGCGGCGGCCGCGGACAGGTTCAACTGCGGGAAGAAGCCCGAGCGCGCCACCATCAGCTGGCCACGGAACTCATCGATCCGCGCCGCGGCGATGCGCACGTCGTAGTTGCCGGCCAGCGCGGCATCGACCAGCGCATTCAGCGCCGGATCGTTGAACTGGTTCCACCAGTCGCTGTCGGCGGCAATCGCCAGCGCGCCGGTGTCGAGGCGGTACTGCGCCACGTCCGGGGTCTGCGGGCGCTGGTAGTTGGGGCCGATCGCGCAGCCGCCAAGCGTTGCCACCGCGCAGGCCGCCAGCATCCACGCACGTGCACTCATAGCGTTTCTCCGGCCGGCGGCGTGGCGGGCGGCTGCGGCGAATCGCCGGCCCTGGCTGCCGCCTTGGGCTTGCGTTCTGACAGGCGCTCCAGCCCCCAGAAGAACATCGGGATAAAGAACAGCGCGATCACCGTCGCCCCGAGCATGCCGCCGATCACGCCGGTGCCGAGCGACTGCCGGCTCGCCGCCGAGGCGCCGCTGGCAATGGCCAGCGGCACGCAGCCCAGGATAAAGGCCAGCGAGGTCATGATGATCGGCCGCAGCCGCAGCTTGGACGCGTGGATGGCCGCGTCATACGCGCTCAGCCCTTCCTTCTCGCGCATTTCCACCGCGAACTCGAAGATCAGGATCGCGTTCTTCGCCGCCAGCGCAATCAGCACCGTCAGGCCGATCTGGAAGTAGACGTCGTTCTCCATGCCGCGCATCAGGATGCCCAGCAGCGCGCCGAACAGTGCGAACGGCACGGCCAGCAGCACGCCGAGCGGCAGCGACCACTTCTCGTACTGCGCCGCCAGGATCAGGAACACCATCAGCAAGGCAAAGGCGAAGACGTAGACTGCGGTGGAGCCGGCGGTCTTTTCTTCGTAGGCCTGGCCGCTCCAGGCGTAGGCGTAGCCCGGCCCCAGCACCTCCTGCGCTACCTCCTCCATGGCCTTGATGGCTTCGCCGGAACTGTAGCCGGGCGCGGAATCGCCCATGACCTTGGCGGCCGGGAAATTGTTGAAGCGCGTGACGATGTCCGCGCCCGGCACATACTTGGTGGTGGTCACCGCCTTGATCGGCACCATATCGCCGTTGTGGTTGCGCACGTAGACCTTGTCGAGGTCTTCCGGCCGCGAGCGAAACTCCGGCTCGGCCTGCAGGATCACCTGGAACAAGCGGCTGTTCTTCGGGAACTGGCTCACGTAGAGCGAGCCGAACATGGTCTGCAGCGCCGAATAGACGTTCTCGACCGGCACGCCCTGGGTTTCGGAGCGCTCCCGGTCGACTTCGACCAGGAACTGGCGCGAGCGCGAATTGATGGTTGAGTTCACGCCGCTCAGTTCCGGCCGATGGCGGGCCTTGGCGATGAACTCATGGACCTTCTGCTCGAGCTGCTGGTAAGTCCCGTCTGCCGTGCTCTGCAGCCAGAACTCGAAGCCGCCGGTGGTGCCCAGGCCCGGGATCGACGGTGGATTCAGCGGGATCACGACGCCGTCCTGGTAGCGGGAGAACTCCTGGCGGGCCTTCTGCATCAGTTCCATCGCCGTCTGGCCGGCACCCCGCTCATGGAAGCCCTTGAGCGTGACGAACAGCGTGCCGGCATTGGCCTTGTTCTGGGAATCGATCAGGCTGTAGCCATCGACCGACGCCACCGACGAGACGCCGGGCTGCTTGGCGAACCAAGTCTCCGCGCGGCCAGACAAGGTCTGGGTCCGGTCCAGGCTGGCGGCGTCCGGCATCACCACCGCGCCGAACAAGTAGCCCTGATCCTCCACCGGCAGGAACGAGGTCGGGATGCGCATGAACATGACCACGCTGACCGCCACCATCGCCAGGATGATGGCGATCGACATCACGGTGCGCCGGATCACGATCTGCAGCGACTTGTCATAGCCGGCCACGAGGCGGTCGAAGGAATTGTTGAACCAGGTGAAGAAGCGGTTCTTCTTGTGCTGGCCGGGCTTGAGCAGGATCGCCGCCATCGCCGGCGACAGCGTCAGCGCGACCACGCCGGATAGCACCACCGACACCGCGATGGTGATGGCGAACTGCTTGTACAGCTGCCCGGTGATGCCCGACAGGAACGCCACCGGGATGAACACCGCCAGCAGCACCAGCACGATCGCGACCACCGGGCCGCTGACCTCGTCCATCGCCTTCTTGGCCGCCTCCTTGGGCGGCAGGTTGAACTCGGTCATGTTGCGCTCGACGTTCTCGATCACCACGATCGCGTCGTCGACCACGATGCCGATGGCAAGCACCATGCCGAACAAGGTCAGCATGTTGACCGAGAAGCCGAACGCGCTCATGCCGACGAAGGCGCCGATGATCGACACGGGCACGGCCAGGATCGGCACCAGCGTGGCGCGCAGGCTCTGCAGGAACAGGAACACCACCAGGATCACCAGGATCACCGCGTCGCGCAGCGTGTGCACCACCTCGTCGATCGACTCCTGCACGAACTCGGTGGTGTCGAGCGCAACCTCGTACTCCAACCCCGGCGGGAAGCTCTTCTTCAGCTCCGCCAGCGTGGACTTCACCTGCTTGGCCACATCCAGCGCATTGGCCCCCGGCTGCTGGTACACCGCCAGCAGGGTGGCGGTCTTGCCGTTGTAGCGGCTGCGCAGCGAGTAGTCCTTGGACCCGAGCTCGGCGCGGCCGATGTCCTTCAGGCGCACCAGCGCGGCGTCGCCGGACTGAGCGCGCAGGATCATGTTGTCGAACTCGGCCGGCTCGGTCATGCGGCCCTTGGTGGCGATCGGGAAGGTCTGCTGCACCGGCCCGGTGGTCGGCGACTGGCCGATGCGCCCCGCGGAGAACTGCTGGTTCTGGTTGGCGACCGCGTTCTTGACGTCCTCGGTGGTGATGCCCAGCGACGCCATCCGGTCCGGCCGCAGCCAGATGCGCATGGCGTAGTCCGGGCTGCCAAAGATCGACGACTGGTTGGCGCCGGGAATGCGCTTGAGCGCATCCAGCACGTAGATGTTGGCGTAGTTGCCGACGAAGGTCTGGTTGTAGCTGTTGTCGGGTGAATAGATGGCAATCACCATCATGAACGCCGACGACCGCTTCTGCACCGAGACGCCCTGCGCCGTCACCGCATCGGGCAGCGTCGGCAGCGCCAGGTTGACGCGGTTCTGCACGTCCACCTGCGCGAGCTCGGGGTCGGTGCCGATCTCGAAATAGGTGGTCAGCGTCAGGTCGCCGGTCGATGAACTGGTCGAGTTCATGTACATCATGCGGTCGGCGCCGTTGACCTGCTGCTCGATCGGCGCGGCCACGTTCTGCGCCACCACCTCGGCACTGGCCCCGGGGTATCGGGTCGTGACCGTGATGGACGGGGGCGTGATATCCGGGAACTGGGCGATCGGCAGCTTGGTCAGCGCCACCAGCCCGCCCACCGTGATGATGATGGACAGTACCGATGCGAAGATCGGCCGGTCGATAAAGAAATGGGCAAGCTTCATGGCTTGCCCCCGGTGGTGCCGGCTGCCCTCGGCGCGGCGGCGCCGGAGGCGGCCGGCGCCGCAACTGCCTCTGCGCCGCTGGCCGGGCCATGCGCGGCCGCCTGAGCCACCGGCACGGCCTTGACCGGCGCATCCGGCATCAGGCGCAGGATCCCGCTCACGGCCACGCGCTCACCGGCCTTCAGGCCCGAGCGCACCACCCAGTTGCTGCCGGTCCATTCGCCTACGTCCACCACGCGCTGCTGCGCCTTGTTGTCCGGGCTGATGACCCACACCGTCTGGCCGCGCGGGCCTTGCACGATCGCTTCCTGCGGCACGGCAATGGCTTGGGTGCGCATCGCGCCGTGCACCTTGACCCGCACGAACTGGCCGGGCCTGAGCGTGCCCTGTGGGTTGGCGACCTCGGCGCGGACCAGGTAGGTGCCGGTTTCCTGGCTGAACGAAGCGTCGGCAAAGGCAATCCTGCCGTGGTGCGGAAACTCCGATCCGTCGGCCAGCACGATGACGATGTCGAAGGCTTCCTGCGCCGGGTACTTGATGGCGCCGGATTTCTCCGATGAGCGGATCGACAGGACCTCGTTCTCCGACAGGCTGAAGTTGACCCACATCGGGTCCAGCTTGGCGACATAAGTCAGCAGGCTGTTGGTGGTATCGATATAGGAGCCCACCTGCCGCTTGGCGAAGCTCGACAAGCCCGCCACCGGCGACTTGATCGTGGTGTAGCTCAGGTTCAGTTTGGCATTGATCACATTGGCGCGCGCCTGCTCCACCGCGGCCGCGGCCTCCTGCTCCTTGCCAGTGGCGTCATCCAGGTCGCGCTGGCTGAGGGCATTGCGCGCCGCCAGCGGGCGCACGCGGTTCAGGTCGGCACGGGCGGTGTTCAGCCGCGCCTGCTGCTGCGCCAGTTCGGCGTCGGCCGCCTTCAGCGTGGCCTCGAACGGCTTGGGATCCATCAGGAACAGGGTCTCGCCCGCCTTGACCAGGGCGCCTTCCGTATAGACCCGCTTCTCCAGAAAGCCATTGACGCGCGCGCGTATCTCCACCTGCTGCGAACTCTGGGTCTGGCCGACGAAGTCATAGATGAGCGGCACGTCGCGCAGCGCCACGGTGATGACGCCCACCTCGGCTGCCGGTGGCGCCACCGCCGCCGGCTTTTCCTTGCCGCAGCCCGCCACCAGCAACAGGGCCAGCAGGCCCGCCGCGCCGCACCCGTTGAGCATTGTCCTCACGTGACCTCCTCCGTCAGCAACCATGGCTGCCCCCGATGCCGGACGTAGTGCGCCTGCCACCCGATCCGGTGCCTGTTCAGGCAGGTTAAGGCGCGCTCATGGACGCGCCTATTCAATCTTTCTTGTGCCCGTGTTTAGTCATTTCGACGGCCGCGGCCGGGTCGCAGGGGCAGTCCGCCTCAGCGGCGGAAGCCGCCATGGAACCGGCCTCCGCCGCGGAATCCGCCGCCGCCAAGCCGGCCCGCGCCCTGCCACTGCTGCGCCATGCCGCTGAAGCGCTGCTGCCCCACTTCACGGGCCTGGCGCTGCTGGTCCAGCCGGCCGGTGACATCGTTGCCGGCCTGTACCGGTTCCCAGCCGCCGGGGGTGTGCTTCTGCCAGCCGTTGTCGGTGTGCTGGTACACGGAGCCGTCGTGGCCGGCATATACATTGCCGTTGTTCCACACCACCGCGTTGTTCTTGTCCGGGTTGGCCACAAAACCGCGGCTGCCCGCCGCATGCTGGCCGGTCTGGGTGTTGCCGGCGATACCAGCCTCGGCGGCGCCGACGCGGCCGGTCTGGGCGTCATAGCCCGCCGCCTGCCGCCCCGCCGCATAGTCGCCGGTGTAGGTGTTGCCGGCCACGCCGCCGCGCGCGGCGCCTTCGCGCCCGCTCGACGGGTTGGCGAACGAGCCCTGGCGTCCCGCCGCATAGTTGCCGGAATACGGATTGAACGCCGCTCCGCGGCTGCCCTGGTAGCGCGCGCCGGTGGCGGGGTTGTAGCCCGCGCCGGCGGTGCCGCGCCACTCCGTGCCGGTCCAGGCGTTCCAGCCCTGCGCGTGCGTCACCGTACCCTGGCCCCAGCGCCCGTAGAAGTTGGCCTGGTTCACGTTGACGTAGTTCCAGTTGTACGGGCCGCCCCACCAGTATGGGCCCCAGTACGGCGCGGCCGCGCCCCAGAACGCGCCCGCGGCGAAGCCGAAGGCAAAGCCCTCGGCCAGGCCGATGCCGAAGCCGGCGCCGTAGCCATAGGTAACCGGATAGCCGTAGTAGACCGCGCCCACGTAGGGGGGATAGACATAGCCCGTGCCGTAGACCACGGTGCCGTCGGCACTCACCACCACCCCCATGTAGCCGGGCGTGTAGCCCACCACCACGGTCTGCGGCGTGACGGCATAGATACGCACGTAGGTCACGTAGTACACCGGCGAGGTCGGCGGGATGGTATAGATCGCCGACGGCACCTCGGTGGCCACCTGCCACGGGCCGGCGGGCGCCGGCGCCGTGAACCAGACGCCGTTGGCCACCGCGTAGTAGTGGCTGCCATCGACCTCGATCACCGGCGTGCCGGTATTGATCGCGTAGCTGAGCGAAGTGCTGGTGATCGGCACGAAACGCGGCGCGCCGTCATACGCCACGGTCAGGCTGGCCTTGCTGCGCGACACCGTGGCGGTCTGCGGGATGGTGGCGGCGATCTCGGCCTCGCGCGCCTGCGGCGTGCCGGGCACGGAGACCAGCACATTGGCCTTGGGATCGGTGGGCGGGATGCGGGCAAAGTCGGGCGGCAGCCGGCTGCCCGGCACGTACTGCCACGGCCCGGTCAGCATCGGCGCGCGGAACCAGCGCCCCGAGACCAGCACGTAATACTGGTTGGCGGCCGGATCGACGAAGACCGCGTGGTCGGCGTTGGCCATGGTCAGCAGGCTGACGCCGCTGACCGGCGCCATCTGCGGCGCGCCGCTGGTCACCACCAGCTCGGTCGGCTGGGTGGCAAAGAGGATGGCCGGGGCGCGGGCGGGGCGCTTGCCGTCGGCGGGCAGCATCGTGTCGGGCTTCATGCTGGCGGCCTCCTTGCCGGCCGCGCTCTCCAGCGCCTTGGGCACGGTCGTCATCACTTCCCAGGCGCCGCCGGCGGATTCCGAGCGATACCAGTAGCCGGCCGCCTTCAGCCATAGCTCGCCGTCAGCCGCGCGCAGCAGCAGCGCGCGGCTGTTCAGCGCGCGCTCGTACGACGTCCCCGGCACGGTACGCCAGGCGGGCTCGCCATCGACCAGCACCAGCAGCGTCGGCGTGGTGGCGAACAGGATCTGCGGCGCGTCATTGCGCACCGCGACGCGGCCGGCTTTCGCGATTTGCTGCGACACCGCGTAGCTGGCCTGCAGCTGGTCCAGCGGCACCGTCAGCCCGTTGGCCGGCAGACGCGACACCAGCGACTGGCGCACGCGGTCGGCGGCGTCGGGCTGCGTCGGCACTTCGACGCTGTCGACCGTGATGCGGCTCAGCTGCACCAGCCCGGAGGGCTTGTCGATATCGCCGGTGGCAGAGAAATGGACCACGCCGTAGGTCGGCGCGCCCGTCTTGTCGCCCACCGCCACCGCGGCGCGTCCGGACAGGCGGTTGCCGTCCCAAGTCTCGATCTGGGGCTGGTACAGCTCGATATGGTCGGGGGCCGCATCAAAGTTGCGCGGCCAGGTCAGGGGTGCCGTGGCCACCGCCGACGACTTCTCCGGCGTGGCGGCCTGCGCGGCGAGCGGGGCCAGCGCCAGCCAGGCCGCCGCAACCAGCGCGCTGGTCTGGTTTATCCGAAACGACATGGGGTTTCTCCGGGAGGGCGCCGCCTGCCGGCTGCCGGCACGCGCGGGCAGGATGCTGCACAACAGGCGGCCCATTGCGCGAATCTAAATTAGCCCTTCAAGCCGAACAATCCGAATTGAAAACATTCAGGATCCGCCAGAAAAAAGACAGATCAGAGGCGGGCGCCGGCCCAGCGGGTGCGCATCTTGCATCGCCTGCGCCCTCCGCCGCGGCCCTTGAAGCGGTGCGTCGCGGCCTCATCTCTTGGCACTCCACCCCGGCCCACGCCCATGCCTCCACGCACCACCATCCTGACCGCTGCGTTCGTCACGGCCCTGCTGCACGGCTATATCGGGCTGCGCCTGCTGCCGGCGATGCCGGTACCGATGGCGGTCAAGGCGCTGGGGGTAGCCTGGCTGGCGCTATCCTGCGCACTGCTGCCGGCCGGACTGCTGGCGCGGCGCGTCAGCCAGCCCTGGTCGGACCTGGTGTCCTGGGTCGGCATGCTCGCCATGGGATTCTTCTCATCGCTGCTGGTGCTGACGCTGGTACGCGACGTGGCCCTCGCCGCCGCCTGGCTGGCGGGGCAACTGCTGGGGTGGCGCGCGCCCGGCCTGGCCGCCGGCAGCGCCGTGGCAGTGCCGCTGCTGGCCTTGCTGGTCACGCTGGCCGGTTATGTCAATGCGCGCCGCCTGGCGCGCGTGGTCGAGGTCGACGTGCCGGTGCAGGGCCTGCCGGATGCGCTGCACGGCTTCACCATCGCCCAGATCAGCGACATCCATGTCGGCCCCACGATCAAGCGGCCTTACCTCGACCGCATCGTCGACCGCGTCAACAGCCTGCAAGCGGACGCCGTCGCCATCACCGGCGACCTGGTCGACGGCACCGTGCGCGAACTGTCGGCCCACACCGCGCCGCTGGCCCGGCTGCAGGCGCGCCATGGCACTTACTTCGTCACCGGCAACCACGAGTACTATTCCGGCGCACAGCCGTGGATCGACGAGCTGCGCCGCCTGGGCGTGCGCGTGCTGATGAACGAGCACGTGGTGCTTCACCATGACGGCGACGCGCTGGTGCTGGGCGGCGTGACCGACTACTCCGCCGGCCGCTTCCACGAAAGCCACCGCAGCGACCCGCAGCGCGCCATCGCCGGCGCCCCCGCCGATGCCGGCGTACGCGTGCTGCTGGCCCACCAGCCACGCACCGCGCCCGCGGCGGCGCAAGCGGGTTTCGACCTGCAGCTGTCGGGACATACCCACGGCGGCCAGTTCTGGCCGTGGAACCTGTTCGTGCCGATGCAGCAGCCCTACACCGCGGGCCTGGTGCGGCATGGCTCGCTGTGGATCTACATCAGCCGTGGTACTGGATATTGGGGCCCGCCGAAGCGGTTCGGGGCACCGTCGGAGATTACGCGGGTGAGGTTGGTGCGGGGGTAATTAGGAAACTGCCGTAGAAGGCGAAGACATTGCGCGGGCATGGCGCAGTAAAAAACCCCGCTCATGTGAGTCGAGGCTCTTGTTTGTAGCGCGGATTCTGCATGCTCATCGCTACCGGCGGTCGGGGCCCTTGCGCTTTACTTGCCCTTCAGGTTCATCGAGCTGAATGCCTTTCGCGCCAAGTCGGAGATGCGTTTCTTGTTCCGCCTTAGCTCGGCGATTTCGGATCTCGTCAGATGTACGGAAACCGATGAGGTATCCCGCTTCATCCGCGGTGAGGGCGTGGGTGGCAATGCCGAAGATCTTGCGGATTTCATCGCCATACCTCCTTTCCAGTTCACGAATTACCCTGCCGGGTGCCATCAGTCTACCAGAGCGCCCTGCGCACACGAGGACGATTGCTGCGATCACGCCGCCACCGTGACATTGAATATAGTTGGCAAGCTCGGCTAGCGTGCCCCCCATTGTAGTAACGTCGTCGACCAGCACATAACGCCCATCTGGCACGACATATCCGGAAAAGCTAGCGCGCAGATTCAGCCGCTCCATTGGGTCTGCGCCGGTGTGGAATACCTTGGTTGTCTGCACGATGGTTTCATCGACTGATCCGTCCAGGACATGGTGTAAATACATTGCCAGCACTTGCGGGATGGCATTCTCGCCTGCGGCTTCTTTCGCATGGGGCGCGACGAAGATGCATGAACGTGGAAAGGCTTCGTCGAGCAACCTTGTCACCAGCGGCGGTGCAAGGTCGGCAATCAGCTGTATTGCCGCTTCGGCGCTGCCGGCTTTGGCACCCTTGTAGCTCGGATGCGCCTTGAGTTCGGCATCGGACCGATAGAGGAAAAATGGCGAATCGACCGTCCCCGGAAACGGGTACTCGCGATCCTGTCGAACCTCGAATGGCAGCCGCCTTCGGTGACGTCCAGGTAGCCGCTTTAGAACGAAGAGGTGGATTGACTTTCGCATCCACCAAACCTATCCGGCATCACACTAATGCCAAAGGTCTGGCGACGTGTTTCAGAATTTTCGACAGCGCATACAGCCAGCACCATAAAAAAACCAGGCCCACAGGCCTGGCTCTCTTGCTTGCTCAGCAGTCCCTCACCGCACGATCGGCTTGTACCGGATCCGCTTAGGCTTGGCCCCTTCTTCACCCAGGCGCTTCTTCTTGCCCGCCTCGTACTCCTGGTAGTTGCCCGGGAAGAACTCGACATGCGAGTCGCCCTCGAACGCCAGGATGTGCGTGGCGATCCGGTCCAGGAACCAGCGATCGTGCGAGATCACCATCACGCAGCCGGCGAACTCCAGCAGCGCGTCTTCCAGCGCGCGCAGCGTTTCCACGTCGAGGTCGTTGGACGGTTCGTCCAGCAGCAGCACGTTGCCGCCGGCGATCAGCGTCTTGGCCATGTGCAGGCGGCCGCGTTCGCCGCCCGACAGCGTGCCGACCTGCTTCTGCTGGTCGCCGCCCTTGAAGTTGAAGCGGCCGATATAGGCGCGCGACGGGGTCTCGTAGCGGCCCACGGTCAGCACGTCGGCGCCGCCGGAGATTTCCTCGAACACGGTCTTGGTGCCGTCCAGCGCGTCGCGGCTCTGGTCGACAAAGGCCATCTTCACGGTCGGCCCGATCTTGATCTCGCCGCTGTCCGGCTGCTCCTTGCCGGTGAGCATCTTGAAGAAGGTCGACTTGCCGGCGCCGTTCGGGCCGATGATGCCGACAATGGCGCCCGGCGGCACCTTGAAGCTCAGGTTTTCGATCAGCATGCGGTCGCCGAAACCCTTGCTGACGTTGTCGAACTCGATCACTTCGTTGCCCAGGCGCTCGCCCACCGGGATGAAGATTTCCTGGGTTTCGTTGCGCTTCTGGTATTCCTGGCTGTTCAGTTCATCGAAGCGGGCCAGGCGCGCCTTGGACTTGGCCTGGCGGCCCTTGGGGTTCTGGCGCACCCACTCCAGTTCCTTGTGCAGCGCCTTCTGGCGCGCCGATTCGCTGGCCTCTTCCTGCTTCAGGCGCGCTTCCTTCTGGTCCAGCCACGAGCTGTAGTTGCCCTTCCAGGGGATGCCGTGGCCACGGTCCAGTTCCAGGATCCACTCGGCGGCGTTGTCGAGGAAGTAGCGGTCGTGGGTCACGGCCACCACGGTGCCGGGGAAGCGCGTCAGGAACTGCTCCAGCCAGTCGACCGATTCGGCGTCCAGGTGGTTGGTCGGTTCGTCGAGCAGCAGCATGTCGGGGCGCGACAGCAGCAGGCGGCACAGCGCCACGCGGCGCTTTTCGCCGCCGGACAGGTGTTCGATCTTCGCGTCCCACGGCGGCAGGCGCAGCGCGTCGGCGGCGATTTCCAGCTGCAGTTCGACGTTGTTGCCGTCGCTGGCGGCCAGGATGGCTTCGTACTTGGCTTGGTCGGCGGCGAGCGCGTCGAAGTCCGCGTCCGGCTCGGCATACGCGGCGTAGATTTCATCTAGCTTCTTGCGCGCCTCGAACACGCCGCCCAGCGCCTCTTCCACCGATTCGCGCACGGTCTGCTCGGGGTTGAGCTGCGGCTCCTGCGGCAGGTAGCCGATGTTCAGGTTCGGCATCGGCGTGGCCTCGCCCTCGATTTCCTTGTCGAGGCCGGCCATGATCTTGAGCAGCGTGGACTTGCCCGAGCCGTTCAGGCCGAGCACGCCGATCTTGGCGCCCGGGAAGAACGACAGCGAGATGTCCTTCAGGATGTGACGCTTGGGCGGAACGATCTTGCCCACGCGGTTCATGGTGAAAACGTACTGTGCCATGGGTGCGTGTTGGTGATGATGCTGGAGTAGGTGCGGGAATGGCGGAGTGTATCAGGCACGCCGGGGCGTCCAGCCCTGGCCCGGCCAGCTTTGGCCTCCGCCGGTACAATCACAGGTTCGTCTTTCCGCTGATTTTTCAAGCCATCGCCATGAGCAAACCCGCCCTGACCCTGAAGTTCAAGTGCAAGAAGTGCACCAAACCCGTCACGCTGTACCTGCAGAAGACGTCGGCGTGCTCGCACATCACCCCGTACCAGGGTTTCTGCAAGTGCGGCGAAATGATGCGCCACGCCACCGGCGACAAGGACGCGGTCGAGTCCTTCGTCAATTCGCTGGACAACAGCTGGATGCACCACCATCACCACCACCACTGAGCCGGCCACCGTGGTGAACGAGACCTGGCGTCCCGCCGGCAAGGACCCGATGCGCTTTCTGGGCGGCTATCCGCCCGGCGTGCTGGAGCAGGTGCGCGAGCTGGTCGCCGCCGGCCGGCTCGGCGACCATCTGGCCCGCCGCTACCCGGGGCGCCACACCGTGCAGACCGACCGCGCGCTGTACGAATACACCACCGACCTCAAGCAGGAATACCTGCGCAGCGCGCCGCCGCTGCACAAGGTGGGATTCGATGCGCGCCTGGATTCCGCCCAGCGCGCGCTCGGCCTGCATACCGCGATCTCGCGCGTGCAGGGCGGCAAGCTCAAGGCCAAGAAAGAGATTCGCGTCGCCTCGCTGTTCAAGGAGGCGCCGCCTGAATTCCTGCGCATGATCGTCGTGCACGAGCTTGCCCACCTGAAGGAAAGCGAGCACGACAAGGCCTTCTACCGGCTCTGCGAATACATGGAGCCGCGCTACCACCAGCTCGAGTTCGATACGCGGCTCTACCTGGCCTGGCGAGAGCTGGAACGCGCCGCTCCCGCCGCCGGCATCGCCCCGCGCGCTCAGGCGTCGCAGGCGTAGCGGAACGACCCGTTCAGCGTCCTGGGCAGCACCAGCGTGCGCAGGTTGGCCGCCTGGGCCTTGGCGCACAGCCCGGCGCGCGTGGCGGCGTCCCGGTACTTGGCGGCGTATTCGATCTGGAACACCGGCTTGCCCTGCCCCGTGAACGCGGTATAGGCACCGCACTCGCGGTACTGGAAGCACTGTTCGTTGATGGCGAAGTCAAAGCTCGCGGCCAGCTCGGCCACCTGTCCCACGTCGTTCTTCAAGCCCACCGCCAGCCCGCGCGCATGCGCCTGCGCCGCCAGGAAGCGGTTGTAGTCGAGCTGGGTCTCGGCCGTCAGCGGCAGGCCGGGGCTGTTGGTATAGCCATCGACATTGTCGGGATCGACCGCATCGCAGCCCTTGCTGACCGCCAGGTCCATGCGCGCCTGCATGATGCGACGCACGTTGGCCGAGCGCGTATCCAGCCAGCGCTCGCCGGCCCAGCCCGACAGCGGCGCGCCCTGGTCCGCCTCGGTGAACTGGTTGAAGTCGGGACGCCAGTCCTCGGAACTGCCCGCCGAGAAATAGCAGATCACGCGCCGGCCCTGCGCCTTGAGCGCATCGATGGTGGCCTGCGGCGTATCGAACAGGTCGAAGTCATAGGCGGTCACCGCATAGCTGGTATTGAGCCTGCCGGTCAGCTGGATCTGCCAGGTGTCGGTAAGCGCGGGGGCCCAGCGCGTGGTGGCACTGGTGGTAGTTTCGGCGATGGACCGCGTCGTGGCCGCGGCCGTGGGCGACACCATCCCGGTCTGTCCGCCGTCGCCACCGCAGCCCCCCAGTGCCAGGCTCAGCGCAACCGACAGCATCGCCGCGGCCTTCTTCGCATCGTTGCCGTGCATATTCTTCCCCCTTCCCTGTGATGAACCCCGTTCGAAGCGAGCGGCCCTGTTGTCGATATGCCGCGGCGGCCGGGCCTGCCGCTGCGGTCCCCGCAATGTAGCGGATTCGCGGCCCGGTCTGGAATACAGGCCGGCCCCACTGTTCGTGCGGCGCAACACATGATGCGCTTGACCCATGCCGAGGCGCTATGTATAAAGAGCGCGTGGGTAGAAGCGGTCGATTGGACAGCAGCGGTGCAATGCCGCGACGTCCAACTGGAGATTGCTCACTGACGGAGTATTTCGTCGGTGGCGCAGTGGTCCAGACGCTCCCCTGACAAAGACTCCCGATCGCAGCATGCAAGGCCGGCCCCGCGGCGTTGTTCGCGCGCGCCCGCCGCATGCGTGTCCAACCTAGTCATTGTTAGGGGATCTCCCATGATCATCGACACCAGCTGTTATCCGACGAACCTGGTGGACCTGGCCTGGCGCCACGACGGCGACCCGTTCACCGGCGAGCGCCTGATCCAGATGATGGACGGCCCATTCACCATCAACGGCAAGCCGCGCCGCATCGACAAGGCCTTTATCCAGCCGCCGCAGGGCAACACCATCTACACCTATACCGACGGCGTGAAGTCCGGCAGCGAATCGATCGACGCGTACATGGCCTATACCGTCGAGATGGTGAAGAAGTATCCCGACCGCTTTATCGGCTGCTTCGTCTACAACCCGCGCTGCGGCGTGCAGAACGGCGTCAACGCCATCGAGCACTACGTGAAGAAGCTGGGCTTCAAGATGGTCCAGTTCCAGGCCAACATGCACGCCTACCGGCCGGACCGGGCGCTCGACTGGCTGCGCCCGGCGCTGCAGAAATGCGCAGAGCTGGGCGTGCTGGTCAAGCTGCATACCGGCGATGGCCCCTACAGCATCCCCACCGAATGGGTGCCGATGATGAAGGAATTCCCGACGGTGAACTTCATCATGGCCCACTTCGGCGTGCAGACCGGCGGCGTGTACTGCTTCGAGCCGTTCCAGATGGCGATGGACATGCCCAACGTCTACTGCGAATCGGGCTGGTGCCTGCAGTCGCGCATCGTCGAATTCGCCAAGGTGCTGCCCAAGCACAAGATCCTGTTCGGGTCCGACACCCCGCCGAACGAGCCCGGCATGTGGCTGCGGCTGCTGGAAGTGCTGTGCTTCGAGCCGCCCCAGGGCCTGAACCTGGATGAAGACACGCTCGAGGACTACCTCGGCAACAACGTCGCCCGGATGATCGGCCTCGAGCCGACGCCGGTGCCGCGCACGCTGGAAGAAGCGAAAGCGCGCCTGGCCGCATAAGGTCCGCACCCGCGCCAACGACAACGGACTCCGGAGCACCCGAACATGATTATCGATACCCACCTGCACCCGACCAACCTGGTCGACGAAGCCTGGCGCCACACCGGCGAGCCCTTCAACGGCGAGCGCATGCTCAAGATGATGGACGGCCCCTACATGATCAACGGCAAGCCGCGCCGCATCGACATGGGCTTTATCCAGCCGCCGCCGGGCAACACCGGCTACCGCGACGGCAACCGCCGTGGCCGCGAAGGCATCCGCGACTACATGGCGTATATCGCCGAACTGTGCCAGAAGTACCCTGACCGCTTTATCGGCAACTTCACCTTCAACCCGCGCTGGGGCCCGGAGGAAGGCGCGCTGGAGCTGGAATTCCACGTCAAGGAGTACGGCTTCAAGATGCTGAAGCTGCATGCCAACATGCACGGCTACCGGCCCGACCGCGCGCTCGACTGGCTGCGCCCGGCGATGAAGGTCTGCGCCAAGTACAACGTGGTGGTGCTGATCCACACCGGCGACGGCCCGTACACGATCCCGACCATGTTCTATCCGATCATCCGCGAATTCCCGATGGTCAATTTCATCATCGGGCATTTCGGCATCCAGACCGGCGGCAACTATTCGTTCGAGGCGTTCTGGATGGCGATGGACACGCCCAACGTGTATTGCGAATCGGGCTGGTGCTTCCAGTCGCGCATCGTCGAGTTCGCGCGCCAGCTGCCGCGCGACAAGATCGTGTTCGGCACCGACACGCCGCCCAACGAGCCCGGCATGTGGCTGCGCGAGCTGGAAATGCTGTGCGGCCCCGCGCCGCAGGGCATGGACCTGGACGAGGACGGGCTCGAGGACTACATGGGCAACAACATCGCCCGGCTGGTCGGCATCGAGCCGACCGCGCCGCCCAGGACGCAGCAAGAGGCCCTGGCGCGGCTGAAGGATACCTACGCCAGCACCCGGTAGTCGCTAGCTGTTCGGCAGGCAGGCACGGCACGGCGGCCGGGACATTCCCGGCCGCCGGGGCAGCCTTCGCCCTGGCCCACCCTGACCGCAGGAGCCGATCCATGAACTCACCCTCAGCGCCCTTCGCCACCGCGACGCCGGCGCGCCAGCCTTTCCACGATACCTCGCAGGACTTCCACCAGTTCCTGGCCGCCTACCGCGAGGCCTTTCCCGACGACGTGCTGCATATCCGCGAGCCGGTCGGCAACGACCAGGACCCCACCGCGCTGGTGTGGGCACTGGCCGCGCAGGGCCGCCATCCGGCCCTGCTGTTCGACCATGTCGAAGGCCTGGGCACGTCGCTGGCCACCAACCTGTTTGCCTCGCGCGAACGCGTCGGGCGCATGCTTGGCGGCGTGCCGGCCGCCGGCATCCATGCCGAATACCAGGCCCGCAGCCGCCGCATGGTGGCGCCGCGCGTGCTGGACAGCGGCGCCGTCACCGGCCATGTCGAGACCGAGCATATCGACCTGCGCACGATTCCGGCGATCCGGCATTTCGCCACCGACCGCGGCCCCTATATCACCAACGCCATCCTGATCGCGGAAGATCCCGACAGCGGCATCGGCAACGCCAGCTACCACCGCTCGATGCTGCATTCGCCCACCGAGATCGCCACCAGCCTGCATTCGCGCGGCCACCTGTGGCGCATGCAGCAGCGCGCGGCCGAGCTGGGCCGCCCGTTGCCGGTGGCAATGGTGATCGGGGCGCATCCGCTGTTCATGCTGGCCGGCGCCGCGCGGCTGCCGTTCGGCGTGGACGAGCGCCATGTGGCCGGCGGCCTGTTCGGCGCGCCGCTGGAAGTGGTACGCACGCCGCGCCACGGCATCCTGGTGCCGGCGCATGCCGAGATCGTGCTGGAAGGCGTGATCGATCCCGAGGCCCGCGTCGACGAAGGCCCGTTCGGCGAGTTCACCGGCTACTCGTCGGACCGCTCGACCAACAACCTGCTGCGCGTGCAGAGCGTGATGCGGCGCACGGACGCGTGGCTGGTCGACGTGGTCGGCGGCAATTCGGCCGAGCACCTGAACCTGGGCCGGATCCCGCGCGAGTCCGAGATGGTGGAGAAGCTGCGCGAGCGCTTTCCCGGCGTCACCGCGGTGCACTACCCCAGCTCCGGCACCCATTTCCACGCCTACGTGGCGCTGCGCCAGAGCCGCCCCGGCGAGGCCCGCCAGGTGATGCTGGGTCTGCTCGGCTGGGACCCGTACCTGAAGACGGTGGTGGCGGTGGACGAGGACGTCGACATCACCCGCGACGAGGAAGTGCTGTGGGCCATGGCCACGCACCTGCAGCCGCACCTGGACGTGGTGGTGGTGGACGGCCTGCCCGGCAGTGCGCTCGATCCGTCCGCGTCCGGCGTCGGCACCACCTCGCGCATGGGGCTGGATGCGACGCGCGGGCCGGGCTTCGACGGCATCCGCGCGCGCATCGATCCTGCCGCGATGGCGCGCGCGGCCGCGCTGCTGGCGCGGCTGGAGCGTGCGGCATCCCACGTGCCGTGAGGCGCGGCTCAGGGATAACCCGCTGAAAACGGCGGATTCATCGTTTCACCCGATCGATAAATCCGCCGCGAACGTTGTACCTTCCCTGCGCCGCTGTCATGCTGGATTGACAAGACAGGACAGGCGCGGGCTTCGCACGAGAGGATGGCAGCACCATCCCGCAAGAGGAAGCGCCGGCACCTTGGCGACACGTTAGCGCAATGCGCAACCGGCGTGATACCGACCAAAGGAGACAGCATGAACCCCACCCTGCCTACGCAAGGGAATGCCGCCGTGCATCCCGTCGACGAGGTCCTGCCCCCGCCGCGCCTGCTGGCCCTGGGCCTGCAGCATGTGCTGGTGATGTATGCCGGCGCCATCGCGGTGCCGATGATCATCGGCGGCGCCCTCAAGCTGCCCAAGGACCAGATCGCCTTCCTGATCGCCGCCGACCTGTTCTGCTGCGGCCTGGTGACGATGATCCAGAGCATCGGCATCTGGAAGGTCGGCATCCGCCTGCCGGTGATGATGGGCGTCACCTTTACCGCGATCGCGCCGATCATCGCCACCGGCTCCAATCCGTCGCTGGGGCTGCCGGCGGTGTTCGGCGCGGTGATGGTGGCGGGCGTCTTCACTTACTTTGCCGCGCCCTATGTCGGCAAGATGGTGCGCTGGTTCCCGCCGGTGGTGACCGGCACCGTGGTGCTGGTGATCGGGATCTCGCTGATGCGGGTGGGGATCAACTGGGCGGCGGGCGGCAATCCCACCCTCAATACCGCGGCAGGCCCGGTGCCCAATCCCAATTTCGGGCTGCCGGTGAATATTGCCATCGCCACCGCGGTGCTGTGCACGGTGCTGGCGCTGGTGGCGTTCGCGCGCGGCTTCCTGTGCAATGTGGCGGTGCTGATCGGCATTGCGGTGGGCTTCGGCATCGCGCTGGCGCTGGGCAAGGTCAGCTTTGACGGCCTGCACGGCGCGCACTGGGTCGAGTTCATCACGCCCTTCCACTTCGGCTGGCCGACCTTCGACGCCATGACCTCGGTCACGCTGTGCGTGGTCATGATCGTGATCATGATCGAAGGCGTGGGGCAGTTCCTGGCGCTGGGCGAGATCGTCGGGCGCCCGGTCGATTCCGAAGACCTAGCGCGCGGCCTGCGTGCCGACGGTGTCGGCGCGCTGGTGGGGGCGGTGTTCAACACCTTCACCTACACCTCCTACGCGCAGAACGTGGGGCTGGTGCAGGTCACCGGCGTGCGCAGCCGCTGGGTCTGCGCCACCGCCGGCGGCATCCTGATCGTGCTGGGCTGCCTGCCCAAGCTGGCCTTCTTCGCGGCCTCGATCCCGCAATACGTGCTGGGCGGCGCGGCGCTGGTGATGTTCGGCATGGTAGCGGCCACGGGCGTGCGCATCCTCGGCCATGTCGACTTTGTCGACAACAAGAAGAACGCCTACATCGTCGCCGTCAGCGTGGCGCTGGGCATGATCCCGCTGGTGTCGGACAAGTTCTTCGCGCAGATGCCGGAGCTGCTGGCCAAGTTCTGCCAGAACGGCATCCTGCTGGGCACGCTGGCCGCGGTGCTGCTGAACCTGCTGTTCAATGCGCGTTCGCCGGCCCCCCAGCCCCACGGCCTGGCCAAGGAACCGGCGTGACGGAGTTGGCCGGCAGTCAGCTGGCCTCGGCCAGCCTGGCGCGGTAGCGCATCAGCAGGTCGCGGAAGGCCTGCGCCGGCGGCGACAGCGACCGGTCCGCGTGCCCCAGCAGCGAGATCTCGCGGTGGATCACCGGATCGGTCGGCATCACCGTGGCCAGCCCCAGCGCGCCGGTAAGACGCGTGACTGCCGCGCTCATCACGGCGATGCCCAGCCCGGCGTCGACCATGCCGACCATGGTCAGCGGCAGGAACACCTCGTGCACCCGCTGCAGCGTGATGCCGCGCGCGGCCAGCGCGGTATCCAGGCAATCGCGGATCGGGTTGCCCTTGTGCGGTCCGATCACCGGCAGCCCGGCCACATCCTCCCAGCGCAGCGTCTTGCGCCGGCGCAGCGGATGGTGCGCAGGCATCACGATCACGAAGGCATCGTCCATCAACCGGTGAGCGCTCAGGTCGGGCTGGCCCGCGGGGATGGTGCCGATGCCGAAATCGACCTCGCCCGAACTGACCATCCTGGTCACTTCATGCTCGGACACATCGTGCAGCTCCACCTTCACGCCCGGATGGCTGACGCAGAACTCGCGGATCACGCGCGGCAGCATCAGCGCCGCCTGGATCGACGATGCCGCGATCGACACGCGCCCGCGTCCCAGCGTGCGCAGCTCGCTGGAGTTCTCGATCACGCTGTCGATATCGGCCACGGCCTTCTTCACCAGGGGCAGCAGTTCCGCGCCCGCCTGCGTGATATGCAGCTGGCGCGTGTGCCGGTCGAACAGCTTCAGGCCGAGGTTGGCCTCCAGCTCGTGGATCAGCGCGCTGACCGACGACTGCGACAGGTCCAGCTTTTCTGCCGCGCGGGTGAAGTGGCGCTCCTGCGCCACGGCGATGAACGCGCGCAGCTGGCGCAGCGACACGTTCATGTTGCTGAGGTTGGGCACGTTGTCTGTCTCCGGAGGTTCGGGGTGCGCGCTTGCTGTGGCCTGGGTCCGGCTGGCGCGTCTGATTCAGAGGGTAACACGATCAATTAATCCGTTTCCGGGTCTTTACCGATGAAGACCGGCCGCCCATGATGGATTCGACGGCGCGCGCCCCGCATGACCTCGGCAGGACCGGCAGCCGCCGCCGATGGCACAGACCAGGAGGAGCAATGAGAGCGTTTGAGTATTTCGAACCATCGACGCTGGCCGAAGCCTCGGCCATGCTGCACCGGTGCGGCGGCAAGGCCAGCGTGCTGGCCGGCGGCACCGATCTGCTGGTGCAGATCAAGGAGTCCGTGCGCAAGCCCGAGCAGGTCATCAACATCAAGAAGATCCCGGGCATGGACGTACTGACCTTCGATCCGGTCAACGGCCTGCGCATCGGCGCGCTGGTGACCACGCGCGCGGTCGAGACCTGCGGCTTCGTGCAGCGCCACTACGCCGGCCTGGCAAAGGCGGTGACGGATTTCGCCTCGATCCAGGTGCGCCATCGCGCCACCGTGGTCGGCAATGTCTGCCGCGCGTCGCCGTCGGCGGATTCGATCGCGCCGCTGGTCGCCGACGGCGCCTCGGTGCACCTGTACGGCATGTCCGGCTCGCGCGAGCTGCGTGTCGAGGATTTTGTCACCGGCGTCGGCAAGACTGCCATCGCGCCGGACGAGATCGTTACCCGCATCACCGTTCCGGCGCCTCGCGCCAACACCGGCAAGGTCTACCTGAAGCATGGCCGCCGCGTGCAGATGGAGCTCGCCACGGTCGGCGTGGCGGTTTCGCTGACGGTGCAGGCCGGCCACTGCGCCGATGCGGCCATCGTGCTGGCGGCGGTCGGCCCCACGCCCGTGCGCGCGCTGCGCGCCGAGCACGTGCTGCGCGGCCAGCGCGTGACCGACGCCCTGATCCTGCAGGCCGCGCACGCCGCCATGGATGAAGCACGTCCGATCAGCGACGTGCGCGCCAGCGAAGCCTATCGGCGGCAGATGGTCAGCGTGCTGACCCGCCGCGCCCTCGAACAAGCCCTGGAGGCCGCCTTGCGCGGAGCATCATGCGAAAAATGATCGAACTCGTTATCAACGGCGAGCCGCGCGAACTGGCGGTGGCACCGCACAGCACGCTGCTCGACGCCCTGCGCCACGACGCCGGCCTGACCGGCACCAAGAAAGGCTGCGACGTGGGCGAATGCGGCTCGTGCACCGTCATCATCGACGGCCGGCCGATGAACAGCTGCCTGGTGCTGGCGCCCGAGGCGCACGGCTGCCACATCACCACCATCGAAGGCGTGCAGCCCGCGCCCGACACCGTGCATCCGCTGCAGGAGCAGTTCATGCGCTGCGGCGCCGCGCAGTGCGGCTTCTGCACGCCGGGCTTCGTGGTGATGGCCAAGGCGCTGCTGGACGACAACCCGCATCCCACGCGCGACGAGATCCGCTTTGCCATTGCCGGCAATATCTGCCGCTGCACCGGCTACACCAAGATCATCGAGGCCATCGAGCAGACCGCCGCGGCCATGGACCCCGCCGGGTGCGTACACCGTACCCGCGCCAGCGAGGAGGCATGATGAGCCACGCCGTGATCGGACACAGCGTCAAGCGCACCGACCTGCTCGACAAGGTCACCGGCAACGCCAAGTACGTTGCCGACATGCACTTCCCCGGCCTGCTGTACGGCAAGATCAAGCGCAGCAGTGTCGCCCACGCCCGCATCCGCCGCATCGACGCCTCGCGCGCGCTGGCGTTGCCGGGGGTCAAGGCCGTGCTGACGCACGAGGACGTGCCGCGCGTGCTGCATGCCGGCTCGCCGCATCCGCGCTCGGCGTCGGTGACCTGCGACCAGTACATCCTGGACGACAAGGTGCGCTACTGGGGCGAGGGCGTGGCCGCGGTGGCGGCGGTCAGCGAAGAGATCGCCGAGCGCGCGCTCGAGCTGATCGAGGTCGAGTACGACACGCTGCCCGCGGTCTTCACCACCGAAGACGCGGAGCGCTCCGACGCACCGCGCATCCATGAGCGCGAGCCCGGCGGCAACCTGGTGCTGCCGCCGGTGATCGTCAGGCGCGGCGATGTCGAGGCCGGCTTTGCCGAGGCCGACTTCATCCTCGAAGGCGTCTACGAGGGCGGCCGACCCACCCCCGCCTACATGGAGCCCAACGTGCTCACCTGCAGCTGGGACGGCAACGGCAACCTGACGGTGTGGATCTCGACCCAGACCGCCTTCATGGTGCGCGGCATCATGGCCGAGGTGCTGGGGCTGCCGCTGCACAAGGTGCGCGTGCTGGTCGACCACATGGGCGGCGGCTTCGGCGCCAAGCAGGACCTGTTCCAGCATGAATTCCTGTGCGCGCTGCTGGCGCGCGAGACGCGCCGGCCGGTGCGCATGGAATACACGCGCGAGGAAACTTTCCTCGGCGGCCGCACGCGACATCCGGCAAAAATCTGGCTGAAGCAGGGCTTCCGCAACGACGGCACCATCACTGCGCGCCAGGCCAGGGTGGTGTTCAATTCCGGCGCCTACGGCTCGCACGGCCCGGGCGTGACCAATGTCGGCACCGCCGCGCTGGTATCGCTGTACCGCTGCGACAACGTGCTGCTCGAAGGCCGCTGCGTCTACACCAACAGCCCCATTGCCGGCGCCTTCCGCGGCTACGGCGTGGTGCAGACCTACTATGCGCTCGACGTGCAGATGGACGAGGCCGCCGCGCACCTGGGCATGGATCCGGCCGAACTCAAGGTCAGGAATGCCGTGCGCGAAGGCGATATCGCGCCGTCCAACCATCCGCTGATCGGGCACGGCCTGGAGGCCTGCATCGAGCAAGGCATGGCACTGCTCGACTGGCCCGCGCTGCGCCGCCGCCCGCGCGACACCACCGGCCCGGTCCGCACCGGCTGGGGCCTCGGTTGCGAGATGCACGGCAGCAGCGCCTATCCGGGCATCAAGGAGCAGGGCAACGCCATCATCAAGATGAACGAGGACGGCACCGTGGTGCTGCTGACCGGCGCGGCCGGGCTGGGCACCGGTGCGCATACCGCGCTCGCGCAGATCGTTGCCGAGGAACTGACGTTGCCGTTCGAGGCGGTATCGGTCGTGCACGGCGACACCGACGTGGTGCCCTGGGACATCGGCGCCTTTGCCAGCCACACCACCTACATGGTCGGCAAGGCCGCGCAGATGGCGGCCGGCGAAATCAAGCGGCAGCTGTTCGAGCGCGCCGCGAAGCTGATGGAGTGCGAGCCCGAGGCCCTGACGCTGGCCGACGGCGTCATCGCCGTGCGCGACCGCGACGGCCCCACGCTGACGGTGCGCGAGGCGGTGATGCCGCGCAAGGGCATTCCTGCCGCGCAGCTGGTGGGCACTGCCACCTACCACCCGACCAAGTCTTATTCGTTCGCCGCGCATTTTGTCGAAGTCGCGGTCGATACCGAGACCGGATTCATCACCGTGCGCCAGGTAGTGCCGGTGCACGACGTCGGCAAGGTCATCCACCCGGTCGCGGCCGCGGGCCAGATCGAAGGCGGCATCCAGCAGGGCATCGGCCATACGCTGTACGAGGACTACCAGATCGACATGCGCACCGGCCGCTCGCTCAACGCCAACTTCGTCGACTACAAGATGCCGCTGGCGATGGATATGCCCGAGATCCGCACCGTGATCCTAGAAGCCGCGCCGGATCCCGGCGGCCCGTTCGGCGCCAAGGGCGTGGGCGAAGACCCGATCGTCGCGATCGGGCCGGCGATTGCCAACGCGGTGTTCGATGCCATCGGCGTGCGCTTCCGCCACTACCCGATCAAGCCCGAGCAGGTGCTGCAGGCGCTGGCGGAGAAGGCGGCGCGGGAAGGCGGGCGCGCATGAGCCGCAAGCAACGCCTGGTGGTCGCCATCACCGGCGCCAGCGGCGCGGTGTACGGCGTGCGCATGCTGCAGGCGCTGGCGGCGCTGGACGGCTGGGAGACCCACCTGGTGTGCTCGCCGTCCGGCCTGCTGACCGCGCATCATGAGCTGGGCCTGCAGCGCCCGCAGATCGAGGCCATGGCCGACGTGGTGCACAACGTGCGCGATATCGGCGCCACCATCGCCAGCGGCTCGTTCCGCTGCGACGGCATGGTGGTGGCGCCCTGCTCCATGCGCACGCTGGCGGCCATCGCCACCGGGCTGGCCGACAACCTCCTCACCCGCGCCGCCGACGTGATGCTCAAGGAGCGCCGCCGGCTGGTGCTGCTGGCGCGCGAGACCCCCTTCCACCTGGTGCACCTGCGCAACATGACCACGGTGACCGAGATGGGCGCCATCGTGCTGCCGCCGGTGCCGGCCTTTTACGCGCATCCGCAATCGGTGGACGACATCGTCGACCACACCGTGGGGCGCGTGCTGGACTTGTTCGACGTGCCGCACGACGGACTGGTGGCGCGCTGGCAGGGCCTGCGCCCCAGCGTCGCCACCGCTTGAAGAGAACTTCCGCCTCGCGCTCGCGGGGAACGCAGCACCCTAATCAGGAGACAACATGAACGCACCTGCCGTCGCACAACAGCCGCCCGTCCCGGTCACCATCCTTACCGGCTTCCTCGGCTCGGGCAAGACGACGCTGCTCAACCACATCCTGACGCAGAAGCACGGCCACCGCATCGCCGTGATCGAGAACGAGTTCGGCGAGGTCGACGTCGACTCCGACCTGGTGATGACCTCGGACGAGGAGATCTACCAGATGACCAACGGCTGCATCTGCTGCGTGGTCGATGTGCGCACGGACCTGGTGCGCATCCTGCAGAAGCTGCTGGAGCGCCCCGAGCGCTTCGACCATATCCTGGTCGAGACCAGCGGCCTGGCCGACCCGACCCCGGTGGCGGCCACCTTCTTCATGGATAACGAAGTCGCCAGGCAGGTCACGCTCGACGGCATCCTGACGCTGGTCGACGCGGTGCATATCGAAAGCCATCTCGACGACCCCCAGCTGACCGGCTTCGACAACCAGGCCGTCGACCAGATCGTCGCCGCCGACCGGGTGATCCTCAACAAGACCGACCTGGCCGACGCCGTGCAGCTCGACCGGCTGGAAGCCCGCATCCATCGCCTGAACGAGGGCGCGCAGATCCTGCGTTCCAATTTCGCGCAGGTGGACCTGGGCAAGATCCTGGGCATCGGCGGATTCACGCCGGGCACGATCCAGGCGCAGGTGCACGACGACCACGATGCTCACGGGCACGCCGGCCACGCGCACGATCGGCACGACGCGCAGCACGACCACGTATGCGACGAGCACTGCGAGCACGCGCACGATGACGACAGCCACGGCCACCGCCACGACCCGTCGGTGACCTCGGTTTCGCTGGTGTTCGACCAGCCGTTCGACCGCCAGCGCCTCGAGCATGGCCTGAAGGCACTGCTGGCCGCACAGGGCGACGATGTGTTCCGCATGAAGGGTATCGTCGCGGTGGAGGGCGATGAGCGCCGCTACGTGCTGCAGGCGGTGCACCGGCTGATGGACCTGCACCCCGCCGAGGCGTGGGGTACGGAACCGGCGCAAAGCAAGTTCGTATTCATCGGCCGCCATCTCGACAAGCTGCGGCTGCAGACGCTGCTGAAGGTGTGCCTCCCGGTGGCGCACGCGGCCTGACTGCCCTGGCGGCAGCGGGACTGGCTTGGCGTCAGTCCCGCTGCAGCGCTGCCGTGCGCAAGGTCTGCGACGGCAGCTCGCCGAACTCGCGCCGGTACTCGCGCGAGAACAGGCTCAGGTGGCTAAAGCCGTGCCGCAGCGCGATCGCGCCGACCATGCCCTTCTCGGGCCGTGCGCGCTGCAGGTCGGCGCGCGCGCCATGCAGCCGCAGCAGCCGCAGGTACTCCATCGGTGTGGTGTCCTTGCTCTTGCGGAAACCCAGCTGCAGCGTGCGCGCCGACACGCCGCAATGCGCGGCGATCTGCTCCAGCGTCAGCGGCTGGTCCAGGTTGGCACGCAGATAGGCAATCGCATGACGCACGTAGTCAGGCAGCACCGCTTCGAAGCGGCGCGGCAGCATATTGCCGTCGGCGGCAAAGCGGTCGAGCAGCAGCGTCGACAGCACGATGCGCTCGATGCTGGCATCGACCGCCGGCACGCCGCCGCCTTCGCGCCGCACCCGCGTTTCCGCGCGCAGGTAGCCCACCAGCGCCTGCCAGCGCTCGGCACGGCCATCGTCCGCCACTGGCTGCATGTCGAATTCGATCGGCGCCGGCGGCTCGAAGCTGAACTGGTGGCGAAACGCCTCTTCGATCAGCTGGCGGCGGATCACCACGCTGAAGCGCTCGCAGCCCGGATCCAGCGACAGCGTGGTCGGCACGGTGGGCGAAAACACAAAGGTCGCCCCGGGCGGCATCAGCATCGCGCCACGCGGCGTTTCCACGCGGCAGGTGCCGGCCAGCACGGTCTGGATCACGAACTCGTCCTTGTTCGGCTGCGGCTCGATCTGCACCGCCTGGTTGTAGGCGATGGTCACCAGCGTGAGCCGGCCGATGGTGCTGGTATCGATGCGCGCATCGAGCGCCGCATCGTCCTGCGCCGCGCGCAGCCGCGTGGGGCCGAATACGCGGCCGGACAGCGACTGGATGCGATCGAGGTCTCCACCGCGGCCAAGGGGCGAACGAGAGGGTGCGGCGAACCATCCGGCAGTGGGTGACATGGCGTTGGAAAAAAGGTGAACGGATCAACGGCTACCGCTCCATCAACATCCGACTGTTTGCACCCCTCTCCCGCTTGCGGGAGAGGGGCGGGGGAGAGGGCAGGAGCTTGCAATTGCGATGCAGTATCAAAAGCCACCGGCGCAATGGCTCCCAGCCATACATACCACCTCGCTTTCGCACACGCTGGCCCTCGCCCCCAACCCCTCTCCGAGGGGTGCAAACAAGCGGACCACGGCAAGCGCATCCATCCTATGGCCACCCCCGCCCTCGCGCAACCCAAGGGAAACCCCTGATCCCCCCGGCGCGCATTTTGCAAGCCCGCTTGCGGCCCCGTGCCACGGCCTTCGCAATAACGCTATGACGGCATGCGGCGCATCACTACTGTGCAAGGCATGCGTGGGCCATGCGCCGCGCATGGCACCGTGACGGACCGAGCCCGGCAACCACAGACCGGGCCAGCCGCCGCCGGCATGGCGCACTTTTCCCCAGTACGCGGCAGGAGACCACATCATGCAAGCAGCGGTTCACCCCGTCGACCAGATCCTGCCGGCACGCGCCATGGCGTCGCTCGGTTTCCAGCACATGCTGGTCAGCTACCTCGGTGCCATCGCGGTGCCGATGATCGTCGCCGGCGCGCTCAAGATGACGCCGGCGCAGACCACCATGCTGATCAGCACCGCGCTGTTCACCTCCGGCATCGCCACGCTGCTGCAGACCGTGGGCTTCTGGAAGTTCGGCGTGCGCCTGCCGCTGATGCAGGGCGTGGCGTTCAGTTCCGTGGGCCCGGTCATCGCCATCGGCACCGATCCCACGCTCGGCTTCAACGGCGTTTGCGGCGCCATCATCGCCGCCGGCGTGATCGCGATGTTCCTGGCGCCGGTGATCGGCAAGCTCAAGCGCTTCTTCCCGCCAGTTGTGAGCGGCTGCACCATCACCGCGGTCGGCCTGTCGTTGTTCCCGGTTTCGTTTCACTGGTTTGGAGGCGGAAGGGGCGCGCCGGATTTCGGCGCGCCCATCTTTTTCCTGGTCGCCTTCGGCGTGGTGGCACTGATCCTGCTGATCAACCGGCACGGCGGCGAACTGGTGCGCAACCTGTCGGTGGTGATCGGCCTGCTGGCTGGCGGTGCGGTAGCGTGGATGCTGGGCATGGGCAGCTTCGATGAAGTCACGCGCGCGCCGTGGTTCACCATGGTGACGCCGTTCGCATTCGGCATGCCCACCTTCAACATCGGCGCCATCACCACCATGGTGATCGTGATGGTGGTGCAGATGGTCGAGTCGATGGGCCTCTTTGTTGCCGTCGGCGACATCGTCAAGCGTCCGCTGACCGAGCGCGATGCCACCCGCGGCCTGCGCGCCAACGGCCTGGCAAGCGCCATCGGCGGCATGTTCGCGGCGTTCCCGTACATCGCCTTCATGGAGAACGTGGGGCTGGTCATCGTCACCGGCGTGCGCAGCCGCTGGGTGGTCGCCACCTGCGGCGTAATGCTGTGTGCGGTGGCGCTGGTGCCCAAGATCGGCGCGCTGTTTGCATCGATCCCCGCCGCCGCGCTGGGCGGCGCCACCATGGTGATGTTCGGCGTGGTCGTCGCCGCCGGCATCAAGACGCTGGGCGAAGTGGAGTACGAGCGCAATCCCAACAACCTCTCCATCGTTTCCATCACGCTCGGCTGCGCAATGATGCCGGTGATGCTGCCCGGCATGCTGGAGAAGCTGCCCGGCTTCCTGCAGCCCTTCGTCCATAGCAGCGTGATCATCGCCTGCGTGGTTTCCGTGGTCCTCAACCTGATTCTCAACGGCCTGCCAGCCCGTGAAGCCGACGAGCTGCCCGCCAGTGCCGACAACGTCCAAGGGGTCTGACAACATGGTGCACAACACCAACGCCACCAACGCCACCAACGCGCCGGCCGGCGCGCTGCTGATCCGCAACGCCGCCGCCGTGATGACCGGCCGCGCGGGCGCCGCCGCGCGCGCCGGCGCCGCCGACATCCGCATCCGCGACGGCCGCATCGCCGAGATCGGCATCAGCCTGCCGCGTCACGACGGCGAAGCCCTGCTCGACGCCAGCGGCTGCGTGATCTATCCCGGCTGGGTCAACACCCACCATCACTTGTTCCAGAACCTGCTGAAGGCCGTGCCCAGCGGCATGAACGCCGGACTCGAGCAATGGCTGGCGGCCGTCGCCTACCCGCGCCTGGCGCGCTTCAGCCCCGAGATCTTCCGCACCGCGGTGCGCCTGGGCATGGCGGAGTTGCTGCTGTCCGGCACCACCACTTGCGCCGACCACCACTACCTGTATCACCACGGCCACGGCGCGGAGACCGGCGACGTGCTGTTCGAGGTGGCCGAAAAACTCGGCATGCGCCTGGTGCTGTGCCGCGGCGGCGCGATCCAGTCCGCCTCCGATCATCCCGGCATGCGCGCCACCGCGCTGGTGCCCGAGACGCTGGACGAAATGCTGGCCGATATCGAACGGCTGAAATCACGCTACCACGACCCCGCCCCTGACGGCCTGCGCCGCGTGGTGGTGGCCCCGACCACGCCCACCTTCTCGCTGCCGCCCGCCCTGCTGCGCGAACTCGCCGCCTTTGGCCGCGGCATGGACCTGCGCCTGCATTCGCACCTGTCCGAGACCGACAACTACGTCAGGTTCTGCCGCGAGAAATACCAGTGCACGCCGGTGCAGTTCGTCGCCGACCACGACTGGCTGGGACCCGACGTTTGGTTCGCGCACCTCGTCACCGTCAATCCGGAGGAAATCCGCATGCTGGCCGTGACCAACACCGGCATGGCGCATTGCCCCGTCAGCAACGCACGCCTCGGCAGCGGTATCGCGCCGGTGCGGGCGATGGCGGATGCGGGCGTGCCGATTTCACTCGGCGTCGATGGCGTTGCTTCCAACGAGTCGGGCAGCATGGTGCATGAGGCCAACTTCGCCTGGCTTGTACACCGCGCCCTCGGCGGCGCCGCGCAAACGCGAGTCGAGGAGGTGATTCATTGGGGCACTGCCGGTGGCGCGCAGGTTCTGGGGCTGCCCGGTATCGGCACGCTTGCGCCGGGACAATCGGCGGACCTGGCGATCTATGACGTCAGCGGGCTGCGGTTTCATGGATTCCATGACATCGGCACCGCGCCGGTCGCGGCTGGGGAGCCGACGCCTGTGCGTGATGTGCTGGTGCGGGGGCGGCAGGTGGTGCGGGATGGGGCGGTGGTGGGGCTGGATTTGGAGAAGTTGAGGCGGGAGGCGCGGGAGGCGTTGGTGTCGCTTGTGGATTGAGCGGGCTTAACTCACGACACCATCACGTACGCTGCCCCGAAACTTCCAATACCCGATGTAATTCCCTGGATGCGTAAGTTGCAAAGCTCCCCGCCCGTACCATGGCGCATACCAGTTGTTCTTTCCACCGACCTCTACGAAGGTACTCAGCCAGATCGTTTCTTGTACCGAGTTGCCTAAGAAGACGGCAAGACGCCGCCGCGTAGTTACCCCATATTTTCGCCACATGGTGTTCAACTGCTTATAGTGGAATGCGATCAACGTCCCGGCCCTAACCTGTGCTGCTTCATAAACTATCTTGGCCGGAATTCCTGCCCCAATGCCTCGCAGCATCCTAGCCGGCACGGCCTGCCTGAGCTCATCAACACTAAGCCACAGCGCCCGACGGGGATCCGGATTCGAAGCCCGATATTCATCTCGATCAAATATCCAGAGCTTTTGTCCCTTCAACGGGACGAATTCTCGGTTCGAATGCGCACTTAGGATTTCGGCTATTTGCTAACGTGCGAGCCTCGGGCAGGATGCGGCGTCCGTATAGGAATGCGAACTGTCTTATCGCGTCGCGTGCCGTGCCGCGAGAGACTGGGGCTGTCATCGAACAACGGTGACCGAGTGTGGAAACTCGATGTCTCAACCGAACGGTCGTCCATGACGACCGTTCTTGCCTATACGTGCAAGCCACCCATGGCGGGCCGGATGAGGCAGCCGAAAGGCTGACCGGCAATAGTTGTGACACCGGTTTCCACCCTCGTCGTCAGGCCCGCCGCCCTCCCCTTGCGTCGCGCGGCGGACCTTCATGCAACGATTGGAGGATCCTATGTCGGAAATCGATCTATCTACGGCGCGGTACAGTCTCTTGGCGGTGGCAGCAGGCATTGATGGGGTACTTGCCTTGCTGGAGCAGCAGAGTGAATGGTGGGAAGGCGGCTTTGCGGCGTTTTGCCTGTTGGGATTGGTGAAGGCGCAGTTGGAGCGGGTGCTGGAGGACGATCTGCCGGCCTCTTGATGCTGGCCGCTTGCTGGACATTGCGGTTAAGCGCGTCTCCTCTCGCTTGTTATCTCCCTCTCCCGCAAGCGGAAGAGGGAGATAACAGCACCAACCAGCATAATGTCCAATTACAAAAACCCAATCGAAAACCAAGGCACCAACGTCAACAAAACCAGCGCCACAAACAGCGCCGCCATATGCGGCCACACCTTTGGCATCGCCACGTCCGGCGACACGCGCCCGATCGCGCAGGCAGCATAGAACCCCACGCCGAACGGCGGCGCGAACAACCCCAGCCCCATCGCAAAGATCACCACCATGGCGTAATGCACCTCATGCACGCCGACCAGTTTCGCAATCGGGAACAGCAACGGCCCGAACAGCACGATGGCGGGGATGCCTTCGAGCAGGCTGCCCAGGATCACGAACGCCAGCGCCGACACCAGCAGGAAGCCGGTCTTGCCGCCGGGAACGGCCGACAGAATTTCCACCAGGTCTTGTGCGAAGCCGGACTGGGTCAGCGCCCAGGCCATCGCGGTGGCACAGCCCACGATCAGCAGGATCGCGCCCGACAGTGACGCCGTGTCCAAGAGCATCGGGTAAATTCGGCGCCAGTTGAACTGGCGGTACACCAGGACCCCTGCCACCACCGCATAGAAGACGCCAATGGTGGATACCTCGGTGGCGGTGGCCACGCCCTCCACCACGGCCGTGCGAATGATGACGGGCAGCGCCAGCGCCGGCAGCGCAACCAGCAGCGCCTTCACGATCGCCGGGCGGGACGGCCGCGGTACGCGGCTCATGTCTTCTTTGCGGGTCTGGAACCAGACCACCAGCGACATCATCACCAAGCCCACCGCCGCTGGCATCAGGCCACCGATGAACAGCGAGGTGATCGACACCCCCGTTACCGATCCCACGGTAATCAGCACGATGCTGGGCGGGATGGTTTCGGACATCGCGCCCGAGGCCGACAGCAGCCCGATCAGGTCGCCGTCCTTGGCACCGCGCCGCTTCATTTCGGGGAACAGGCTTGGCGCCACGGCGGCCATGTCGGCGGCCTTTGCGCCGGAGATCCCGGAGACGATATACATCGCGCCGAGCAGCACATACTGCAAGCCACCGCGCAGATGGCCGATCAGGCTGACCAGGAAGTGGATCATCGCGCGCGCCAGGCCGGTCATCTCGATCAGCGCGCCCAGGAAGACAAAGAGCGGCACCGCCAGCAGGATCAGGTGGGACATGCCTTCCTGCATGCGGTTCGGAATGATGGACAGCGGCGTGGTGGTCGACAGCGACAGGTAGCACAGCGTGGCCAGGCCGAAGGCGAAGGCGATCGGTACGCCGATTGCGACGCATGCGACCAGCATCAGCAGGAAGAAGATCACCAGGTTGACATTGCCCAGCGTCATCAGCGTCGGCGACAGCAGCCACAGCAGGCCGCCGCACAATGCCACCATCAGGCCGGTCGCCGCCACCGGCTTCCAGTGCGCCGAAAGCAGGCGCAAGATTGCCGCCACCAGCATCAACACGACGCCGGCCAGCACCGCGGCGGCGCGGTAGCCTTCACTGATCTCCAGCGTCGGCGTCGACACCTCGAGGTGCTCGGTCAGATGCTCCCACGCCGGCCGCAGTAACAGCGCCAGGAATGCCACCACCAGCCACATGCCGAGCGCATCCACCCAGGCGCGCCTGGCCGGCGGCAGGGCCTTGATAAAGGTGGTCAGCTGCATGTGCGAGCCGCGGTCCAGCGCGATGATGGCGCCGAGCATCGCCAGCCACAGGAACAGGATGCTGGCCAGTTCATCCGTCCAGGGCACCGGTTGATGCAGGGCGTAGCGCGCGAACGCGCCGCCGCCCAGCAACAGGATCTCTGCCAGCACGATCAGCGCAGCCGGCACCTGCACCACGCAGGTCATCAGGCGGCGCCAGCACGCTGCGGCGGCTGACGGCGTTGACCGCGCCAATGGCGCCGGCGCAATGGCTTCAGCGGTGTGCTCCATCGATGTCTCCTTTCCTGCTTTATTGTTTGTGCCAGCCGTCATGCGAGAGGGCCCGCATATTTCTCCAGCCTGGACCATGCGTCGTCGCCGTACTTCTTCTTCCACTCGGCATAGAAGCCGGCGCCTTGCAGCAAGGCACGGAACGGCGCGGGATCGGGCCGGTTGAAGATGATGCCGAGGCGGCTAAGCTCGGCTTGCGCATCGGTATTCAGGCGCGCGATGTCCTCGCGCTGCTTCAGCGCCGCCGCGGTGAAGTGTGTCGTGATGGCGGTCTGCACTTCGGCTGGCAGCGCCCGAAATTTCTTCGCGTTGCCGAAGATGAAGTGACCATCCCAGGTGTGTCCGGTGAGCGCGCAGAACTTCTGCACTTCAAAGAGCTTGGCGCTGCGGATCAGCGCAAGCGGGTTCTCCTGCCCATCGACGACGCGGGTCTGCAGCGCCGAATACAGTTCGCCGAACGGGATGGCCGTGGGCGACGCGCCGAGGGCCTTGAACATCGAGATCCACAGCGGAATGCCGGGCACCCGCACCTTGAAGCCCTTCAGATCCGCCGGCGTGTTGATCGGCCGGCTCGCCGAGGTGATGTTGCGATAACCGTTGTCCAGGCATTTGTCGAAGACGTGCAGATTCACCTTGCCCAGGGCAGCACGCACATAGGCGCCGACGTCCCCGTCCATCGCGGCCCAGACCGTGGCGTAGTCCTTGAAGGCAAAGGCCACGCCGTTGATGCCGGCGGTCGGCACCAGAGTCTGCAGGTTGGTGCCGGCCGTCGACATGAAATCCATGGCACCGGTCCGCACCTGCGCGATCATGTCGGGCTCGCTGCCCAGCTGGCTGTTGGGATAGACCTGCAGGTCGACCTTGCCGCCGGTGTCCTGGCGGATCGCCACCGCCGCCTGCTGGATCCGCAGCGTGCCCGGATGGTCGGCGGGAAATGCGGTGCCATACTTCAGGCGGATGGGCGCGGCCTGGGCCAGCACGTGTGCAGCCGGCAGGGTCATCGCCAGCGTGCCGGCGGCTAGCGCGCCAAAACGGCGTCGGGTTAACAGAACGGCCATGGTGGGGTGGTCTCCTCGTTGTCGGTTGGGGATGGCTCAGGTCGACAGCAGCGCGGCGGCGCCGCCGGCGCGCAGCACCGCCAGGTGACGGGCCAGGCGATCAGCCAGCGGCGCGGGCCACGGCTCGCTGCCAAAGACAGGGGCGTGCGCGAGTGCCTGGCTGACGGCGTCGGCATCGCTGTTGGCGTCACGCAGGCACGCCGCCAGCGCGGGCGCGCCCGGGTCGTTGAAGGCAAGCGCGTGGCCGCTATCGCTGCGTGCGCTGCGCAGGCAATGCAGCCAGGCCGCAAGCGCGCGTTCCAGCCAGGGCCGCTCGGTGCCGGCACTGGCGCGCAGCGCGGGCAACCAGCGCACCGGCACCTTCTGCGTGCCGTCGGCAGCAATCTGCGCGGTGCGATGGTCGAGCGCGGCATTGCGCAAGCGCTGCAGCAAGGCCTCGCTGTAAGCGGCCACGTCATACCCGGGCGGCGCTTGTACGGTGGCGCGCAGGTCAGCCATCACACCGCGGGTGAAGGCGCCGACCAGCGGATCGTCCATGGCTTCGGCAACGGTCTGCAGCCCGCACAGTTGCCCCGCATAGGCGATGGCGGAATGCGTGCCGTTGAGCAGCTGCAACTTCATCGCCTGGAACGGCCGGACATCGCCTGTCATCAGCGCGCCGCCCGCTTCCCATGCCGGCCGGGGCCCGGCAAAGCGATCCTCGATCACCCACTGCGTGAAGGCTTCGCAGACGATTGCGGCCTCGTCGCGCAAACCCAGGCGGCGCTGCGCGTCACGGCGCGATGCCGGTGTGGCAGCGGGGACGATGCGGTCCACCATGGTGTTGGGGAACGCCACGTCGTCGCGCACGCGGCGCGCCAGCGCGGGGTCCGTCAGCGCTGCGAACTGCGCCAGCAGCTTGCGCAGCGTGTCGCCGTTGGTTTGCATGTTGTCGCAGCAGACGATGCTGAGCGGCGCCCCGGCGGGTCGACGGCGCAGTCCGGCAGCCAGTACGCCGAGGGTGCTCCTGGGCGTGCCGGGATGGGCCAGGTCGTGTCGGATATCGGGATGGTCCGTATCCAGGTCGGCGCTGGACGGATGCTGGCAGTAGCCCTTTTCTGTCACGGTGCAGGTCACCACGGCGATGCCGGGATCGGCCAGCGCTCCGAGCACCTCCGCCAGCGCATGCGGGGCATACCACGCCTGCACCACGGCGCCGACGATGCGCGTCGTGGCCGCAGCGCCTTCGCATTCCGTCACCGAATACAGGAAGTCCTGTGCCGCCAGCGTGCGCGGTGTGCGGGGCTCCCGCAGGCTGACGCCGACAATGCCCCAGCGGCTGTCGCCGGCGCGGATCGCGGCCTCGGTGTACAGCGCCTGGTGCGCGCGATGGAAAGCGCCGAGGCCCAGATGCAGCACGCCGCGCGACAAGCGGCTGCGATCGTAGCCGGGCTGTTGCACTTCAGCGTTGGCGCGGCAACTGTTGCGTTGCGTGAGCCTCATCGGCGGTACCCCGGCAAGTCAGACGTCAGCAGCATCATGCGCGCATCCAGCGTTGTCTTCGATGCGATGAAGTTTGCACGCAGCCGTCGTGTCCAACGTGCGGGGCTTTCGCGATTCAACTGCGGCAAACGCTGCATTTGATTGCGGAATCGGCCGTACTCCGCCGCAATCCGCCCGCAGTACTCTGGCCAGCATCCACACCGATGCGGGCGTTGCGCAACCATGCGGCGCCGTCGGGCCACGACAACGACGATCCGGCCGGAGACACCCTTTGAAGATCGAACAGATAAAAACCATCGTCACCTGCCCGGGGCGCAACTTCGTGACGGTCAAGGTGGTCACCGATGCAGGCGTGTACGGACTGGGCGACGCCACGCTCAACGGCCGCGAGCTGGCAGTACGGGCGTACCTGGACGAGCATGTGATCCCATGCCTGATCGGCCGCGATCCGCGCAGGATCGAGGACATCTGGCAATACCTCTACCGCGGCGCCTACTGGCGGCGAGGTCCCGTCACGATGACCGCCATCGCCGCCATCGACATGGCGCTGTGGGACATCCTCGGCAAGCTGGCCGGCATGCCGGTGTTCCAGTTGCTGGGCGGGCGTAACCGCCATGGCCTGATGGTGTACGGTCACGCCACCGGGCGCGACCACGCCGAGGCTATCGACGCGGTGCACCGCCATATCGAGCAAGGCTACAGGGCGATTCGGGTGCAGTCAGGCGTGCCTGGCTTGTCCAAGGTGTATGGCGTCGGCACCCAACCCGGCCACTATGAACCGGCGCAGAAGGGCCTGCCGCCGGAAGAGCCCTGGGACACCTCGCTGTACCTGCGCCACACGCCGGAACTGTTCCGCAAGGTGCGCGAGGCCGTCGGCTTCGCCCCGCATTTGCTGCACGATGCACACCACCGGCTGACACCGATAGAAGCGGCCAGCCTCGGCAAGGCGCTGGAGCCCTTCAGCCTGTTCTGGCTTGAAGATCCAACGCCGGCCGAGAACCAGGAGGCGTTCCGGCTAATTCGCCAGCACACCACTATCCCGCTCGCAGCCGGTGAAGTCTTCAATTCCCTGTGGGACTGCAAGGACCTGATCGGGCATCAGCTGATCGACTACATCCGCACCACCATCGTCCACGCCGGCGGGATCACGCATGTGCGCCGCATCGCGGATTTCGCCGCGATCCACCAGGTGCGCACCGGCTTCCACGGCGCCACCGACCTGTCGCCGGTGTGCATGGCGGCGGCGGTCAACTTCGGGCTGTGGGCACCGAATTTCGGCATCCAGGAACTGATGCCGCATGGCGCGCTGATCGACGAGGTGTTTCCACACAACTACCGGCTGGAGGACGGCTACCTGGTGATGGACGACGTGCCGGGCCTTGGCGTCGATATCGACGAGGCGCTGGCGGCCCGGTATCCGTACGAGCGCGCGTACCTGCCGGTGGCGCGGCTGCGCGACGGTGCGATGTGGAACTGGTAGCCGCCGCATCAGTTGACCGAACAAGGAGCAAGCATGTTGAGCATAGTCGTCGAGCAACCGCATCACATGGCCGTGCGCGAGCGGCCCAACCCATGCCCTGCCGAGGGCGAGGTGCGCGTGCGCGTCCGTCTTGCCGGCATCTGCGGTTCGGACCTGCACATCTTCCATGGCAAGAACCCGTTCGCGACGTATCCGCGCGTGATCGGGCATGAGTTCGCCGGTCACATCGATGCTGTCGGCGCTGGCATCAGCGCGGACCGCATCGGTGAGCGGGTGGTGGTGGATCCGGTGGTCAGTTGCGGCCAGTGCCATGCCTGTCGCATCGGCCGGCACAATGTCTGCCAGCGGCTCCAGGTGATCGGCGTGCACCGCGATGGCGGCTTCAGCCAATTCGCCTGCGTGCCAGCACGTAACGCCTACACGGTGCCCGACAGCATGTCGACCGCCAGTGCCGCGGTGATCGAGCCGTTTGCCGTGGCGGCCAACGCCACCCACCGCACCGGCGTGCTGCCCTCCGACGTGGCACTGATCTACGGTGCCGGGCCGGTCGGCCTTAACCTGCTGCAGGTATTGAAGCGTGTGTATGGCGTACGCACCTTCATCACCGACCATGTCGACGAGCGGCTGGCCCTCGCGCGCGGCTGCGGCGCGGCAGAGGACGAGATCATCAACACCGCGCGCGAGCCGCTGGCCCGGGCCCTCGAACGCCGCGGCGTGGCGGGTGGGCCGACGCTGATCTACGACGCGGTCTGCCATCCCGCCATCCTGCAGGAAGCCGTGGCCATGGCCGCGCCGGCGGGGCGCATCGGCGTGCTGGGTTTTTCCGCCACGCCATCTGCCCTGCCGCAGCAGGCGCTGACCAGCAAGGAACTGACCCTGTACGCATCGCGCCTGAACTGCGCGATGTTTCCCACCGCGATCGACTGGATCGCGCGCGGGCTGGTGGACCCGGGCCGGATCGTCACGCACCAGATCAACTTCCGCGACGTGGCCGGCGCCTTCGATCTCGCCGAAAGCCACCCGCGTGCCTGCTGCAAGGTGCTGCTCGACCTGGGCGAGGACGCCTGAGATGCGCGCGGCATTCGACATCGTCGCGCTCGGCGAGCCCATGGTGGAGTTCAACCACACCGGCCCGCGCGATTCGCGCACCTATGTGCAGGGCTTTGGCGGCGATACCTCCAACGCCATCATCGCCGCGGCACGCCAGGGGGCGCGGTGCGCCTACGTGACCAGGCTGGGCGACGATGAATTCGGCCGCATGTGCCTGTACCTGTTGCGCACCGAGCACGTCGACACCAGCGGCGTCGTCATCGACCCCTCGGCACCTACCGGCCTCTACTTCGTCCATCACGGGCCGGATGGCCACGCCTTCACCTACCGGCGCGCGGGTTCCGCCGCGAGCCGGCTGCAGCCAGCGGACCTGCCGGTCGCATTGCTGGAGCGGTCCGCGTGGCTCCACGTTTCCGGAATCAGCCAGGCCATCAGCACCTCGGCCGCGCGTACCGTGCGCGAGGCCATCCGCATCGCCCGCCAGGCGGGCACCAAGGTGTCCTACGATCCCAACCTGCGGCTTACGTTGTGGCCATTGGAGCGCGCCCGTGACGTCATCCTCGCCACTCTTCCGCTGTGCGACTTGTTTCTGCCCAGCCTGGACGACGTGCGCCAGCTTGCCGGCATCGACGATCCCGCCGGCATCATGGACTGGTGCCACCGGATGGGCGCACGGCAGGTGGTCTTGAAGCTGGGCCCGAAAGGTTGCCTGGTATCCGACGGCGGACCGCTCACCGCCGTAGCACCACTCCGCGTCAACGCGGTCGACGCGACCGGCGCCGGCGACTGTTTCGACGGCACTTATCTCGCGCGGCTGGTGGCCGGGGATGACGCTGTGTCCGCTGCGCGATGGGCGGCGGTGGCGGCCGCCCTCGCCACCACGGGCCAAGGCGCCGTGGCCCCCCTGCCAGGCGTGCAAGCCGTCTGGAATGCGCTGAAAGCGCAAGCCTGAAGGTGGCGCCGCCGCGACATTCACCCTGAGCGCGCCCCCACTCGCGAACGAAATCCGTCGATTCAGCCCATGGGTCTGGAACGACGCCTGGTGGTGGCCTATACCTGTCGCATGCCAACCTTCCTGATGACGAGGTACCCCATGCACCACGCCTTCCCGCCCAACGACCCCAACGCCATGGCCTACTGGCGTGCGCGCCGCATGGTGCGCGCCTTGCGCGGCTGGTATATCCACCTGCTGGTCTACGCCGTGGTCAATGCGTGGCTGTGGTTCCGCTTCTTCTACTTCCCGTCGCCGCCGTGGTCGCATTACGCCACCACCGGCTGGCCGTGGCCACTGACCACCACGCTGGCCTGGGGCCTGGGACTGGCGTTGCACGGATTGCTGGTCTGGACGCGGCTGTCGCGCCGAGGCCGCGACTGGGAACAGCGCAAAATCCAGGAGTTCATGGACCGGCACTAGTCGGATCCCCGGCCGCCGGCGCACGGCGCCGGCCGGCTTACATCTGCCGGAACCGATGCATGTAGGCGCGCGACACCGGCAGTTCGGCATCGCAGCCGCGCATCCTGACAAAGAGCCGGCCCGACTCGTCGCGCCGCGTGCCGGCCACGTACTCCATATTGACGATGGATGAGCGGTGGATCTGCCAGAACACCTCCGGGTCCAGCCCGGCCATCAGTTCCGCCAGCGGCGTGCGGATCAGGTGCTCGCCATCCCGGGTATGCACCACCACGTACTTGTCGTCGCTCTGGAAGTACATCACCTCCTGGATCGGCACGTGGCTGGTGGTATTGCCGCGGCTGGCGCGGACCCATCGCAACTGGGCGCCACCTTCCGCGCGCGGCTGGGCTCGGGTCAGCTGGTTCAGCAGCTGCGCCAGTTCGGGCAGGGGCGCGGCTTCCTGCAGCGCCTTGCGCAACCGCTCGATGGTGCGGCCGAGCCGTTCCTCGCTGACCGGCTTGACCAGGTAATCCACCGCCGCGCGCTCGAACGCATCGAGCGCAAATTCGTCATAGGCCGTGACGAACACGAGCCGCGTATCGGTTTCTATGCCCTGCGCAACTTCCAGCCCGGACAGACCCGGCATCTTGATATCGAGGAAAGCGACGCTCGGCGATAACCGTGCAATGGCATCGGCGGCCTCGATGCCGTTGGTCGCCTCGGCAACGATCTGCAGCTCCGGCCACAGGCGCTGCAGCTTGCCACGCAGGTATGCACGCAGGTGCTCTTCGTCATCGGCAATCAGGGCGGTTGGCATCATCGGGCGGCTCCGGTTCAGGATGCAGGCGGCAGCGGCAGATCGATCAGCACCGCGGTGCCGGGCGAGCGCTCTTCGATCCTGACGTGGGCATCGCCGTCATACAGCACCGCCAGCCGTTCGCGCAGATTCGACAGGCCGACCCCGGCCCCCACCGACGGCCGGAACCCCATGCCATCGTCCTCGATCGTCGCCAGCATGCGCGCGCCGCGCTGCTCCAGCCGGACCAGCAGCCGCCCGCCTTCGATCTTCGGCTCCAGCCCATGCTTGATCGCATTCTCGACCACCGGCTGCAGCAGCATCGGCGCCAGCGGCATCGGTTCGAGTTCCGGATCGACATCGACCGTGTAATGCAGCCGCTCGCCCATGCGGATGCGGATCAGCGCCAGATAGTCGCGCAGCAGCTTCGCCTCCTGCGCCACCGTGCCCTGCGTCGCACGGCTGGCGGCAAGCGACGCGCGCAGGTAGGCGATGAAATGCTCCAGCATCATCGTCGCCCTCTGCGGAGCGGGCTCGATCAGGCTGACCACGTTGGCCAGCGTGTTGAACAGGAAGTGCGGCTCGATCTGCGCCTGCAGCAGCTTCATGCGCGCCTCGACCAGCTGCTTCTCCGTCGACAGCGTGCGCACCTGTTCCTGCGCCATGTATTCGGCAATCTTGCGCTCTTCCCACCGCCGCCCAAGCACGCCCACACGACCCCAGGTCATGATGCCGTGCACCGCCAGGCCGATGCCCCAACCCATCAGCGGACCACCGGCCCAGGGCCGATGCGATGATCCCATCAGATGGAAGCCGATCAGCAGCGCGTTCACTACCACGTAGACCATGGCGTGCAGGTAGAAGAAGCGCAGCGCGCGCACGCGGTGGCGGGCTTCTTCGTAGGCACGTTGCTCGGGGGCGGCGCGCCAGAGGCGGGAGTGGGGGAAAGGCACGGGGGGTTGTTGGGGCGGCAATTGGGCGCAGGTTACCACTGGCTTCAGGGGTTCTCACATGGCGGTGCCGCAAATCGACAGGTTTGCGGTGTGAATCGACGGAAAACAGGTGCCGATGGCCGGCCGCCGTGCTTTCCGTTGGCGAGTCCATCGATACAACAGCAGCACGAATCACCAAATTTGCCGAACTAGCCACTGTTTTGGTTTTGTGCATACAATGGCCGCATTACAAGCCTGCCTGACCGCCGTCGTACTGGGTCCGCGACAACACGCCGCGGCCAGCGCAGTTTCTAACGGGCAATAAGAAGAACAACAGGACATGGCCACGCTGATTCCCGCGCTGGGTTCGGTCACTTCGCGCATGACCAGTGGAGAGAAACGCTTCGCCGAGCGTCTTGAGACCAAGCTGGAAGACGATTACCTGTGTTGGTATGACATCGCCATTGGCGAGAAAACCAGGCATCCCGATTTCATCGTCTTCCATCCCAGTCGAGGCCTGCTGGTGCTGGAGGTCAAGGACTGGCGGCTGGATACAATCCGGGACATCGACAAACAGGATGTCACGTTGCTGACGGATCGCGGACTGGTACGAGAGTTGAATCCCCTCGAGCAGGCCCGGCAGTACATGATCTATGTCACCAACCTGCTGCAGCGCGATCCGCAACTAGTCTGGCCCAGTGGCTCACTGAAGGGCAAGCCGTTCTTCCCTTATGGCTGCGGCGTCGTGCTCTCCAATATCACGCGGGCCCAGTTCGACAAGACCAACCTCGGCGACGTCCTGCCCCCGCATCTGGTGATCTGCCAGGACGAGATGTACGAAACGGTCGACACAGAACGCTTTCAGCAGCGCCTGTGGGAGATGTTCCCGGTCAAGTTCACCTTCAAGCTTTCCCTGCCGCAGATCGAGCGGATTCGCTGGCACCTGTTCCCGCAGATCCGCATGCCTGAGCAACGCGCGCTCTTCCCGGAGGACCTCGCGGAGCCGCTGGATATGCCTGACATCCTTCGCGTCATGGATCTCCAGCAGGAGCAGCTGGCACGCAGTCTCGGCGAAGGCCATCGGGTCATTCATGGTGTCGCCGGCTCTGGCAAGACGATGATCCTCGGCTACCGGGCTGAACATCTGGCAAAGATCGCCACGCGGCCAGTGCTCGTGCTCTGCTACAACAAGACACTCGCCGCCAAGCTGGCGGCGACGATGATCGAGAAAGGCATCGAAGAGAAGGTCCACGTCTACAACTTCCATGCGTGGTGCGCGCGGCAGTTGGAGGCTTACAGCATCGACCGCCCCAAGGGCCGCCCCAGCGACGCGCTGTTTGAGGAAATGGTGAACCGGGTTATCCAGGGCGTGGACCGGAAGGCGATCCCCGCCAGTCAGTACGACGCCGTGCTGATCGATGAGGGGCACGACTTCCGGCCCGAGTGGTTCAAGCTGGTCGTCCAGATGGTGAATCCGGAGAGCAATTCGCTGCTGGTGCTCTACGACGACGCGCAGTCCATTTATGGCGGCGCCAGAAAGCGCGGGATGACCTTTGCCAGCGTGGGCATCCACGCCCGAGGCCGTACGACCATCCTCAAGCTGAACTACCGCAATACGCAGGAGATACTGGCCGTCGCGCGCAGCTTTGCGGAAGAGCTGCTGCGGCCGACCGATGCAGCCGAAGACGAAGTGCCTACCGTGCAACCTGTCGGTGCGGGGCGACGCGGCAACAAACCGCTGCTGATCGAATTGCCGACTGCAGAGGCGGAAGCTGAGCGCATTGCGCAGATCCTGACTGACGAAAACCGGGCTGGTACGCCGTGGTCAGAGATGGCGGTGCTCTATCGCCATTGGGACACGGTTGGACACGTCACCAGCGCACTGACGCGCAAAGGCATTCCCTACGAATGCCCTCAGATCACCAAGCGATTTACGCCCGGCGCGGACAGCGTCAAGGTGATCACTATGCATAGCAGCAAAGGATTGGAATTTCCGCTGGTTTGCATTCCGGCCATCGGGATGCCGCATAAGCATGATGAGGCGGAGGAAGATGAGGCGCGACTGGTGTACGTCGCCATGACGCGGGCTACCAGACAATTGGTATTGACACATGGCGCAACATCGCGGTTCGCGGGGAAGCTACGGGATGCCGTGGCCCGGCTCTCCTCTTGAATAACCCCTCGGACACCCCCAAAAACAAAACGGGCCACGCAACGCGTAGCCCGTTCTTCAATTCTGGTGCCGGCTGCAGGACTCGAACCCGCCACCTGATGATTACAAATCAACTGCTCTACCTGATGAGCTAAGCCGGCATATGGATGCAGACCGCGATTCTACTGCATTGCGGTCGGCTTTGGGATGGCTTACTTCACCACTTTCAGTGCAGGCTTCTTGCCGCCGATGCGGGGCACCGGGGGCGGCGTGTCGTCGTCGCCGGGGCCGGTGTCGCTGGTCGTTGCCGGGGTTTCGGCTTCGACCGGGGCGAGCTTGGGCGGCGGGTTGTTTTCACGCTCGGTCGCGGCCTGGGTTTCCGGCAGGCTGCGCTCGACCGGGAAGGCCATGCCCTGTCCGTTCTCGCGCGCGTAGATCGCCAGCACGTTCTCGACAGGCACGTCGATCTTGCGCGAGACACCGCCGAAGCGTGCGCTGAAGGTGATCCACTCGTTGCCCATGTCCAGGCCGCTGGTGGCGTCGAAGCTGACGTTCAGCACGATCTCGTTGTTCTTGACGAACTCGCGCGGCACGTTGGTGTTGGCGTCGACGAAGACGGCGATGTACGGCGTGAAGCCGTTGTCCGTGCACCATTCGTAGATGGCGCGGATCAGGTAGGGCTTGGTGGAGGTTTCAGGCATTGTGCTTCCAATGGCGCCGCGATGGCCCGAAGGCGGGTGCCGTCGGGCCGGTGCCGGTTAGCGGCGCATGACCTTTTCGGACGGGGTCAGCGCTTCAATGTACGCGGGACGGCTGAAAATGCGTTCAGCATACTTCAGCAGCGGCGCGGCGTTCTTCGACAGCTCGATGCCGTAGTGGTCCAGGCGCCACAGCAGCGGCGCGATGGCGACGTCGAGCATCGAGAACTCTTCGCCCAGCATGTACTTGTTCTTGACGAAGATCGGCGCCAGCTGCGTCAGCCGGTCGCGGATCGCGGCGCGGGCGCGTTCGTGGTTCTTTTCCGCGGCCTTGCCCTTTTCGTTCTCCAGCGTGTAGACGTGGGTGAACAGTTCCTTTTCGAAGTTGAACAGGAACAGGCGGGCGCGGGCGCGCTGCACCGGGTCGGCCGGCATCAGCTGCGGGTGCGGGAAGCGCTCGTCGATGTATTCGTTGATGATGTTCGACTCATACAGGATGAGATCGCGCTCGACCAGGATGGGCACCTGGCCGTACGGGTTCATCACCGAAATATCTTCGGGCTTGTTGAACAGGTCGACGTCGCGGATTTCAAAATCCATGCCCTTTTCGAACAGGACAAGGCGGCAACGTTGGGAAAACGGGCAAGTCGTACCCGAATACAACACCATCATGGTTGGATTCCTTGGGCTTAGCCGGAACAGGGTCGGACAGTAAGGTCTGCCATTCTGCCAAAGTCGGCTATCGAAAAGCAAATAAGTGGCAAGTGCGTCGCTTTCTGTGACTATCGCCTGTAAAAAACCAGGGGCGGCGCTGCCTTTTTCGCAGCGACCGCCCCTGGCCTTCTTGGTCAGGGCCCGCTCAGGCCCTGCCGCGGTTTACTTCACGTCTTTCCAGTACGCAGCATTCAGGCGCCAGGCGAACACGGTGAATATGCCCAGGAACAGAAGCACCCAGACGCCCAGGCGCTTGCGGTGGTTCTGCGCAGGCTCGGCCATCCAGTCCAGGAAGCTGACGAGGTCGGCAGTCATCTGGTCGTACTCGACCTTGCTCAGCTTGCCCGGGCTCAGTTGCTCGAAGCCGGCGAACTTGTGCACCTTCTCGCCGTGCTCTTCCACTTCGGTGAACTTGGCGGCGCGCTGGCCCTGCAGTTCCCACAGCACGTGCGGCATGCCGACGCTCGGGAACACCAGGTTGTTCCAGCCGGTGGCGCGGCTGTCGTCGCGGTAGAACGTGCGCAGGTAGGTGTAGAGCCAGTCGTCGCCACGGGCGCGCGCGATCACCGACAGATCAGGCGGCTGCGCGCCGAAGAAGGCCTTGGCTTCCTTCGGCTGCATGGCGATGTTCATGGTCTCGCCAACCTTATCACCGGTGAACAGCAGGTTCTCGCGGATCTGGTCGTCGGTCAGGCCGATGTCCTTGAGCCGGTTGTAGCGCATCATCGATGCGCCGTGGCAGTTCAGGCAGTAGTTGACGAACACCTTGGCGCCGCGCTGCAGCGACGACAGGTCAGCGGTGTTCACCGGCGCCGGCTCGAGGGGGAAGCCCCCCTCGGATGCCATGGCGGGCGCGCCGGCAATGCAGGCGCCGGCCAGCGCGAGGATCGAAAGCAGCTTTTTCATCTTGTGTCCTTGTGCTCTTGTCGGGGTTCGCTTCGCTCAGTGCGGGTGGAACGTGACACGCTCCGGGACCGGCTTGAACTCGCCGACACGGCTCCACAGCGGCATGGTCAGGAAGAAGGCGAAGTACAGCAGCGTACCGAGCTGCGACACCTTCTCACCAACCGGCGACGGCGGTTGCACGCCGAGATAGCCGAGCACCAGGAACACCACCACGAAGACGATCAGGATGGTCTTGTGGAAAGCGGGCCGATAGCGGATGGACTTGACCGGCGAGCAGTCGAGCCACGGCAGGAAGAACAGGATCACCACCGAGCCGCCCATCACCAGCACGCCCCAGAACTTGGCGTCGATGAAGTAGAAGCCCACGGCCAGGATCACTGCGATGGCGACGGCGCCGATCTTCACGCGCGCATCCTTGCTGCGCAGGAACACCATGCCGAGCAGCAGCGCGAAGAACACCCACAGGATTGGCAGGAAGTTCGACGTAGTGGCGCGCAGCATCGAGTAGAACGGCGTGAAGTACCAGACCGGCGCGATATGCGGCGGGGTCTTCAGCGGATCGGCCGGGAAGAAGTTGTTGGCTTCCAGGAAATAGCCGCCCACTTCGGGGAAGAAGAAGATCACGGCCGAGAACAGGATCAGGAAGCCGCCCACGCCGAGCAGGTCATGCACCGAGTAGTACGGGTGGAACGGGATGCCGTCCAGCGGGATGCCGTTTTCGTCCTTGTTGGCCTTGATCTCGACGCCGTCCGGGTTGTTCGAGCCCACTTCGTGCAGCGCGATGATGTGGGCGATCACCAGTCCCAGCAGCACCAGCGGCACGGCGATGACGTGGAACGAGAAGAAGCGGTTCAGGGTCGCGTCGCTGACCACGTAGTCACCGCGAATGAACAGCGACAGGTCCTGGCCGATCACCGGAATGGCCGAGAACAGGTTCACGATCACCTGGGCGCCCCAGTACGACATCTGGCCCCACGGCAGCAGGTAGCCCATGAAGGCTTCGGCCATCAGGCACAGGAAGATCAGGCAGCCGAAGATCCAGACCAGCTCGCGCGGCTTGCGGTACGAACCGTACAGCAGCCCGCGAAACATATGCAGGTAGACCACGACGAAGAACGCCGAGGCGCCGGTCGAATGCATGTAGCGCACCAGCCAGCCCCACGGCACTTCGCGCATGATGTATTCCACGCTGGCAAAGGCCACGGGAATGCCGGCGGCGTTCAGCGTGCCGTCCGGCTTGTAGTTCATCACCAGGAAGATGCCGGTGACGATCTGGATCACCAGCACCAGCAGCGCCAGCGAACCGAAGAAATACCAGAAGTTGAAGTTCTTCGGCGCGTAGTAGCGGGACAGGTGGTCTTCCCACAATTGGGTCGCGGGAAAGCGGGCGTCGATCCAGCCCAGCAGGCCGGTCGTCTTGACTTGTTTTTCGGCCGCCATGATCAGGCTTCTCCTTTCTCATCCTTGCCGATCACGATCTTGCTTTCGGACAGGAACTGGTAGGGGGGAACATCGAGATTCTGCGGAGCCGGCTTGTTCTTGAAGACGCGCCCGGCCAGGTCAAAGGTCGAGCCGTGGCACGGGCACAGGAAACCGGGATCAGTGCCGAGCTGAGGATTGGCACCGGGGGCGAAGGGGCCCGACGGGGAACAGCCGAGATGGGAACAGATGCCCACTACCACCAGCACGTCCTTGTGCTCGGGACGCGAACGGGTTTCGTTCTTGCAGTACTCGGGCGTCTGCATGGTGAACGGGATATCGGAATTGGGATCGGCAACTTCGCCGTCCGTCTTCTTCAGCGACGCCAGTTGCTCCTCCGTGCGCCGCATGATCCAGACCGGTTTGCCACGCCACTCGACGGTCATCATCTCGCCCGGCTTGAGGGCGCCGATATCCGCCTCGACTGGGGCACCCGCGGCCTTGGCCTTCTCCGATGGTGCAAAGGTACTGACGAAAGGAACCGCTACCGCTACGCCTCCGACGCCGCCAGCGACGGATGTCGCGATCAACCAATTGCGGCGACCTTTATCCACGCTCTTCACGTCTTGCTGGTCACTCATTCCAAACCCCAGGGGAAGTCAATTTAGATTTTGCGTCAACCATAAAGTGTACCTTAGACACCTGCGCACTAGATAGGCAGAAAATGCCACGACCTCGCGCGATTATCGGACATGCATCCCGGAAATCCGCCTCCACGCTTGATTTCCGGTGAGTGATGCGGCAGGCTTCCAGCTTGAAACCGTTCACCCATCGCCACAAGAAGGAGAACCCCCCATGGGCATGATCTCGGAATTCAGAACCTTCGCCGTACGCGGCAACGTCATCGACCTGGCGGTTGGTGTGATCATTGGCGCGGCGTTCGGCAAGATCGTGGATTCGGTGGTCAACGACCTGATCATGCCGTTGGTGGGCCGTGTCGTGGGCAAGCTGGATTTTTCCAGCATGTTCATCGTTCTGGCGGATCCCCCTCCCGGAACCCCACTGACGCTCGATGCCCTGAAGAAGGCCGGCGTACCGGTGTTTGCCTATGGCAATTTCCTGACCATCGTCGTCAACTTCATCATCCTGGCCTTTATCATTTTTCTGATGGTGCGCGCCTTCAACCGGATGCGCGCCGAAGAACCGGCGCCGCCGCCCGCCGCCCCGCCCGAGGAAGTGGCGCTGCTGCGTGAAATCCGTGACAGCCTGAAGGCCCGCTGATTTCGAAGCCAGAACGATAAAACGGCCCCGCTGGGGCCGTTTTGTTTTTTGTCAGATCAGACCGGATTCGGAATATCGATAAAGGTATGGCGCAAGCCGAAGCGTTCGGCCACATGCTCGCCGAGCGAGCGGATGCCATAGCGCTCGGTGGCATGATGGCCAGCGGCGAGATATGCCACGCCGCTCTCGCGCGCCAGGTGCGTGGTCTGCTCCGAGACTTCGCCGCTCAGATAAGCATCGACGCCTGCGGCCACCGCGGCATCGAAATACCCCTGCGCCCCGCCCGTGCACCAGCCAACGGTGCGGATCATCTGCTCCGGCGCGCCGATCGCGAGCGGTTCGCGCCCGAGCACGCCGCCGACATGCGCAGCCAGCGCAGCCAGTGGCATCGGCGCGGGCAGCGTGCCGGTCCAGCCCAACTGGTCGTCGCTGAAGCGGCCGGTGGGGGTGAAACCGAGTTGCAGGCCCAGTTGCGCGTTATTGCCGAATTCCGGGTGATTATCCAGCGGCAGGTGGTAGGCGAACAGATTGATATCGGCCCCGAGCAGGCGCTTCAGACGCGCATGCTTCTGCCCAACCACGCGCGCATCCTCGCTCTTCCAGAAATAACCGTGATGCACGAGGATGGCGTCGGCACCCGCCTCGACCGCGGCATCGACCAGCGCCAGGCTTGCCGTCACCCCGGTCACCACATGTGTGATCTCCGAGCGACCTTGCACTTGCAGCCCATTGGGACAATAGTCCTTGTAGCGGGAAACTTCCAACAGGTCGTTCAAGTACAATTCAAGCTCTTTTGTTTTCATTTTCTGCTCAAAACTCCAATATGTTGCGGCGCTTTTGGCTGTTCTTTGCCCAGGCTGTCACCGTCGTGCTGGCGGTCTGGTTCGTCGTGGCAACGCTCAAGCCTGAATGGCTGCAGAGGGGGCGCGTCGCGGTCCAATCCGGCTCGCCCATCGTGGCGCTCAAGGAGGTCGTGCCCAACGTGTCCGGTCCTGCGGCCGAAGGGTCATACAGCGAAGCCGCCCAGCTGGCCATGCCGGCGGTGGTCAATATCTTTACCAGCAAGAACGGCAACAAGCGCTCGCCCAACCCGCAGGCCGAGGACCCGTGGTTCCGCTTCTTCTTCGGCGACCGCCTGCCCGAGCGGCAAGAGCCAGTCTCCAGCCTGGGGTCCGGCGTCATTGTCAGCGCCGAGGGTTACATTCTAACCAACCACCACGTGGTCGACGGCGCCGACGAGATCGAGATCGCGCTGACCGATGGCCGCAAGGCCAACGCCAAGGTGGTCGGCTCCGACCCGGAAACCGACCTGGCCGTGCTGAAGGTGACGCTCAAGGATCTGCCCGCGATCACGCTGGGCCGGCTAGAGAACGTGAAGGTCGGCGATGTGGTGCTGGCCATCGGCAACCCGTTCGGCGTGGGCCAGACCGTGACCATGGGCATCGTGTCCGCACTTGGCCGCAGCCACCTGGGTATCAACACCTTCGAGAACTTCATCCAGACCGATGCCGCGATCAACCCCGGCAACTCGGGCGGCGCCCTGGTGGATGCGCAGGGCAACCTGCTTGGCATCAATACGGCGATCTATTCGCGCTCGGGCGGCTCGCTGGGTATCGGCTTTGCCATTCCTGTATCGACGGCCAAGCAGGTGATGGAGTCGATCATCTCGACCGGCAGCGTGACGCGCGGCTGGATCGGCGTCGAGCCGCAGGACATGACGCCGGAGATCGCCGAGTCGTTCGGACTCGATGCCAAGGAAGGCGCACTGATCGCCGCCGTGGTCCAGGGCGGGCCGGCTGACAAGGCAGGCGTGCGGCCTGGCGATGTGCTGACCAAGGTGGATGGCTTGTCGATCACGGACACCACGGCCCTTCTCAATGCCATTGCACAGCTCAAGCCCGGCGTGGACATCAAGATGACGGTGATCCGCCGCGGCAAGCCGACGGATCTGACGGTAACCATCGGCAAGCGGCCTCCGCCGCCGCGCCGCTCGCTGCCGTTCGAAGAGGAAGAATAAGCCGGGCCGTGCCTTTACCGGAGTCAGCAAACCCGCCAGCGATGGCGGGTTTTTTCATGTCCGCATCGATTCCGGGACTGGGGCCATAGCCGCGAGACGGGTCTGCCTGCGTCCGATTTCGGCAGAACCGCAGCGTCCTGCCTTACAACGCCAGTTGTCCTGGCGATGACAGCCCGTCCGAATGGGTCTGCCAGCGTGCCATGCCTGACCGCCACTAACCGCGCGGTTTGAATGGGCAAATGCAGACCGGTCCTGTCCCAATAGAAATTCGCACGATCTGACGGCAGCGCGGACGCAGCGCAAGGCGCCAGCCTTGCTGTCGACTGCCTCGCCTGGGATTGCGCAAAAGAAAACGCCGGCATCCTTGCGGATGCCGGCGTTTTTCAAGTCAACCGTCAGCGGGCGGAAGCCCGCGTCAGATTAGAACTTGTGGCGCAGGCCGACCACAGCACCGAACTGGTCCTTGCCGGCTTGGACGGTGTTGAAGCCGTTCACGCCCAGCAGCGAACCGTTGTCGTTCAGAGCGTACGACAGCGAGGTGTACACGTCGGTACGCTTCGACAGCGCGTAGTCGGCGGTCACGACGAATTGCCACGGATCGGCGTCGGTCTTGCGGAAGTCCTGGTAGTAAGCAGCGCCCGACAGCGAGAACGCCGGGGTCAGCTGGTAACCCAGACCCAGCCAGTACAGGTTGGAGGTACCGTTGATGCCCAGCGGGTTGGCGGCAGTCGCCACTTGGCCCGGCAGGGCAGCGCCGTCAGCAGCCTTGGCCCAACGGTAGCCAGCGTACACCTTGGCCGGGCCGAAGGCGTAGTTGGCACCAACGGTGGCGCGGCGGATACGCTGACCGCTTGCGTCGACAGGAGCAGCGGCGGGGCCGGTGGTCGTGCCGTGAACTTCGTCATAAGCAGCACCAACCGAGAACGGGCCAGCTGCGTAGCTCAGCAGCGCGCCGTACTCTTGGCCGCGGCGGAATGCGCCGGCAACTTCTTGGCCGTTGTTGTTGAAGCTGTAGAAGGCCGAAGCGGTCAGGCCACCGAACTTGCCGATGTACTTGACGGTGTTGTCAGCGCGCGAAGCGAAGGCGGCGTCCTGAGCCAGGATACCGTAGCGCGACGAGATGGCCATCGGGTCATACATCAGGCCGAAGTCGTAGAAAGCGGTCTGTTGACGGCCCAGCAGCAGCGAACCGAAGTTGCTTTGCAGACCGACGTAGGCTTGACGACCGAACAGACGACCACCTTGGGCCGAACGGCCGTCATCGAGGTCGAAACCGCTTTCCAGGACGAACACGCCCTTCAGACCGCCACCCAGGTCTTCCACGCCACGCAGGCCCCAGCGCGAACCGGACTGGTTACCCGACGACATGCGGAACAGATCGTCGCCGGCAGCGTTGGCCTTGCTGACATATTCGAGGCCGACGTCAGCCACGCCGTACAGGGTTACGCTCGACTGGGCATACGCGCCGCCAGCGGCCAGAGCGGCGACGGCAGCAGCAAACAGTTTCATCTTCATATCGACACTTTCCTTGTCAACTGATTGGGAAATCTTGGTTGCCCAAGTGCTTGGGCGACGCATTTACATTCACGTCTGCTGCGTATTATGTGCCAGCCCCCCCGGCCGTCAGAAGGCTTTTTCGGCGTAAACCATGCTGACTTGCGCTTTTTGTTGTCAGGGAGCAACAGGAATGCAGGCAAAAATCCCCATTTTGGTGCAATCGGGCAGCCAGCCTGCAAAAAAGCCTGCTTCAGCGCGATTCGTCCGGCTGTGTTTCTGCGGAAGTGGCCTCTTCGGCTGCCGGGCGGCCGATGAAACGGGCCAGGATCAGGCCAAGTTCATAGAGCGCCACGAGAGGAACCGCGAGCAGCAGTTGCGACAGCACGTCCGGCGGAGTGACGATGGCGGCAATGATGAAGGCCCCGACGATCACATAGGGGCGGATCTGCTTGAGCTTTTCCAGCTCCACCACGCCGAACCGCACCAGCACGATCACCACCACCGGCACTTCGAAGGTAATGCCGAAGGCCAGGAACGTGGTCATGGCGAAGCTGAGGTATTTGTCGATGTCGGTGGACATCTCCGCCCCCAGCGGCGCGTTGTAGTGCGCCATGAAATGGAACACCGTGGGGAACACCAGAAAATATGCAAACGCCACGCCGCACAGGAACAGGAAATAACTGCTCGACACCAGCGGCAGGATCAGGCGCTTCTCATGCTGGTACAGGCCGGGCGCGACAAACTGCCAGACCTGGTACAGCACCCATGGCAGCGCGATCAGGAACGCCACCAGCAAGGTCACCTTCATCGGCACGAAGAACGAGCCGGTCACATCCGTGACGATCATCTTGCCGCCCTTGGGCAGCGACTCCATCAGCGGCGCGGAGAACAGGTTGAAGATGACCGGCGCCCAGTAGACCAGCGAGACGAACACCAGAATGATGCCGGCCACCGCCTTGACCAGTCGCTGGCGCAACTCGATCAGGTGGGAGATAAAGGTTTCCTGCTGCGACTCGTCTTGCGGGTCTTGGGGATCGGAGGACCGGGTGTCGCTCATGGCGTGAACCGCTCAGCCGCGAAGGCTGGCAAGTGGATCGATGAAACCGCAACGTGGCGGCGTGGGGAGGCGGACACAACGACAGCGGCCACGGCGGCCGGCAGGAGTTCGCCGCGCGCCATGCTTACTCGAAGAAGGAACGGGAGGGCCGGCGCGCCGGCCGGTGCCGCTTGACGCGCGCTGCACCCGACTGCACCCAGACGCGGACATTGTGCTGGCGCTTGAACCACAGCGGACGTGCGCCCTGCTTGACGCGCCAGCTCTTGCGCCCGTTGTGCGCCTTGTGCGCCGCGTCCCAGCTGGGCACGAAGCCCCCCCTGGCGTCGCTGCTGCTGCCGCCGGCGCCGCTGGCTGCGTCGGCTTCGGCGCCGCCGAGCGCTTCATTGAGCGCCTGGGTCTGCTCGCTGACTTCCTTGTGGATGGTGCGCTCGACATCGCGCGCGGCGTCCTCGAATTCCGTGCGCATCTTGCGCAGTTCTTCCAGTTCGACCTCGCGGCTGACCTCGGCCTTGACGTCGTTGATGTAGCGCTGCGCACGGCCGACCAGCGCGCCTACCGTGCGCGCGACCTTGGGCAGCCGTTCGGGACCGATCACGATCAGTGCCACGGCGCCGATCAGCGCCAGCTTGGAAATGCCGAGATCAATCATGCGGACACATCATGCGGACAACATGCGGAATAGCGCGGTCGCGCAACGACACGCGCAGCGAGATTTGCGTGGAAGGGAGGGCACACCGCCGGCTTATTGCTGGCGGGACTTTTCCTTGGCGTCGACGTCGATGGTGGTGGAATCGCGCAGTTCCTTGGACGCGCCCGGCTGGGCGCCTTTGTCTTCGCCGTCCTTCATGCCGTCCTTGAAGCCCTTGACCGCGCCGCCCAGGTCCTGGCCGATATTGCGCAGCTTCTTGGTGCCGAACACCAGCATGACGATCACCAGCACGATCAGCCAGTGCCAAATGCTAAACGAACCCATCTCTTGCTCCTGATGCAGCCGCGGGCGCAATCATAGATGCCCGGACCCGTTGTTCCGTCCCGTGATGGCCGCGCCGGGCGACGGTTGCCGGCACAGCTTCTGCCCGGGCGTTGCCGCCGCGGACACTCCCCTGCCAAGGCTGCCCGGTCAGGGCAGCGGTCCCTTCCAGGCGTGGCGCGGTCCACCGAGCACATGCAGATGCAGGTGGTAGACCTCCTGTCCGCCGTCCGGGCCGGTGTTGATCACCGTCCGGAAGCCGTTGGAACAGCCGGCCGCGCGCGCCAGTTCTGGCACCTTCAGCATCATTCTAGCAAGCACCTCTCCTTCGCCGGCGCCGCAATCGGCCAGCGAGTCGACATGTGCCTTGGGAATGACCAGCAAGTGTACCGGGGCCTTGGGATGGATATCGTGGAAAGCCAGCATGTCGTCGTCTTCATAGACTTTGTTCGACGGCAGCTGGCCGGCCACGATCTTGCAGAAGATGCAATTATCCTGAGCGTTCATGAAAATTTCATTGCGACGGCCGCGGCACCGGTGACCACCTCGTGCATCGGTCTGCCCGACCCTCAGAATTGCTGATCCGGGTACATCGGCTTGCTGTCGTTCAGATACAGCCAGCCCTTGACGATACGATACAGCATCCACAGCGACAGCACGCCCCAGACCGCAAAAGCCAGCGGCATCAGCACGACCGTCGCAAACAGTACCCCGCCCAGCACGCCCCAGGCCACCGACCACCAGAACGAGCGGATCTGCCAGGCGAAGTGCGAGGCATACAGCGAACCGCGCGCGTCATCGCGCTTGACATAGTCGATCACGATGGCGATCAGCGCGGTGATGCCGCCGGTGAGCCAGAAAATTGCATACAGCGCGTAAAGGATGTGCAGCAGCTTGCGCAGGCTGCCCAGCTGTTCGCCGCTGGGAGTGGTGACCTGCCCGGTGTAGTCGTTCGCCATATTCGCCCTCGGTTGTAAGCCTGCCTCGCGGCAGGCGGGAAACCGGCCGGCATCCGCGCCGGCTAGTCCTTGCGCCGGGCCTTTTCTTCCAGGCCGGACAGCCCTTCGCGCCGCGCCAGCTCGTTGACCACGTCAGCCGGCGTCAGGCCGAAGTTTGCCAGCAGCACCATGCTGTGGAACCACAGGTCGGCCACTTCATAGACCACCTTGCCGGCCGCGGCGCCGCTCTCGCCGGCGGCGCGCGCATCCTTGGCGGCCATCACGGTCTCGGTGGCTTCTTCGCCGATTTTCTTCAGGATGGCGTCGTCGCCCTTGCTGAACAGGCGCGCCACGTAGGACTTGTCGGGATCGCCGCCGTTGGCGGGCTTGCGCGATTCCAGCACCGCGGCCAGGCGCGCCAGGACATCGTTGCTGCTGAGTGCGTCGTCGCTCATGGCTTGGTGTAGATCTGGGCAGGGTCCTTCAGCACCGGCTCGACCGTCTGCCAGTCGCCGGCGTCCGCATCGCCCTCGAATTTCTGGAAGAAGCAGGAATGGCGCCCGGTATGGCAGGCGATGCTGTCGATTTGCGTCACCTTCAGCAGCACCACGTCCTCATCGCAGTCCAGGCGGATTTCGTGCACCTTCTGCACGTGGCCCGATTCTTCGCCCTTGTGCCACAGGCGCTTGCGCGAGCGCGACCAGAACACGGCCTCGCCCAGCTCCACGGTGCGCAGCAGCGCCTCGCGGTTCATGAACGCGAACATCAGCACGTCGTTCGAGCTGACTTCCTGCACGATCACCGGCACCAGGCCGTTGTCGTCCCACTTAACCTTGTTGAGCCACTTCTTCGGCATGATCAGATCCGCACGGGAATGCCCTCGCGGGCCATGAATGCTTTGGCTTCCCCCACGGTGTGCTGGCCGTAGTGGAAGATGCTGGCGGCCAGCACCGCGTCGGCGCGGCCCCGGGTGATGCCGTCGGCCAGGTCCTGCAGGCCGCCGACGCCGCCCGAGGCGATCACCGGCACCGGTACCGCGTCGCTGACCGCGCGGGTCAGTTCCAGGTCGAAACCGCTCTTGGTGCCGTCGCGGTCCATGCTGGTGAGCAGGATCTCGCCTGCGCCGCGGGTCGCCACCTCACGCGCCCATTGCACCGCATCCAGCCCGGTTGCCTTGCGCCCGCCGTGGGTAAAGACTTCCCAACGCGGCGCTTCGCCCGGAGCTGAGCTGCGCTTGGCGTCGATCGCCACCACGATGCATTGCGAGCCATAGCGCGCGGTAGCGTCCGACACCAGTTGCGGGTTGGCGATCGCCGACGAGTTGACGCTGATCTTGTCGGCGCCGGCATTGAGCAGCCGGCGCACGTCTTCGACGGTGCGCACGCCGCCGCCCACCGTCAGCGGGATGAACACCTGCGAGGCGACGTCCTCGATGATATGCAGCATCAGGTCGCGCCCGTCGCTGGTCGCGGTGATGTCCAGGAATGTGATTTCGTCGGCGCCCTGCTCGTCATAGCGGCGCGCGATTTCCACGGGATCGCCCGCGTCGCGCAGCTCGACAAAGTTGACGCCCTTGACCACCCGCCCGTTGGTCACGTCCAGGCAGGGAATGATACGTTTGGCTAGCATGAGATTCCTTGTCCGCCACCGCTGCCGTGCCGGCAGCGGGCAGGCGGCCGCGCCCCGCGGCGCCGTTGCTTATTGCCCGTCGCGCAGCTTGTCCGCAAGCGCCTGCGCGTCGGCAAAGTTGAGGTCGCCGGAATAGATCGCGCGGCCGCAGATGACCCCTTCCACGCCCTCGCCTTCGACCGCGCACAGGTTGTCGATATCGGCCAGGTTGGACAGTCCGCCGCTGGCGATCACCGGGATCGACATCGATTGCGCCAGCTTGACCGTGGCATCGATATTGATCCCCTGCAGCATGCCGTCGCGGCCGATGTCGGTGTAGATGATGGCCTCGACGCCGTAGTCTTCGTACTTGCGCGCCAGGTCCGCCACCTCGTGGCCGGTCAGCTTGCTCCAGCCGTCGGTGGCCACCTTGCCATCCTTGGCATCGAGCCCGACGATGATATGGCCTCCGAAGGCCGAGCAGGCGTCCTTCAGGAACCCCGGGTTTTTCACCGCCGCGGTGCCGATGATGACGTACGAGAGCCCGTCGTCCAGCCAGCGCTCGATGGTGTTCAGGTCGCGGATGCCGCCGCCCAGCTGCACCGGGATCTCGTCGCCGACCTCGGCGATGATGGCCTTGATGGCGGCCTCGTTGCGGGGCTTGCCCACGAACGCGCCGTTCAGGTCCACCAGGTGCAGGCGGCGGGCGCCCTGCTGCACCCAGTGGCGTGCCATGGCGGCGGGATCTTCGGAAAAGACGGTGGCCTGGTCCATGTCGCCTTGTTTGAGGCGTACACACTGACCGTCCTTCAGGTCGATGGCCGGAATGAGCAACATATGCGTGACGAGCGTGGTTGAGTGAGTGAGATTGAGCGAGACCGGCGCGTGCCGGTCAGGTCGGGTCGATAGTCGATCGGAAACGGGTCAGGTACCGGGTCGGTTAGCGGTCGAGCAACGGGTAAACAAGCGATTCGCGAATGGCAAGCTGCGCTTCAGGGATTCCAGTGGACGAAGTTCCGGTACAGCTGCAGGCCCATGGCCGCGCTTTTTTCGGGGTGGAACTGCGTCGCGAAAATATTATCGCGCGCTACCGCGCTGGTAAACACGACTCCGTATTCCGTTTCGCCGGCAATATGGGCCGGATCCTGCGCCTGCACATAGTAGCTGTGGACGAAATAGAACCAGCTGTCGTCCGGGATGCCGCTCCACAGCGGATGCGGCCTGGCCTGGCGCACCCGGTTCCAGCCCATCTGCGGCACCTTGAAACGCGAGCCGTCCGGTTGCGTCATGCCATCCAGCGCAAACCGTACGACCTGTCCGGGCATCAGCCCCAGCGCCGGGGTGCGATCCGTGCCGGCCCGGCTTTCGGTGCTGAACTCGAACAGCATCTGCTCGCCCACGCACACGCCCAGCATCGGCTTGCTCGCGGCGGCCTCGACCACCGCCTGCTGCAGCCCGGACGCCCCCAGCGCCGACATGCAGTCGGGCATCGCGCCCTGGCCCGGCAGCACCACGCGGTCCGCCGAGCGGATGCCTTCGGGCGCATCCACGACCCGGACATCGGCTTCCGGCGCCGCGGCACGCAGCGCCTGCGCCACCGAGCGCAGGTTGCCCATGCCGTAATCCACAATTGCTATGGTAGTCATGATTTCAAAACAGGCAACAATGTCTTCAGCCCGTCCACGATGAATTCCACGGCCAGCGCCGACAGGATCAGACCCATCAGGCGCGTGCCGATATTGATGCCAGTGCGCCCGATCACCCGGGCGATCGGGTCCGCCGCGCGGAATACCAGGTACACCACCGAACCCAGCAGCACGCCGATGCCGACCAGGATCAGCAGCTGGTACCAGTGCTGGGTCTTGCCGGCATAGACGATCACCGTGCTGATCGACCCCGGCCCGGTCAGCAGCGGCAGCGCCAGCGGCACCACCGCAATGCTGGACTTTACCTCGGCCTCGTCCTCTTCTTCCGGGGTGGCCTTGGTGCGGCTGGTTTGCGCATTCAGCATGTTCATGGCCATCATGATCATGATGAGCCCGCCGCCCACCTGCAGCGATGCCACCGAGATATTGAAGAACTCGATGATCTGCTGGCCCAGCAACGCCGACACCGCCACCACGATCGCCACCGAGATCGATGCGATCTTGATGGTACGCAGCTTTTCCGCTTCGGTCTGCTGGCTGGTCAGGCTGATGAAGAACGGGATCGCCCCGATCGGGTTGATCAGCGCCAGCAGCGAGATAAACGACTTGAGCGTATCCATCGGTTGCGGTTGCCAGCATCGCTGGCCGTATTGGCTAAAGAGGTGGGCGGGCGCCGCAACCAGCCGGCACGCCTACGGATTCAGGATGCTCAGAGCGTACCCTTGGTCGACGGGATCGTGTTGGCCGCGCGCGGGTCAAGCTCCACCGCCATGCGCAGGGCCCGGCCAAAGGCCTTGAACACGGTTTCGCACTGGTGGTGGGCATTGATGCCGCGCAGGTTGTCGATATGCAGAGTCACGCCGGCATGGTTGACGAAGCCGCGGAAGAACTCGATGGTCAGGTCCACGTCGAAGCTGCCCACACGCGCACGCGTGAAAGGGACGTGAAACTCCAAACCCGGGCGGCCGGAGAAATCGATCACCACGCGCGACAGGCATTCGTCCAGCGGCACGTAGCTGTGGCCGTAGCGGGTAATGCCCTTCTTGTCGCCGATGGCCTTGGCCACCGCCTGCCCGAGCGTGATGCCCACGTCTTCGACCGTATGGTGGTCGTCGATATGCGTGTCGCCGGTGGCTTCGACCTCCAGGTCGAACATGCCATGCCGGGCGATCTGGTCCAGCATGTGGTCGAGGAACGGCACGCCCGACGCCAGTTTCTGGCGGCCGCTGCCGTCGAGATTCAGGGAAACGCGAATCTGCGTTTCCGAAGTATTGCGGGTGACCTCTGCAACACGCATGGTGTTAATCCTGCAGCGACGCTGCGAATGCCTCAAGGAACTGCGCGTTTTCTTCGGGCGTGCTGACCGTGACGCGCAGACAATTGGCCAGCAACGGGTGCATTTTACTCACGTTCTTGATCAATACCTTCCGCGCCAGCAGGCGCTCGAAGGTCTGTGCGGCATCCGGCACGCGCACCAGCAGGAAGTTGGCCGCGCTCGGGAACACGGTGACTCCGGGCTGCGCGGCCATGCCGTCGGCCACGCGCGTGCGTTCGCCCCGCAGTTGCGCGGCCTGTTCGTCCAGCACCGCCACATGCTCGAGCGCGAACAGCGCGGCGGCCTCGGTCAGCACGTTGACGTTATAGGGCGGACGCACCTTGTCCAGCTGCGCGAGCCATTCCGGCGCGCCGGCCAGGTAGCCCAGGCGGATGCCGGCCAGGCCGAGCTTCGATACGGTGCGCATCACCAGCAGGTTGCCGAAGTCAGTCAGGCGCGGCATCCAGCTGTGCTGGGCGAACGGCTGGTAGGCTTCGTCGACCACCACCAGGCTGTTGCAGACCTCGCCTTGGGCAGCGCGGATGATGGCCTCCATGTCTTCGGCGTCGAACAGGTTGCCGGTAGGGTTGTTCGGGTAGGCCAGATAGATGATGGCGGGCTGCTGCGCGGCCATCGCCGCCAGCATCGCGGCGCGGTCCAGCGTGAAGTCGGCGCGCAGCGGCACGCCGACGAACTGCAGGCCGGCAAACTGCGCGGACATCGCATACATGACGAAGCCCGGCACCGGCGCCATCACCTTCGCGCCCGGCCTGGCCGCGGCCAGCGCCAGCATGCTGATGAGCTCGTCCGAGCCGTTGCCGAGCAGCACGTCCATGCCGGCCGGCACCTGCATCACGCGCTTGAGCGCGGCGCGCAGCGCTTCGCTGCTCGGCACGGGGTAGCGGTTCAGCGCGACTTCGCCCAGGCGCTCGGCCAGTTGCTGGCGCAGCGCGGGCGGCAGGCGGTACGGGTTCTCCATCGCGTCGAGCTTGACCAGACCGTGCGAATCCGGCACGTGGTAGGCGCCCATGGCGCGCACGTCGTCACGGATAATGCGTTCGATCAGGGAGGGCTCTACGGCTGACATGGAAAACTCCAGGTTTGACTGCGTTGGTTCAGGAGATCAACTGCGCTTGAAACGATATTCCGCGCTGCGGGCGTGGGCCTGCAGCCCTTCGCCATAGGCCAGTTCGGCGGCGATCTGGCCCAGCATCTGCGCGCCGCCCTCGCTCACCTCGATCAGGCTCGAGCGTTTCTGGAAGTCATAGACGCCCAGCGGCGACGAGAAGCGCGCGGTGCGCGAGGTCGGCAGCACGTGGTTGGGGCCGGCGCAGTAGTCGCCCAGCGACTCGCTGGTATAGCGGCCGAGGAAGATGGCGCCGGCGTGGCGGATCTTCTCGCTCCACTGGCGCGGGTTCTCGGCCGAGATTTCCAGGTGTTCCGGCGCGATCGCGTTGGCAATCTCGCAGGCCTCTTCCATGTCGCGCACCTTGACCAGCGCACCGCGGCCGGAAATCGACGCGGCGATCACGTCGCGGCGCGGCATGGTGCCAAGCTGGCGCTGGATGCTGGCTTCGACGCGGGCGATATAGTCCGTATCCGGGCACAGCAGGATCGACTGCGCCAGTTCGTCGTGCTCGGCCTGCGAGAACAGGTCCATCGCCACCCAGTCGGGGTCGGTGGTGCCGTCGCAGATCACCAGGATCTCGGAAGGGCCGGCGATCATGTCGATGCCGACGGTGCCGAACACACGGCGCTTGGCCGCGGCCACATAGGCATTGCCCGGGCCGACGATCTTGTCGACCTGCGGCAGCGTCGCGGTGCCGTAGGCCAGCGCGCCCACAGCCTGCGCGCCGCCGATGGTAAAGACGCGGTCCACGCCGGCGATCTGCGCGGCGGCCAGCACCAGTTCGTTGCGCACGCCGCCGGGCGTGGGCACGACCATGATGATTTCCTTGACGCCCGCCACGCGCGCCGGAATCGCATTCATCAGCACCGACGACGGGTAGGCGGCCTTGCCGCCCGGCACATAGATGCCGACGCGGTCCAGCGGGGTCACCTTCTGGCCCAGCATGGTGCCGTCGGCCTCGGTGTATTCCCAGCTGTGGCTGCCGCATTCGATCTTCTGCTTCTCGTGGTAGGCGCGCACGCGCGCGGCGGCGGCCTCGAGCGCGGCGCGGCGCTTGGGCTCGAGGTCTTCGAGCGCGGCTTCCAGCTGCTGCTGCGATACCTCGAGCGCGCCCATCGACGCCGCCTCGACGCGGTCGAAGCGGCGCGTGTATTCCAGCACCGCGGCATCGCCGCGCGACTTCACGTCGGCCAGGATCTGCGCGGCGGCGCGGTCGATGGCCTCGTCCTCGCCGGCCTCGAAGGCCAGCACCTGACGCAGTGCCTCGGCAAAGCCCGGCTCCCTGGAATCGAGCCGGCGGATCGGCAGGCTTTCCATTTCGGTTGGGTTCATGACTTCTGTTCCTGTCAGGCGGCGACCCGGCCTCAGGCCAGCGCCGCAGAAGCGCGTTCGAAGGCGTCGAGGATCGGTGCCAGCCGCTCGCGCTTGAGTTTGAGCGCGGCCTGGTTCACCACCAGCCGCGACGAGATCTGCACGATCTCTTCCACTTCCACAAGATTGTTGGCGCGCAGCGTGCTGCCGGTGCTGACCAGGTCGACGATGGCGTCGGACAGGCCCACCAGCGGGCCCAGCTCCATCGAACCGTACAGCTTGATCAGGTCGACGTGAACGCCCTTTTTCGCAAAATGCTCGCGCGCGGTTTGCACGTACTTGGTGGCCACGGCCAGGCGCGCACCCTGGCGCACGGCCTTGGCGTAGTCAAATCCTGCCGGTACCGCCACCGACATGCGGCAGCGCGCGATGTTCAGGTCGATCGGCGCATACAAGCCGGCCATGCCGCTTTCCATCAGCACGTCCTTGCCGGCCACGCCGAAATCGGCCGCGCCGTACTGCACGTAGGTCGGCACGTCCGAGGCGCGCACGATCACCACGCGCACCGCCGGATCGGAAGTCGGCAGGATCAGCTTGCGCGAGGTCTCGGGATCCTCGGTGACGCGGATGCCGGCCGCCTCCAGCAGCGGCAGCGTCTCGGTGAAGATGCGGCCCTTGGACAAAGCCAGCGTCAGCTGGTTGGGCGATGCGTTGAAAGCGGGGCTCATCGGGCTTCAGTCCTTGGTGCTCAGGCAATGCGGCGGATCTTCGCGCCCACTGCCGACAGCTTGTCTTCCATGCGGTCGTAGCCGCGGTCCAGGTGGTAGATGCGGTCGATCACGGTTTCGCCCTCGGCTACCAGGGCGGCGATCACCAGGCTGGCCGAGGCGCGCAGGTCGGTCGCCATCACGTTGGCGCCCGACAGGCGCGGCACGCCGTTGACCACCGCGGTGTTGCCTTCGACGGTGATGTCGGCGCCCAGGCGGTTCAGTTCCTGCACGTGCATGAAGCGATTTTCGAAGATGGTCTCGGTCACGCGCGCGGCGCCTTCGGCGACCGCGTTCAGGGCCATGAACTGGGCCTGCATGTCGGTCGGGAAGGCGGGGTATTCTGAGGTGCGGAAGCTCACCGCGCGGGCCCGGTGCGGCATCGCCAGGCGGATCCAGTCGGCGCCGGTCTCGATGCTGGCGCCGGCTTCGCGCAGCTTGTCGAGCACGGTGTCGAGGATCTCGGGCTGCACGCCGCGCAGCACCAGGTCGCCCAGCGTCGCGGCCGCCGCGCACAGGAAGGTGCCGGCCTCGATGCGGTCGGCGATGACGCTGTGGCTGGCGCCGTGCAGGCGCTCGACACCGTGCACCACCAGGCGGTCGGTGCCGATGCCGTCGATCTTCGCGCCCATCTTCACCAGAAGCTGGGCCAGGTCGGTCACCTCGGGCTCGCGCGCGGCGTTTTCCAGCACGGTCTCGCCTTCGGCCAGAGTGGCGGCCATCAGCAGGTTCTCGGTGCCGGTCACGGTGATCATGTCGGTGACCACGCGCGCGCCCTTCAGGCGCTTGGCGCGCGCATGGATAAAGCCATGCTCGATGGTAATCTCGGCGCCCATCGCCTGCAGGCCCTTGATGTGCTGGTCGACCGGGCGCGCGCCGATGCCGCAACCGCCCGGCAGCGACACGCGGGCCTCGCCAAAGCGCGCCACCAGCGGACCCAGCACCAGGATCGAGGCGCGCATGGTCTTGACCAGCTCGTACGGGGCCTCCAGCACGTTGACGTCGGCGCCGTTCAGGGTCACGCGCGCGCCGTCGAACTCGGCCTGCATCCCCATCAGGCGCAGCAGCTTGAGCGTGGTGCGCACATCCTGCAGGTTGGGCACGTTGTCCAGCGCGACGGTGTCGGCCGTCAGCAGGCCCGCGCACAGGATCGGCAGGGCGGCATTCTTGGCGCCCGAGACGCGGATTTCACCCTTGAGCGGGCCGTTGCCGTGAATCTGGAATTTGTCCATGTTCTATGGTTTGTTCCGGGCACGCGCCCGGCATCATTGTTCTGGAGCCGCGCAGGCGCGCGGCGTATGGTGCGTTCTTGGCGCTCTACTTGCCTGCGTCCGCCTGCCACTCCGCGGGCGTCAGGGTCTTCATCGACAGCGCATGGATCTCGGCGCGCATGCGGTCGCCCAGCGCCGCGTAGACACGCTGGTGGCGCTGGATCAGCCGCTTGCCTTCGAATTCGATGCTGACGATGGTGGCAAAGAAATGCTGGCCATCGCCCTCGACTTGCAGATGTTCGCAGGGCAGTCCTTGGGCAATGTAGTCCCTGACTTGTTCCGGTGTAGGCAGCATGGGGTTCTCTTCAGCGTGATTCAGCTTGATTCAACAGGGCCGGCCGCCGCTCAGTGGCGCAGCTTGTATCCGGACTTCAACAGGCGCAGCGCCAGCGCGGCCAGCACCACGAACGCCGATCCGACCACCGCCAGGCTGAACAGCGGCGACACGTCCGAGACGCCGAAGAAGCCATAGCGAAAGCCGTCGATCATGTAGAAGAACGGATTGGCATGGGACACCGCCTGCCAGAAGGCCGGCAGCGAATGGATCGAATAGAACACGCCGGACAGGAAGGTCGCCGGCATGATCAGGAAGTTCTGGAACGCGGCGAGCTGGTCGAACTTCTCGGCCCAGATGCCGGCGATCAGGCCGAGCGTGCCCAGGATACCCGCGCCCAGCAGCGCAAATACCAGGATCCAGCCGACGTTGGCGAAATGCAGGTTGGCGAACCACGCCGTCACCAGCAGCACGCCCAGGCCGACGGTCAGGCCGCGGATCACCGAGGCCACCACGTAGGCGCCGAACATCTCCCAGTGCGACAGCGGCGGCAGCAGCACGAACACCAGGTTGCCGGTGATCTTCGACTGGATCAGTGATGAAGAACTGTTGGCGAACGCGTTCTGCAGCACGCTCATCATAACCAGCCCGGGCACCAGGAAGGCGGTGTAGCTGATCTGGTCGTAGACCTTGACCCGGTCTTCCAGCACATGGCCGAAGATCAGCAGGTACAGCACTGCGGTCAGCACCGGCGCGGCCACGGTCTGGAAGCTCACCTTCCAGAAGCGCAGCACTTCCTTGTACAACAGCGTGCGGAAGCCCACCAGGCCGCCGACGGCCATCGGGCCAAGGCGGGTGTCTTCCAAGATTTCGATGTCGCCAGGCTGCTTCATGCCGCGGCCTCCATCGCCGGGTCGGGCAGCGCGCCGGGCATATGCCCCTCGCGGCGCATGATCTGCACGAATACGTCCTCGAGGTCGGCCTTGTTGATTTCCATGTCTTCGATGTCACAGCCCGCTTCGCGGCAGGCGGCAAGGATCGGTTCGACCGCCTGGTAGCCTGACAGCCGTAGCCGCACCGCGCGCTCGCCGGGGTTGGCCGGCATGCGCAGCGGCTCCAGCGCGGCCGGCAGGCCGCCGCGCGCGAAGGTCAGCACCAGCTGCAGGCCGGCAAACTGCGTCAGCAGGTTGCTGGTGCGGTCCAGCGCCACTACTTCGCCGAACTTGAGCATGGCGATGCGGTCGCACAGGGCCTCGGCCTCTTCGAGGTAATGCGTGGTCAGGATGATGGTGTGCCCTTCGCGGTTCAGGCGCGAGATGAACTTCCACAGCGTTTGCCGCAGCTCAACATCGACGCCGGCGGTGGGCTCGTCGAGCACGATCACCGGCGGGCGGTGCACCAGCGCCTGCGCCACCAGCACGCGCCGCTTCATGCCGCCGGACAGCTGGCGCATATTGGCCTCGGCTTTCCCGGTCAGGTCCAGGTTGGCCATGATTTCGTCGATCCAGTCGTCGTTGCGGGTCAGGCCGAAATAGCCGGATTGCAGCCGCAGCGTCTCGCGCACCGTGAAGAACGGATCGAACACCAGCTCCTGCGGCACCACGCCCAGCATACGCCGCGCCATCCGGTAATCGGCGACGACATCGTGCCCCAGCACACTGACGCGGCCGGAATCGGCCCGGTTCAGGCCGGCGAGGATCGAGATCAGCGTGGTCTTGCCGGCGCCGTTGGGCCCGAGCAGGCCGAAGAATTCGCCGCGTTCGACGGTGAAGCTGACGCCCTTGAGCGCCTGCAGGTTGCGGTAGCGCTTGCGAACGTCGTGGATTTCAATGGCTTTCATGGCCGATTGTTTGTGGCGGGTCCAGCTCTTTCGGGGCCGGCCGCCAGGAAATGGGGAGCAAAGCGTGCCCGGATATCCTGCTCCGGCATGGATTGGGCCGGCAACAGGCGGGGGGATGGGCGAACAACCCGGAATTATAGGGGATGCGGGGTCGGTCCCGCTTGATCCCCGCCGGATCCGCCCCGGGGCTCGACGGCCGCATCAGCGGTCGCCGCGGCATCGCGTGCGGCCGCCTGGCTGGCGACCGGCGATGCCGGATCAATGTCGGTGATGGTGTGCGGGTGGGACGGCGGCGGGCGCCAGGCCAAGCAGGCCGTCGACGCCGTACAGGCTGGCCAGTTGCGCCAGCTGTGCCGGCACGCCACGTAGCACCAGCGCCTGGCCGCGCGCCACGGCGGCCCGATGCCATGCCAGCAGCACGGCGACGGCCGAGGAGTCCACCTGCGCCAGGCCCGTGCAGTCCACGTCGACGTCGCCCTGCGCCACGCGTGCCAGCCCGTCGCGCAACACCGCGGCGGCATTCTGGTTGGTCAGCGAGTTACCCGGCGAAAGCATGGCGTCAGTGGCCTGGATGCGGAAAGAAGAAAAGGGATTTTAAACGAAGACTCCCGCGCGGGGCGGGAGTCTGTGTCGCGAACAGCCATTGTAGTGCAACTTCGGCGCGCCGTGCTGCATCGCAGCGGCGCACCGCGGGCATGTCCCGTCAGCTCTTGGCGTTGGCGAGCTGGCGGTTGCGGTCCTGCAGCGTCTTGATCACGCCCTCGACGCCCTGCTGGCCGACGATGGTATTGAAGCTGCCCTTGTAGGCCTCGGTCAGCCATGCGCCCAGCACGTTGATGTCATAGACCTTCCAGCCCTGCGCGGTCTTTTCCAGGCGGTAGTCCATCTGGATCGGCTCGCCCTTGTTGATGACCTGGGTGCGGATGGTGGCATCGGTATCGTCGGCGGTGCCGCGGTACGGGCGGTACTGCACGGTCTGGTCGCGGATCTGCGCGATGGCGCCGGCGTAGGTGCGGATCAGCAGGGTCTTGAATTCCTCGGTGATCTGCTTCTGCTGCTCCGGCGTAGCCTTGGACCAGTTGCGGCCCATGGCGATCTGCGTGGTCTTCTGGAAGTTGGCGTTGGGGATGATCTTCTGTTCGACCAGCGCGGTGATCTTGCCGATATTGCCGGCCTGCATGTCCTTGTCGGCCTTCACGGTCGACATCACGTCATTGACCACGGCCTTGACCAGCCCGTCCGGGGTGGCCGTGTCCTGAGCCGATACCTGGGCCTGCGCGGTCCCCGCGAAGGCAACCGCCGTCAGGAGGGGGAGCAACAGTCGCTTGAGCATGTGAGATTTCCTTCTTTATCAAAGAGGTCGTGACCCGCAAGCCGGCGCTCGATGCGCGCTGGCCGGCTACGGGCCTGTCAGATTGGAACATAGCGGCGTCGGGCGCGTTGCCTTCAAAAGCGCATCGAACGCCACCCACAAACAATTTGTTTCAGCGGTCACAGCGCATTCACAGCGCCAGTGACGCCTTCGCCGCTTCAGCGGAAGCGCACTCCCGGCATACCCGGCAGCACCGGCGGCACCGGCATGCTCTGGCCTTCCGGCTGGGTCTCGCCCGCGGCGCCCGGCTTGGGCGGCTCCGCGGCCGGGGCCGAAGCGCCATCCGCCGCTGGAGCCGGAGCCGGTGTGGGTGCCGGGGCGGCACTGGCGTCCGTCGCGGCGGGTGCCGGCGCCACGCCTTCGACCTCGGCCTCGTCTTCGCTACCCGGCGGATTGCCGTCGTAGATCAGGTACTGGCGCCGCTGCAGGTAGGAGTCACGCAGGAACGAGTACTTGTCCAGCGCCGCCTGCTCCAGCAGGTTGCTGGCACCCAGCAATTGGGTGCGGCCGGCGACGATGCGCACGCCGACCAGCGAATTGCGCAGCGAAACCGGGTAGAAGTACGCCGACGGATCCGCCTGGCGGTCGACCAGCATGCCGGCGGTGTCGCGGAAGGTGCTCGGGCCGAACAGCGGCAGCACCAGGTACGGGCCGGCCGGCACGCCCCACACGCCCAGCGTCTGGCCGAAATCTTCCTTGTACTTGGGCAGGCCGGCCGGGGTCGCGATGTCGATCAGGCCGCCGATGCCCAGCACGGTGTTCATGGCCACGCGCATGGTGTCTTCGGCCGCGCGCGTCGGCTTGCCCTGCAGCAGGTTGTTCACCGCCGAATAGACATCGCTGACATTGGAGAAGAAGTTCTCCACCGCGCGCTGCACCGGCGTCGGCGTGTAGTCGGCATAGAGTTCGGCCACCGGGCGCAGGATGCCCTTGTCGAAGTCCTCGTTGATCTTCGAGACTTCGCGGTTGAACGGCTCGAGCGGGTCTTTCGGGTTGGCGGTGGGGCCGGTGGCGCAACCGGCGAGCGCCGCGGCGGCCGCGGCCGTGGCCAGGAGGTTGCGGATGTGGCGGGGGGCGTTCACTTGAGGTCTCCAGCCGGGGCCGGCGCGCTGGCGCCGGGGGACGAGCCGCCGCCGGCATCGGCGGCCTTGTTGTACAGGAACTGCCCGATCAGGTTTTCGAGCACCACCGCGGACTGCGTCATGGTGATGCGTGCGCCGTTGCCCAGCATGGCGGTGTCGCCGCCGGCTTCGAGGCCGATGTACTGCTCGCCCAGCAGGCCCGAGGTCAGGATCTTGGCCGAGGTGTCCTTGGGAAACTGGTAGCGCGTTTCCAGGCTCATCTCGACGGTGGCCTGGTAGGTCTTGTCGTCGAAGCGGATCGCCGCGACCCGGCCGACCACCACGCCCGCGCTCTTGACCGGCGCGCGCGGCTTGAGCCCGCCGATATTGTCGAAGCGGGCCTGCACGCTATAGGTGTCCTGGAAGCTGAAGGCGCTCATGTTGCCCGCCTTGAGGGCGAGGAAGAGCAAGGCGACGAATCCCGCCGCCACAAACAGCCCCACCCAGAAATCGAGTGTGTTCTTTTTCATTGGAATCTCTTTCTTCAACCCCGTAGTGTCTGTCGCTGCCGTCTTGTTATCGTAGCGCCCGCATGGTTGCGGCGGGCATCAGCCTCAATTGCTGAACATCAGCGCCGTCAGCAGGAAATCCAGCCCCAGCACCGCCAGCGACGCGATCACCACGGTGCGGGTGGTCGCGCGCGAGACGCCTTCCGGCGTGGGCTTGGCCTCGAATCCCTGGTACAGCGCAATGAACGTCACCGCGATGCCAAAGATAAAGCTCTTGATGACGCCGTTGAGCACGTCGGCGCGCACATCGACGCCGCCCTGCATCTGCGACCAGAAGGCACCGGCGTCGACGCCGATCAGTTGCACTCCGACCACGTAGCCGCCCAGGATGCCCACCGCGCTGAAGATCGCGGCCAGCACCGGCATGGCGATCACGCCCGCCCAGAAGCGCGGCGCGACCACGCGCTGCAGCGGGTTCACCGCCATCATTTCCATGGCGGTGAGCTGCTCGCCCGCCTTCATCAGCCCGATCTCGGCGGTCAGCGACGTGCCGGCGCGGCCGGCGAACAGCAGCGCGGTCACCACCGGGCCCAGTTCCCGCACCAGCGACAGCGCCACCAGCAGCCCCAGCGCCTGCTCGGAGCCGTAGCGATTGAGCGTGTAGTAGCCCTGCAGCCCCAGCACGAAGCCGACGAACAGGCCCGACACCGCGATGATCACCAGCGACAGGTTGCCGACAAAGAAGACCTGGTCGGTCACCAGCCGGAAGCGGCGCAGCAGCGTCGGCGACAGTGCCAGCACGGCCAGGAACATGCGCGTGGCGTGGCCCAACCCGGAAATGCTGCGGCGCACGGCCGCGCCGATGGCGCTGAAGAATCCCGTCAGGAAGCCGGTCATCGCGGCCCTCCGACGAAATCCTCGGCCAGCGACGGTCCGGCATAGTGGAACGGCACCGGGCCGTCGGCCTCGGCGTGGACAAACTGGTGCACGAACGGATCGGTGGAGGCGCGCAGGGCCGCGGGCGTGCCTTCGGCGGCAATGCGCCCGTCGGCAATGAAATAGACGTAGTCGGCGATCTGGAAGGTCTCGTGCACGTCGTGCGAGACGATGATGGTGGTGGCGCCGAGCGCGTCGTTGAGGCTGCGGATCAGCCGCGCGGTCAGCCCCAGCGAGATCGGATCCAGGCCGGCGAAGGGCTCGTCATACATCAGCAGCGCCGGATCGAGCGCGATCGCCCGCGCCAGCGCCACGCGCCGCGCCATGCCGCCGGAGATCTGCGACGGCATCAGGTCGCGCGCGCCGCGCAGGCCGACCGCGTTGAGCTTCATCAGCACCAGGTCGCGGATCATCGACTCGGGCAGGTCGGTGTGCTCGCGCAGCGGGAAAGCGACATTGTCGAACACCGACAGGTCGGTAAACAGCGCGCCGAACTGGAACAGCATGCCCATCTGGCGGCGCACCGCGTACAGGCCAGCGGTGTCGAGCTGATGGATGTCCGTGCCGGCAAAGCGCACCGCGCCCGCCTGCGGCCGCACCTGGCCGCCAATCAGCCGCAGCACCGTGGTCTTGCCGCAGCCCGAGCCGCCCATCACCGCGATCACCTTCCCGCGCGGGAATTGCATGGTCAGGCCGGACAGAATCGGCTTGCCGTGGTCCGCGTAGGCGAAATCCACCGCAGTCAGTTCGACAAGGTTTTGAGCAGAATCGGTCACGTTGGCACCGGTCGGGACAGGGGCGCATTATAAGGTGTACTACCTAGCCCTGCTGGTACCCGTGTGTCTCGCGCCACATGAAGCGCGGCTGTGGTGCCTCAGAATTCTCCTGGTCGGGCGGCAGACTGGCCGATTTCCCGGAAACCGGCCACTGTCCCACCGCGCCGCGGTGCCGCTCAGGGCTCCTGCGCGAGCGGCACGTCCCTTAGGATGACCTGCCATTGGATCGATTCCGAGCGGATCGCGGTGGCAAACGCCTCCGGCGAGTCGCGCAGCGGCGTCAGGCCGGCGGCCTGCAGGCGCGAGCGCACCTCGCGCTCGGACATCACGTCGTCCAGCTCGCCCGCAAGCCGCGCCACGATGGCGCGCGGCGTCTTGGCCGGCGCCATCACGCCAAACCAGGCCGCCGCGGCGTAGCCGTCCTGCCCGGATTCCTGCAGGGTCGGCACCAGCGGCGCCAGCGGGGAGCGCGCCACGCCGGTCACGCCGACCAGCCGCAGCCCGCCGTTCTTGACCTGGCTCTGGACTGCCGCGAACGAACAGAAGCAGGCGCTGATGCGGCCGGCCAGCATCTCCTGCACCACCGCGGCCTCGCCCTTTCCCGTGACCAGCGGCACACCGCCGCGCAGGCCGCGCACCGCGTACTCGGCGTACAGGTGCGAAGGGCTGCCGGGCTGACCGTAGCCGTAGCTGTAGGAACCGGGACTCGACCTGACCGCGGTCATCCATTGCTCCGGCGTACGCATCGGCAGCCGGGCGTCGATCACCAGGAACAGCGGCGTGGTGGCGACGCGCGCCACCGGCGTGAAATCGCGCACGACGTCGTAGGGCACCGGCTCCAGCCCCGGCTGGATCAGCATATTGGCCTGGTGGAACAGCAGCGTGTGGCCGTCGGAGCTGGCCTTGGCGACGACATCGCCGGCAATGGTGCCGGCGCTGCCGGGACGGTTGTCGACCTCGACCGGCACGCCGAGCCGGGCCGACAGGCGCTCGGCCAGCATCCGCGCCACCGCGTCGGCAACGCCGCCGGCCGGGAACGGCACGATCAGGCGCATCGGGCGATCGGGGAACGACATGCTGCGCGCAAGCGGCTGGGTGCCGGCATGCGCGGGCCTGGCTGGCACGGCGAACGCCAGCGTGGCGCATCCCAGGGCGACCAGGCACAGCACGGGCGGGAGCCAGCGCCGGGCAGCGGCCGCGGGCAGGCGCGGCGCGATTTTCGCTTTACCTCGCCAAAGTCGCGACAAGTTGCGCACTTCGGACATCGTTTTCCTCCGGCCCGTCTCCTGAGAAGACGGCAAACTGGTTCTGGGGAAAAAGGATTGGCGAGGCAGTTTCCGTTAGTTGTTTTTGAAAATTGTAAGGACAATGTCCGGGCCGCCACAGGCACGTAAACCATAGCCGGGAGAACCCTGAAGGCCTTGCTGCGCCTTGCCAAATGCGCCCTTGGGGCGAGCGTGCGAACCCCGCGGCTATAATCCGCCGATGACGAATTTCACCGTGCGGCCCATGGTCTTGTCCGACCTGCCGGCCGTGCTGGCGGTGCAAGCCAGTTGCTATACCGAAGTGCTGCTCGAAGGCGAGTCGGCGCTGGCCAGCCGGCTGGCGCTGTCGCCGGCCACCTGCTGGGTCGCGCACGAGCCCGCGCAGCACGGCACCCTCGCCGCCTACCTGTTCACCCACGCCTGGCCCGAAGACAGCCTGCCGCCGCTGGACGGCGTGCTCGACGATGGCTGGCGCCAGCATGCCGCCCCGGACACCCTGACCTGGTTCGTGCATGACATGGCCGTGGCGCCCGGCGGCCGCGGCGCCGGCCTGGCGCCGCGCCTGTACGCGGCGGCGCAGGCGGCCGCGCACGCCGCCGGGCTGCGGCGCTCGCGGCTGATCGCGGTACAGTCCGCGGCGCCATGGTGGCGCAGGCTTGGATACGCCCCGGTGCCGGCGCAGACGGCGGCGCGGCATGCCGGCAAACTGGCGGCATACGGTGCCAGCGCGGTGCTGATGGAGCGGACGCTGGCCGGCTGACGCCGCCATCACGCAGACAAAAAAAAGCCCGCCGGCTTGCGCCAGGCGGGCTTTTTGTTGCGGCGCTGACGCCGATCAGCGCGGCAGGTCGCTATGCCCCATCAGGAACGCATCGACCGAACGCGCGGCCTGGCGGCCTTCGCGAATCGCCCACACCACCAGCGACTGGCCGCGGCGCACGTCGCCCGCGGCGAACACCTTGGGCACGCTGGTATGGTAGGCACGCTCGCCTTCGGTCGAGGCCTTGGCGTTCTTGCGCGCGTCGGTGTCGACGCCGAAGGCTTCCAGCATCGAGCCCACCGGGTTGGTAAAGCCCATCGCCAGCAGCACCAGGTCGGCCGGCAGGATGAACTCGCTGCCTTCGACTTCCTGCATGCGGCCGTCCTTCCATTCGACGCGGCAGGCCTTCAGCGCGGTGACCTTGCCGTTCTCGCCGATGAATTCCTTGGTGGCGACCGACCAGTCGCGCTCGCAGCCTTCGTCGTGCGACGACGAGGTGCGCAGCTTGATCGGCCAGTACGGCCACACCAGCGGCTTGTTCTCTTCTTGCGGCGGCTGCGGCAGCAGTTCGAACTGGGTTACCGAGGTGGCGCCGTGGCGGTTCGACGTGCCCACGCAGTCGGAGCCGGTATCGCCGCCGCCGATCACGATCACGTTCTTGCCTTCGGCGCGGATCTCGTTGGCGCCGTCGCCGGCCACTTCCTTGTTCTGCGGGATCAGGAATTCCAGCGCGAAGTGGATGCCGGCCAGGTCTCGGCCCGGCACCGGCAGGTCGCGCGGCACTTCGGAGCCGCCCGCCAGCACCACGGCGTCGAACTGGTCCATCAGGGCCTGCGCCGAGATGGTTTCGCGCGCATAGTTCTTGATGCCGGCCGGCAGGTCGCCGTCGGTCACCATCACGCCGGCGCGGAAGGTCACGCCTTCGGCCTGCATTTGTTCGATGCGGCGGTCGATCAGCGACTTCTCCATCTTGAAGTCGGGGATGCCGTAGCGCAGCAGGCCGCCGATGCGGTCGTTCTTCTCGAACACGGTCACGTCATGACCGGCGCGTGCCAGCTGCTGCGCGGCAGCCATGCCGGCGGGGCCGGAGCCGACCACGGCGACGGTCTTGCCGGTCTTGTGGCGCGGCAGTTGCGGCTTGACCCAGCCCTCTTCCCAGGCTTTGTCGATGATGGCGTGCTCGATCGACTTGATGCCCACCGGCAGCTCGTTGATGCCCAGCGTGCAGGCGGCCTCGCACGGGGCGGGGCAGATGCGGCCGGTGAACTCGGGGAAGTTGTTGGTCTGGTGCAGCACCTCGATCGCCGACTTCCAGTCCTGGCGGTACACCAGGTCGTTGAAGTCGGGGATGATGTTGTTGACCGGGCAGCCGTTGTTGCAGAACGGAATGCCGCAGTCCATGCAGCGCGCACCCTGGAGCTTCGCTTCGCTGTCGGACAGCGCGAACACGAATTCCTTGTAGTGCTTCACGCGCTTGACTACCGGTTCGTAGCCCTCATTCTGGCGCGGAAATTCGAGAAAGCCAGTCGCCTTACCCATGTTGCGTCCTTGGTCATGCTGCGCGGGACCGGCGGCTTCGCCGGCCCCGCTGTGGGGTCAGTATCTTGTCCGGTCCGCGGCGGTTGCCGCGGGCCTTCGCTGCGTCGGTGCTGCGCTCAGGCCGCGATGGCTTCGCGGTCGCTGTCGCGGGCGGCCTGTTCCTTGGCGTACATCTCGCCCAGCGCGCGCTTGTACTCGGTCGGGAAGACCTTGACGAACTTGCGGCGTGCCGTGGTCCAGTCGGCCAGCAGCGCCTTGGCGCGTTCGGAACCGGTGTAGCGGAAGTGCTGCTCGATCAGGTTGCGCAGGATGGTTTCATCCAGCACGCGCTTGCCGTCGACCTTGTGCCACGAAGCCTGGGGCTGGCCCTTCTCCTGGTCGGCCGAAGCCAGCACCGCTTCCAGCGCCACCATCGAGGTGTTGCAGCGCTTGTCGAACAGGCCGTCCTCATCGTAGACGTAGGCCACGCCGCCCGACATGCCGGCCGCGAAGTTGCGCCCGGTGCCGCCCAGCACCACCACGGTGCCGCCGGTCATGTACTCGCAACCGTGGTCGCCGGTGCCTTCCACCACTGCCACGGCGCCCGAGTTGCGCACCGCGAAGCGCTCGCCGGCAACGCCGTTGAAGAACGCTTCACCGGCGATGGCGCCGTACAGCACGGTGTTGCCGACGATGATGTTGCGGGTCGGATCGCCGCGGAACTCGTGCGGGGCACGCACGATCACGCGGCCGCCCGACAGGCCCTTGCCGACGTAGTCGTTGCCGTCGCCGACCAGGTCCAGCGTGATGCCGTGCGCCAGGAACGCGCCGAACGACTGGCCGGCGGTGCCCTGCAGCTGGATGTGGATGGTGTCGTCGGGCAGGCCTTCATGGCCGTACTGCTTGGCGACCACGCCGGACAGCATCGCGCCGACGGTACGGTTGACGTTCTTGACCGGCTGGATGAACGACACGCGCTCGCCCTTCTCGATCGCCGGACGGGCCTTGGCGATCAGCACGTGGTCGAGCGCCTTGCCAGCCTCGGCCGACAAGCCGTGGTCCTGCACATCGGTGTGGTACAGCGGCACATCCGCGCCCAGCGACACCTGGTGGAAGATGCGGCTGAAGTCCAGGCCGCGCGCCTTCCAGTGCTCGATGCCAGCCCTGGTGTCGAGCAGGTCGGCGCGGCCGATCAGCTCGTCGAAGGTGCGGATGCCCAGCTGGGCCATGATCTCGCGGGCCTCTTCAGCGACGAAGAAGAAGAAGTTCACCACGTGTTCCGGCTTGCCCTGGAATTTCTTGCGCAGCTGCGGATCCTGCGTGGCCACGCCCACCGGGCAGGTGTTCAGGTGGCACTTGCGCATCATGATGCAGCCCTCGGCAACCAGCGGCGCCGTGGCGAAGCCGAACTCGTCGGCGCCCAGCAGCGCGCCGATGACGACGTCGCGGCCGGTCTTCATCTGGCCGTCGGCCTGCACGCGGATGCGGTTGCGCAGGCCGTTGAGCAGCAGCGTCTGCTGCGTCTCGGCCAGGCCCAGCTCCCACGGCGAGCCGGCGTGCTTGATCGACGACCACGGCGAGGCGCCGGTGCCGCCATCATGGCCAGCGATCACGACGTGGTCGGCCTTGGCCTTGGACACACCCGCGGCCACGGTGCCGACGCCTACTTCGGACACCAGCTTGACCGAGATATCCGACGACGGGTTGACGTTCTTCAGGTCGTGGATCAGCTGCGCCAGATCCTCGATCGAGTAGATGTCGTGGTGCGGCGGCGGCGAGATCAGGCCCACGCCCGGCACCGAGTAACGCAGCTTGCCGATGTAGTCAGAGACCTTGTGGCCCGGCAGCTGGCCGCCTTCGCCCGGCTTGGCGCCCTGCGCCATCTTGATCTGGATCTGGTCGGCCGAAGCCAGGTACTCGGCGGTCACGCCAAAACGGCCCGACGCCACCTGCTTGATCTTCGAGCGCAGCGAGTCGCCATCCTGCAGCGGCAGGTCAGCCTCGACCACATCGCCCAGCAGGCTCTTCAGGCTGTCGCCCTGCTTGATGGGGATGCCGCGCAGCTCATTGCGGTAGCGCTTCTCGTCCTCGCCGCCTTCGCCGGTGTTGGACTTGCCGCCGATGCGGTTCATCGCCACGGCCAGCGTGGCATGGGCTTCGGTCGAGATCGAGCCGAGCGACATCGCGCCAGTGGCGAAACGACGCACGATTTCCTTGGCGGGCTCGACTTCCTCCAGCGGAATCGCCTTGGCCGGATCGACCTTGAACTCGAACAGACCGCGCAGCGTCATGTGGCGCTTGCTCTGGTCGTTGATGATGTTGGCGTATTCCTTGTACGTCTGATAGGCGCCCTTGCCGTCGTCGGCGCGCACCGAGTGCTGCAGCTTGGCGATCGAGTCCGGGGTCCACATGTGCTCTTCGCCGCGGATACGGAAGGCGTACTCGCCGCCGGCGTCCAGCATGTTCTCCAGCACCGGGTTGTTGCCAAAGGCGTCCGTGTGCAGGCGCAGCGCTTCCTCGGCGACTTCGAAGATGCCGATGCCCTCGACGTTCGACGGCGTGCCGTGGAAGTACTTCTGCACCAGCTCGCGCGACAGGCCAATGGCTTCGAAGATCTGCGCGCCGGTGTACGACATGTAGGTCGAGATGCCCATCTTGGACATCACCTTGAACAGGCCCTTGCCGACCGCCTTGACGAAGTTCTTGACCGCCTTCTCGGGCGACAGGTCGCCCGACAGGCCGCTGGCCATGTCGGCCAGGGTTTCCATCGCCAGGTAGGGGTGCACGGCTTCGGCGCCGTAGCCGGCCAGCAGCGCGAAGTGGTGCACTTCACGCGCAGTGCCGGTCTCGACCACCAGGCCGGTCGACGTGCGCAGGCCCTTCTCCACCAGGTGGTGGTGAATGGCGGACGTGGCCAGCAGCGCGGGGATGGCGACATGGTCGGCATCGACCGGGCGGTCGGTGACGATCAGGATGTTGTAGCCCGAACGCACCGCATCCACGGCTTCGGCGCACAGCGAGGCCAGGCGCGCTTCGATGCCTTCCTTGCCCCACGCGGTCGGATAGCAGATGTTCAGTTCGTACGAACGGAACTTGCCGCCAGTGTAGTGCTCGATGTTGCGGATCTTGGCGATGTCCTTGAAGTCCAGCACCGGCTGGGACACTTCGAGGCGCATCGGCGGGTTGATGTTGTTCAGCTCGAGCAGGTTCGGCTTCGGGCCGATGAACGACACCAGCGACATCACCATGTTTTCGCGGATCGGGTCGATCGGCGGGTTGGTGACCTGGGCGAACAGCTGCCTGAAATAGTGGTACAGCGTCTTGTTCTTCGACGACAGGACCGCCAGCGGCGAGTCGTTGCCCATCGAGCCGGTGGCTTCTTCTCCGGCCAGCGCCATCGGCGCCATCAGGAACTTGACGTCTTCCTGGGTGTAGCCGAAGGCCTGCTGCCGGTCCAGCAGCTTGGCCACGGGCTTCTTCTCGGCGGCGACGTCTTCGGGCTTGGCGTCGATCTCGTCCAGCTTGATGCGCACGGCGTCGATCCAGCTCTTGTACGGCTTGGCGTTGGCCAGGTTGTCCTTGAGCTCCTTGTCGTCGATGATGCGGCCCTGCTCCATGTCGATCAGGAACATCTTGCCCGGCTGCAGGCGCCACTTCTCAACGATGCGCGACTCGGGGAACGGCAGCACGCCGGCTTCCGAGGCCAGCACCACGATGTCGTCCTCGGTCACGTAGAAACGGGCCGGGCGCAGGCCATTGCGGTCCAGCGTGGCGCCGATCTGGCGGCCATCGGTGAAGCAGATCGCGGCCGGACCGTCCCACGGCTCCATCATGGCGGCGTGGTACTCATAGAAGGCGCGGCGATTGTCGTCCATCAGCGTGTGCTGTTCCCAGGCTTCCGGGATCATCATCATCATCGCGTGGACAAGCGGGTAGCCGGCCATCGTCAGCAGTTCGAGGCAGTTGTCGAACGATGCCGTATCGGACTGGCCCGGGTAGATCAGCGGCCACAGCTTGGGCAGGTCATCGCCCAGCACCGGCGACGAAATCGCGCCGGTACGCGCGTTGATCCAGTTGACGTTGCCCTTGACGGTGTTGATTTCGCCGTTGTGGGCCACCATGCGGTACGGGTGGGCCAGTTCCCAGGCCGGGAAAGTGTTGGTCGAGAAGCGCTGGTGCACCAGGGCCAGGGCCGACACGGCGCGCTGGTCCTGCAGGTCCAGGTAGTACTCGCCGACCTGGTTGGCCAGCAGCAGGCCCTTGTACACCACGGTACGGGCTGACATCGACGGCACGAAGTATTCCTTGCCGTGCTTGAGCTTGAGCGCCTGGATGGCGTGGCTGGCGGTCTTGCGGATGACGTAGAGCTTACGTTCCAGCGCGTCGGTGGTCATGATGTCGCGGCCGCGACCGATGAAGATCTGGCGGATTACCGGCTCGGTCTTGCGCACCGTCGGGGACATCGGCATGGCGGCGTCGACCGGCACGTCGCGCCAGCCCAGCACGACCTGGCCTTCCAGGCGGACCGTGCGCTCCAACTCCTGCTCGCAGGCCAGGCGCGAGGCGTGTTCCTTCGGCAGGAAGATCATGCCGACACCGTATTCGCCCGCGGGCGGCAGGCTGACGCCCTGCGCGGCCATCTCTTCGCGGTAGAACTGGTCAGGAATCTGGATCAGGATACCGGCACCGTCGCCCATCAGCGCGTCAGCGCCGACCGCGCCCCGGTGGTCCAGGTTCTCCAGGATCTTCAGGCCCTGGGAAATGATCTCGTGCGACTTCTTGCCCTTGATATGCGCGACCATGCCGACGCCGCAGGCGTCATGCTCGTTGCTCGGGTCGTACATGCCTTGCGCCTGCGGACGCAGGTCGAGGGCGGAGGAAGACTCGCTGATTTGCTCGCTGGTCTGCGCTTGGGCCGAAGGGTTCTTCATTTGGTCCACGGGCTGAATTCCGGTGAAGGCTGCGCGAACTGCTGGACTACCGGAACGGGGACCGCGCGCTTTCTGAAATCCACCCAAACCGGTGGACCGGCGGGAAGGGAAATGGGGACGAAGCTGTCAGCGGGCCGCAGCGGCGTACACGAGCGTGACGCGCCGCACAATGACTGTGGGTGGAGCAACTATATGGGAATCGCCTGCGCCTCGCAAAAATTTTAAATGGGGTCGGAACACATTAAATAACGCACCGTTTCGGTGAATGAAATAAATAGGGACACATAAATTTCATGCCGTTTTCGGCGCATTTTCCGCTGGCTTTTGCACCTTTTTGGGGCGGCCCTTCGGCAAGGGCTGGACCCGTCGTGAACCATGTCGCTCCAGCTGTGCCAGGAACGCGTCGCCTCCGAGCGGCCAGCCGCTATGCGCATGGGCGCGCAACGTGTCCAGGGTTTTGCCGGACAGGCCTTCGGCGCTGAGCATGCGGTAGTTCGATTGCCGCTCGAACGGGGTATTGCCCAGCTCCCAGTAGGCGGCATGGTCGCTGACAAAGGGACTGGCCTCGATGCCGGCATGGTGGCGGTAGCTGCTCCAGCAGTCGGCCTCGGGAGCGCTGACCTCCCCCGCGCGCACCGCATTGCCCTCGACGTAGAGCATCGCCGGCAGCAGCCACTGGGCCGGTTCGAACACGGCGGAGCGAAAGCGTCCCTCCCACAAGGTGCCGGTGCGGCCCGCCACGCGGTTGAAGTAGCGCGCGTAGCGGCGCCCGACCGCCTGCATGGTCAGGCTAAGCGCGTCCTCACTTTTTGGCGTTGCCACCAGGTGAACATGGTTGGGCCGCAGCGCATAGGCGTGGACGGCGAGGTCGTGCTCGCGCGCGGCCATGCGCAGGCAATCGAGGTAATGCAGGTAGTCGTCGGTGCCGAGGAACACCGCTTGGCGGTTGTTGCCGCGCTGCAACACCAGCGCGGGCAGTCCGGTCGGCGAAAAACGGGGAAGGCGGGCCATGTCAGGGTCGTGCGGGCTGCGATGCCCGCATCATAGCCTGATCCGTCCCTAATTTTCAGGGAGCGGTACCCTCGCTGACCGCGAAGATGCGGCGATGCTCGCGGATGGCGTAGCGGTCGGTCATGCCGGCAATGTAATGCGAGATCAGCCGCGACTGGTCGCCGCCATGGCTGGCCTGGTACTGCGGCGGCAGCAGGCGCGGATCGGACATGAAGGCCTGGAACAGGTCGCCGACGATGCGCTGGGCCTTGGCCGACATCCGCATCACCAGGTAATGCCGGTACAGGTGCCGGAACAGGAAGCGCTTGAGCGCGGCGGCTTCCTCATGGATCTGCGGGCTGAAGCCGACCAGCGGGCCAGCGGCACGCACGGCGTCGATATTGCGCGGGTTGGCGTCGGCGATATTGCGGCTGGTGGTTTCGATCAGGTCGACGATCAGCGTGTTGATCATGCGCCGGACCGTTTCGTTGATGGCGCGCCGGCCATTGATGCCGGGGAAGGCCTCGGCCACCTCGGCCCGGTGGCGGCCCCACATCGGCACCTCGTCGAGCTGCTCCAGCGTCAGGAGCCCGGAGCGCAGGCCGTCGTCGATATCGTGGTTGTTGTAGGCGATCTCGTCGGCAAGGTTGGCCAGCTGGGCCTCCAGCGACGGTTGCGTGCCCTCCAGGAAGCGCCGGCCCAGCTCGCCCAGCGCCGACGCATTGACGCGCGAGCAATGCTTGAGGATGCCCTCGCGCGTCTCGAAGGTCAGATTCAGGCCGTTGAAGCCGCCGTAGCGCTCTTCCAGCTCGTCCACCACCAGCAGGCTCTGCAGGTTGTGCTCGAAGCCGCCGTGGTTCTTCATACACTGGTTCAGCGCATCCTGCCCGGCGTGGCCAAACGGGGTGTGCCCCAGGTCGTGCGCCAGCGAGATCGCCTCGACCAGGTCCTCGTTCAGGCGCAGGTTGCGCGCGATCGAGCGGGCGATCTGCGCCACTTCCAGGCTGTGGGTAAGCCGGGTGCGGAACAGGTCGCCCTCGTGGTTGACGAAGACCTGGGTCTTGTACTCGAGCCGCCGGAACGCCGTGCTGTGGATCACGCGGTCGCGGTCGCGCTGGAATTCACTGCGCGACAGCGACGCGGGTTCGGCGTGCACGCGCCCGCGCGTCTGCGCGGAGCGGGCGGCGTACGGGGCGAGGTGGCTTTCAAAGTCGGTCATGCAGCGCGTCCGGTGGCTGGGTCGGGGTGGCGAGGCATAACCGATCGGTCAGGCGACCGGTGCCTCGGTGGGAGGTTTCAGGACGGCGTGGGCCAGCGTCGCGCGCAGATCCGCGTCCGGTACGCTGGTGATGAAGGCCTCGCCGAGCTTCTTCAGCAGGATGAACTTGATGCTGCCGGCCTCGGCCTTCTTGTCGACCTTCATCAGTTCGATATAGCGGTCGGCGCCCAGTTCCGGCGCCACCACCGGCAGCATCGCCGCCTGCGTCAGCGTGCGCACGCGCGCCAGCGTCTCGATATCGATAAAGCCCAGCCGGTGCGACAGGTCGGCGGCCATCACCATGCCGCAGCCCACCGCTTCGCCGTGCAGCCAGGCGCCGTAGCCCATGCCGGCCTCGATCGCGTGGCCGAAGGTATGGCCGAAATTGAGGATGGCACGCAGTCCGCCCTCGCGCTCGTCCTGCGCCACCACGCCCGCCTTGATCTCGCACGAGCGCTGCACGGCAACCGCCATCAGCTCCGGATCGCAGGCGTTCAGCGCCTGGATGTTGCGCTCGATCCAGCCGAAGTAATCGGCGTCGGCAATGGCGCCGTGCTTGATCACCTCGGCCATGCCGGCGGCCAGTTCGCGCGGCGGCAGCGTGCGCAGGGTGTCGATGTCGGCGATCACCGCGTTGGGCTGATGGAACGCGCCGATCATGTTCTTGCCCAGCGGGTGGTTGATGCCGGTCTTGCCGCCCACCGACGAATCGACCTGCGCCAGCAGCGTGGTCGGCATCTGGATGAAGGGCACGCCGCGCATGTAGCAGGCGGCGGCAAACCCGGTCATGTCGCCGACCACGCCGCCGCCCAGCGCCACCAGGGTGGTCTTGCGGTCGGCGCCGGCCTGCAGCAGGGCGTCGAAGATGCGGTTCAGCGTTTCCCAGTGCTTGAAGGCCTCGCCGTCGGGCAGCGTGACGGTGCGCACGGTCTTGCCTAGCGCGGCCAGGGTTGCCTCGACGCGCGCCGCATAGAGCGGGCCGACGGTTTCATTGGTGACGATGACGGCGTGCTGGCCGCGCACGTGCGGGCGCAGCAGCTCGGCGTTGTCGAGCAGGCCGGTGCCGATATGGATGGGGTAGCTGCGCTCGCCCAGGTCGACTTCAAGGGTAATCATGGATTGGGGTCCTGCGCCGGCGGCTCGACATCGCCCGCGGGCGGGGACGCCGGCTGCGGGGGATCGATCCGGAAACCGGCCATTTCAAGTTGCATCAACACCATATTAGCAAGCTGCGCCACCGAGGGCTTGCCGGTTTCGATGATGAAATCGGCGACTTCCCGGTACAGCGGATCGCGCTCGGCGTACAGCGCCTCGAGCTTGCCCTTGGGATCCTCGGTCTGCAGCAGCGGCCGGTTGCGGTCGTGCCGGGTGCGCAGCCACAGGTCGTGCGGGCTGGCGCGCAGGTACACGACCGTGCCGCGGGCCTTCAGCACCTCGCGGTTCTCGGCGCGCAGCACCGCGCCGCCGCCGGTGGCCAGCACGATGCCCTGGCGCTGCGCCAGCTCGCGGATCATGGCGGCCTCGCGGTCGCGGAAGCCGGCCTCGCCCTCGAGTTCGAAGATCACCGGGATGCGCACGCCGCAGTGCGCCTCCAGTTCGTGGTCGGAATCGAAAAACGGATAGTGCAGGCGCCGCGCCACCGTGCGGCCCACGGTGGTCTTGCCGGCGCCCATCAGGCCGACGAAAAAGAGGTTGGGTCGATCGGATTCCGGGCGGTCGGCATCGGATCGTTCGGCTTCGCGCCGATCCGGCGCCTGGCGCTGCGCCGCCGGCCCTGTCGCTGAGGCTGTCACGGGACTGTGGTTCGGGAGCGCGGCATGCGGGCCGCCCTCCCCGTTTGGGAACTGCATCATCTTCTTATGTTGTGGCGCGGCCGGCAAGTGCCGAATGCGGCATAGGCCGCATTTTCTTGACGTTGCGCGTGCATTCCGGGCTGGGCCGTGGCAGCGCGCGGCGCGAAAAAAAGGCCGCATCTGCCGATGCGGCCTGCCAGTCTACTGTATCCGGCGCCCCGGCCCTACCTGAGCGATACGCTTTCGTTCAGGATGCGCGGGGTCAGGAACACCAGCAGCTCGGTCCGGTTGCGGACCTTGGCGTTGTTCTTGAACAGGTAGCCCAGCACCGGGATATCGCCCAGCAGCGGCACCTTGTCGACATCGGTGGACTCGGTCTGGGTGTAGATGCCGCCGATCACCACGGTGCCGCCGTTCTCGACCAGCACCTGGGTCTGCACATGCTTGGTGTCGATGGCAAAGCCCGAGGTGGTCTGGATCCCCACGCTGTCCTTGTTCACGTCCACGTCCAGCAGCACATTGCCTTCGGGCGTGATCTGCGGCGTCACCTCGAGCTTCAGGTTGGCCTTGCGGAACTGCACCGAGGTGGCACCGCTGGACGTGGCGGCCTGGTAAGGCAGTTCGGTGCCCTGCTCGATCAGTGCCTTGATGTTGTTGGCCGTGACCACGCGCGGGCTGGAAATGATCTTGCCCTTGCCGTCCGCCTCCAGCGCGGACAATTCCAGCGCCAGGAAGCGCGTGGCGGCGCTGTTGAACAGGCTCACCGCGATATTGGCCGGGTTGGTACCGTTGATGGATCCCGCCGGCAGGCTCAGGAACGGGCCGTTGTCGGAGGTCGCCCCCGGCAGCACGTTGTTGTAGGTGTTGCCGACGCGGGCATTGTTGTACTGCCCGGCAAAGCCCAGCTTGACGCCCAGGTTGCGGCTGAAGGTATCGGTGGCCTCGACGATGCGCGCCTCGATGATGACCTGACGCACCGGGATGTCGATCTTGCCGATAAAGCTCTGCACCTCTTCCAGCTTGGAGGCGATATCCGAGACAAAGAGCTGGTTGGTGCGCGCATCGGCCGTCAGCGAACCGCGCTTGGACAGCATGCGCGTGCTGGCGCCCGCCGCCCCAGCGGACCCGATGGGCGCGGCCGCGCCGCCGCCGGCGCTCATGCCCAGCAGCATCCTGCGCACGTCCTCGGCGCGCTGGTAATTGAGCTGGAACACCTGGCTGCGGATCGGCTCGAGGTCGTTGATCTGCTGCTGCGACTCGAGCTCCAGCTTCTCCTTGGTCTGCAGCTCGGCCCTGGGCGCCACCCACAGCACATTGCCGTTGCGGCGCGAGGCCAGCCCCTTCGCATCCATCACGATCTGCAGCGCCTGGTCCCACGGCACGTCCTTGAGCCGCAGCGTGATGTTGCCCTGCACGCTTTCGCTGGTGATGATGTTCAGGTTGGTAAAGTCGGCGAACACCTGCAGCAGCGAGCGGATGTCGATGTTCTGGAAGTTCAGCGACAGGCGCTCGCCGCGGTAGCCCGGGCCGCTGATCAGCTTGGTCGGGTCTTCCTTGACCGGCCGGACCTCGACCACGAACTGGGTGTCGGTCTGGTACGAGCTGTATTCCCAGTTGCCGCGCGGCTCGATGGTCAGGCGCGCATTGCCGTTGGCGTCGGAGGCGCGCATGCCCTGCACCGGTGAGCCATAGTCGCTGACGTCGAAGTGCCGCCGCAGGTTCTCCGGCAGCGTGGTGCCGAGGAAATCGACCACCACGTTCTTGCCCTGTTGCGCGATATTGATGCCCGACTCGCGCGAGGACAGGTCCACCACCACGCGCCCGGCGCCGTCGGCGCCCCGGCGGAAGTCGATAGCCCGCACCGACGGCCGCCCCGCCGCCGCGCCAGGCGCGGTCGCGGCCGGCGCGAAGGTCGGCGCAGCGCTCTTGGCCGCCGGCGCCACGTTGTCCAGCGACACCACGAAGATATTGCCGCGCTGGTCGGTGCGATAGGTGGCGCTGCGCGTCAGGTCGAGGATCACGCGCGTGCGGTCGCCGATCTGCATCACATTGGCGGCCTTGACCAGCTTGCCGCCGTATTCATATTGCGCGCGCCGCTCGGCAAAGCCGGTATCGAAGAAATCGATCGCCAGCCGTGCCGGGTTCTGCGTGGTGAAGTCCGCCGGCTTCTGCGCCAGCGGCCGTTCCAGTTCGACCACCAGCACGGTCTGCTCGCCGGTCGTGCTGACGTCGACCGACTTGATCCGGTTGCTTTGTGCCAGCGCCTCCGGTGCGGCCAGCGCAAGCCCTAGCGCCAACGCGGTGGCCATGGCCCTCATCACGGCGCCCGCGCGCGCACGATACCAGCGCGCGGGGGTCATGCCGCCGCATCCAGCTTCAGGCTGGTCATTTTCTCTTTCCACTCGGATACCCCCTCCCGGACCAATTCGCGCAGCACGATCTCCTGATCGGTGATGCGGACCACCCGGCCATAGCTCTGGCCGAGATACTGACCCACCTTCACATGGTGGATCTTGTTATCAACCCGGACGATGCCGAAGGTTTCCCCCTGCTTCTTCATCATCCCGAGCATCTTGAAGTTTTCGAGCGGATAGTCCTCCAGCGGCTCGCGGCGCCGGCCGGCTTCGGGCGAATCCGCCAGGGTCTTGTTCAGTTCGCCGATCTTGGCCTGTGCGAAGGGCTCGGGCGCACTGGCCGCGGCGTATTCGCGCGGCACGTAGGGCCGGGCGTCGGGCACGGGCTCGGGCGGCTTGGCGCGGGCGCTGCGGGTGGCCTCCATCCACTGGCGCAGCGCATCTTCATCGCTGGCGCCGCAGGCGCCCAGCAGGCCGAGCGCCAGCGCCGCAGCGAGCGTGCGCCGCGACGCGCTCCATGCCAGGGCGCGGGTTCGAACGGTGCGGCTCATTTCGCGCCTCCTGCCTTGGCTGCGGCCGCGGCGGCCGCGGCGGCCTTGCGTTGCGCCGCCTGTTCTTCGGCGTCGAGCGCGCGGTAGGCCATCGCCACCGCTTCCATCGACAGCCCGCCATCCTTGGTATTGGCCAGCTGCAGGTTCTGCATCGACACGATCCGTGACAGCGCCGCGACATCGGCATTGAACTGCGCCACCTCGTGATAGCGCCCGGTCACGCGCAGGTTCACCGGGATCTCGGCAAAGTAGGGCTTGATCACCGCCGCCTGCGGCTTGAACAATTCGAACTGCAGTCCGCGCGCCACGCCGGCATGGTTGACGTCGGCCAGCAGCGCGTCCATTTCCGTCTTGTTGGGCAACTGCCGCTCCAGCAGCGCCACGCGCTGCTCGACCTGTTTCTTCTGCTCGCGCAGCGCCTCGAGGTTGGCCACCTGCGCCACCTTGGACTGGTACGCCTGCTTCAGGTTTTCCTGTTCCTGGCGCTGGCGCTCGAGTTCGTCGAACTTTGCGCTCCAGTAGAACTGCCAGCCCAGCAGCAGCACCACCGCCGCAGCCAGGATCGCGAACAGCACGCGCGGCGCGGCCGGCCAGGTCTCCGGCTCGTTCAGGTTGAGCCCGCGGAACTGGCTGGTCAGGTCAGCCAGGTTGATTTCGGTATTGAGCGCCATGATCAGGCCTTTCCGGCCGCGGGGGCGGGTGCAGGTGCGGGGGCGGCGGATGGCGCCGAAGCGCCCGCTGCAGCCTTCTTGCCGTCGGCCGGGGCCTCGGGCGCACGGTACGCGAAGCGCATCGAGAAATCGAACAGCCGGCGCTGCTCGCGCAGGTTGTTGGTCATGGTGACCGCCTTGGATTCGACCAGCTCGGCCTTGTCGAGCCAGGCCACCCCGCCCAGGTTGCGCAGCAGCTCCGAAATACGTTCGTTCGACTGCGCCACGCCGGCGATGGTGAAGGCCTCGCCGGCCTGCTTCAGGCTGGTCAGGTAGACGCCTTCGGGCACCTGCCGCACCAGTTCCTCGAGCAGCTGCACCGGGCGGTTGCGCTCGGTCTGCAGGCTTTCGACGGCCTTCTGGCGCTGCAGCAGCGCGTCAATGTCTTTCTTCAGCGTGTTGACTTCGCGGATCTGGCCGTCGAGCCGGGCGTTTTCCGCGCTCAGCACCTGGTTGAGCGCCACCACGGAGGCGATGCGCCCGTCGATATAGAGGCCGCCCAGCAGCACCACGGCCGCGCCGGCGGCCGCCGCTGCGCCCAGCATGGTGTAGACCTTCTTGCGCCGCGCCGCCTTGCGGGCTTCGTGGTAGGGCAGCAGGTTGACCGAAGGCAGTGTGTTCGTTGACATCTCGTGCCTCCGGTACGTTATTGCAGGCCGCGCAGGGCCAGGCCGACACTGACGATATACGCCGGCAGGTCGCGCTGCAGGTAGCGCTCATTGACCTTGGCGTTGGTCGCCATGTTGGCGAACGGATTCGCCAGCGTGGTGGTGATCTTGGTCTGGTGCTGGATCGCCGCCTGCACGCCGAACAGCGATGCATGCCCGCCGGACAGCAGGATCTCGTCGACCCGGCCCAGGCTGGAACTGGCGATGAAGTTGCCGATCGCGGACTGCACCTCCATGGCCAGGGCATCGAGCGACGGCTTGAGCAACTGGGCGCGCCAGGCCTCGGGCAGCGTGTTCTTGCGCTTCTTGATCTCGGCCTTGAGCGCGTCGAGCGTAAACATGCGCGCGGCGCTTTGCGTAAGCTGGTCGCCGTAGCTGTTCAGCGGCTGCTCATAGAGTTCTTTCCAGCCCTGGTAGAAGATGGCCTTGGAGCGGCTGCCGCCCAGGTGGACCACCGCCACCACCGGCAGCGCGCGCGCGTCGGCTTCGGACATCTCCTGCGGTACGCCCAGCATCTGCACGATCGAGCGCTGCACCGCGTATTCCTCGACGTCCATCACGTGGGGCTTGAGGCCGGCCATTTCAGCCGCGGTCACGCGCTCCTGCACGCGATCGCTGTTCGCCGCGGTGACGCGCACGCCGATGCCGCCCTCGGTCTCGCTGGGACCGATCACGGCGAAATCGAAGTTGACCGCCTGCGACGGCGGATAGAGCCGATGCGCCTCGGATTCGACCTGGGAATAGAGTTCGTCTTCGGACAGATTGTCCGGCAGGCTGACCGTCTGCGATTCGGTCAGCATGGAAGGAACGCCCAGCACCACGTCCTTGGAGCGGATGCCGGCCTTGCCGAGCGCGCGCCTGAGCGCGATCCCGACCGCCTCGATATTGATGACGTTGCCATCGGCAACGGCATTGCGGTCCAGCAGTTCGCTGGCGCATTTTTCCAGCCGGTAGTCTTGCCTGCTGCCCCCCACGGAGAGCTCGACTACCTTGACACTGGACGACCCGATATCCACGCCGACCGTAGTCCGGCGCAGAAGCCCCGACAGAATGCCCCGACGCAAGGTGACCCCCTGACTTTTGAACTCGCCCCTGGCTTGAACGCTCTAATCGGGCGAGCCTAGTTTCTTGAATGAAACGTGTGCTTTTTATGTTGGCCGATTCTCACAAAATCCAGCATCGGTGGCAACGTGCCGAACTGGGCCAAACTTGTTTTTGAGAGAGCCCTCATCAATCCGTTGCCAAAACCCCACGGTCGTCGGGTTCCCTTCCATGCCTGCCTGTGCCCCGCGCTTCCCCCCGTAGTCGCCGCCAACGTCGCCCTGCGCGCCGGCATCCGCGGCCTTACATCTTGTAACAGCGCGATAGCGGCGCCCCCGCCACTGTGCGCCCGGGCGGGCCGATGCCGGAAGATATAATCGCGGGCACCCCTGACTAGGTATTTCCCTTATGGCCACAGCACAACACAAGCCGCCCCACCCTGCCCGTCGTTCGATCTGGACGCGGCTCATGTTCTGGGCGGTGGGACTGGTTGTCGCCGGTGCCGTCGTGATTGCGCTGCTGCTGGGCTACGCGCTGCTGGTGGCCGCGCCCAACCTGCCGTCGCTGGACACCATCACCGACTACCGGCCCAAGATTCCGCTGCGGATCTACACCGCCGACAATGTGCTGATCGGCGAATTTGGCGAAGAGCGGCGCAATTTCGTGCCCATCGCCGAAATTCCGGACGTGATGAAAAAGGCAGTGCTGGCGATCGAGGACGACCGCTTCTACGAGCACGGGGGTGTCGACTTCGTCGGCGTGATGCGTGCCGGCCTGGCCAACCTGCGCGGCGGGCTGTCGCAGGGCGCCTCGACCATCACCATGCAGGTGGCGCGCAATTTCTTCCTGTCCAGCGAGAAGACCTACACCCGCAAGATCTACGAGATGCTGCTGGCGTACAAGATCGAGGCTAATCTGAGCAAGGACCAGATCCTCGAGCTGTACATGAACCAGATCTACCTGGGCCAGCGCGCCTACGGCTTCGACAGCGCCGCGCGCGTGTACTTCGGCAAGTCGGTGCGCGATGTGACGCCGGCCGAGGCGGCGATGCTGGCCGGGCTGCCGAAGGCGCCGTCGGCGTACAACCCGGTGGTCAACCCGCGCCGCGCCAAGGTGCGCCAGGAATACATCCTGCAGCGCATGCGCGACCTGCGCTACATCACGCCCGAACAGTACGACGAGGCCGTGCAGGCCGAGCTGAAGGTACGCACCGAAGGCAACGAGTTCTCCACGCACGCCGAATACGTGGCCGAGATCGTGCGCCAGCTGATGTACGCGCAGTACCGCGAGGAAACCTACACGCGCGGCCTGACGGTCTACACCACGCTGACCAAGACCGACCAGGACGCCGCCTATGAAGCCGTGCGCGCCGGCATCATGAACTACGAGCGCAAGCACGGCTACCGCGGCCCCGAAGCCTTCATCGACCTGCCTTCAGATCCGGCCGAGCGCGAGCAGGCCATCGACGATGCGCTGGTCGAACACCCGGGCAGCGGCGACCTGCGCTCGGCCGTGGTCACCAGCGTGTCGTCCAAGCAGGTCAAGGCGACCCTGCTGTCCGGCGAAGTCGCGACCATCGAAGGCGGGGCGCTGCGCTTTATCTCGCCGTCGCTGTCGGCCAACGCGCAGCCCAAGATGAAGATGCGCCCCGGCGCGGTGATCCGCGTGACGCAAGACGAGAAAAACAACTGGTCGGTGACGCAGCTGCCGGAAGTGGCGGCGGCGTTCGTGTCGATCAACCCGCAGGATGGCGAGATCCGCTCGATGGTGGGCGGCTTCGACTTCAACCGCAACAAGTTCAACCGCGTGACCCAGGCCTGGCGGCAGCCGGGATCCAGCTTCAAGCCTTTCATCTACTCGGCTGCGCTGGAAAAGGGCTTCTCCCCGGCCACGGTGATCAATGACGCGCCGCTGACGATCGGCCCCGATACCGGCGGCCAGGTGTGGGAACCCAAGAACTACGACGGCCGCTTCGAAGGCCCGATGACCATGCGCCGCGCGCTGGCCAAGTCCAAGAACCTGGTCTCGGTGCGCATCCTGCGTGCGATCGGCACGCAGTACGCGCAGGACTACATCACCCGCTTCGGCTTCGAGGCCGACAAGCACCCTGCTTACCTGCCGATGGCGCTTGGCTCCGGCGCGGTAACGCCGCTGCAGATGGCCGGCGCCTACTCGGTATTTGCAAACGGCGGCTACCGCATCAACCCGTACCTGATCCAGAAGGTGGTCGATGCGCGCGGCAACGTGATCTCTGAAACCCATCCGCAACGCGCCGGTACCGACGCCGTGCGCGTGCTCGACGCGCGCACCGCCTTTATCGCCGACACCATGCTGCGCGACGTGGTGCGCTACGGCACCGCCAACAGTGCCAAGCAGCGCCTGGGCCGCAACGACCTGGCCGGCAAGACCGGCACCACCAACGACGCGGTCGATGCCTGGTTCGCCGGCTACACCCCCAACCTGGTGGCGATCGCCTGGATGGGCTATGACCAGCCCAAGAGCCTGGGCGTGCGCGAGACCGGTGGCGGCCTGGCGCTGCCGATCTGGGTCGGCTACATGAGCAAGGCGCTCAAGGGCGTGCCGGAGTCTCCGGAGCGGCCTGCACCCGAGGGCGTGCTGATGGTGGGCGGCGACTGGACCTTCGAAGAGAACGCCGGCGGCGCCGGCGTGGCGTCGGTGGGCCTGGGCGATCCGTGGCCGGGCAAGCCGGAAGAATCCACCACCCCTTCGGTCGATACCGAGAGCGAGAAACGCAAGATCCTGGAGATGTTCGGCGGCGCCTGAGCGTGCTCGCCAGACAGCACAAAGCCGGCCGCGAGGCCGGCTTTTCCTTTTGCGCTCGGGGGCCCGCGCCCCGCAATGCCGACGTCAGTGAAGACTGAGGCTGGCGCCCGCCTGCTCGCTGACATAGCCCGACAGCGCCGCGTACAACTCGCCGCCGTTGCGGGTATCGACCCAGCGCTCGCCCTCGCGGCGGAAGTGGAAACCTCCCGCGCGTGCAGCCACCCACAGTTCCTGCATCGGCGCCTGGCTGTTGATGATGATCTTGGAACCGTTCTCGAATTCCAGTTCCATCACATTGCCGGTGCGGCTGATTTCAATGTCGGCATCGGCCGCGTCGGCGGCCGCCTCGACCGCGGCTTCGATGCGATCCAGCTCGCGCGTGGCCAGGGCCAGGAACTCGCTTTCGCTCAAGGGGGGCATGCTAAACTCCGAGACCGCCGTTGCCGCCGCTGCCCGGACGGGCGTACGTGGCGCGAACGGCTTTTTTTGTTAAGAATCCTCCGGATGACTGGCCATCGCGCCGGGTCATCCAACGCCTTGCCAACAAGCCAAAAGGACGACCCGATGCTGCGTCGTGTTGCGATTGTATCGGCGTTTGCCGCCGCCCTTGCGATGCCCCTGCTGGGCGGATGCGGTATCCGCGGGCCGCTGACCCTGCCCCGGGTGCCGGCCGAGCCGACCCCGCCGACCGTGCCGGATCCGGGCCTGGGCCGTGCCGATGCCGTGCAGCCTGCACCGGCCACGCCCGCACCGGCATCGTCCCCCGCCGCCCCCACCACCCGATAACCATGACCGCATTCTTCCATCGCCAGGACGGCGCGCTTGCCGTCGAGCAGGTGCCGCTGGCGCGCATCGCCGCCGAGTTCGGCACGCCGACCTATGTCTATTCGCGTGCGGCGCTGACCGCCGCGTACCAGGCCTACGCCGCCGCCTGTGCGGGACGCAAGGCGCAGGTCCAGTACGCGATGAAGGCGAATTCCAACCTGGCGGTGCTGCAGGTGTTCGCCAGGCTGGGCGCGGGTTTCGACATCGTCTCGGGCGGCGAGCTCAAGCGCGTGCTGGCTGCCGGCGGCGATCCGCGCAAGGTGGTGTTCTCGGGCGTGGGCAAGAGCGCGGCCGAAATGGAACTGGCGCTGGCGCAGGACGTGCGCTGCTTCAACGTCGAGTCGATCCCCGAACTGGACCGCCTCAACGACGTGGCCGGCCGCGTCGGCAAGCGTGCGCGCGTATCGCTGCGCATCAATCCCGACGTCGACGCCAGGACCCATCCCTATATCTCCACCGGCCTGAAGGGCAACAAGTTCGGCATCGCCTTCGAAGACGTGCTGCCGACCTACCGCGCCGCCGCCGCGCTGCCGCACCTTGCCGTGACCGGCATCGACTGCCATATCGGCTCGCAGATCACCGAGGTCGAGCCCTACCTGGAAGCGCTGGACAAGGTGCTGGACGTGGTCGAGGCGCTCGAGCGCGAAGGCATCAGCCTGGAACACATCGACGTGGGCGGCGGCCTGGGCATTACCTACACCGACGAGACCCCGCCGGACATCACCGGCTTCGCCACCACGCTGCTGGAGCGCGTCGCCGCGCGCGGCCATGGCCATCGCGAGGTGCTGTTCGAGCCGGGCCGCTCGCTGGTGGGCAACGCCGGCGTGCTGCTGACGCAGGTGGAATTCCTCAAGCCGGGGGCGGCCAAGAACTTCTGCATCGTCGACGCCGCCATGAACGACCTGGCGCGCCCGGCCATGTACGAGGCCTATCATCGCATCGAGCCGGTGGCGCTGCGCGACGGCGCGGCCGTGAACTACGACATCGTCGGCCCGGTCTGCGAATCGGGTGACTGGCTGGGCCGTGACCGCGCCCTGGCGGTGCAGCCCGGCGACCTGCTGGCGGTGATGTCGGCCGGCGCCTACGGCTTCACCATGAGTTCCAACTACAACACCCGCCCGCGCGCCGCCGAAGTGATGGTCGACGGCAGCAAGGTGCACCTGGTGCGCGAGCGCGAGCTGGTCGAAGACCTGTTCCGCGACGAGCGCCTGCTGCAGGACTGAGTCCCGCTGGCCCGGCCCGCCGCTGCTTACGCGGCGGGCTGGCGCGTCCCCCCGGCTGGCTTGCGCAGCCGCCACCACACCCGCATCCCCAGCAGCACGAACACCACCGCGGCGTAGATCGAGACCTCGCCGAAGTCGTTCTTGCCGGCCTTGTGCCACCAGTAGTGCAAGATGGCCAGCACGGCAATGGCATAGACCAGCCGGTGCAGCGCCTGCCAGCGCTTGCCGCCGAGGCGGCGCACCATGCCGTTGGTCGAGGTCAGTGCCAGCGGCACCATCAGCATGAAGGCGGTAAAGCCGACCGTGATGAAGGGCCGCTTGTACACGTCCTTGATCATGTAGGCCAGATCAAAGCCGCGGTCCACACCGATCCACAGCAGGAAGTGCTGCAGCCCGTAGAAGAACGCGAACAGGCCCAGCATGCGCCGCAGCCTGATCAGCCAGTTCCAGCCGGTGAGGCGGCGCAGCGGCGTGATGGCCAGCGTCAGGCACAGCATCACCAGGGTCCAGGTGCCGGTCGAACGCGTGACGAATTCGAGCGGGTTGGCGCCGTACTGTTCGGTCGCGCCCAGGTACAGGAGCCGCATGAACGGCAGCAGCGCCAGCAGCCACAGCGCGAGCTTGAGCGCGCGCACCCGTTGCTGCGACAGCGTTGCCAGGCCTGCCGGCTTGCGCAGGGCTGCCGCGGCGGTGGGGGAAGAGGTTGCCATGCGCTCGCCTTGCATCAGAAGAACTTCTTCAGGTCCATGCCCTGGTACAACGCCGCCACCTGCTGGCCATAGCCATTGAACGGCAGGGTCTTGCGCTTGGGCGCGAACAGCGCGCCAAAGCCGCTGCCGCGCTCTTCGCCGATGCGGCGCTCGGTGGCCTGGCTCCAGCGCGGATGGTCGACATCCGGGTTCACGTTCGAGTAGAAGCCGTATTCCTGCGGCGCGGCCAGGTTCCAGCTGGTGGGCGGCTGCTTGTCGACAAAGCGGATCTTCACGATCGACTTGGCGCTCTTGAAGCCGTATTTCCACGGCAGCACCATGCGCACCGGCGCACCGTTCTGGTTGGGCAGCACCTCGCCGTACAGGCCGAAGGTCAGCAACGCCAGCGGATGCATGGCCTCATCCATGCGCAGGCCCTCGCTATACGGCCAGTCGAGCACGCCGCTGCTGAGGCCGGGCATCTGCTTCTTGTCGGCCAGCGTGATGAACTGAACGTACTTCGCGCCCGGCTGCGGCTCGACGCGGCGGATCAGCTCGGCCAGCGGATAGCCGATCCAAGGGATCACCATCGACCAGCCCTCGACGCAGCGCAGCCGATAGACGCGCTCCTCCATCGGCGCCAGTTTGGTCAGCTCGTCCAGGTCATAGACCTTCGGCTTCTTCACCAGCCCTTCGACCGCCACCTGCCACGGGCGCGGACGCAGCGTGCCGGCATGGCGTGCCGGGTCGGACTTGTCGGTGCCGAACTCATAGAAGTTGTTGTAGGTGGTCACCTCTTCGTACGGCGTGCGCTTCTCGGTGATGACGTAGGCGTTGTTGGGTGCGGCGGGCAGCCGGGCGCCATGCTGCCCTTGCGCGAAGGCCTGGCGCGCGAACCACGGCGCCAGCGTGCCGCCGGCAGCACCGGCGGCAGCGAGCGCCAGCATGCGGCGGCGCGCTTCGAAGACATGGCGCGGCGTGATCTCGCTGGCGGCAATGTCGCCGCCGCGCAGCCATTTGGGGGAAGGAATCAGCATGTTTTTCCTCGATTGCCTGGTGGTGCCGGCGCTGGTGGCGCCGCGTGCTTGCAGGGTTGGACTCCGGGCTTGGTCGTGGAGTGCGAGCCAGTCCTGACAGTTTTTTGTGATGGCGTCGAAATGACGCGGGCCTGCGCCTGCCATGTGCCGCAAACGAGGCGCGGGTGCGTTATCCGCCCTGGTATTGCTGGTACACCACCTGCGCCAGCGTCAGCAGCCGGGCGCGTTCCAGCGGCCCCGCCAGCGCGAAGCCCAGGTCGCGGTCGATCCAGTAGAACGCCATCATCGGGTCGCGGCCCGGCGCCCGCCGGCGCGCGCCCTCGCCGGTCATGCGCTCGACGCGGAAGCCGGTATCTGGCGTTCCCTGCGCCATGCGCCGCAGCTGCAGCGACAGGCGCGTGCCGTCATCGGCTTCATACATCAGGATGGCCGACGGGCCGCCCTCGGCCACGCCCAGCCGGCCGCCGATCAGGTGAAAGCCCTGCGCGCGCAGGTCGGGCACCTGCAGCGCCGTGCCCAGGCGCCGGGACAGCCAGGCGACCAGATGGGCCTCATCGGTTGCCGCGACTTCCACCGGATGGCGCATCTCCGGGGCGTAGACCGCGTGCGTGGCGAGCGCCTCGCGCGCAAAGCGCTCGCCGGGCGCCAGCACCAGCGTGCCCCCCCCCAGGCGGCTGTGCGCCAGCCAGCCCAGCGTACCGCCCACGGCCAGCAGCGCGACCGACGCGCAAGTGGCCGCCATCGCCATGGTCCAGTGCGTCCAGGGCCGGGCGCCATCACGCCGGCCGTCGCGGCCGCGGTTGCGTCCCTGGTCGCCGTGCAAACCCGGCGGCAGGGCCGCCAGGGGCACCGGTTCATTGAGTACGGGGTCGAGCGCGCGGTGCAGCGCCTCGGCCTGCCGGCGCCAGGCCGCCACTTGTGCCGCCGCGTCCGGGTGCTGCGCCAGGTAGGCCTCGACGGCGGCACGGCGCGCGCCGGCCAGCTGGCCGTCGGCATAGGCGTGGAGATCGGCTTCGTGGATGCCCGGCATCATTTCACCCGTTGCAGCGCATTGGCAGCCGTGGCAGTTCGGTTCGGCGCCGCGCCGTCGAGCAGCCGCCGCATCTGTTCGCGTGCCCGCGCCAGCCGGGACATCACCGTACCTTGAGGGATGTCGAGCACGCGCGCGGCCTCGGCGTAGGTCAATTGTTCCAGGCTGACCAGCAGCAGCACCGCGCGCTGCGGCTCGGGCAGCTGTGCCAGCGCCTGCGACAGGTCGCGGCGCAGGCCCGGGTCTTCGGCGGGGCCGCTGACCTCGGGCAGGGTGTCGGTAGCCACCACCAGGTCCTTGCGGCGCAAAGCGTTCAGGCGCAGGCGGTGCATCAGCGTCAGCAACCACGGCAGCAGGCCATCGGCGCCGTCGCCCCACCACGCGCCGGGACGCAGGCGGAAGCGCCAGCGGTAGCGCAGCGCGCGCTCGAGCGTGTCCTGCACCAGGTCGTCGGCCAGCGCCGCGTCGCCGGTGAGGCCGCGCGCATGGCGCCGCAGCCGCGGCGCCAGCGCAACGAGTTGGCCGTCAAACCCTTCCATGCCGTGATGGCTGCAGTGACCGGGGTGGCTCAGGTGGTGGCTGCCGCGTCAGGGCTTGACCACGTGCCAGACGTTGTTGACGTTGTCGCCGGTGCGGTCGCCCGGCTTGGCGTCCTTGGCGAAGCGGTACAGCGGCAGGCCGCGGTAGGCCCACTGCTTGCTGCCGTCATCGCGCGTGATGATGGTGTACTGGCCCGAACCGCTGGTGCCCGGGGCCGCCATCAGCGGCGGCCAGTTGGTGGCGCAGGGCCCGTTGCAGGCGCTCTTGCCGCTGCCGGCGGTGTCGCGGTCAAAGGTGTACAGCGTCAGGCCCTGCGGATCGGTCAGCACGCCGTTGGTCACCTTGACCGTGGGCGGCAGATTGCCGGCGCTGCCGCCGCCCATGCCCATGCCGGCACAACCGGCGAGCAGGACGGCCGCGCAGCCGAGCGCGAGCGCGCCCGGACGAACCAGGGATGCAGCAGCGTTACGACGCAGACTTGCCATGATCTTGTTCTCCATGCAATTCGGTGCCGCCAGCCGGCACCGTCCCTCCAGTAAACACTGGATGTGATCTCTTTATTCCCGCAGCGGCCAAAAAAATTCAAAAAAACCAAAAAAAAACCTGCCCGAAGGCAGGTCTTTTGCATCGCAGCATGCGCGCGTCAGAGTTCACCGTAGCTGTGCAGGCCCGACAGGAACATGTTCACGCCCAGGAACGCAAAGGTCGTCACCAGCAGGCCGACCAGCGCCCACCAGGCCGCCACCGTGCCGCGCAGCCCTTTCATCAGCCGCATATGCAGCCAGGCCGCGTAGTTCAGCCAGACGATCAGCGCCCAGGTTTCCTTGGGATCCCAGCTCCAGTAGCCGCCCCAGGCCTCGGCCGCCCACAGCGCCCCAAGGATGGTGGCGATGGTGAAGAAGGCAAAGCCGACCGCGATCGCCTTGTACATCACGTCGTCGAGCAGCTCCAGCGACGGCAGGCGCTCGGCCAGGACGCCGCGCTGCTTGAGCAGGTAAGCCACCGCGACCATCGCCGCCAGCGCAAAGGTGCCGTAGCCGATAAAGTTGGCCGGCACATGGATCTTCATCCACCAGCTTTGCAGCGCGGGCACCAGCGGCTGGATCTCCTGCGCATTGCGGCTGACCGTGTACCACAGCAGAAAGCCCACCGCGGCCGACACCACCAGCATCACGAACGGGCCCAGCGCGCGCGTGGCGTAACGGCCTTCGTAGTACAGGTAGAACAGCGAAGTGATCAGGGTGAACAGCACGAAAACTTCGTACAGGTTCGAGATCGGAATGTGTCCGATGTCGGCGCCGAGCAGGTAGGACTCGTACCAGCGCACCAGCATGCCGGTGAAGCCCAGCACCACCGCGCCCCAGCACAGCTTGCTGCCGAGGCTGTACCCCGTGTCCGAGCGCGTGGCCAGCCCAACCCAGTAGAACAGCGTCGACAGGAACACCAGTGCGCTCATCCACAGGATGGCCGACTGGCTCGACAGGAAGTACTTGAGAAAGAAGGCCTGTTCGGCGCGCGCGAGCTGGCCCTGGTAGAGCTGGATCGCGAACAGCGACAGCACCGCCAGCGCTACCATCAGCGGCCGCACCGGCTTCCAGTGCCATCCGAGCAGCGCGAAGGTGGGGACAGCGCCGATCAGCACGGCCTTGTCGTAGCCGTCCATCCACTGCCCGTATTGCGCCAGCGCCACGCCGGCACCGGCGGCCAGCGCCAGCGCGAACAGCCAGTCCACCCAGCTCAGGCGGCGCAGGAAGGAAGGTTCGAGGTAGGCCTCGTCGGCACCGCTAGCGGCGCGCGGCGTGCCGCGCATGGTGCGATCGGCCTGGTTCACATTAGAGGACATAGTACCTGCTCGATTCAGTGGGGAGTGCCGGCGGGCTCCTGGGCGGCGCTGCGGCCCCCTGCGGCGCGGCCGATGTCGTCGCGCAGCGCCGTGAATTCCTTTTCGAAATCCATGGTGCGGCGCTGGGTCGACATCGCCATCAGCACGTGGCTGCCGGCATCGCCGTCGCCGGTGTTGCCCGCGGCGGGCTGGTCGGCAGACAGGTCGGTGGACTTGTCCTTCACCCAGACCCAGACCCGGCGCTCGCGGATATAGAACATTGCGAACACGCCCAGCACCAGCAGCAGACACCCAAGATACACGATGTTCTTGCCCGGCGCACGGGTCAGCTGGAACACGCTGGCCTTGATTTCCTGGAAGTCGTCGAGCTGCAGAAACACCGGAGCGCCGTAGAAGAAACTATCCGACAGCGCATTGATGGCCTGCTGCAGGAAGGCGCCGCTCTGGGCACTGTTGGCCACCACCGGCAGCTGCTCCTGCGCGCGCGCGAGCTGCCACAGTTCCCACATCGAGCCGTTCAGGATCTTCAGCAGCACGTCGGCCGCCTTCTGCTGCTCGGCCGGCGGCACGGACTTTTCCAGGAAGGCGGCGATGGCGGTGAAGCCGCCCGGCGGCGAATCCGGTGTGGGACGCGTCGCCCCCGCGAACAGGTCGAGCGCGCGCAGCGCGCTTTCGGCCAGCTGACGGCGCAGCTCGGCCTTGTCGTCGCCAGGCATCGACGCCAGCGCAAAGCGGCGCGCGGCCTCGCCGCGCAGCGCGCGGTCCTGCAAGGCGGCGCGCAGGCGCATCCAGTCGGCCACGCTGCCCTGGTCATCGGCGGGAATGCGCAGGTAGCGGAACTGCTCGCTGGGCGACTCGCGCATGCCGGCCAGGAACACCGACTGGCCGTCCATCTGCACCGGCACCATGTAGTTGTTGTACTCGCGCGCCTGTCCGGTGCGGTCGCGCAGCTTGTACTGCACCGACGGGCCGACATTGCGCAGGGTCTTGGCGCGGTCGGTGCTGGCGGCGGCGCCGAGATGCTTGTCCAGCGTTTGGTTGAAGGACTTGCGCGCCACGCCGCGCGCATCGGGCTTGCCCGAGGCATCGGTGACGTTCTCGATGTTCATCAGCCGGAAGTCGCTGAACTCCACCGTCAGTCCGTCGCTGTCCGCGCTGGTGCCGGTGCCGGCCAGCGGCTTGTTGCCGCCCACCGCGCCGTCGATGGTGAAGGTGGCATGGCCGCTGCCCTGCATCGGGTAGCCGACGAACTTCAGGCGCGAGCCGCCGTCCTCGAAGCTGGACTGGTAGATGGCGATGCCGTCGACGATCAGCGGCTCGTTCACCTTGATGGTGGCCTCGGTGCGCTTGCCGGTGGCGCGATCGGTCACGACCACGTCCGAGGCAAACAGCTTGGGCATGCCGGTCTGGTAGAAGTCGACCTTGAACTTCTTCAGCGTGATCGCGAACGGCAGGTCCTGCACCAGCGCGCCGTCGGCAATGTTGAGGATGGCGGTGGAGACGGTCGAGCCCTCGGGCACGTAGGCGTTGCCACGAAAGCCGGGGTTGTTCACCGACAGCCGGTGCTGCGGCGGGATCTCGCTGATTACCGCGTTGCCGCGGATCGGGGTCTTGTCGCCCAGCCACATCTGGGCGCGGATCAGCAGGTCGCCGTCGAGCAGGCCGCCGATGCAGATCACCACGATGGCGGTGTGCGCCAGGATATAGCCGGCCTTGTTGGCGGCGCCGGCCTTGGCCGCAAGCAGCGTGGCGCCGTCGTGCTCGACCGCCTTGACGCGGTAGCCGCGGTTGCGCAGCAATGCCGTCAGCCGGCCGACAGTCTCGGCGCGAGCACGCGCGCCGTCGAACTCGCCGCGATGATGGAAGGCGCGCAGGCTGCGCTCGCGCACATGGTCCTTCCATGAGCGCATGTCCGCGATCATCTTGGGCGCGTTGCGCACCAGGCACAGGCTGGTGGACACCACCAGGAAGGCCAGGATCAGCAGGAACCACCACGACCCGTAAACCTTCTGCAGCGACAGCGTGTGGAACACCTCGGCCCAGAACGGTCCGAACTGGTTGACGTAGTTCGGGTACGGCTCGTTCTGCTTGAGCACGGTGCCGATCACGCTGGCGATGGATATCACCGTCAGCAGCGCGATCGCAAAGCGCATCGAGGACAACAATTCGACCGCGTCGCGCAGCACGCGGTGAGAGGTCTTCAGGTGCAGCCCTGAAGTGGAAGCGGTCGACATGTGCAGTGAAACCTAAAACAGCGTACGGCCTGGAAATGAATAAAGGGTGGACATGCTTTGGCAAGCAGGCCACCCTTTTCGATTGTGACAAGCGCGTTCGGTTGCATGCCTGGCCGCGCCATCCGGCGGCGACCGCTCAACCGATGCGCCGGCGCGCAAAGGCGCCAGCGTCGCGGAATCCCGGATCGTCAGCGAACCCCGGCGACGTAGTCCGCCACCGCCTTGATCTCGGCATCCGACATCTTGGCGGCGATGGTCGTCATGACCGGGTTGTTCTTGCGGGTGCCCTGGCGGAATGCCACCAGTTGTGCCTCGGTATAGTCGGCCCACTGGCCGCCGATGCGCGGATACTGCGCCGGCATGCCTGCGCCGGTGGGGCCATGGCAGGCGGCGCAGGCCGGCACGCCCTTGGCGGCGATGCCGGCGCGGTAGATCTTCTGGCCGGCTTCGATGCTGTCCTTGTTCTTGGCGGTGGCCGGCTTGAGCGACTGCTTGGCGAGGTAGGCGCCGACGTTGCGCATTTCCTCGTCGGTCAGCACCGATGCCATTGGCACCATGATCGCGTTGCTGCGGGCCTTGGCCTTGAAGTCCGCCAGCTGCTTGTGGACGTATTCCGGATGCTGCGCGGCCAGCTTGGGATTGGCGGCGGCCGCGCTGTTGCCGGCGGCACCGTGGCAGCTCAGGCAAGCGGGCACATTGCGATCGGGGGCACCTTGCGTGTACAGCGTTTCACCCTTGGCCGGGTCCGCCTTCGCGGCGGCCTGCTCTGCGGCAGATGCCAGACCGGAAAGGGCGGCGGCAGGAACGGCCAGAGCCAGGACACCCAGAATCTTCGCAATGCGGTTCATTCGCACACCTTCTCTGAATTGTTTTGGATACCGTGATGCGTGCCGCTCCGGAGCTTTGCCGGCGGTGAGGACGCGCCGGTGCAAAAGGCTGGAAATCGTGGCGACCCGCGTGCGGCTGACCGATCCGCGCAACGCTGGCCGTGGCGGCAGACCCCGCCAGCCCGCGCCCGCCGCCGCCGCACCGTTCGGTGCAATGCGCGATGCGGGGCAAGGCCTTGCCCACGATGGAACGACACACTAGGCTTCCCGCCCGGACGACGGCAGCCGAGGCACGCGGCATGGATGCCACGCGTCACCCGTTCAGGAGACCGTAAACCGGCGTATTGTACAATAAGTTATGTGCCGGATTGATGCCTTGCGCCTTGTCGTGCCCGCTTCGGGCTGCGCCACATCAAGCCCGGCGGGCGGCTCAGGCCGCAGCCATCCCACCCTGGCGAGACCCCGGCCCTGGCATGCGCTTGCGCGCGGCCTCCGCGGCCCGCCCCACCGCTCTAGCGCATGTCCCTTCTTCACCAGGCCCGCTTCTTCATTACCGTGAACCATCTGCGCGACCTGCCCGCCACAGCCGTGCCCGAAGTCGCGTTCGCCGGCCGCTCCAACGCGGGCAAGTCCACGGCGATCAACATCTTGTGCAACCAGAAGCGGCTGGCGTTCTCGTCGCGCACGCCCGGGCGCACCCAGCACATCAACTATTTCTCGGTGGCGCCGGTCAAGGCGCCCGACCCGCTCGCGTTCCTGGTCGACCTGCCCGGCTACGGCTATGCCGAGGTCTCGGGCTCGGCCAAGTACCACTGGCAGGGCCTGCTCAGCGATTACGTGCAGACCCGCCAGCAGTTGGCCGGCCTGATCCTGATGATGGATGCGCGCCGGCCGTTCACGGATCTCGATTGCCAGATGGTCGAGTGGTTCCTGCCCACCGGACGACCGATCCACGTGCTGCTGACCAAGGCCGACAAGCTCACCAACAGCGAAAACGCCAAGGCCCTGCGCGAGACCCGCAAGATGCTGCAAGGCTATGCCGAGCAGCTGGAAACGCCGGTGCCGATGACGGCGCAGCTGTTCTCCAGCCTGAAGCGCCGCGGCATCGAGGAGGCACAGGGTGTGATCGCCGGCTGGCTGAACCTGCCGGAAGCGCAAAAGGCTGAACGCGGGCCCACCGCCGCAAACACAGTGCCGCCCGCGTCCGATCCTGCCGCGTGACCCTGGCAGCGAGCGCGCAAAAAAAAAGCCCCGTCGCAAGCAACGGGGACAAACTTTCCCGCCAGTGGGGCGGGTACCCGCTCAGGGAGGAGTAGCGGGGGACACCGCGCCACGCAGCGCGCAACGCAAAGTGTCCGCGAGTATGATGGCGGGCACGCACAAAAGTTTAGTTTTTCTTCGGCCAGCCGCACGACGCTGCGCGCGCCGCGCTTGCCGGCCCTGCATTCCGTCCTCTTCCGTCAAGAAGCCGCCATGTCCACCTTCCCCGAGTTCCGCCCGCGCCGCATGCGCCGCGATGATTTCTCCCGCCGCATGATGCGCGAGCATCGCCTGTCCCCGGACAACCTGATCTACCCGGTCTTCATCCTCGACGGCCAGAACCAGCGCCAGGCCGTGGCGTCGATGCCGGGCGTGGAGCGCGTCTCGGTCGACCTGCTGATGCCGGTGGCCGAAGACTGCGTCAAGCTCGGCATCCCCGTGCTGGCGCTGTTCCCGGTAATCGACCCGTCGCTGAAGACGCCCGACGGCATCGAGGCCACCAACGCCAACGGACTGGTACCGCGCGCCGTGCGCGCGCTGAAGGACCGCTTCCCCGAACTGGGCGTGCTGTGCGACGTGGCGCTCGACCCGTACACCAGCCATGGCCAGGACGGCGTGCTCGACGACAACGGCTACGTGATCAACGATGCGACGGTGGAGATCCTGGTGCGCCAGGCGCTGGCGCAGGCCGAGGCCGGGGTCGACATCGTCGCGCCGTCCGACATGATGGACGGCCGCATCGGCGCGGTGCGCACCGCGCTGGAAGACAACGGCCATATCCATACCCGCATCATGGCGTACTCGGCCAAATACGCGTCGGCGTTCTACGGCCCGTTCCGCGACGCGGTGGGCTCGGCCGCCAACCTGGGCAAGGGCAACAAGATGACCTACCAGATGGATCCGGCCAACACCGACGAGGCCCTGCGCGAAGTGGCGCAGGACATCCTGGAAGGCGCCGACATGGTGATGGTCAAGCCCGGCATGCCGTACCTGGACATCGTGCGCCGCGTGAAGGACGAGTTCCGCTTCCCCACCTACGTGTACCAGGTCAGCGGCGAGTACGCGATGCTCAAGGCCGCCGCGCAGAACGGCTGGCTGGACCACGACAAGGTCATGATGGAATCGCTGCTGGCCTTCCGCCGCGCCGGTGCCGACGGCATCCTGACCTATTTCGCGCGCGACGCCGCGCGGCTGCTGCAGGCCTGACGGCCGAACCGACTGCGCATGGAGTTGCTAGGGTTCTCCGCCAGCCAGGTACACCCGCTCGCCTCGCTCACCGAGGCGGGCAGCTTTCTGTCTGGCAATGCCGCGTCGCTGTTCGTGTGGGCGGATTTTTCCACCGAAGAGGTCACCGCGGCGCCCGACGCCTGGCGTGAGCAGGTGCGCCAGCTGGCCGGCGCGCCCATCCTCGACCTGCACCTGGCCGACGCCACCAACGCCGCGCATCCGTCGTACTTCGATACGACCCATGCGTACGACATGGTGATCTTCCGCAAGCTGACCTTCGAAACCAGCCGCGCCATTGTCGAGGCCGAGCCCCAGGACGCCACCGGCACCGCTAGCACCACCAAGCCGGCCGCGGCCGAGGCCGCGGCCCGGCAGAAGCGTTATGCGCCCGGCTTCCTGCCGGCACTGGCCAAGATCGATACCCAGCCGGTCACGTTCTTCATGTTCGACACCGTGCTGGTGACGGTGCGCTCGGGGCCGTCGCGCACCATCGATCAGGTGCGCCAGCGCTTGCTCGAGCTGTGCCAGGCCCCGCGTCCACAAGCCGCGCCCGCGCGTGGCAACGGCCAGTCCCTGCTGCACGGCATCCGTCCGCCGAGCCGGCCCGAGGACCTGATGCTGCGGCTGCTCAACGCCATGGTCGACCGCTACCTGGAACTGCGCGCGCCGCTGACGCGCCAGCTCGACCGCTGGCAGCGCGCGCTGCTGAACTCGCGCCGCAGCTTCTCCAGCTGGGAGGGCCTGCTGGATGCGCGCATCCAGCTGCGCAAGCTGGAACACCTGAGCGAGGAGCAGCGCGACGCGCTGCAGGAATTCCGCGACAGCCTGCTCGACAATCGCTACAGCAGCGACCAGCCGGGCGGCGCGGCCAATGCGCCGGGGCGCGACGAGGTGCTGCTGGTGCGCATCAACGACGTGATGGAGCATATCCAGCGAGTGCTGGCGCATGCTCGCCGGCTGGAGGATTCGATCGAATCGGCGGTGCAGATCCACTTCTCGGCGGTGGCGCACCGGACCAACCGCACCATGCGCGCGCTGACGCTGATCACGGCGCTGTTCATGCCGCTGACGCTGATCACCGGCGTCTTCGGCATGAACTTCGAGCGCATGCCCTGGCTGCAAGAGCCGCAGGGCTTCTGGTGGTCGATCGGATTGATGGGTGCCGTGGCGGTGGTACTGGCGGCGCTGTGGGGACTGGCGCGGCAGCTGGAGCGCTAGCCGCAGGCCTGGGTACGCCTCGCGTGCAGATCAGGTGCGCGTACGCGTACCGAAAGCGCGCTCCAGGCTTTCCAGGAAGCGGTTGGCCGACTGGTAGCCGATCACGCGCACCGGGCGCTCGCGACCATCCGGGCCGAACAGGATGATGCCGGGCGGGCCGAACAGCCCGAAGCGCTTGAGCAGGGCCCTGTCGTCGGCATTGTTGGCGGTCACGTCCGCCTGCAGCAGCACGATCTCCGACAGCCGCGCGCGCACGCGCGGATCGACGAAGGTCATGCGCTCCATTTCCTTGCAGCTGACGCACCAGTCGGCATAGAAATCCAGCAGCACCGGCTTGCCCGCGGCGGCGGCCTGCGCCACGCGGGCGTCGAGCTCGGCCACGCTGCGCACACGCTCGAAGCGCACCACCTCCGCACCGCCGGCGCTTTCGCCGCCGCTACGCGCCACGCTCAAATGCGACAGCGGCTGCAGCGGGTCGCGCCCGCCCGAAGCCACGCCGATCAGCACGATTGCGGCGGCGATGGCAAACAGCACGCCCACGCCCTTGCCCACCCGCACCAGGTTGCGCGGCTCCGGCCCCAGCCCATCGAAGGCACCGAGAAAAACCGCCGCCACCAGCAGCAGCGCCGCCACCAGCAGCATCGTGGTCCATGCCGGCAGCACCGGCCCAAGCATCCACAGCGCCACGCCCAGCAGCAGGAAGCCAAAGAAGCGCTTGGTCACCTCCATCCAGCGGCCGGCGCGTGGCAGCAGGTTGCCCGCGCCCACGCCGACCAGCACCAGCGGCACGCCCATGCCCAGCGCCATCGCGAACAGCGCGGCGCCGCCGATCACGGCATCGCGGCTCTGCGCGATATAGGCCAGCGCCCCCGCCAGCGGCGCCGTCACGCACGGCCCGACGATCAGCGCGGAGATCGCTCCCATCGCCGCGGCCCCGGCCACCTGGCCACCCTGGCGGCGGTTGGACGATTCCGTCAGCCGGGTCTGCCAGCGCTGCGGCAGTTGCAGCTCGTACAGGCCGAACATCGACAGCGCCAGCGCCACCATCAGCGCCGCGAAGGCGCCCAGCACCCAGGGCGTCTGCAGCGCGGCCGACAGCCCCTCGCCGAGCAGGCCCGCGGCCACGCCAACCGCGGTGTACACCACCGCCATGCCCAGCACATAGGCCAGCGACACCAGCAGCGCGCGGCCGCGCGTAACGTGCTCGCCCACCACGATCGATGACAAGATCGGCACCATCGGCAGCACGCACGGCGTAAAGGTCAGCAGCAAGCCCAGGCCGAAGAACAGTGCCGCGATCAGGCCCGGGTTGCGGCTGGCCAGCGCGCCGGCGATGCGGTCGCTGTCGTCGGCGCGCAGGGTCGCGGTCGAACCCGGTACGGCGGGTACCGCGGGTACCGCGGGCGCCGGAACCGGCTCGAACGCCGGGGCGTCGCTGCGGCCGCGCTTGCCGAACAGGTCGGCCAGCGCGCTGTCGCCCACCTTGTGGACGCTTTCCATCGGGGGATAGCACAGGCCCTTGTCGGCGCAGCCCTGCGAGGTCACCGTCAGCGTCCATTTGCCATCGGCTGGCGCTGCCTCGACCGGCACGCGGATGACCACGCTGTCGCGGTAGGTCTCCATCTCCTTGCCGAAGGTCTCGTCGAACTTGACCTTGCCCTGCGGGTAGGCTGGCGCGCCCAGCTTCACTCCGGCCGGCTGCGCGGCGAAGGCAAAGCGCTCTCGGTACATGTAGTAGCCGGGCGCGACGTCAAAGCGCACTTCGATGGTCTTGTCGTCCGGCTGGCTGGCGGCAAAGCGAAAGGCTTGCTCGGGCGGCAGGAAGTCGTCCTCGGTGGCGGCGTGGAGGCTGCCCGCCAGGCACAGCCAGGCCAGCGCCGCCAGCAGCGCTGCGGCAATATGCCGCACCCACATCTGCGCGGGCGTGCCCACCCGCCGTGCCAAACCAATGTTCATGAATCCGATTCCTGTTGGTCTTGATCCTGGGGCGCTGCCGTACCTGGCGCTGCGCCGCGGGCATCGGCGCCCGGTGCCCACGTTCCTGGCTGCGCCGGCACGCCGGCGGATTCGCTGCGCACCCATGCCAGGTAGGGACCGTAGCCCGCTGACACGGGCCACGCGAGCAGCTCCGGCACGTCGTAGGGGTGATGTTGCCGGATCACGGCCTCGAGCGCAGCGTAGCGCGCGCGCGTGGTCTTGATCAGCAGCGGCCATTCCTGCGCCCGTTCGAGCTTGCCCTGCCACCAGTACTCGGATTCCGCCGGGGCCAGACGGTTCACACAGGCAGCCGCGCGCGCCTGCAGCACGGCCCGCGAGAGACGCGCCGCGGTATCGGCGTCGGGTGCATTGGTGACGACGACGAGCACCTCGTCCGGACCGGCACCCTGCTCAGTATGGTTTTGCATCGACACTCTCCGTGCGGCCGTCTGCACCCGGCCCGCGCAAAACAAAAGAGCCAGGCGATTGCCTGGCTCGATTGTAAGCGGTGTGCCCGCAACCGTCGCGCGACGGCAGCGGGCGGGAAACGCACTTATTCCGCGGCTTCTTCGGCCGGGGCTTCGGTGATTTCCGGACGATCCACCAGCTCGACCAGCGCCATCGGCGCGTTGTCGCCCTGACGGAAGCCGAACTTCAGGATGCGGGTGTAGCCGCCCGGACGGGTGGCATAGCGCGGACCCAGTTCGGTGAACAGCTTGGTGACCATGTCGCGGTCGCGCAGGCGTGCGAAAGCCAGGCGGCGGTTGGCAACGGTGTCCTTCTTGGCCAGCGTGATCAGCGGCTCGACAACCTTGCGCAGTTCCTTGGCCTTGGGCACGGTGGTCTTGATCAGCTCGTGCTGGAACAGCGAGTTGGACATGTTGCGCAGCATCGCGAGACGGTGCGACGAGGTGCGGTTCAGTTTCCGCAGACCATGACGGTGACGCATGATGATTCCTTTCAGTTAAGTGTTTGACCAGCTCTTCTATCGTCCGATGCGGCTGGACGCGGGCCGGTACTCATACATGCCCCGGCCACAGCCGGGGCGGTTGCTGCGATGCGGGACGGATGCCCCGCGCCACAATTACTTCTCCAGACCTGCGGGCGGCCAGTTCTCGAGCTTCATGCCGAGGGTCAGGCCACGCGAGGCGAGGACTTCCTTGATCTCGTTGAGCGACTTGCGACCCAGGTTCGGGGTCTTGAGCAGCTCGTTCTCGGTACGCTGGATCAGGTCGCCGATGTAGTAGATGTTTTCGGCCTTCAGGCAGTTGGCCGAACGCACCGTCAGCTCCAGGTCGTCGACCGGGCGCAGCAGGATCGGGTCGATCTGCGGCGTGCGGCTCGAAGCGGCCTCGGCGGCCGACTCGGTGCCTTCCAGCGCGGCGAACACGGACAGCTGGTCGACCAGGATGCGGGCCGACTGGCGGATCGCTTCCTCGGGCGAGATCACGCCGTCGGTTTCGATGTTCATCACCAGCTTGTCGAGGTCGGTACGCTGCTCCACACGGGCGGATTCAACCGCGTACGACACGCGGCGCACCGGCGAGAACGAGGCGTCCAGCACGATGCGGCCGATGACCTTGCCGGATTCGTCGCCGAACTTGCGCACGTTGCCCGGCACATAGCCGCGGCCCTGCTCGACCTTGATCTGCATGTCCAGCTTGCCGCCGGCCGACAGATGGGCGATCACGTGGTTCGGGTTGATGATCTCGACGTCGTGCGGCAGCTCGATATCGGCGGCCGTGACCACGCCTTCGCCATCCTTGCGCAGCGACACCGTGACTTCGTCACGGTTGTGCAGCTTGAACACCACGCCCTTCAGGTTGAGCAGCAGGTTGACGACGTCTTCCTGCACGCCGTCGATGGTGGAATACTCGTGGACCACCCCAGCGATCGTAACTTCGGTCGGGGCATAACCGACCATCGACGACAGCAGCACGCGACGCAGGGCGTTACCGAGCGTATGGCCGTAGCCGCGCTCGAACGGCTCCATCACGACTTTGGCGTGATGGTCGCCCAGAGGCTCGACGGCGATGATTTTTGGCTTGAGGAGTGCTGTTTGCATTAGGTTGTCCTTTTCAATACCCTCGGCTCGTTACACCGATAAGGCTGACGTTTGGAACCTGGAAATCCCATCGTAACGATGGGCGAAGCCCGACGCGCGCCAGGCGCGTCGGGCTGAAGGAGAAGCTTTGCGACGAACGCAAGCTCTGGGCCGGCTGCTCGCGGATTAACGCGAGTACAGTTCGACGATCAGGCTTTCGTTGATGTCGCCCGAGATATCGGCGCGATCCGGGACTTGCTTGAAGGTGCCTTCGAACTTCTTGGCATCCACTGCGACCCAGGTCGGGAAGCCCGACTGCTCGGCCAGCGACAGTGCTTCGGCGATACGGACCTGCTTCTTCGACTGCTCGCGGATGGTGATGATGTCGCCCGACTTGATCTGGGCCGACGGCACGTTCAGGGTCTGGCCGTTCACCAGGATCGCCTTGTGCGACACCAGCTGACGCGCTTCAGCGCGGGTCGAGCCAAAGCCCATGCGGTACACCACGTTGTCCAGGCGCGATTCCAGCAGTTGCAGCAGGTTTTCGCCGGTGTTGCCCTTGCGGCGGTCGGCTTCGGCGAAGTAGCGGCGGAACTGGCGCTCGAGCACGCCGTAGATGCGCTTGACCTTCTGCTTTTCGCGCAGCTGGTTGCCGTAGTCCGAGGTGCGGGCACCCGAGGTGCGGCCATGCTGGCCCGGCTTGCTGTCCAGCTTGCACTTGTCGGCCAGCGAGCGGCGAGAGCTCTTCAGGAACAGGTCGGTGCCTTCACGGCGGGAAAGTTTGGCCTTCGGGCCGGTATAACGTGCCACGTTGTCTTCCTTTGATCGATCACGGCGCCTTCAGGACGCGCCGTGAGTCCGCCAACGCAGTGCTGCCGCAGTGCCTCGGGGCACGCGCCAGACCGTGACGGACGGTGGGCTTATTAAGCGCGCTCCGTTGTTGGAGGCGTCGCTGCAAGCATTTACCAATACGCCGATGCGCAAATGTGCCTTGAAAGACACTGCTCCGGCGCAAAACGAAAACCTGCCGCATTAAAATGCAGCAGGTGAACGCGCGATACTACCATATCCAAAACCGGCAGGTAAACCCGCCGGCTCGGGACACGCCAGCGCATCAGATGCGGCGGCGCTTCGGCGGACGGCAGCCGTTGTGCGGAATCGGCGTGACGTCTTCGATGATCGCGATCTTGATGCCCAGCGCGTTCAGCGCGCGGACAGCCGATTCACGACCCGGGCCGGGGCCCTTGATACGCACTTCCAGGTTCTTGATGCCCTGGTCTTGCGCCACGCGGCCGGCGTTCTCGGCAGCAACCTGGGCAGCGAACGGGGTCGACTTGCGCGAACCCTTGAAGCCCTGGCCACCGGCGGTCGCCCACGACAGGGCGTTGCCCTGGCGGTCGGTGATCGTGATGATGGTGTTGTTGAACGAGGCGTGGACGTGCGCAATGCCGTCGGCAACGTTCTTCTTGACCTTTTTACGCGCGCGAGCGGCGTTATTCGGACCTTTTGCCATTAGTTTCTTCCTCTGCCTTCGGCTTTACTTCTTCAGAGCCACGCCGGCCTTGCGCGGACCCTTGCGGGTACGGGCGTTGGTACGGGTACGCTGACCGCGCATGGGCAGGCCCTTGCGGTGACGCATGCCACGATAGCAACCAAGGTCCATCAGACGCTTGATGTTCATCGTGGTTTCACGACGCAGGTCACCCTCGACCGTGACCTTGCCCACTTCGTCACGAAGCTTTTCCAGGTCGGCGTCGGTCAGATCCTTGACCTTCTTGTCAAACGGTACACCGGTGGCCTCGCAAATCTTGCGAGCGCGCGAGCGGCCGACACCATAAATGGCGGTCAAGCCGATTTCGGTGTGCTTGTGGTTCGGGATGTTAACCCCTGCGATACGTGCCATTCGTCAATCCTCTTTCCGATTAGCCTTGGCGTTGCTTGTGGCGGGGATCCGACGAGCAGATCACGCGCACGACACCGTTGCGCTTGATGATTTTGCAGTTGCGGCAAATGCGCTTAACAGAAGCCAGCACTTTCATAATTTTCCTCTTCCTTCAATTCCTGTTCGCTCACTTCGTCCGGAAGACGATTCGTGCGCGCGACAGATCATATGGGGTCAGCTCGACCGTCACCTTGTCACCCGGAAGGATCCGGATGTAGTTCATTCTCATCTTGCCGGAGATATGGCCCAGCACTACATGGCCATTCTCCAGCTTGACTCGGAACGTCGCATTGGGCAGGTTTTCCAGGACCTCGCCCTGCATCTGGATGACGTCGTCTTTAGCCATACCTAGCCTGTACCGATCCGAAGTCAGCGCAAGGTCAGATTGCCCTTGAAATTCGCCTTCTTCAGCAGCGACTCATACTGCTGCGACATGACATAGGACTGAACCTGGGCCATGAAGTCCATCGTGACGACCACGATGATCAGCAGGGAGGTTCCGCCGAAATAGAACGGAACGTTCCAGCGCAGCACCAGGAATTCCGGCAACAGGCAGACCAGTGTGATGTAGATCGCACCAGCCAGCGTCAGACGCACCAGGATCTTGTCGATATAGCGCGTCGTCTGCTCGCCCGGACGAATGCCTGGAATGAAGGCACCGCTTTTCTTCAGGTTGTCTGCCACTTCACGGCTGTTGTACACCAGGGCCGTGTAGAAGAAGCAGAAAAATACAATCGCAGCAGCGTACAGCAGGATGTAGACCGGCTGGCCCGGCGACAGCGTGGCAGCCAGGTCCTTGATGAACCGGCCGACCGTGCCCGTCGAGTCAGACGTGAACCAGCCCGCGATCGTCGCCGGGAACAGGATGATCGACGATGCGAAGATCGGCGGAATCACCCCTGCCATGTTCAGCTTCAGCGGCAGGTGCGACGACTGGCCGCCGTACACCTTGTTGCCGACCTGACGCTTGGCATAGTTCACCAGGATCTTGCGCTGGCCACGCTCGACGAACACCACGGCGAAGGTCACACCGATCACGATCGCCACGATGAAGATCGCCGCGATGATGCTCATGGACCCCGTGCGGACCAGTTCGAACAGTCCGCCGATCGCGTTGGGCAGACCCGCCGCGATACCGCCGAAGATGATGATCGAGATGCCGTTGCCCAGACCGCGCTCGGTGATCTGCTCACCCAGCCACATCAGGAACATCGTGCCGGTCACCAGCGTGATCACTGCCGTGGCCCGGAACATCAGGCCCGGATCCAGCACCAGCCCCGGCTGCGACTCCAGCGCGACCGCGATCGACAGCGCCTGGAACGTGGCCAGAACCACGGTGCCGTAGCGCGTGTACTGCGTGATCTTGCGCTGCCCTGCCTGCCCTTCCTTCTTCAGCGACTCCAGCTGCGGCAGCACGATCGTCAGCAACTGCATGATGATCGACGCCGAGATGTACGGCATGATGCCGAGCGCGAAGACGGTAAAGCGCGACAGCGCCCCGCCCGAGAACAGGTTGAACATCCCGAGGATGCCACCCGACTGACTCTGGAAAAGCTTCGCAAGCTGCTCCGGATCGATACCGGGCACCGGAATATGAGCGCCGATGCGGTACACGATCAGGGCCAGCACCAGAAACATCAGCCGGCGCTTGAGGTCGCCGTACTTCGCCGTGTTCCTGGCTTGCGCGCTTGCATTGGGTTTCGCCGTGGCCAAACGATGCTCCGACTATGACTGCCTATGCTGCGATGAATGCTGCCGTATCAGGCTGCGATCTGGCCGCCGGCGGCTTCGATCGCGGCCTTGGCGCCAGCGGTGGCGCCCAGACCCTTGATCGTCACCTTGCGGGTCAGCTCGCCGGCCTTGATGACCTTGGCGCTCTTGACCAGGTCGCCGACCAGGCCAGCCTGCTTCAGGACCAGCAGGTCGACTTCGGCCGCTTCCAGGCGCTCGATGTCACGCAGCGTGACTTCGGCGGTGAACGCCTTGGTCAGCGAGGTGAAGCCGCGCTTCGGCAGGCGACGATACAGCGGCATCTGGCCGCCTTCGAAGCCCACCTTGTGGAAGCCGCCCGAACGCGACTTCTGACCCTTGTGACCGCGACCGGCGGTCTTGCCCAGGCCGGAGCCGATACCGCGGCCGACGCGACGCTTGGCGTGCTTCGAACCGGCAGCCGGTTTCAGGTTGTTCAGTTGCATCTTGCTCTCCAAGTCCCGATCAGGCCAGAACCTTGACCAGGTACGAGACCTTGTTGATCATGCCGCGCACGGCGGGCGTGTCCTGCAGCTCCGACACCGAGTTGATGCGGCGCAGGCCCAGGCCACGGACGGTGGCGCGATGATCCTCGCGCGTGCCGATCAGGCTGCGCACGAGTTGCACTTTTACGGTTTTCTGCGACATTGCGTTCACCTTAACCCAGGATGTCTTCGACCGACTTGCCACGCTTGGCGGCGATTTCGCCCGGCGTGCTCATCTTCTGAAGGCCGTCCAGCGTGGCGCGAACCATGTTGTACGGGTTGGTGGAGCCGTGCGACTTGGTCACCACGTTGGTGACGCCCATCACTTCGAAGATCGCGCGCATCGGGCCGCCGGCGATCACGCCGGTACCTTCCTTGGCGGGCATCATCAGCACCTTGGCGGCGCCGTGCTTGCCAACGACTTCATGTTGCAGCGTGCCGTTCTTCAGCGAGACCTTGACCATCTTGCGACGGGCTTCGTCCATTGCCTTCTGAACGGCGACCGGCACTTCCTTGGCCTTGCCCTTGCCCATGCCGATGCGGCCATCGCCGTCACCAACCACGGTCAGCGCAGCGAAACCGAGAATCCGGCCACCCTTCACCACCTTGGTGACACGGTTGACCGAGATCATCTTCTCGCGGAGGCCGTCGTCGCGTTCGTCCTGTTGGACTTTTGCTTGCATCTTTGCCATGACGTATCTCTCTTTATGCGCTTAGAACTTCAGGCCGGCTTCGCGGGCGGCGTCTGCCAGGGCCTTCACGCGGCCATGGAAACGGAAGCCGGCGCGATCGAAGGCGACGGTTTCCACGCCGGCAGCCTTCGCCTTCTCGGCGATGCGCTTGCCCACGACGGTAGCGGCAGCGGCGGTAGCGCCCTTGCCATCCAGTTCCTTGCGCACTTCCACCTCTGCGGTCGAAGCCGAAGCCAGCACCTTGGTGCCGCACTCCGAGAAGACCTGGGCGTAAATATGCGAATTCGTACGGAACACGGTCAGACGATTGACTTTCATCTCCGCGATCTTGGCGCGGGTCTGACGTGCACGGCGCAAACGAGCGTCTTTCTTGTTCATCATTGCACCCCTTACTTCTTCTTGGTTTCCTTCAGGATGACGCGCTCGTCGCTGTAACGCACACCCTTGCCCTTGTAGGGCTCGGGCGGGCGGTACGCGCGGACTTCCGCGGCAACCTGACCGACTTTCTGCTTGTCCGCACCCTTGATCAGGATTTCGGTCTGCGTCGGCGTTTCGGCCTTCACGCCTTCCGGCATCTCATGGATCACGTCGTGCGAGAAACCAAGCTGGAGCTTCAGCGCAGTGCCTTGCAGCTGGGCACGATAGCCCACGCCAACGAGGTTCAGCTTGCGCTCGAAACCGGTGGTCACGCCCTTGACCATGTTCGCCGCCAGGGCGCGCATGGTGCCTTGCAGGGCGTTTGCTTCACGCGACTCGTCAGCCGGCGCGAAGGTCAGCGTGTCGTTCTCGACATTGACCTTGACCAGGCTGTGAATCGGCTGCGACAGCGTACCCAGCGGACCCTTCACGGAGAGCACGCCAGCTGCCACGTTCACTTCCGCGCCCTTGGGGAGCGCGATGGGAGCCTTACCTACACGGGACATGGTTCTCTCCTTAAGCGACGTAGCAGAGAACTTCGCCGCCCACGCCGGTGGCGCGAGCCTTGCGGTCGGTCATCAGACCCTGCGGGGTCGAGATGATCGCCACACCGAGGCCGTTCATCACTTGCGGAATGTCGCTGCGGCCCTTGTACACGCGCAGGCCCGGCTTCGAGACGCGTTCGATGCGCTCGATCACCGGACGGCCGGCGTAGTACTTGAGACCGATGCTCAGTTGTGCCTTGCCGCCATCTTCCTGGACGGCGTAGTCGTCGATGTAGCCTTCGTCCTTCAGGACCTTGGCGATTGCCACTTTCAGCTTCGACGACGGCATGACAACCGACGCTTTCTGCACGCCCTGGGCGTTGCGGATGCGCGTCAGCATATCGGCGATAGGATCGCTCATGCTCATACTGTTTCTCCTGTAGCCTGTGCGTAATTACCAGCTGGCTTTCGTCAGACCCGGGATTTCGCCCTTGAAGGCGATTTCGCGGATCTTGTTACGCGCCAGGCCAAACTTGCGGAAGGTACCGCGGGGACGACCGGTGATCGCGCAGCGGTTGCGCTGGCGGGTCGGGTTCGCGTTGCGCGGGAGCTGTTGCAGCTCGAGACGCGCGCTGTAACGCTCTTCTTCCGACTTTTCTTGGTCGTCGATAATGGCCTTGAGGTTGGCGCGCTTGGCGGCATACTTCGCCACCAGCTTGGCGCGCTTCTTCTCACGTTCAATCAGAGCCAGTTTAGCCACGGTTACCCCTTAATTGCGGAACGGGAACTTGAACGCACCGAGGAGGGCCTTGGCTTCCTCGTCGTTCTTTGCCGTCGTCGTGATGCTGATGTTCAGACCACGCAGTGCGTCGATCTTGTCGTACTCGATTTCGGGGAAAATGATCTGCTCTTTCACACCGATGTTGTAGTTGCCACGACCGTCGAACGAACGGCCCGACACACCACGGAAGTCACGCACGCGCGGCAGGGCCACGGTGACGAAACGATCGAGGAATTCGAACATGCGCTCGCCGCGCAGGGTCACCATCGCACCGATGGGGTAGCCCTGGCGGATCTTGAAGCCGGCGATGGCCTTCTTGGCCTTCGTCACGACCGGCTTCTGACCGGCGATCTTGGTCAGGTCGCCCACGGCGTTTTCAATGATCTTCTTGTCATTGATGGCTTCGCCAAGACCCATGTTCAGGGTGATCTTGGTGATGCGCGGCACTTCCATGACCGACTTGTAGCCGAACTGCTCGATCAGCTTCGGCACAACCTGTTCTTTGTAAAACTCTTGCAGACGTGCTGCCATGCTCAACTCCTATACGTGCCCAGAATCAAGCTGCCACGACGGCGCCGGTGGTCTTCAGCACGCGCACGCGCTTGCCGTCTTCCACCTTGATGCCGACGCGCGACGGCTTGCCATTGGCATCCACGAGCGCAACGTTGGAAATATGCAGCGGCATGACCTTGTCGACCACACCACCGGTAGTGCCCAGCATCGGGTTCGGGCGGGCATGCTTCTTGGCGATGTTCACGCCTTGCACCGCAACCTTGTCGCCGAGGACGGCTTGCACGGTACCGCGCTTGCCCTTGTCCTTGCCGGTCAGCACGATGACTTCGTCGCCTTTGCGAATCTTGTTCATGGCGGCTCCTTACAGCACTTCCGGAGCGAGCGACACGATCTTCATGAAGCGCTCGGTACGGAGTTCACGAGTCACCGGCCCGAAGATACGGGTGCCGATCGGCTCGAGCTTGTTGTTCAGCAGGACGGCGGCGTTGCCGTCGAACTTGATCAGCGAACCGTCAGCGCGGCGCACGCCCTTGGCGGTACGCACGACGACGGCGTTGTAGATGTCGCCCTTCTTCACGCGACCGCGCGGCGCTGCGTCCTTGACGGTCACCTTGATGATGTCGCCAACGCTTGCGTAGCGGCGCTTGGAGCCACCCAGCACCTTGATGCACAGCACTTCGCGCGCACCAGTGTTATCGGCCACTTCGAGCCGGCTTTCTGTCTGAATCATGGTGTTTGTCTTCCCAACTTAATCCGCCAGGTGCGATAGCGCCCGTCGGTCAGTCTTGGTCCCGTCGGTTCCGGCCTTGCGCCAGCACCGTATGGGTTGATCAACTTTGAAGTCGGTAGGAACCTGGCAAATCCGACTGAAAAACATCGGAGCCACCTGGCCCTGGCTCGCTCAACAGGCCCGCCCGGGTGGTACAGCTAAGGCGAACGCAATAAAGCGGAAGTCCAGGATTATAGCTACATAATCCTGGACTTGCAAGTCAAGCTAAGAACGTGTTGTTCTTAGATGACGCGTGCAGCCTCTACCAGCCGGGAAACCACCCAGGACTTGGTCCGCGACAGCGGACGGCCTTCCTGGATTTCGACCTTGTCGCCTTCCTTGTACTGGTTGGCTTCGTCGTGTGCGTGGTACTTCTTGGAACGCAGCACGTACTTGCCGTACAGGGGATGCTTGACGCGGTTTTCCACCAAGACCGTAACGGTCTTGTCCATCTTGTCGCTCACGACACGGCCGACCAGGGTACGGCGAAGCGACTTTTCCGTTTGTGCAGCTTCAGTCATTTCGCGTTCGCCTTTTGAGTCAGCACGGTTTGCACGCGCGCGATGTCCTTGCGAACCTTCTTCAGCTGGCTGGTGTTCTGCAGCTGTTGGGTTGCCTTTTGCATGCGCAGGCTAAATTGGGCCTTCAGCAGCTCGGAGAGCTCCTGGTTCAGGCCTGCGGCGTCCTTGCCGCGAAGTTCGGATGCTTTCATTCCTGCTCTCCTTACGTCCCGACCTGGCGCACCACGAAATTGGTGGCGATCGGCAGCTTGGCCGCCGCGAGGCGGAACGCCTCACGTGCCAGGTCTTCGCTCACGCCATCCATTTCGTACAGCATCTTGCCCGGCTGGATTTCAGCCACGTAGTATTCCGGATTGCCCTTGCCGTTACCCATACGGACTTCGGCGGGCTTCTTCGAGATCGGCTTGTCCGGGAAGATCCGGATCCAGATGCGGCCGCCACGCTTGATGTGACGGGTCATCGCACGACGTGCCGACTCGATCTGACGAGCGGTCAGACGGCCACGGCCCATTGCCTTCAGGCCGAATTCGCCGAAAGACACGGCGTTGCCACGGGTAGCCTTACCCGTGTTGCGGCCTTTCTGCTCCTTGCGGTATTTTCTGCGCTTAGGTTGCAGCATCGTTATTCTCCACTCTTCCCATCTGCGCCAGGCGCAGCGCGACGACCGGCACCGGCACCGCCACGGCGGTTGCCACCCGGACGGCCTTCGCCTTCACGGCGGCGGCCTTCCGGACGACCCGGGCGACGACGACGCTCGTCTTGCGGCTCTTCCACCACCGGCGCATCATTGCGGCCGAGGTGATCCCCCTTGTAGACCCACACCTTGACACCGATGATGCCGTAGGTGGTTTCTGCTTCGGAGAAGCCGTAGTCGATGTCGGCGCGCAGGGTGTGCAGGGGCACACGGCCTTCGCGGTACCACTCGGTACGGGCGATTTCGATACCGTTCAGACGGCCGGCGCTCATGATCTTGATACCCTGGGCGCCCAGGCGCATCGCGTTCTGCATGGCGCGCTTCATGGCGCGGCGGAACATGATGCGGCGCTCGAGCTGCTGGGTGATCGAATCGGCGATCAGCTGAGCATCGGTTTCCGGCTTGCGGATTTCCTCGATGTTCACGTGCACGGGCACGCCCATGCGACGCTGCAGTTCGGCCTTCAGCAGTTCGATGTCCTCACCCTTCTTGCCGATCACCACGCCCGGACGCGAGCTGTAAATGGTGATGCGGGCATTGCGGGCGGGGCGCTCGATCACGACGCGGCCAACCGATGCGTTCTTGAGCTTCTTCTTCAGGAAGTCGCGAACTTCGATGTCTTCCTTCAGCATGCCGGCGAACTTCGTGTTGCTGGCGTACCAGCGCGAAGCCCAGTTACGGCTGACAGCCAGACGGAAGCCAGTCGGATGAATCTTCTGTCCCATCGTGACTCCTTAGTTGCCGAGCGTCACAGTGATGTGACAGGTTTGTTTCTCGATGCGGTTGCCGCGGCCCTTTGCCCGTGCCGTGAAGCGCTTGAGCGAGGTTGCCTTGTCGACGTAGATCGATTTGACCTTGAGTTCGTCGATGTCGGCGCCTTCGTTGTGCTCGGCGTTGGCGATGGCCGATTCGACCACCTTCTTCACGATCCCGGCAGCCTTTTTCGGGCTGAACGTCAGGACATTGAGCGCACGCTCGATCGGCAGACCACGGATCTGGTCAGCGACCAGGCGCGTCTTCTGGGCGGAGATGCGGGCACCGCGATGAATCGCTTTCACTTCCATGATGGCACCTTACCTCTTCGCTTTCTTGTCAGCCGCGTGGCCCTTGAACGTGCGAGTAATCGCAAATTCGCCGAGCTTGTGGCCAACCATGTTTTCCGTCACGTACACCGGCACGTGCTGACGGCCGTTGTGCACGGCGATCGTCAGGCCGATGAATTCCGGCATGATGGTCGAGCGGCGCGACCACGTCTTGATGGGCTTCTTGTCCTTGCCGCTGACTGCAACTTCCACCTTCTTCAGCAGGTGGGCGTCGCAGAACGGACCCTTTTTAGCGGAACGAGTCATATCTTTAGCTCCTACCTACCGATTAGCGCTTGTGGCGCTTCTGGACGATCATGCTGTCCGTGCGCTTGTTGCTGCGGGTACGGTAACCCTTGGCCGGGGTACCCCACGGCGAAACCGGATCACGACCAGCAGCAGTCTTGCCTTCACCACCACCGTGCGGGTGATCCACCGGGTTCATCACGACACCACGCACCGTCGGGCGGATACCGCGCCAGCGGGTCGCACCGGCCTTGCCGATGACACGCAGGCTGTGCTCTTCGTTGCCCACTTCACCAATGGTGGCGCGGCACTCGATGTGCACGCGGCGGACTTCACCCGAGCGCAGACGAACCTGGGCGTACAGGCCTTCACGAGCCAGCAGCACGGCGGAACCGCCGGCGGCACGTGCGATCTGCGAACCCTTGCCGGGCAGCATTTCCACGTTGTTGATCGTGGTACCGACCGGGATGTTGCGGATCGGCAGGTTGTTGCCCGCCTTGATCGGCGCTTCCGAGCCGTTCATCAGCGGTTGGCCGGCAACCATGCCCTTGGTGGCGATGATGTAGCGGCGTTCGCCGTCGGCGAACACGACCAGCGCGATGTTGGCGCTGCGGTTCGGATCGTATTCCAGGCGCTCGACCTTGGCGGGGATGCCGTCCTTGTCGTTGCGCTTGAAGTCGACCACGCGGTAGTGGTGCTTATGACCACCGCCCTTGTGGCGGGTGGTGATATGACCATTGTTGTTACGGCCCGACTTCTGGAATTGCTTTTCCAGCAGCGGAGCGTGCGGGGCGCCCTTGTGCAGGTCCTTGTTGACGACCTTCACCATCGAGCGACGACCCGGGGAAGTCGGCTTGGTCTTGACGAGTGCCATGATTACTTGGCCTCCGCTTCAAAATTGATTTCCTGACCCGGCTTCAGCGACACGTAAGCTTTCTTCACGTGGTTGCGACGGCCCATGAAACGGCCGAAGCGCTTCTGCTTGCCCTTCTGGTTCAGGATCTGAACGGACTGCACCTCGACCTTGAACAGCAGTTCGACGGCGGCCTTCACTTCCGCCTTGTTGGCATCGCGAGCCACTTCGAACACGACTTGTTCATTCTTGTCGGCGACCAGGGTTGCCTTTTCGGAAACCACCGGCGCGAGCAGCACCTGCATCAAACGATGATCGTTCTTGGCTACTTGCGTCATTTCAGCAACTCCTCGATCTGCGCGACGGCTGCCTTGGTCACCAGCACCTTCTTGTAGTGCACGAGCGACAGCGGATCAGCCTGGCGCGGCTCGACAACTGCCACGTGCGGCAGGTTGCGCGAAGCCAGGTAGAGGTTTTCGTCGAGGCTGTCGGTGATGATCAGCACCGAGTCCAGGCCCATGGCCTTAAACTTGTCGGCCAAGAGCTTGGTCTTGGGCGCGTCGACGGTGAAACCGTCCACCACATTGATACGACCTTCACGTGCGAGTTGCGAGTAAATCGAGCGCATGCCGGCACGGAACATCTTCTTGTTGACCTTCTGGCTGAAGTTTTCTTCCGGCGAATTCGGGAAGATACGGCCGCCCCCGCGCCACAGCGGCGAGGAAGACATACCGGCACGAGCACGGCCCGTACCCTTCTGGCGCCACGGCTTCTTGGTCGTGTGCTTGACCTCTTCACGATCCTTCTGCTTACGGTTGCCGCTGCGAGCGTTGGCCTGGTAAGCGACGACGATCTGGTGAACGAGGGCTTCGTTGTAGTCACGGCCGAACACTTCGGGCGACGCGTCAACGCCGGCGCCGATCTGGCCATTGTCCTGGAGGAGCTTGAGTTCCATTACATGCGCTCCTTAAGCTTTGGCTTTGGCCTTGACGGCCGGGGTAACGATGACCTTGCCGTTCTTGGAGCCGGGAATGGCGCCCTTGACCAGCAGCAGCTTGCGCTCTGCGTCGATCTTGGCGATCTCCAGGTTCTGCACGGTGCGGGTGACATCGCCCAGGTGACCGGTCATGCGCTTGCCCGGGAACACGCGGCCCGGATCCTGCGCCATACCGATCGAGCCCGGCACGTTGTGCGAGCGCGAGTTACCGTGGGTGGCACGGCCGGAGGCGAAGTGGTAGCGCTTGATGGTACCGGCGTAGCCCTTACCGATGGTCACGCCCTGCACGTCGATCTTCTGACCGACTTCGAACAGGTCGACCGACAGCGAACCGCCAGCTTGCAGTTCGGCAGCCTTGGCTGCGTCGATACGGAATTCGCGGATGATTTCGCCGGCTTCCACGCCGGCTTTGGCGAGGTGACCCGCCAGCGGCTTGGTGACGCGGCTTGCGCGTCGTGCGCCGAAGGTGACTTGAACCGCGGTATAACCGTCGGTCTCGTCCGTCTTGATTTGCGTCACGCGGTTGTCGCCGACCTCGACCACGGTCACGGGAATCGCTTCACCGTCGTCCGTGAAAATACGGGTCATGCCAACCTTGCGACCTACAAGGCCAAGGCTCATGGTTTGCTCCATTCCCAGCTGCGATTGGCCGGGGCTGATTGATACACGAAAACTGTGCTTGCGCTTGTGCGCGGATGGACTTGCGCTAAACAAGACTGCGCGCGGCCAAAATGGCCAGCCCACTACCCGAGGAAACGGGTAGCCTTACACTATATCGCAGCAGTTTGGAAAGGGCAATATGAATTGCGGATTTGCCTGCAATGTTGTAGGCAGGGATGCCGCGGCAGTGACGCTTGCGCTTCCTGACTGTGGTGTCGGGGCGACGGGCCGCTATCGGAGCGGCCCATCAAGCACAACAAAAGCAGGCAATCAGGCTGCGATGCGGACGAAATCGCCGCCATAGAAAACCAGCGGTTCGCCCTCACCCGCGGTGAACGCTTCGACGGCCCCGACGATCAGCAAGTGGTCGCCTACCGGGTCGGCGCGCTCGACCCGGCACGACAGCGTCGCCAGCGCCTCGTCCAGGTAAGGCACGCCGCGCGGGCAGCGGCGATGGCCAACGCCGGCAAACTTGTCCGGCGACGGCCTGGCAAAGCGGCGCGCCAGTTCACCGTGGCCCGCGCGCAGGATGCTGACGCCGAACGGCGCGCCCGGTGCGAACAGGCCCGCATTGGGCGAATGCGTGGCCAGGCTCCACAGGATCAATGGCGGCGCCAGCGACAGCGACGCGAACGAGTTGACGGTGATGCCGACCGGCCGCTGCTGCGCCGTACAGGCACCGATGACCGCCACGCCGGTCGCGTAGCGGCCGCAAACCCGGCGCAGTTCACGCGGATCGAGCGAGGCAGCTGCATGGCTGGCGGTGTCCATGTCAGGCCGCCTGCGGCAGGTGGTGGTCGATCAGCTGGTGGCAGGCTTGCGGGTCCATCCACCACGGGAAGTAGTCCGGCGGATTATCGAAGCCGTTGGCGATGCGGGCCGCCAGCGCCGGCGCTTGCCCCGCGGCTCCCAGCAGCGCCAGGATGTGCGGCGGCGGCGGTGTCAGCAGCGAGTTGGTCCACGCCACCACATCGCCGGCGTAATGCCAGTAGCGGGCGAAGGTCTGTTCCATCCAGCCGCGGTCGTACGGCTGCCCGTCGTGCTCGACGATCGCATCGAGATAAACCTTGCAGCACTTCGCGGCATTGTTCGAGCCCTGGCCCGTGATCGGGTCGTTGACCACCACGGCATCCGCCATGCCGAATACCAGTCGGCCCGAAGGCAGCGTCAGTACCGGCTTGCGTACCGTCGGCGCAAAGCGGCCGGCAAGGATCCCGTTGTCGTCGGTCAGCGCCACGCGCTCGCAGCGCTCGGCCTCCCAGGGCGCATAGGTGCGCAGGATGCGCAGGCTTTCGGCGAGGTGCTGTTCGGGCGTGCGGGCATCGGCCCAGCGGTCCATCGGGCCGCCCGGGATGCCCTCGAACACCATGATCTCGCACGGACCCGACAGCGTCAGCGCAGGGAAGACGAAGTACTCGCCAACACCCGGAATCAGATTGAAGCAAACCCGCGAGAACGGCTCGCGCGGCACCATGCCGGTCACGTAGGTGAGCGCCAGCGCGCGCTGGGGCCGGTCGAACGGGCTGCGCGACGCATCGCGCTCGAAGCGGCTGACGATCTCGCCCTTGCCAGCGGCCAGCAGCACCAGATCATGCTCGCTGGTCAGATCTTCCAGTTCGTCGATCCCGACATCGACGATGCGCAGGTCGCCGCCGCGCGTGACAAAGGCTTCCATCCATGCCGGCATCTTCAATCGCTGGTCGACCGCCTGTGCCGGCCGGTCCAGCGGCGCGGCCCAGTCGATGGCTTTCGCGTCGGGCAGCTCGGGATGCGGCACGGCCAGGCCGATGCCCTGCACCGGCGGGCACGGGTCGTCCCACCAGTTCAGGCCGAGCTCGCGCTCGGTCTGCAGCGCGCGGTCGAACATGCACTGGCTGGACATGACCTTGCCGGCGCGAACCTGTTCCGGCGTGCGGTTGGACAGCAACGTGACGCGGTAGCCGTGGGCCTGCAGCCCGAGGGCCATTTGCAGGCCCGACTGGCCCGCTCCGACGATGGCGATGCGTTGGGGCATGAGGTGGTCTCCTGAAGGATCGTTGCGGGGCGTTCAGCCGGCCAGCTTGCCGATGGCGGGCACGTTCTGCTCCGGACCCATGGCGGAATAGCCACCGTCGACGGCATAGTCCGCGCCGGTGACGAAGCTCGCGTGATCGGAGCAGAGGAAGAGCACCACCTGCGCTACCTCGTCCGGCTCGCCGACGCGCCCGAGCAGGTGGAACGGCGCGGCCACCGCATCGGTGCGGGCGCGGTTGCCGCCGCTGACCTCGTCCATCAGCCGGCACCAGGTCCAGCCGGGCGAGACCGAGTTCACGCGGATGCGGTCCGGCGCCAGGTCCATCGCCATGCTGCGCGTCAGTTGCGCGATCGCGGCTTTCGACACCGGATAGAGCCAGCGCCCGGTCTGCGCCACGCTGGCGGAAATACTGGTGAAGTTGACGATGGCGCCGCCGCCGCGCTCCCGCATATGCGGATGCACCGCTTGCGCCAGCATCACGCCCGAGACCACGTTGACGTCGAGCGCCGCCAGCCAGTCGGCCCGGTTCGATCGAAAGCCGTCGTCGAGATAGGTGCACGCCAGGTTGACCAGGAAATCCACGCCGCCAAAGCGCTGCACAGCCTGGCCGACCGCATCGTGGATCTGCTCGTTCCGCGTGATGTCGGCCGCGATGAAGAGCGCATCCTTGCCCAGCCCGGCGGCGACCCGCTCGCCGTTGGCGGCGTCGATATCGAAGATCGCCACACGCGCGCCGGCCTCGACGAAGGCCCGGGCCACGGCTGCGCCGATCAGCGTGGCGCCGCCGGTGACGATGGCCACCTTGTCCTGCAATCCCTTCATGGTTGTCTCCTGGTTTAGCACCGGTGTCCGGTGCGGGGCAGGCCTCTGCGGGCCGGCTCCCGTTCGGTGCCGCCTTGCCTACTTGCCTTCGCTCTGCTGCCAGCGCGCCATCAGCGTGTTGGACGGCAGGGTTTCATCCAGCAGCTTGCGCGCGGTCTCCACGCCCGCCACCGGCAAACCCGCCGGATCCAGCTTGCCGATCTGCACCAGCACGCTGGCCTGGTCCCAGTAGATGTGCTCGTGGTACAGCTTGTCGCCACGGAACTTGACGATGGCGATGAGCGGGATCTCCACGCGCCTGCCGGTCGGCGGCACGCCTGGCAGCATCCAGTCGATCTCGCTGGTGTGGGTAAAGCAGAACAGCAGCTCGTCGACGATCTGCGAGGCGCCGACCGTGCGCGACAGCGGGATCAGCGTGGTGTCGGGCGGATTGCTGTGGACGAAATGGTTTTGGTAGAAGCGGCGCAGCTGCGCATGGCCGACGCCGCCGGTCATGGTCGGGATATGGTTCACGTAGGGCTGCGCCACCATCGTCGCCATGGTCGCATCGACATCGCGGCTGGCGAATTCATACTCGCAGTGCTTGTCCCACAACGCCGAGAAGTCGTAGTGCGGACCCAGCTCGCGGCGCAGCGCGGCGATCGAGCGCTGGTGCGCCATCAGCGCCGAGGGCTTGTCGAAATGCTCGCCGCCGGACCGCGCAAAGGCATGATCGACGCCGGCATAGACGTACACCTCGATGTTGTCCCGGCCGGCCAGCGCCTCGCGGATCGCCGCTTGCGCCTGCGGCGGGCAGAAGCCGTCCTTCTCCGCGATATGCAGCACCAGGCGGCCACGTGCGTTGGCGGCCTCGCCCAGCGCGTGCTCGATGCCGACGCCGTAGTACGCCACCGCACAGGCCACGTCGGGCAGCCGGCAGGCCGCCAGGTAGGCCAGCTTGCCGCCCAGGCAGAAGCCGAGCACGCCGGTCTGGCCGACGCATTCGGGCCGGGCGCGCAACGTCTCCAACGCCGCGCCCACATCCTGCACGCCCCTCGCTTCGTCAAACTGCTGATAGAGGCCGAGCGCGCGCTGGAAGTCCTCGCCGCGGTCGGTCAGCTCGATGCCCAGTGCGATGCGCCAGAACAGGTCGGGCACCAGCACCGTATAGCCTTCCTCGGCGTAATAGTCGGCCACCTGGCGCATGGTGGCATTGACGCCGAAGATCTCCTGGCACAGCACGATGCCGGGGCCCTTGCCCGCCGCCGGGGTGGCGAGATAGCCGCTGAAACTGCCTTCGGGGGTCTGGATCTGGATGGTCTGGCCCATGGCCTGCGCTCCTTGTCGTTCTCTGTTGGCTGACAGCTGGTGGAGATTTGCGCTGCCGTGCTGGGTCCCATGATGGTGGCTCCGCACCGCAGCAAACTAGCCGCTGGCTGCAGCGGCTATCCGATTAGTGCAGGAAAGTTAAGCTTCGGTCAATGCAAGGCCGGGGTCGCGCAGGTCGATCCGCTATAGTGGTTCCGTGGACCATGCTGCGCGCATGGCGACCCGGCCCGCCGCCGTGGACGCCAGCCAGCGCCGCGGCCACGCCAGAGGAGCGAGACCATGTTGCAGCTGCCCCCGACTGCCCGCGCGCCGGCGCCGCTGGCGCATGCCCTGCTACACGATGCCGGGCGGCAGGTGTTCGCCTCGACCGACCTCGGGCAGACGCGCGCGGCGGTCGGCAAGGTCTTCAAGCCTCACCGGCTCGATATCCGCGGGACCAGCCTGTCGGCCCGCATGCACCACGCGCCGCTGGGCGCGGTGTCGCTGAACCGGCTAGCCTACGGAGCCGATGTCACCATCGACCCGGGGCCGCTCGGAGACTTCTTGCTGGTGCAGATGCCGCTCTGCGGCCAGGCTGAGATCCGTTGTGGCGCGCAGCAGATCGTGTCGACGCCGGACTGCGCTTCCGTGCTTACGCCCAGCGATCCGCTGCTGATGCGCTGGAGCGCCGACAACGACCAGCTGATCGTGCGCATCGAGCGCAGCGCGCTGGAACGCGTGTGCGCCGCCTATCTTGGACATCGCCCGGACCCGCCGCTGCGCTTCCAGCTGGGCATGGCCTGGCGCAGCGCCGGCTGGTATTCATTGATGGAGTATCTGGCGCAGATGCTGTCGGTGGCGCCGGCAGCGGCGCGCCATCCGCTGACGGCATGTCAGCTCGAGCAACTGGTGATCGGCGCGCTGCTGACGCTGCAGCCGCACAGCCTGTCGGAGGCGCTGCAGCGGCACGGCAAGCCACTGGCGCCGCGCCATGTGAAAGTGGTCGAGGAGTATATCCACGCTCATGCCGCCGCCGCGCTGACGCCGGCGCTGCTGGCGGAGATCGCGGGCGTCAGCCTGCGCAGCCTGTATGCGGGGTTCCGCGAGCATCGCGGGCTAAGCCCGATGGCCTATCTGCGCACGGTCCGGCTGGACCGGGTACGGCACGACCTGCTCAACGATGCGGCGCTGGCGTCGGTGACGGGCGCCGCGCTGCGCTGGGGCTTTACCCACCTGGGGCGCTTCAGCGCCGAGTACCGGCGCGCGTTCGGCGAGTGCCCGGCCGAGACGCTGCGCCGGCGCGGCAGCGTGTAAGTGACCGGCGGATGCCGCCGTGCGACGCGCCACCAAACAAAAACGGCGAACCGAGGTTCGCCGTTTTGCTGCAGCAGGCTGCGCAAGCAGCCCGAAGCATGATTACACCTTGATCTCGACGTCCACGCCTGCCGGCAGGTCGAGCTTCATCAGCGCGTCAACGGTCTTGTCGGTCGGGTCGACGATGTCCATCAGGCGCTGGTGGGTGCGGATCTCGAACTGATCGCGGCTGGTCTTGTTGACGTGCGGCGAACGCAGGATGTCGAAGCGCTGGATGCGGGTCGGCAGGGGCACCGGGCCCTTGACGATCGCGCCGGTACGCTTGGCGGTATCCACGATTTCGGCAGCCGACTGGTCGATCAGGCGATAGTCGAAAGCCTTCAGGCGGATACGGATCTTCTGGTTCTGCATGATATTTCCTTAAAAGAGCGATTGGGCAAGCTGCCCGTTGAATGGGGACATGCCCGCGGGCATGTCCCAGGAAGTGCTTAGTCGAGGATCTTTGCCACGACGCCGGCGCCGACGGTACGGCCACCTTCGCGGATAGCGAAGCGCAGGCCTTCTTCCATGGCGATCGGGGCGATCAGCTTGACGGTGATCGACACGTTGTCACCCGGCATGACCATTTCCTTGTCCTTCGGCAGCTCGATCGAGCCGGTCACGTCGGTGGTACGGAAGTAGAACTGCGGGCGATAGTTGTTGAAGAACGGGGTGTGACGGCCGCCCTCGTCCTTCGACAGGATGTACACCTCGCCGGTGAAGTGGGTGTGCGGCTTGATCGAACCCGGCTTGCACAGCACCTGGCCGCGCTCGACGTCTTCACGCTTGGTGCCGCGCAGCAGCAGACCGACGTTGTCGCCAGCCTGGCCCTGGTCCAGCAGCTTGCGGAACATTTCCACGCCGGTGCAGGTGGTCTTCACGGTCGGCTTGATGCCAACGATTTCGATTTCTTCGCCGACCTTGATGATGCCGCGCTCGATACGGCCGGTCACCACGGTGCCGCGACCCGAGATCGAGAACACGTCTTCCACCGGCATCAGGAAGGTACCGTCAACGGCACGCTCCGGCGTCGGGATGTAGGTGTCCAGCGCATCGGCCAGGCGCATGATGGCTTCTTCGCCCAGGTCGCCCTTGTCGCCTTCCAGTGCCAGCTTGGCCGAACCCTTGATGATCGGGGTGTCGTCGCCGGGGAACTCGTACTTGCTCAGCAGCTCGCGCACTTCCATCTCGACCAGCTCGAGCAGTTCGGCGTCGTCCACCATGTCGCACTTGTTCAGGAACACGATGATGTACGGCACACCAACCTGGCGGGCCAGCAGGATGTGCTCGCGGGTCTGCGGCATCGGGCCGTCAGCGGCCGAGCAAACCAGGATTGCGCCGTCCATCTGCGCAGCGCCCGTGATCATGTTCTTCACATAGTCAGCGTGGCCCGGGCAGTCAACGTGCGCGTAGTGGCGGTTGGCCGTCTCGTATTCGACGTGGGCGGTATTGATGGTAATACCGCGGGCCTTTTCTTCCGGCGCTGCGTCGATTTCGTCGTACTTCTTGGCGGCACCGCCGAACTTCGCTGCCAGCACCGTGGCGATCGCTGCGGTCAGCGTGGTCTTGCCATGGTCAACGTGACCAATCGTACCAACGTTCACGTGCGGCTTGGTCCGCTCGAACTTTTCCTTTGCCATTTTTTTCAGCTCCTAATGGAATGCAGTCTTGTCGATTCATCACGCCGCCGCACCCCGGTGGGTGCGGCGGCATACAGCTTATTTACTTGCCCTTGGCCGCCATCACTGCTTCGGCGATGTTCTTCGGTGCCTCGGCGTAGTGCTTGAATTCCATGGTGTACGTGGCGCGGCCTTGCGTGGCCGAGCGCAGCGACGTCGAATAACCGAACATTTCCGACAGCGGGACTTCGGCCTTGATGATCTTGCCGCCGCCCACCATGTCGTCCATGCCCTGCACGATGCCGCGGCGGGACGACAAGTCGCCCATCACGGTACCGGTGTAGTCTTCCGGCGTTTCCACTTCCACCGCCATCATCGGCTCGAGCAGAACCGGGCTGGCCTTGCGCATGGCTTCCTTGAAAGCCATCGAGCCGGCCATGCGGAACGCGTTTTCGTTCGAGTCCACGTCGTGGTACGAACCGAACGTCAGCGTGACCTTCACGTCCACCACCGGGAAGCCAGCCAGAATACCGGCCGTCAGCGTGTCGACGATACCCTTTTCGACCGCCGGGATGTATTCGCGAGGAATCACACCGCCCTTGATGGCGTCGATGAACTCGAAGCCCTTGCCCGGCTCTTGCGGTTCCAGCGTGATCACGGCGTGACCGTACTGGCCGCGGCCGCCCGACTGCTTGACGAACTTGCCCTCGACGCCTTCGGCGGTCTTGCGAATGGTTTCGCGGTAGGCCACCTGCGGCGCGCCGATGTTGGCTTCCACGCCGAATTCGCGCTTCATGCGGTCGACCAGAATTTCGAGGTGGAGCTCGCCCATGCCCGAAATGATGGTCTGGCCCGATTCTTCATCGGTACGCACGCGGAACGACGGATCTTCGGCGGCCAGGCGGTTCAGGGCGATGCCCATCTTTTCCTGGTCAGCCTTGGTCTTCGGCTCGACAGCCTGCGAGATCACCGGCTCCGGGAACACCATGCGCTCGAGCACGATCGGCGCAGCCGGATCGCACAGCGTATCGCCCGTGGTGGCATCCTTCAGGCCCACCGCGGCGGCGATGTCGCCGGCCAGCACTTCCTTGATTTCTTCGCGCTGGTTGGCGTGCATCTGCAGAATACGGCCCAGACGCTCCTTCTTCTGCTTCACCGGGTTGTACACGGTGTCGCCCGAATTGATCTTGCCCGAGTAGACGCGGAAGAAGATCAGCTGGCCAACGAACGGGTCGGTCATGATCTTGAACGCCAGTGCCGAGAACTTTTCGTTGTCGTCGGCCTTGCGCTCGAGCTTCTTCTCGCTGTCGTCCTCGTCCGTGCCCGTAACCGGCGGAATGTCGACCGGCGACGGCAGGAAGTCGATCACGGCGTCGAGCATACGCTGCACGCCCTTGTTCTTGAACGCAGTGCCGCACAGCATCGGCTGGATTTCGCAGGCGATGGTACGGTCACGCAGCGCCTTGACGATCTCGGCGCGGGTCAGCTCTTCGCCGCCCAGGTACTTTTCCATCAGCTCTTCGCTGGCTTCGGCGGCGGACTCGACCATCTTCTCGCGCCATTCGTCAGCCGTGGCTTGCAGTTCGGCCGGAATGTCCTGGTATTCGAACTTCACGCCCTGGCTGGCTTCGTCCCAAACGATCGCCTTCATTTCCAGCAGATCGACGACGCCCTGGAAGCCGTCTTCAGCGCCGATCGGCACCACGACGGGCACCGGGTTGGCCTTCAGGCGGGTCTTCAGCTGGTCGTAGACCTTGAAGAAGTTCGCGCCGGTACGGTCCATCTTGTTGACGAATGCCAGACGCGGAACCTTGTACTTGTTGGCCTGACGCCAGACGGTTTCGGACTGCGGCTGCACGCCACCCACTGCGCAGTACACCATGCACGCGCCGTCCAGCACGCGCATGGAACGCTCCACCTCGATGGTGAAGTCCACGTGGCCCGGGGTGTCGATGATGTTGAAGCGGTGCTCGGGGTAGTTGCCGGCCATGCCCTTCCAGAAGGCGGTGGTGGCAGCGGAGGTGATGGTAATACCACGCTCCTGCTCCTGCTCCATCCAGTCCATGGTGGCCGCGCCGTCGTGCACTTCACCGATCTTGTGGTTCACACCGGTGTAGAACAGGATGCGCTCGGTCGTGGTGGTTTTACCCGCGTCAATGTGAGCCGAAATACCGATGTTACGGTAACGCTCGATGGGAGTCTTACGAGCCACTTTAATCCTCTATTCGTCCGTGAGGCGCCGGCATCTCATGGCCCGCGCCCCTAACACAAACGGGCGAGATGTGTAAAAACACAACCCGCCCGGCAACCAACAATGTTTTCGCTCGCTTTAGAAGCGGAAGTGCGAGAACGCCTTGTTGGCTTCGGCCATGCGGTGCACTTCGTCGCGCTTCTTCATCGCGCCGCCACGGCCTTCCGATGCTTCCAGCAGCTCACCTGCCAGGCGCAGCGCCATCGACTTCTCGCTGCGTTTCTTCGCGGCCTCGCGCAGCCAACGCATCGCCAATGCCAAACGACGCGACGGACGGACTTCGACCGGAACCTGATAGTTGGCGCCGCCCACGCGACGGCTCTTCACTTCCACCACCGGCTTCACGTTGTTGATCGCAACGGAGAACACCTCGATGGGGGCCTTGCCTGCCTTCTTTTCGATCTGGTCGAACGCGCCATAAACGATACGTTCGGCAACCGACTTCTTGCCGTCCAGCATCAGCACGTTCATGAACTTGGCAACTTCAACGTTGCCGAACTTCGGATCAGGCAGAACATCCCGCTTGGGGACTTCACGACGACGTGGCATCTTCTTTCCTTTAGATTCAGTTGAGAGCGCGGTCAGAGTTTCCCGCTCTCCGGCCACCAACTAGCTTGCATGCAAAGACAGCAAATTCGCCGGGTGACCACTTACTCGACGGCACGGTTGCCAAAAAGGCGCTCCGTTGTACCGCCGCCTGGTGACAGCACCATGACTCACGCCACAGGCTATCGTCTGTTGCTTCGGGCCTCGCGGGCCCAGGCTGCCAAAACTTAGGCTGCCTTCGGACGCTTCGCGCCGTACTTCGAACGGGCCTGCTTGCGGTCCTTCACGCCTTGCAGATCCAGCGAACCACGGACGATGTGGTAACGCACACCCGGCAGATCCTTCACACGACCGCCGCGGATCAGCACGACCGAGTGTTCCTGCAGGTTGTGGCCTTCACCGCCGATGTACGAAATGACTTCGAAACCGTTGGTCAGGCGCACCTTGGCGACCTTACGCAGTGCCGAGTTCGGCTTCTTCGGCGTCGTGGTGTACACACGGGTGCACACGCCACGACGCTGGGGGCAGTTCTCAAGCGCCGGGCTCTTGCTCTTGACGACTTCCGAGACGCGCGGCTTGCGAACCAGTTGGTTGATAGTTGGCATTGTTCAATCCAGCTTGGTTTTACGAAAAACGCCCCTCGCGCCGGCATGCGCCAGGCTGGAGAGGCAACTACGGGTTTTGGGCGGGAGAGGTGAGCGGGCGCTCTGGAGACGGGACTGTGCGGTAACAGCATGCCAAAGAGCGCGAGCCGGCACCCGGATCCCGCGTCTGCCGCCACCCGTCCATGGAAACCCAGTCCGGTAGGCTTGCCGGCAGCGACCTGAAGGCCACTTATCCGACGGGCGAGCGAAATCCAAAGCCAAAAACTCGAATCTGGCATCCTAGCAGCGGAATCGTATACCGTCAAGCCGTATACCCGACTGGCAAACCGTAGCGGCTAGGCTCCGCGCAGGGTGTCGAGGATGCCCTGCCCGTAGCGCTCCAGCTTGGAGGCGCCAATCCCGGGGATGCCTTGCATCGCCGAGAGCGAATCCGGCGCGGTGCGCGCCAGTTCGGCCAGCGTGGCGTCATGGAAGATCACGTAGGCTGGTACGCCATGCTCGCGCGCGGCCTCGGTACGCCAGCGGCGCAGCGCTTCCCAGTTGGCCAGCGTATCGGCGTCCATGTCGGCGGTATGGTCGATGCGCGTGCCGCGCGCCGCGCGCTCGCCGGACTTGCCCGGCTTGGCAGCCTGGCGTCGAAGGATGATCTGCCGCTCGCCCTTGAGCACTTCGCGCGCGCGTTCGCCCAGCAGCAGCGCGCCGTGGCCGCCATGGTCGATGGTCAGCAAGCCCTGCGCAATCAGCTGGCGGAACACCGTGTGCCATTCATGCACCGAGCGTTCCTTGCCGATGCCGAAGGTCGATACCTTGTCATGGCCCCACTGCTTGATCTTTTCCGAGGCATTGCCGCGCAGCACATCGACCAGATGGGTCGCACCGAAGTGGATGCGGCTTGCCTGCGCGGTGCGGTACACGCAAGACAGCGCCATCTGCGCCTCGCGCGTGCCATCCCAGGTGGCCGGCGGCTCCAGGCAGGTATCGCAGTTGCCACAGGGCTCGCTGGCTTCGTTGAAGTAGGCGAGGATGCGCTGGCGGCGGCAGCCGGCGGTTTCGCACAGACCCAGCAGCGCATCGAGCTTGGACGACGACACACGCTTGAACGCCTCGTCGGCCTCGGACTCGTCGATCATGCGCTTCTGCTGCACCACGTCGCCCAGCCCGTAGGCCATCCAGGCATTGGCGGGCAGCCCGTCGCGGCCGGCGCGGCCGGTTTCCTGGTAATAGCCCTCCATGCTCTTGGGCAGGTCCAGGTGGGCGACAAAGCGCACGTCGGGCTTGTCGATGCCCATGCCGAAGGCGATCGTCGCCACCATTACCAGCCCTTCCTCTTCGCGGAAGCGCGCCTGGTGGTGCTGGCGCACCTGGGCGTCCATGCCGGCATGGTAGGCGAGCGCGTTGATGCCGTGGCCGCTCAGCCACTGCGCGGTGTCCTCGACCTTCTTGCGCGACAGGCAATAGACGATGCCGCTGTCATGGGTGCCGTCGGCCGCGGTATGTTCCGCCTTGATAAAGGCAAGCAACTGCTGGCGCGCATTGTCCTTCTCGACGATGCGGTAGCGGATGTTGGGCCGGTCGAAACTGGAAATGAAGATGCGCGCGTCGTGCAGCGCCAGCCGCTCGACGATCTCGTCGCGCGTCAGCGCGTCGGCGGTCGCGGTCAGCGCGATGCGCGGCACGTAGGGGAAGCGCTCGTGCAGCACCGACAGCTGGATGTATTCGGGCCGGAAGTCGTGGCCCCATTGCGACACGCAGTGGGCCTCGTCGATCGCGAACAGGCCGACGCGGGTGCGCTCCAGCAGGTCAAGGAAGCGCGGCGTCATCAGACGTTCCGGCGCCACGTAGAGAATCTCGATGCGCCCTGCCAGCAGGTCGCGCTCGACTGCGGAGGCCTCGGCCCCGGTCAGCGTCGAGTTGAGCACCGCGGCGCGCACGCCGGCCTCGGTCAGCGCCGCGACCTGGTCCTGCATCAGCGCGATCAGCGGCGACACCACGATGCCGACACCGTCGCCGGCGCGCTGGCGCAGCAGCGCCGGAATCTGGTAGCACAGCGACTTGCCGCCGCCGGTCGGCATCAGCACCAGGCAATCACCGCCGGTGGCGACGTGGTCGATGATCTCGGCCTGGCGCCCGCGGAAGGCGTGGTAACCGAAGACATCCTTGAGGATCGCCAGTGCTTGCGACATGGACAACGGAAATGCTGGAGCCGGAAAAGCCGTAACCTTACCACTAAGGGGGCCGGCCGCCGCGCCTACGCGCCAAACTCTCCGATGTTTCTCACTAAAGGCGCCGCCGTGCGCGGACGAAAAAAAAGCCCGGCTGGATCAGCCGGGCTTTGGTCCGCCTTGCGGCGGCCATTGCTGCTACGAGATCAGGCGTTGTCGCCTTCGCCCTCGGTCGCCTGCACCACCGGCGGCTCGATGAAGAGCGACTGCTCTTCTTCGGCGATCGCCTGGGCGCGTTCGCGCTCGGAGGCCTCGCGCGCCTTGCGGGCACGGTGGTAGGCCAGGCCGGTACCAGCCGGGATCAGACGACCCACGATCACGTTTTCCTTCAGACCACGCAGGTCGTCGGTCTTGCCCATGATCGCGGCTTCGGTCAGCACGCGCGTGGTTTCCTGGAACGATGCCGCCGAGATGAAGCTGTCGGTCGACAGCGACGCCTTGGTAATACCCAGCAGCAGGTTCTCGTAGGTTGCCGGACGCTTGCCTTCGGCGATCACGCGGTCGTTCTCGTCGAGCAGTTCCGAGCGCTCCACCTGTTCACCCGGGATGAACTTGGTGTCGCCCACGTCGGCGATCTGCACCCGACGCAGCATCTGGCGAACGATCACCTCGATGTGCTTGTCGTTGATCTTCACGCCCTGCAGACGGTACACGTCCTGGACTTCGTCGACGATGTAGTGCGCCAGCTCTTCGATGCCCTTCAGGCGCAGGATGTCGTGCGGGTCCGCCGGACCTTCCACGATCATTTCGCCCTTGTTCACCACCTGGCCGTCGTGCACCAGCACCTGCTTTTCCTTCGCGATCAGGAACTCGTGGGCATTGCCGTCCAGGTCGGTAATGACCAGGCGCTGCTTGCCCTTGGTGTCCTTGCCGAACGAGGTCGTGCCGGTGACTTCCGCCAGCACGGCGGCGTCCTTCGGCGAACGCGCTTCGAACAGCTCGGCCACACGCGGCAGACCACCGGTAATGTCGCGGGTCTTCTGCGATTCGGTCGGGATACGCGCGAGCACTTCACCCACGTGCACCTGCTGGCCGTCCTTCACGGTAATCAGCGCGCCGACCTGGAAGCCGATGGTCACGGAGTGGTCCGTGCCCGGGATCTTCACTTCCTGGCCGTTGGCGTCGAGCAGCTTCACCTGCGGGCGGATGCCCTTGGTTGCAGCCGTGCGGCGCTTGGCGTCGATCACCACCAGGGTCGACAGGCCCGTCACTTCGTCCATCTGCTTGGCGACGGTCACGCCCTCTTCGACGTTCTCGAACTTGATCGTGCCCGAGTACTCCGAAACGATCGGGCGCGTCAGCGCGTCCCACGTGGCCAGTTGCGTGCCGGCCTTGATCGACTGGCCGTCCTGCACCAGCAGCGTGGCGCCGTACGGGATCTTGTGGCGTTCGCGCTCGCGGCCGTGGTCGTCGGTGATCAGCGCCTCGCCCGAACGCGAGATCACGATCAGTTCGCCCTTGGCGTTGGTGACGTAGCGCATGGTCGCGGTGAAGCGGACCGTACCGGTCGCCTTCGCTTCCACGCTCGAGGCCACTGCCGCACGCGATGCCGCACCACCGATGTGGAAGGTACGCATGGTCAGCTGCGTGCCCGGCTCACCGATCGACTGAGCGGCAATCACGCCCACCGCTTCGCCCGAGTTCACCAGCACGCCGCGGCCCAGGTCGCGGCCGTAGCACTTGGCGCACAGGCCGTAGCGCGTGTCGCACGACAGCGGGGTGCGGACCTTGACCTCGTCCACGCCGATGTTGTCGATCAGCTCGACCAGGTCTTCGTCCAGCAGCGTGCCGGACTCGATCGCGGTTTCCTGGGTTTCCGGGTTGACCACGTCGGCCACGGTCACGCGGCCAAGGATACGGTCGCGCAGGGCTTCGATCACTTCACCGCCTTCGACCAGGGCCTTCATGGCCACGCCGTTGGAGGTGCCGCAATCGTCTTCAACCACGACCAGATCCTGCGTCACGTCGACCAGACGACGGGTCAGGTAACCCGAGTTCGCGGTCTTCAGTGCGGTATCGGCCAGGCCCTTACGGGCGCCGTGGGTCGAGATGAAGTACTGCAGAACGTTCAGGCCTTCACGGAAGTTCGCCGTAATCGGCGTTTCAATGATCGAGCCATCCGGCTTGGCCATCAGGCCACGCATGCCGGCCAGCTGGCGGATCTGTGCGGCGGAACCCCGTGCGCCCGAGTCGGCCATCATGTAGATGGAGTTGAACGACTCTTGCTTCACGGTCTTGCCTTCGCGGTCGACCACGTCCTCGTGCTGCAGCTGCTCCATCATCGCCTTGCCCACCTGGTCGCCGGCGGCGCCCCAGATGTCCACGACGTTGTTGTAGCGTTCCTGATCGGTCACCAGGCCCGACATGTACTGCTTGTCGTATTCCTTCACCTTGGCCGAGGCCTCGGCGATGATCTTTTCCTTCGCCGGCGGCACCAGCATGTCGTCGATCGCGATCGAGATACCGGCGCGCGTAGCCAGGCGGAAACCCGACTGCAGCAGCTTGTCGGCGAAGATCACGGTCTCGCGCAGGCCGCAGCGGCGGAACGCCGTGTTGATCAGGCGCGAGATTTCCTTCTTCTTCAGCGGCTTGTTCAGCACCGAGAACGGCAGGCCCTTCGGCAGGATCTCGGACAGGATCGCGCGGCCGACCGTGGTGGCCTGCAGCGTGATCTTGGGCGCGAAACGCGCGTCGGCTTCGGCGTCCTTGTCGACCAGCTCATACTCGGTGATACGCACGTTCACGCGCGAAGCCAGTTCGACTTCCTTGTTCTCGTACGCGCGGATCACTTCGCTGATGTCGGCAAAGGTCATGCCTTCGCCACGACCGTTGATCTTGTCGCGGGTGGTGTAGTACAGGCCCAGCACCACGTCCTGCGACGGCACGATCGACGGGTCGCCGTTGGCCGGGAACAGCACATTGTTGGAGGCCAGCATCAGGGTGCGGGCTTCCATCTGCGCTTCCAGCGACAGCGGCACGTGGACAGCCATCTGGTCACCGTCGAAGTCGGCGTTGAACGCCGCGCAGACCAGCGGGTGCAGCTGGATCGCCTTGCCTTCGATCAGCACCGGCTCGAACGCCTGGATACCCAGGCGGTGCAGCGTCGGCGCACGGTTCAGCATCACCGGGTGCTCGCGGATCACCTCTTCGAGGATGTCCCACACCACCGGGGTCTGGCTTTCGACTTCCTTCTTCGCCGCCTTGATGGTGGTGGCGATGCCCATCGTTTCCAGCTTGTGGAAGATGAAGGGCTTGAACAGCTCGAGCGCCATCAGCTTGGGCAGGCCGCACTGGTGCAGCTTGAGCGTCGGGCCCACCACGATGACCGAACGGCCCGAGTAGTCGACGCGCTTGCCCAGCAGGTTCTGACGGAAACGGCCGCCCTTGCCCTTGATCATTTCGGCCAGCGACTTCAGCGGACGCTTGTTGGCACCGGTCATCGCCTTGCCGCGACGGCCGTTGTCCAGCAGCGAGTCAACCGCTTCCTGCAACATGCGCTTTTCGTTGCGCACGATGATCTCAGGCGCCTTCAGCTCCAGCAGGCGCTTCAGGCGGTTGTTACGGTTGATGACGCGGCGATACAGGTCGTTCAGGTCCGAGGTCGCGAAGCGGCCGCCATCCAGCGGCACCAGCGGGCGCAGCTCGGGCGGCAGCACCGGCAGCACCTCGAGGATCATCCACTCGGGCTTGATGCCCGAACGCTGGAAGGCCTCGAGCACCTTCAGGCGCTTGGCGAACTTCTTGATCTTGGCTTCGGAACCGGTGGCCTGCAGCTCGGCGCGGATCTGTTCGATCTGCTTCTCGATGTCGATACCGCGCAGCAGTTCACGGATGCCCTCGGCACCCATCATGGCGACGAACTCGCCCTCGCCGTACTCGTCGCACTTCGCGAGGTAGTCGTCTTCGGACATGATCTGGCTCTTCTTGAGCGGGGTCATGCCGGGTTCGATCACCACGAATGCTTCGAAGTACAGCACGCGCTCGATGTCGCGCAGCGTCATGTCCAGGACCATGCCCAGGCGCGACGGCAGCGACTTCAGGAACCAGATGTGCGCGGTCGGCGCGGCCAGTTCGATGTGGCCCATGCGCTCGCGGCGCACCTTGGCCAGCGTCACTTCAACGCCGCACTTCTCGCAGATCACGCCACGGTGCTTCAGGCGCTTGTACTTGCCGCACAGGCACTCGTAGTCCTTGATCGGGCCAAAGATCTTGGCGCAGAACAGGCCGTCGCGTTCCGGCTTGAACGTACGGTAGTTGATCGTTTCCGGCTTCTTCACTTCGCCGTACGACCACGAACGGATCTTCTCGGGCGAGGCCAGGCCGATCTTGATCGCGTCGAACTGCTCTTCCTGCTGTACCTGCTTAAAGAGATCGAGCAATGCTTTCATTGCAACTCCTTGTTTCGCCACCGTCCCGGAGTCTGTCCGGGTCGATGGCATTCATCCTGTGGGAAATCCTTCGCTGGTGGGTGCCCGCCGTGGCCGGCCCCCGCATCGTCTCGATCAGTAGCGATCGAGGTCGATGTCGATACCCAGCGAGCGGATTTCCTTCACCAGCACGTTGAACGATTCCGGCATGCCGGCATCGATCGAGTGCTCGCCCTTGACGATGTTCTCGTACACCTTGGTACGGCCGTTCACGTCATCGGACTTGACCGTCAGCATTTCCTGCAGCACGTACGACGCGCCGTAGGCTTCCAGTGCCCACACTTCCATCTCACCGAAACGCTGGCCACCGAACTGGGCCTTGCCGCCCAGCGGCTGCTGCGTCACCAGCGAGTACGGGCCGGTGGAGCGCGCGTGCATCTTGTCGTCGACCAGGTGGTGCAGCTTCAGCATGTGCATCACACCCAGCGTGACCGGACGCTCGAACGCTTCGCCGGTGCGGCCGTCGTGCAGCGTGACCTGCTGCTTGGAAGCCGTCAGGCCCTTTTCGCGGGCGACGTCGTCCGGGTAGGCCAGGTCCAGCATGCGGCGGATTTCGTCCTCGTGGGCACCGTCGAACACCGGCGTCGCGAACGGCACGCCCTTCTTCAGGTTGGTCGCCAGTTCCAGCACTTCGGCGTCGGAGAGGCTGTCGAGGTCTTCCGGCTTGCCGCTCTCGTTGTAGATCTGCGAGAGCAGGGTGCGCAGTTCCTGCGCCTTGGCCGAGGCCTTGAGCATGTCGCCGATGCGCTGGCCCAGGCCGCGCGCGGCCCAGCCCAGGTGGGTTTCCAGGATCTGGCCCACGTTCATCCGCGACGGCACGCCCAGCGGGTTCAGCACGATGTCGGCCGGGGTACCGTCCGCCATGTACGGCATGTCTTCGATCGGGACGATCTTCGACACCACACCCTTGTTACCGTGACGGCCTGCCATCTTGTCGCCAGGCTGCAGGCGGCGCTTGACGGCCAGGTACACCTTGACCATCTTGATCACGCCCGGCGGCAGTTCGTCGCCCTGCGTCAGCTTCTTGCGCTTTTCCTCGAAGGCCAGGTCGAACTCGTGGCGCTTCTGCTCGATGGCTTCCTTGACGGCTTCCAGCTGGGCAGCCAGTTCCTCGTCGGCCGGACGGATGTCGAACCAGTGGTACTTGTCGATGTCCGCCAGGTACTCCTTGGTGATCTTGGCGCCCTTGGCCAGCTTCTTCGGACCGCCATTGACGGTCTTGTCGACCAGCAGACGCTCCAGACGCTGGAACGCGTCGCCTTCCACGATACGCAGCTGGTCGTTCAGGTCCAGGCGGTAGCGCTTCAGTTCGTCGTCGATGATCGACTGGGCACGCTTGTCGCGGGTCACGCCTTCGCGGGTGAAGACCTGGACGTCGATCACGATGCCGCTCATGCCCGACGGCACGCGCAGCGAGGTGTCCTTCACGTCCGACGCCTTCTCGCCGAAGATCGCGCGCAGCAGCTTCTCTTCCGGGGTCAGCTGGGTCTCGCCCTTCGGCGTGACCTTGCCCACCAGCACGTCGCCGGCTTCGACTTCAGCACCGATGTAGGTGATGCCCGACTCGTCCAGGCGAGCCAGCTGGGCTTCGGCCAGGTTCGAGATATCGCGCGTGATTTCCTCCGGTCCCAGCTTGGTGTCGCGGGCGACGACCGACAGTTCCTCGATGTGGATCGAGGTATAGCGGTCTTCGGCCACCACACGCTCCGAGATCAGGATCGAATCCTCGAAGTTGTAGCCGTTCCACGGCATGAACGCCACCAGCATGTTCTGGCCCAGCGCCAGTTCGCCGAGGTCGGTCGAGGCGCCGTCGGCGATGACGTCGCCGCGGGCCACGTGGTCGCCCACCTTGACCATCGGACGCTGGTTGATGTTGGTGTTCTGGTTCGAGCGCGTGTACTTGATCAGGTTGTAGATGTCCACGCCGACTTCACCGGCCACGGCTTCGTCGTCGTTCACGCGGATCACGATACGCATCGCGTCGACGTAATCGACCACGCCGCCACGCATCGCCTGCACGGCCGTCCCCGAGTCGACCGCGACGGTGCGCTCGATGCCGGTGCCGACCAGCGGCTTGTCCGGACGCAGGCAAGGCACGGCCTGACGCTGCATGTTCGCGCCCATCAGTGCACGGTTCGCGTCATCGTGTTCCAGGAACGGCACCAGCGAGGCAGCGGCCGACACGATCTGCGACGGCGCCACGTCGATGTATTGCACGCGATCCGGCGTCACCATACGGGTTTCACGCTCGGAACCTTCACGCGCCGATACCAGTTCGTCGGTCAGGTTGCCGTCGGCATCGACCGTCGCGTTGGCCTGCGCCACCACGTACTTGCCTTCCTCGATCGCGGACAGGTAGTCGACCTGGTCGGTCAGCTTGCTGTTCTCGACCTTGCGGTACGGGGTTTCCAGGAAGCCGTACTCATTCAGGCGCGCATACAGTGCCAGCGAGTTGATCAGACCAATGTTCGGACCTTCCGGCGTTTCGATCGGGCACACGCGGCCGTAGTGGGTCGGGTGCACGTCACGGACTTCAAAGCCTGCGCGCTCGCGGGTCAGGCCACCCGGGCCCAGTGCGGAGACACGACGCTTGTGCGTGATCTCGGACAGCGGGTTGGTCTGGTCCATGAACTGCGACAGCTGCGACGAACCGAAGAACTCGCGGATCGCCGACGAGATCGGCTTCGAGTTGATCAGGTCGTGCGGCATCAGGTTCTCGGTCTCGGCCTGGCCCAGACGTTCCTTGACGGCACGCTCCACGCGCGACAGGCCGGCGCGGAACTGGTTCTCGGCCAGTTCGCCGACGCAACGCACGCGACGGTTGCCGAGGTGGTCGATGTCATCGACCTCGCCCTTGCCGTTGCGCAGGTTGACCAGGATCTTGATGGTCTCGAGGATGTCCTCGTCCTGCAGCACCATGGCGCCTTCGCCGCTGGGGCGACCCAGGCGGCTGTTGACCTTCATGCGGCCAACGCGCGACAGGTCGTACGACTCTTCGCTGTAGAACAGGCGCTGGAACAGCGCTTCCACGGCTTCTTCGGTCGGCGGCTCACCCGGGCGCATCATGCGGTAGATCGCGATACGCGCGGCGGTCTGGTCGGCGGTCTCGTCCACGCGCAGCGTCTGCGACATGTACGGGCCCTGGTCCAGGTCGTTGGTGTACAGGGTCTGGATCTGCTTGACGCCGGCTTCGCGCAGGTTTTCCAGCAGCGCTTCGGTCAGCTCGTCGTTGGCGTTGGCAATCACCTCGCCGGTATCCGGGTCGATGATGTTCTTGGCCAGCACCCGGCCCAGCAGATAGTCTTCCGGCACGCTGATCAGCTTGGTGCCGGCCGAGTCCAGGTCGCGGATGTGCTTGGCGTTGATCCGCTTGTCCTTCTCGACCACCACGCGGCCGTTCTTGTCGGCGATGTCGAAGCGCGCGACTTCACCGCGCAGGCGCTCGGGCACGAACTCCAGCTGCGCGCCTTCCGACTGCAGCGTGAAGTTGTCGAACACGAAGAAGTGCGCCAGGATCTGTTCCGGGGTCAGGCCGATCGACTTCAGCAGGATCGTCACCGGCATCTTGCGGCGGCGGTCGACGCGGAAGTACAGGATGTCCTTCGGATCGAATTCGAAGTCCAGCCACGAACCGCGGTAGGGGATGATACGTGCCGAGAACAGCAGCTTGCCCGAGCTGTGGGTCTTGCCCTTGTCGTGCTCGAAGAACACGCCCGGCGAGCGGTGCAGCTGCGAGACGATGACACGCTCGGTGCCGTTGATGACGAACGAACCCGTGGAAGTCATGAGCGGAATCTCGCCCATGTAGACTTCCTGCTCCTTCACTTCCTTGACCTTGCCCGGATTCTCGCGATCGTTGATGATCAGGCGAACCTTGGCGCGCAGGGCCGAATGGAACGTCAGGCCACGCTGTTGACATTCCTTGACGTCGAACGGCGGGTTGGACAGGTGATACGAGACGAACTCCATACGGGCGAGCCCGTTATGCGAGGAGATCGGGAAGATTGCGTTGAAAGCGGCCTGGAGGCCTTCGGTCTTGCGACGCGCGGTCGGCGTTTCCGCTTGCAAGAACTGGGTGTAGGATTCAATCTGGGTGGCAAGCAGGAATGGAACCTGATGTACCGTAGCGCGCTTCGCAAAGCTTTTGCGAATGCGCTTCTTTTCGGTGAAGCTGTACGCCATGGGATCTCCGAATCATCGCAGGGCGGCTGGACCTGGCCGCGCCTGAGGTGTTCAGCGACTGGGAGGGGATTTGGCGGTTGGCCGCTACCAACCTCTGGCTGACGGTGTCCGCACGCTGCGGGCGGTGTGGTCGTCGCTTCAGCGCAACGCCTGTACTCGCCCGGGGGACACCCGACCAAACTTGTCTTCTGCAGTCGGTTCAGAAGACAAACATCAGCAGCAACCACTTAGTGTGCCACTGATGTTTGGCCTCTGCTGAATCGCTGGCAAATTGAACCTCGCCGCGAGTCGCAAACATCACTTTTACTGCGATTCGCGCTGTGCCGAGTGGTGACTAAAACACAATCGCACAAGCGCAAAAAGGCTGGCGCCGGGAAATCTCCCTTTGCCAGCCCCATTCGCGTGCCGCGAGGGCACGCGAGTACAGCATTACTTGACGTCGACCTTGGCGCCGGCGTCTTCCAGCTTCTTCTTGGCTTCGGCAGCAGCGGCCTTGTCCACGCCTTCCTTGACGGGCTTCGGTGCGCCATCGACCAGGTCCTTGGCTTCCTTCAGGCCCAGACCGGTGATTTCGCGAACAGCCTTAATCACGCCGACCTTGTTGGCGCCGACTTCGGCCAGGATCACGTTGAACTCGGTCTGCTCTTCGGCAGCAGCAGCACCGCCAGCGCCCGGAGCAGCAGCCACGGCCATGGCAGCAGCCGACACGCCAAACTTCTCTTCGAACGCCTTGACCAGGTCGTTCAGTTCCATCACGGACATCGCGCCAACGGCTTCCAGGATGTCGTCTTTGGTGATTGCCATTTGAAATACTCCTACTAGATTTGATTCGGTATCGGTAATGCGATCTTTCGATGCGCGGCCTGGATTGCCTTAGGCGCCGGCAGCTTCCGCTTCCGCGGGAGCGCCTTCTTCCTTCTTGGCGGCCAGGGCAGCCAGCAGACGGGCGAAGCCCGACACCGGTGCCTGCATCACGCCCAGCAGCTGAGCAATCAGTTCGTCGCGGCTCGGGATCGAGGCCAGCGCCTTCACGGCAGCAGCGTCGAGAACCTTGCCGTCATACGACCCGGCGCGCAGGACCAGCTTGTCGTTGGTCTTGGCGAAGTCGTTCAGAACCTTGGCCGAGGCCACTGCATCTTCGGAAATACCGTAGATCAGCGGGCCGGTCATCTGCTCTGCGAGGCCTGCAAACGGCGTACCTTCGACGGCGCGGCGGGCCAGCGTGTTCTTCAGAACGCGCAGGTACACGCCTTGCTGGCGAGCGGTAGCACGCAGCTTGGTCAGATCGCCAACCGCAATGCCGCGATATTCGGCGACGACGATGGTCTGGGCCTTGGCGACTTGCGCCGAGACCTCAGCAACGACGGCCTTCTTATCTTCAATATTGAGTGGCACGGTTAAGCTCCAAAATGACGCTGTGTCTCCGGCAATACCGGAGCCTTCACGTCAGCACAAACGAACGGCGTCCGATTGGCCCGAATCATCCGGGTCGAGGCCCGGCTTCATCAATCCCTTCGGGTGCGCCATCTGCGCTGGCTGGCCGGAAGACATGGCTAGGGCGTGATGCCTTCGCTCCTGCTCCGACCGATTAAGCCCCTCTCCGCCCTACTGCCGCGGACCAGGACACCAGCGGTCTTTGATAACCAGCGGTGCCGCCGATGCTTGCGCATCCATTACGGCACCACTGCCCAAAGCCTTGCTCCATTCCTTGCGGTCCGGAGACGACCCCCGCCAGCGGCCGGGATCTTCAATTCTTCTTGCCGACCGGTGTTATCGGGTCCCGGTCAGCAATTTGCCGTCAGCTCAGGCTGCCAGCGTAGCCTGGTCGACGCGCACGCCCACGCCCATGGTCGACGAGACCGCGACCTTGCGCAGGTACACGCCCTTGCTGGTGGCCGGCTTGGCCTTGACCAGCGCGTCCAGCAGCGCCGCCAGGTTGCTCTTCAGCGCGGCGTCTTCGAACGAACGGCGGCCGATGGTGGCGTGGATGATACCGGCCTTGTCGACACGGAACTGAACCTGACCGGCCTTGGCGTTCTTCACGGCCTGGGCCACGTCGGGGGTCACGGTGCCAACCTTCGGGTTCGGCATCAGGCCGCGCGGGCCCAGGATCTGGCCCAGCGTACCGACGATACGCATCGTGTCCGGCGAAGCGATCACGACGTCGAAGTTCAGGTTGCCGGCCTTGACTTGCTCAGCCAGGTCTTCCATGCCGACGATGTCGGCACCGGCGGCCTTGGCAGCCTCGGCCTTTTCGCCCTGGGCGAACACGGCCACGCGCACCGACTTGCCGGTACCGGCCGGCAGCACCACGGAACCACGCACCACCTGGTCCGACTTCTTGGCGTCGATGCCAAGCTGCACGGCCACGTCGATCGACTCGTCGAACTTCGCCGAGGCGCAGCCCTTCACCAGGCCCAGGGCCTCGTCGATCGGGTAGAACTTGGTACGCTCGATCTTCGCCTTGTTGGCGGCGACGCGCTTGGAAACCTTAGCCATTTACAGACCCTCCACGGTGATGCCCATCGAACGAGCCGAACCGGCGATGGTACGCACGGCAGCGTCCAGGTCGGCGGCGGTCAGGTCAGCGTTCTTGGCCTTGGCGATTTCTTCAGCCTGGGCGCGGGTGATCTTGCCAACCTTGTCGGTGTGGGGCTTCGGCGAACCCTTGGTGATGCCGGCTGCCTTCTTGATCAGCACGGTCGCCGGCGGCGACTTCATCACGAAGGTGAAGCTCTTGTCGGCGAAGGCGGTAATCACCACCGGCACCGGCAGACCGGGTTCCATACCCTGGGTCTGGGCGTTGAACGCCTTGCAGAACTCCATGATGTTCAGACCACGCTGACCCAGTGCGGGACCAACGGGCGGGGAGGGATTTGCCTTACCAGCCGGAATCTGCAGCTTGATAAAGCCAATGATCTTCTTGGCCATCTCTACTCCAATCCGGACCGCTCCACGGAGGGGTTGCGATCCTGTTGAGTCGTAACGCGCTGTCGCCGCACCGGTGGCACGGCCTCACGCTCCTCTTTGGCAGCGCCCTGGGGCACTGCCGTTGCCCGTTGCCGACCTTGCGGCCGACAACCGGCAAATTTCTTAAACCTTCTCGACCTGACCGAACTCGAGCTCGACCGGCGTGGCCCGCCCGAAGATGGTGACCGAGACGCGCAGGCGCGATTTTTCGTAGTTCACTTCTTCGACGTTGCCGTTGAAGTCGGTGAACGGGCCGTCCTTGACGCGCACCATTTCGCCCACTTCGAACAGCGTCTTGGGACGCGGCTTCTCGACCCCTTCCTGCATCTGGGTCATGATCTTGTCGACTTCGCGCTGCGAGATCGGGCTCGGACGATTGCGGGCGCCGCCTACGAAACCGGTGACCTTGCTGGTGTTCTTCACCAGGTGCCAGGTCTCGTCGGTCATCTCCATTTCCACCAGCACGTAGCCGGGGAAGAAGCGACGCTCGGTGACCGACTTGTGGCCACCCTTGATTTCCACGACTTCCTCGGACGGCACCAGGATGCGGCCGAACTTGTCCTGCATCTCGGCGCGCTCGATGCGCTCCTGCAGCGCGCGTTGCACGCTCTTCTCCATCCCGGAGTAGGCATGCACGACATACCAGCGCTTCTTCGACGAAGGCGATTCCGGCGCGATGGTTTCCTGCTGAGCGTTATCCGTCATGTGCTACCTCTTATTTCCAGCCCAATACGAGCGAAAACACGATCCACTCGATGAGCTTGTCTGCCGACCACAGGAACAGTGCCATGACGACGACAAAGACGAAGACCAGTCCCGTCATCTGCCCGGATTCCTTGCGCGTCGGCCAGACGACCTTGCGAACTTCCCGATACGATTCTTTGGCGAACCCAATGAAGTCCTTGCCCGGTGCAGACACCAGTGCAACGACTACGCCCAGTGCAATACCGCCGAACAGCGCAGCGCCACGTACATAAGACGGTTGCTGTGCGAGTGCATAGAAACCGATGACGCCGGCAACCACCAGCAGCACCGCGACGCCGAGCATCCACTTGCCGCTGTTGGCGTTCACGGTTTCAACATTGGGATTGGCCATGTTTCGCAAACGAGACTAAGCCGCGTCACGATTGCTCCTCGCGACGCGGCTGATTGATTTGGCAGGGGCAGAGGGAATCGAACCCCCAACCTTCGGTTTTGGAGACCGACGCTCTGCCAGTTGAGCTATACCCCTAAAACAACTTCGGGGTCGACGCTTGCGCCAACCCCTCTGGCAACGAATGCGGCCGGTTGGTGCCGCATTCGCTATCGAACAGCTTAGTCGAGGATCTTTGCCACGACGCCGGCGCCGACGGTACGGCCACCTTCGCGGATAGCGAAGCGCAGGCCTTCTTCCATGGCGATCGGGGCGATCAGCTTGACGGTGATCGACACGTTGTCACCCGGCATGACCATTTCCTTGTCCTTCGGCAGCTCGATCGAGCCGGTCACGTCGGTGGTACGGAAGTAGAACTGCGGGCGATAGTTGTTGAAGAACGGGGTGTGACGGCCGCCCTCGTCCTTCGACAGGATGTACACCTCGCCGGTGAAGTGGGTGTGCGGCTTGATCGAACCCGGCTTGCACAGCACCTGGCCGCGCTCGACGTCTTCACGCTTGGTGCCGCGCAGCAGCAGACCGACGTTGTCGCCAGCCTGGCCCTGGTCCAGCAGCTTGCGGAACATTTCCACGCCGGTGCAGGTGGTCTTCACGGTCGGCTTGATGCCAACGATTTCGATTTCTTCGCCGACCTTGATGATGCCGCGCTCGATACGGCCGGTCACCACGGTGCCGCGACCCGAGATCGAGAACACGTCTTCCACCGGCATCAGGAAGGTACCGTCAACGGCACGCTCCGGCGTCGGGATGTAGGTGTCCAGCGCATCGGCCAGGCGCATGATGGCTTCTTCGCCCAGGTCGCCCTTGTCGCCTTCCAGTGCCAGCTTGGCCGAACCCTTGATGATCGGGGTGTCGTCGCCGGGGAACTCGTACTTGCTCAGCAGCTCGCGCACTTCCATCTCGACCAGCTCGAGCAGTTCGGCGTCGTCCACCATGTCGCACTTGTTCAGGAACACGATGATGTACGGCACACCAACCTGACGGGCCAGCAGGATGTGCTCGCGGGTCTGCGGCATCGGGCCGTCAGCGGCCGAGCAAACCAGGATTGCGCCGTCCATCTGCGCAGCGCCCGTGATCATGTTCTTCACATAGTCAGCGTGGCCCGGGCAGTCAACGTGCGCGTAGTGGCGGTTGGCCGTCTCGTATTCGACGTGGGCGGTATTGATGGTAATACCGCGGGCCTTTTCTTCCGGCGCTGCGTCGATTTCGTCGTACTTCTTGGCGGCACCGCCGAACTTCGCTGCCAGCACCGTGGCGATCGCTGCGGTCAGCGTGGTCTTGCCATGGTCAACGTGACCAATCGTACCAACGTTCACGTGCGGCTTGGTCCGCTCGAACTTTTCCTTTGCCATTTCGCGACTCCTGTCTCGGTAGCGATATTGCCAGTGCGTGGTATTTGGTGCCCATGGGCAGGATCGAACTGCCGACCTCTCCCTTACCAAGGGAGTGCTCTACCACTGAGCCACATGGGCGAAACTAGACGTACTACTTTGTGACAGCAACCGCGACTGGAGCGGGTGAAGGGAATCGAACCCTCGTCGTAAGCTTGGAAGGCTTCTGCTCTACCATTGAGCTACACCCGCCTGGGTCTTTCCTGCTTCTTCACCGGCGTTGCCGGCTGCTGTCTTGCATTCTGGTGGAGAGGGCTGGATTCGAACCAGCGTAGGCGTAAGCCAACAGATTTACAGTCTGCCCCCTTTAGCCACTCGGGCACCTCTCCGCAGAGAACTATCGATTATGGGCTTCCTCGCCGCTCCTGTCAAGCACTTTCCGTTGCGGATGCTGTGCTGCCATGGATCGGGAGGGCGTTCAGGCTTCACATCTGGCGCTGCCTGACCGCTCCCACAAGCGCAGTTTAGATTTCTGCGTTCTCACCCTATAGGGGTTTTGCCGGACGGCTCCTGGACGCTCTGGAGTAGGCTGGCGGAGCTGCGCGGCGTCGCGCGAACGGGCTTCCGGA
>NZ_JALHRY010000119.1:0-533 GCF_023952485.1 Cupriavidus mimosae | reverse complement strand
TCCAGCGTGTACGGCACCACCAGGTGCGGCTTCTTCTCGCCGCCGCTGACTTCGACCTCGGTCCAGAACGGCAGGTCGTCGCCGTAGTAATCCGAGTCGTACAGGAAACCGCCGTGCTCAACGACGAGGCGGCGCGTGTTGGGGCTGTCGCGGCCGGTGTACCAGCCCAGCGGCAGCGCGCCGGTCAGCTCCTTGATGATCTGCATGCCGATGCGCATGTGCTCGCGCTCGGTGTCTTCGTCGATGTTCTGGTAGTGGATCCAGCGCCAGCCGTGGCAGGCGATCTCGTGGCCCAGTTCGACGAAGGCGCGGGTCAGCTCAGGATGGCGCTGCAGCGCCATCGACACGCCGAAGATGGTCAGCGGCAGGCCGCGCTTTTCGAACTCGCGCAGGATGCGCCAGACGCCGGCGCGCGAGCCGTATTCGTAGATGCCCTCCATGCTCATGTGGCGGTCGGGGTAGGCCGCGGCGCCGACGATCTCGGACAGGAACTGCTCGGAGGCGGCGTCGCCATGCAGCACGCAGTTCTCGCC
>NZ_JALHRY010000118.1:0-534 GCF_023952485.1 Cupriavidus mimosae | reverse complement strand
CCGTATGGGTGCGATGGAGACTCTCATCCTTCTCGGAGTCAACGGTACTCCTTCCGCGCGCATGTGCTTACCTGATCCGCTGAAATGGGCTCCCGCGTTAGCCAATCAAAAGGGACGGAGCCCGGCTCCACAAGCAACTATTGCGCACCTAAAGCGATTCCATCTCGCACCGACCGAGTAGGAGAATCAGATTGAGCGGAGAAGCGCCGGTCTGCGTTCGATCCGAGTATTCTCATCATTGTCGGATATGGGTGAACAGCGCTTCCAGCAATGTAAATACAAATTCGCTGGATCCAGTCTCCTTGCTTCTTTTCGTAGCCAATGCTCGGCAGTATCGGTTCACTCTCATTTCCGAGCATCCGCGCCGCTCGGACTGCGGATTTCGGTGAAGGTGATCAGCGGTTTCGGCGAACGTGATCAGGGAAGGAAGGTGGTACTGCGCGGTCAGGAGATTGTAGCGTAGGTGATCACGATACCCGTTTCTTGGCGTCGGTTGCCGTGCGCTTGCGCATGGATTCGCCTTTGAGCGCCACT
>NZ_JALHRY010000117.1:0-549 GCF_023952485.1 Cupriavidus mimosae | reverse complement strand
CCCATAAGGAAATGCCCATACGGTTCAAGTGCCAACGGCACGGCCGCAGCCCCGAGTTTGAGCGCTTTGCGACATTTTGTAGGGTAAGGAACAAAAAGACCTTGCGGACTGACTTTAAAGTGCGTATAAGTCAAATGTCAGCAATAAGCGGGGGCTCAAATGGCAACATATAAAGAACTGATAGCGCAAAAGCAAGCGATCGAGGCTCAGCTTGAAGAGGCACGGGCGAGCGAGGTTGCCAGCGTCATCGAACAAATTCGTGATTTGATGGCGCAATACGACCTGTTGCCCGAAGATGTTGCGCCGCGGCGTCGTAGGGGACGGCCAGTCGGTGCTGCTTCAGCGCAGCGCGAAAAGGCGCCGCTGCCACCCAAGTATATGGACCCCAAGACCGCGAAGACTTGGTCCGGCAGAGGTCGAGCACCGGCATGGTTGGGCAAACGGCCTGAACGTTTTCTAATTCCGCAGGAGTGACGACACGCACGGGCGCTCAAATGCCCGGTGAAGCTAACGCTAGAAAGAGGGCATTTCGTAAAACCACTAGCAGGC
>NZ_JALHRY010000116.1:0-543 GCF_023952485.1 Cupriavidus mimosae | reverse complement strand
GATTCGTGTGTCTCGTTGCTGCGCTTGCGACCTTTGAAGCTGCCGCCGGCGTCATCGTCTTGGTCGTCGCCATCCTTGCGCACGAAGCTCTTGTGGCCTGCCCACGCCTGTATCAGCGTGCCGTCCACGCTGAAGTGCTCACCCGACAGCCAGTTCTTCTTCTGCGCGATGGCCAGCACCTCGTTGAAAAACTGGATCACCGCATCATGCTTGATCAGTCGCTCGCGGTTCTTGGTGAAGACCGTGGGCACCCAAACTGAGTCGTCCATCGACAGCCCGATGAACCAGCGAAACAGCAGGTTGTATTGCGTCTGCTCCATGAGCTGGCGCTCAGAGCGAATGCTGTAGAGCACCTGCAGCAGCATGGCCCGCAGCAACTTCTCCGGCGCGATACTGGGGCGGCCACCCTTGATATCGGCCTCGTACATCTGCGCGAACAGCCGGTCCATCTTCACCAGCGCCTGGTTGGCCATAGTCCGGATCGAGCGCAGCGGATGGGACTGCGGCACGAAATCCTCCAGCCTCCGCATAGTGAACAAGCTT
>NZ_JALHRY010000115.1:0-549 GCF_023952485.1 Cupriavidus mimosae | reverse complement strand
TGACCCACCCCGCCGAAGTAAAACTGACCCACCTGGTGGAGGATGGCGGATTTGCCGCCGATGCTGACACAGGAGCAAGCAGTGGAAATCAGGGTATTGGCGAAACGAGGTGCGGGGGTGAGGGAGATAGCACGGCAGACGGGTCTGTCGCGCAACACGGTGCGGCGCTATTTGGGCGACGAACACGCGGGTCGGTACAGGCCGCGTGAGCTCAGGGCAACGAAGCTTGCGCCGCACCACGGCTATTTGCTGGAGCGCATCGAAGCGGCACGCCCGCGCTGGATTCCGGCGACCGTGCTGCTACGCGAGTTGCGCGAACGCGGCTACGACGGTGGCGTCAGCCAGCTCGAGGTGTTTCTGGCGCCGCATAAGCGCGCCGAGCCCGAGCCGCTGGTGCGCTTCGAGACGGCCCCTGGCAAGCAAATGCAGGCCGACTTCACAGTCATTCGGCGCGGGCGCGAGCCACTGCTGGCACTGGTGGCGACGCTGGGCTACAGCCGCGCGAGCTTCGTGCGTTTCACGGCCGGCGAGGACACCGCCACGCTATGC
>NZ_JALHRY010000114.1:0-566 GCF_023952485.1 Cupriavidus mimosae | reverse complement strand
ACCGCTGTACCGCCAAGCCGCTATCTATGCTCGCCAGGGCGTGGAGCTGGACCGCACGACCATGGCGCGCGGGGTCGGCGCTTGCGGTGCGCTGGTACGCCCCCTCGTCGAGGCTTTGCACCGATACGTGATGATGCCCGGCAAGGTGCACGCGGACGACACGCCGCTGCCGGTACTTGCGCCAGGTAAGGGGCAGACCAAGACCGGAAGGCTATGGGCTTACGTGCGAGACGATCGCGCATCGGGTTCGGATGCTGCGCCTGCGGTCTGGTTCGCCTACACACCAAACCACCAGGGCCAACATCCCCAAGCGCATCTGGCCGGCTTCCGCGGCATCCTGCAGGCAGACGCGTATGCGGGCTTCAACGCTGTTTTTACCGATGGCAGTGTGCGCGAAGCAGCTTGTATGGCTCACGCGCGCCGTAAGGTGCACGATCTGCATGTCCGCAAGGCAACGCCGACCACAACGGAGGCGTTACGCCGGATCGGCGAGCTCTATGCCATCGAAGCGGAGATCCGGGGTAAGCTGCTGGCGCCTTTATGCCGAAGAGCTACCTGCCGTGCGT
>NZ_JALHRY010000113.1:0-570 GCF_023952485.1 Cupriavidus mimosae | reverse complement strand
GGCCCACGGAATTCTTCGAAGAACCCATTTTAAGCGGTGGCATGGATTTCGCATTTGAGGGCCTTCACTAGGCTGAGGCCATAAAGAACATCATGTCCGAGGTCAAACAGATGCAGCTTGAGCCTAAAGCATAAGCAGGGTGTATTGGCTTGTATGCAAGATCTTGCGGCCAACTTTGGGCAGCGCAATGTCGGCAAATATCATATTGTGGGAATCAATACCATGCTACCTAACCTAACCTAACTGTTACGGCTACCGCGGCTGAATTCATGCGTTGTGTGGTGCGTTTTTCCGGCGTGCCACTTGGTGCTGGCTTTCGGCTGTGCGTTAGCGTTGGCGCGTGCTCTGAACATGATGCAGAATTCAGCGCTGAGGCCGAGCCACACGTAGGCGACGAAGAGATGGATATCAAAGGTGTTCGCCTTTTCTTGCCGGCCGAAAGCCGTCTTCTATTGGATGGCGTGACATTAGATTTCGTCGACTCGCCGACTCGGACTGGTCTAACTTTCGCAAAGACTGCTGTGCGGCCGAGCATCACTGCCAAGCCCTTGACGCCCGGGATGTTGAACG
>NZ_JALHRY010000112.1:0-611 GCF_023952485.1 Cupriavidus mimosae | reverse complement strand
ATGCCCATGCGCTTCATCAGCGTGCGCACGTGCCGGCGGCCGACCGGGATGCTCTCCCGTCGCAACAGGCGGGCCAGCATGCGTGCGCCCGCGAAGGGATGCTCCAGATGCAGTTCGTCGATCCGGCGCATCAGCCTCAGATCCGCGTCGCTGATTGGACGCGGCTGGTAGTAGACGCTCGATCGGGAAATGTCGACCAGCTTGACCTGGCGGCTCACCGGCAGCGGGTGATCGCGGTCAATCATCGCTTTCCGCTCAGCAATCCCGCCTTGCCGAGCGCGTGCTCTAAAAAATCGTTCTCCAGTGTCAATTGGCCTATCTTTGCATGCAGCGCCTTCACGTCCACCGGCGGCTCGGCCGCAGTCTTGGTTTTGCCGCCGCCGAACACGTCCGCGGCGTGCTCCGCCAACTGTTGCTTCCACTCCGTGATCTGGCTCGGGTGCACGTCATACTGCTGGGCCAATTCCGCCAGCGTCTTGTCGCCCTTGAGCGCGGCCATGGCCACCTTGGCCTTGAAGGTTGCCGAGTGGGTCCGTCTGCTTCGTTTCGTCATCTTCTGGATCCTTTATGCCCGCCATTATGGCCGGCTCAGGCCCCAGCTCTTCCACTTA
>NZ_JALHRY010000111.1:0-617 GCF_023952485.1 Cupriavidus mimosae | reverse complement strand
GCGTCCGCAGCTTCGGTATATAGCTTAGCCCCGTTACATCTTCCGCGCAGGACGACTCGATCAGTGAGCTATTACGCTTTCTTTAAAGGGTGGCTGCTTCTAAGCCAACCTCCTGACTGTTTTAGCCTTCCCACTTCGTTTCCCACTTAGCTATATTTGGGGACCTTAGCTGGCGGTCTGGGTTGTTTCCCTCTTGACACCGGACGTTAGCACCCGATGTCTGTCTCCCGTGATTGCACTCTTCGGTATTCGGAGTTTGCTATGGCGGGGTAATCAGCAATAGACCCCCCAACCATGACAGTGCTCTACCCCCGAAGGTGAGACACGAGGCACTACCTAAATAGTTTTCGGAGAGAACCAGCTATTTCCAGATTTGTTTAGCCTTTCACCCCTATCCACAGCTCATCCCCTAACTTTTCAACGTTAGTGGGTTCGGTCCTCCAGTACGTGTTACCGCACCTTCAACCTGGCCATGGATAGATCATCTGGTTTCGGGTCTACACCCAGCGACTCAACGCCCTGTTCGGACTCGCTTTCGCTACGCCTTCCCTAATCGGTTAAGCTTGCCACTGAATGTAAGTCGCTGACCCATTATACAAAAGGTACGCCGTCACCCC
>NZ_JALHRY010000110.1:0-628 GCF_023952485.1 Cupriavidus mimosae | reverse complement strand
CCGGCATCAACACCACCGTTGCGATCGGGTTGATCTCGGCCATTGGCGATATCGCTCGCTTTCGTTCGCCGCAGAAACTGGTCAGCTACTTTGGCCTCAATCCTTCGGTCTACCAATCCGGCTTGCAGCCAGCAAAGCACGGACACATCAGCAAGCGCGGACGTTCCTATGCGCGTGCCATGCTGGTCGACGCTGCCTGGGCCGCAGCCCAAACGGCCGGCCCCGTCCGAGCCTTCTTCCTTCGTATCCGGGATCGTCGCGGTCAGCAGATCGCGGCTGTTGCCACGGCACGCAAGGTGGCGATCATCGTGTGGCACGTCCTCACGCGTAACGAAGCCTTCGCCTGGGATCGCCCGGCGCTGACTGCGCGCAAGACCCGTGAGCTGGAACTGCAGGCAGGCATGCCTGCGCGTCGCGGTAGCCGCAAGGGGTCTGCCGCCGCCTACAATCTGAAGTCCGTCCGGGATCTGGAGCGTGCGGCAGGCGAACAAGCTGAGCACGCTTACCAACGGCTGTTCTCGCGCTGGAAGCAAGCGCGACCGCAGGCAAGTGCGGTACGCGCTCCGTGGCCACCAATACGGACGCCATAAACGAGCGAAAGCACACCACGCGCTTGTCAACTTCATCC
>NZ_JALHRY010000011.1:0-265661 GCF_023952485.1 Cupriavidus mimosae | reverse complement strand
CTCGAACGACATGCGCTTCGCCACGCCGCAGGGCTTCAACACCGGCGAGCAGTTCTTCCAGTACCTGAAGGATGCGTTCGACGTGCTGTATGAAGAAGGCGATCCCGCGGGACAGGACAGCCCCAAGATGCTGTCGATCGGCATGCACTGCCGCCTGCTCGGCCGCCCGGGCCGCTTCCGCGCGCTGCAGCGCTTCCTCGACTACGTGCAGGGACACGACCAGGTCTGGATCTGCCGCCGTGTCGATATCGCCCGGCACTGGGCCGCCACCCACCCCTACACCCCCCGGAATCAAGCATGAGCCAGACCTACACCATCGCCCAACTCAACACCATGCCGGTCGCGGAATTCGTGCAGGTGCTGGGCGGCATCTACGAACATTCGCCGTGGTTTGCCGAGACCGCCGCCGCGCAACGGCCCTTCGCCGATGGCGCCGCGCTGGCGCAGGCGCTGCGCCAGGCCGTCGATGAAGCCGGCGAGGCGGCGCAACTGAAGCTGGTGCGCGCCCACCCGGAGCTGGCCGGCAAGGCCGCCGTGCGCGGCGAACTAACCGCCGAGTCGACGCGCGAGCAGAGCGGCGCCGGCCTGAACCAATGCACGCCCGAGGAGTTCGACCGCCTGCAGTCGCTCAACGCGGCATACAACCAGAAGTTCGGCTTCCCGTTCATCCTCGCGGTGCGCGGCTACGACCGCCACGGCATCATCGCCGAGTTCGCGCGCCGCGTTGAAAACACGCCGCAGCAAGAGTTGCAAACTTGCATCAACCAGATCCATCGCATTGCACAGTTCCGTCTTGACGACTTAGTATCCGCCTGAGCAAAAAAGCGTCACCTGTATAACAAAAAACGCTGTACCCCGATGCCGCCGGCCTCCCATGCAACACCACACCGAGCCCCGGCCAGGCGGCACGAATAAAAGCAAAAAGACATGACAAGAACCCGTCAGGGACCCAGTACACAACGTTCCAAGCAGGATCAAAACCACGGAGGTCTAACAATGCAGAAGCAGTACAAGCCGGCGCTCAAGCTGGCGGCGGTAGCGGCTACCCTTTTTTCCGGCGCTGCCATGGCCCAGTCCAGCGTCACGCTGTACGGCCAGGCTGATATGTTCGTCGGCGGCGTGAAGAGCCCGGGCTCGGGCGAGCGCGCCTGGGTCGCCAACTCGGGCGGCATGCAGACGTCTTACTGGGGCATCAAAGGCACCGAAGACCTGGGCGGCGGCACCAAAGCCATCTTCGACCTGAACGGCTTCTTCCGCACGGACGCCGGCCGCAGCGGCCGCTTCGAAGGCGACTCGATGTTCAGCCGCAACGCCTATGTCGGCCTGCAGAACGACAAGGCCGGCACCATCAAGCTGGGCCGCAACACCACGCCGTACTTCATCTCGACTATCCTGTTCAACCCGCTGGTCGACTCGTACGTGTTCTCGCCGACGATCTTCCACACCTACTTCGGCGCGGTCAGCGGCGCCGTCGCCGATCCCGGCATCATCGGCGATTCGGGCTGGAACAACTCGGTGGTGTACAGCACGCCAAACTTCGGCGGGCTGACCGCCAACTTCATCTACGGCTTCGGCGAGCAGCCGGGCGCCGCGGGCAAGCAGAAGTTCGGCGGCAACGTCCTGTACTTCAACGGCCCGTTCGCCGCGACCGTGGCCTACCAGCAGGTCCGCTTCAACAACGTGCCGACCGACATGTCCGATCTCGGCCTGTCGCGCCAGGACGCCGCGCAGATCGGCCTGTCCTACGACTTCAAGGTGGTCAAGCTGTTCGCGCAGGGCCAGTACATCAAGACCCGCGCCACCACCGCGCCGTCGGGCGACATCAAGCACATCGACGGCCAGTTCGGCGCCTCGGTGCCGATCGGCGCCGGCAACCTGCTGGCGTCGTACGCCTACGGCAAGGTCGACAACTCGCTGGGCGACTTCAAGCGCAATACCTTTGCCGTCGCCTACGACTACAACCTGTCCAAGCGCACCGACGTGTACGCCGCCTACTACTACGACAAGATCACCGGCATCGAGCACGGCGATACCTTCGGCGTGGGCGTGCGCCACAAGTTCTGATGCGCTGAACGCGTCACCGGCAGCACTGGAGCCCGCCTTTCGGCGGGCTTTTTCTTTGCGCGCGACGCGCATCGCGCGCAACTTCCCCCCTTGGATAATGCTGCGCTGCGCCACGCCCCGCGCGCTCCCGCGCCGGATTGGAAACTGCCGCTCCATAGGCGGATTCAATTGGATTGGCCCCGGCGCGCTTCCTAGATTGGTGTTCCAGGCCTCAAAAACCAATGCAGCGAGGTGACACATGCGGCGATACGCGAAGACCCGGTCTGAACTGATGGCCATCCTGAACCAGTGCCTCGACAACAACCCCGAGTGCGGCGAGTGCGAGCTGCACGCGGTACGAATGCACCAGCCTGACCATACCGGTTGCAACTGGAGCGCCGAGGTCGATTTCCCGCAGGAGTCCATCGACAACCTGGGACACCAGCTCGCAGCGGCAAAATCGATTATCGTGGTCATGCGCGAGCAGTACAACGTGCTGCAATAGCCACCATCCCAACCTGCCCTTGGGTGCGCGGATGCGGCGGGGCAACAAACAAAAAGGCCGGGTCAATTGACCCGGCCTTTTGCATGGCAAACGCCGCGCGGCGGATCAGCGCACCGCGTTGCACTCGGCCACGGCAACGGCCGTCATATTGACGATCCGGCGCGTGGTGGCCTGCGGGTTGAGGATGTGCACCGGCTTGGCCGCGCCCAGCAGGATCGGGCCGACCGTCACGCCCTGTCCGCCCGTGATCTTGAGCAGGTTGAAGGCAATGTTGGCGGCGTCCAGTGTCGGCATCACCAGCAGGTTGGCGCTGCCGGCCAGCTTGGTCGACGGCAGGAAGTGGCGGCGCACGTCTTCGACCAGCGCGGCATCGCCCTGCATCTCGCCTTCCACCTCCAGGTGCGGTGCCTCGCGCGCGAGGATCTGCGCGGCCTCGCGCATCTTGCGCGCCGACGGGCGCGTCGACGAGCCGAACATCGAGTGCGACATCAGCGCCACCTTGGGCTGCAGGCCGAAGCGCGCGATCTCCTCGGCGGCCAGCTGGGTGATGGCCGCCAGCTGTTCCGCGCTGGGGTCGTCGTTGACGAAGGTGTCGGTGATGAACAGCGTGTACTTCTCGAGCATCAGCGCGTTCATCGCCGCGAACACATGCGCGCCCGGCGCCAGGCCAATCACATCGCGCACGTGCTCGAGGTGGGCCTCGAAGCGGCCCACCGTGCCGCACAGCAGCGCGTCGGCGTCGCCCATGTGCATCAGCATGGTGCCGATCAGCGTGTTGGAGCGGCGCAGCGCCACCTTGGCCATGTCCGGGGTCACGCCGTCGCGGCCGCGCAGCGCATGGTAGGCCTCATGGTAGGCGCGGTAGCGCGGATCGTCCTCGGGGTTGATCAGCTCGAAGTCCACGCCCGGCTTCAGGCGCAGGCCGGCCTTGTCGATGCGCATCTGGATCACGTGCGGACGGCCGATCAGGATCGGGCGGGCCAGGCCTTCGTCGACCACGCCCTGCACCGCGCGCAGCACGCGCTCTTCCTCGCCCTCGGCGTAGGCCACGCGCTTGGGCGCGGCCTTTGCGGCCGAGAACACCGGCTTCATGATCAGGCCGGTGTGGTAGACGTAGGTGGAGAGCTGCTGGCGGTACGCTTCCAGGTCTTTGATCGGACGCGTGGCCACGCCGGACTCTTCGGCGGCCCTGGCCACCGCCGGCGCGATCTTCTCGATCAGGCGCTGGTCGAACGGCGTCGGGATGATGTAGTCGGGGCCGAACTTCAGCTCGCGGCCACCGTAAGCCGCGGCGACTGCATCGTTGAGCTCGGCTTCGGCCAGCTCGGCGATCGCCTTCACGCAGGCCAGCTTCATCGCTTCCGTGATCTTGGTGGCGCCGCAATCGAGCGCGCCGCGGAAGATGTACGGGAAGCACAGCACGTTGTTGACCTGGTTCGGGTAGTCCGAACGGCCGGTGGCGATGATGCAGTCCGGGCGCGCGGCCTTGGCCACTTCCGGGCGGATTTCCGGCTCGGGGTTGGCCAGCGCCAGGATGATGGGCTGGTCGGCCATGGTTTTGACCATGTCGCCGGTCAGCACGCCGGCGGTCGAGCAGCCCAGGAACACGTCGGCGCCCTTGACGATGTCGGCCAGCGTGCGGGCCGAGGTGTCCTGCGCGTAGCGGGCCTTGTTGGCCTCCATGTTGGCGTCGCGGCCCACATAGATCACGCCCTTGGAGTCGACCACCGAGATGTTCTCGCGCTTCACGCCCAGGCTCACCATGGTGTCCAGGCAGGCGATCGCCGCGGCGCCGGCGCCCGACACCGCCATCTTCACCTTGGCGATGTCCTTGCCGACCACCTTCAGGCCATTGAGCAGCGCCGCCGCCGAGATGATCGCGGTGCCGTGCTGGTCGTCATGGAACACCGGAATGTTCATGCGCTCGCGCAGCTTCTGCTCGATGTAGAAGCACTCCGGCGCCTTGATGTCTTCGAGGTTTACGCCGCCCAGCGTGGGCTCCAGCGCGGCGACGATCTCGACGATCTGGTCCGGGTCGCGCGCGTCGAGTTCGATGTCGAACACGTCGATGCCGGCGAACTTCTTGAACAGGCAGCCCTTGCCCTCCATCACCGGCTTGCCGGCCAGCGGGCCGATGTCGCCCAGACCCAGCACCGCGGTGCCGTTGGTGACCACGGCCACCAGGTTGGCGCGCGAGGTGTACTCGGCGGCGGTGGCGGGATCCTTGGCGATTTCCTCGCAGGCGTAGGCTACGCCCGGCGAATAGGCCAGCGACAGGTCGCGCTGGTTGGACAGCGCCTTGGTCGCGGTGACCTGGATCTTGCCCTTGGTCGGGCTGCGGTGGTATTCCAGCGCGGCGAGGCGCAGCTGCGCTTCAGGACTGTTCGGGGCATGTTGCGGTGCATCACCGCCGTTCTTGCTGCTCATTGGCTCGTCCGGAAAATGGCCCGGACCGGAAGCGCCCCTCTCCCGCCATGGTTCGGCCCGGCTCAAGCGACAAGCCGGCAGCGAAGGACAAGCTCTGGCAGCGAAACTGACGATTCCGGCCGCCAGGCCGGAAAAATCGAGCAGCTATTCTAGCCCACGCGCCCGCGCAAAGTACCACCGCTGCACGCCTGCAGGCCGCATTTTGGGCGGATTCTGGCCGTTAAACAGCTTTTACCATTGGGTATGCAATTGCAGTGCAGAAGCATGCTCCTGCATGCATCCGCACGCATTGCACGGAGCGGCCGGACCGGTCCGGTTTTGCTGCCCAGGTTGTCGCCTTACCTGGCGCTCTTCTCCACCTCCAGCGTCACCCGACGCGGACGGCCGCTGTCGGACGGGAAGTCGGTGAAGGCACTGCGGATCAGGTAGGGCATCATCGCCGGCAGGCTGCTGTTCTCGGCCTGGTTCTGCGCCGTGACCTGCCAGACCCGCTTGCCGCTGGCCGCATCCCTGAAATAAACCCGCAGGCTCGAGAACGTCACCGGCACGTCGCGCACCACCGTCTGCGGCGGCCAGTAGCCCGGACCCCAAGGGCCCCATGGTCCCCAGGGACCCCACGGCCGGTAATAACCCGGTCCCCAGTACGGGCCCCAGTACGGGCCCCACGGGCCATACCACGGGTCCGGGTAGACCGTCTCGGCCACGCGCACCAGCCCCGGCGCCGAGTCGTAGTCCATGCTGACCAGGTAGCGCGCCTGCCGGGCCGGCACCTGCTCGAAGCCGAGCTCGGCCAGCGCCGCCGCCAGCCATTGTTCATAGGTCTGCCGGTCGAGCTGGGCCGCCTGCTCGGCGCTGCGCTCGAAGCTGTAGGTGCGCGGCGCGTCGTTTTGCCAGCCGGGCTGGCGGAACGCCGTGACATCGGTGGTCACGGTGCTGGCGCATCCCGTCAGCAGCAGCGCCGCCAGCAGCGCCAGCGCGCCCCATATCCTGCGCGGCCCCGGCCACCGTCCCACTGCCCTTTCATTGCCGACACCGCCTGCGCGCTGCCACATAGTGCTACCTCGCTCTTCTGTCCACTGAAACCCTGCGTGTCTCTGAGACCACGCCGGCCCCGCGGAATTCCCCGTGCCCGCTTGGTGCGGCGCCGGCCAGACCGCGCCGCGACCCCTTGGCTACAATGAGGACTTCAGCGCCATGCTCTGCTTGCACGCGCGTGGCCGCCCCCTTTTCCTAACGGTCTTCCGAAGACAGGATCCCTCCATGCTGCGCACCGACACGCCCGTTACCGTCTATCGCAAGGACTATACCCCGCCGCCGTTCGCCATCGACCACGCCGCGCTGGTGCTGGAGCTCGATCCCCAGCGCACCGTCGTCACCAGCACGCTGCGCTTCGCGCGCACGGCAAGCGCCCCCGACGCGCCGCTGGTGCTGGCCGGCGAAGAACTCGAACTGATCGGCGTCAGCCTGGACGGCAAGCCCGTGGCCAACGCCACCCAGGATGGCGGCACGCTGACGCTTGCCGGCCTGCCGGCGCAGGGCACGCTGGAAATCACCACCGCGTGCCAGCCCGCGGCCAATACCACGCTGTCGGGCCTCTATGTGTCCAACGGCAACTTCTTCACCCAGTGCGAGGCCGAGGGCTTCCGCCGCATCACCTATTTCCTCGACCGCCCCGACGTGATGGCGACCTACCGCGTCACGCTGCGCGCCGACCGCGCCGCCTATCCGGTGCTGCTGTCCAACGGCAACCTGGTGAGCCAGCGCGAACTGCACGACGGCCGCCACGAAGCCGTGTGGGAAGACCCGTTCCCCAAGCCGTCCTACCTGTTCGCGCTGGTCGCGGGCAAGCTCGAATGCATCGAGCAACGGATCCGGTCCGCCTCCGGCAAGGACAAGCTGCTGCAGGTGTGGGTCGAGCCGCGCGATCTCGACAAGACCCGCCACGCAATGGATTCGCTGGTCCATTCGATCCGCTGGGACGAGCGCCGCTTCGGGCTGGAGCTGGATCTCGAGCGCTTCATGATCGTCGCCGTGGGCGACTTCAACATGGGCGCGATGGAGAACAAGGGCCTGAACATCTTCAACACCAAGTACGTGCTGGCCAACGCGGAAACCGCCACCGACACCGACTTCGCCAATATCGAGGCGGTGGTCGGCCACGAGTACTTCCACAACTGGACCGGCAACCGCGTGACCTGCCGCGACTGGTTCCAGCTGTCGCTGAAGGAAGGCCTGACGGTGTTCCGCGACCAGGAATTCTCGGCCGACATGATGGGCTCGGAATCGGGACGCGCGGTCAAGCGCATCGAGGACGTGCGCGTGCTGCGCCAGGTGCAGTTCCCCGAGGACGCCGGCCCGATGGCGCACCCGGTGCGCCCCGACAGCTATGAAGAGATCAACAACTTCTACACCGTCACGGTGTACGAGAAAGGCGCCGAGGTGGTGCGCATGTATCAGACCCTGCTGGGCCGCGACGGCTTCCGCAAGGGCATGGACCTGTACTTCCAGCGCCATGACGGGCAGGCCGTGACCTGCGACGACTTCCGCGCCGCCATGGCCGATGCCAACGGCCGCGACCTGAGCCAGTTCGGGCTCTGGTACAGCCAGGCCGGCACGCCGGTGGTGACCGCGCGCACCGCGTGGAACGGCGACGACGGCAGCCTGACGCTGACGCTGTCGCAGCGCTGCCCCAAGGTCGGCATCGAGACCCGTACCGGCACGCCCGACAAGCAGCCCTTCCATATCCCGTTCGCGCTCGGCCTGCTGGGCGCCGACGGCAACGACCTGCCGCTGCAGCTGGAAGGCGAAAGCGCGCCCGCAGGCACCACGCGCGTGCTCGACTTCACCCAGGCCGAGCAGAGCTTCCGCTTCATCAACCTGCCGCGCGGCGCCGAGGCCCCGCTGCCGTCGCTGCTGCGCAATTTCTCCGCGCCGGTGATCGTCGATGCCGAGTACACCGACGCGCAGCTGACCTTCCAGCTGTCGCACGACAGCGATGCCTTCAACCGCTGGGAAGCCGGCCAGCGCCTGGCCACGCGGGCGCTGCTGCAGCTGGTGGCCGACGTGCAGGCCGGGCGCGAGCTCAGGCTCGATCCCGCACTGGTGCGCGCCATGCGCGCGGTGCTGACCGACGACACGCTCAACCCCGCCTTCCGCGAGCAGGCCCTGGTGTTGCCCGCCGAGGCCTACCTGGCCGAGCGCATGGGCGTGGCCGATCCCGCCGCCATCCACCGCGCGCGCCAGTTCATGCGCGAAGGCCTGGCGCGCGCGCTGCAGGCGGACTGGCTGGCCGCCTACGAAGCCAATGCCACGCCGGGCCCGTATTCGCCCGATGCCGCCTCGGCGGCGAAGCGCGCGCTGCGCAACCTCGCGCTCGGCTACCTGGCCGACAGCGGCGACGCCGCGATGCAGACGCTGGCCGACCAGCAATACCAGCAGGCCGATAACATGACCGACCGCTTCGCCGCGCTGTCGGCACTGGTCAACAGCTTCGCCCCCGGCCGCGAGCATGCGCTGGCGGACTTCTACCAGCGCTTCGAAGACGACGCGCTGGTGATCGACAAATGGTTCTCGCTGCAAGGCATGCAGCGCGGCAGCGTCGGCCCGCAGGCCGGTGGCCCGCACGCGGGCAAGCGCACCATCGACACCGTGCGCGCGCTGATGGAGCATCCCGCCTTCAACCTGCGCAACCCCAACCGCGCGCGCTCGCTGATCTTCAGCTTCTGCTCCGGCAACCCGGCGCAGTTCCACGCCGAGGACGGCTCGGGCTACCGCTTCTGGGCCGACCAGGTGCTGGCGCTGGACGCCATCAACCCCCAGGTGGCGGCGCGCCTGGCGCGGGTGATGGACCGCTGGCAGAAATATGAACTGGCGTTGCGCGACCGCATGCGCGCCGAGCTGGAACGCGTCGCCGCCTGCAGCACGCTGTCGCGCGACGTGCGCGAGATCGTCGGCAAGGCGCTGGCCGGCTGAGCGCGGCCGGCCGACGTCCCCGATGCCCGGCCCGGCACGGCCGGGCATGTAGAATTGCGGCCATCCAAGGAGAACCAACCATGACTCGCATCAGCCTGACCCGCTACCTGGTCGAGGAGCAGCGCAAGCACAACACCATCCAGCCCGAACTGCGGCTGCTGATCGAAGTGGTCGCGCGCGCCTGCAAGGCCATTTCCAACGCCGTCAGCAAGGGCGCCCTCGCCGGCGTGCTTGGCTCGGCCGGCACCGGCAACGTCCAGGGCGAAACCCAGCAGAAGCTGGACGTGATCGCCAACGAAGTGCTGCTCGACGCCAACGAATGGGGCGGCCACCTGGCCGCGATGGCGTCGGAAGAAATGGAATCGTTCTACGAGATTCCCAACCGCTACCCGAAGGGCGAATACCTGCTGATGTTCGACCCGCTCGACGGCTCGTCGAACATCGACGTCAACGTCTCGATCGGCACTATCTTCTCGGTGCTGCACATGCCCAAGCCGGGCCAGACCGTGACCGAGGCCGACTTCCTGCAGCCCGGCACGCACCAGGTCGCCGCCGGCTACGCCGTGTACGGCCCGCAGACCACGCTGGTGCTGACGGTCGGCAACGGCGTGCACATGTTCACGCTGGACCGCGAGGCCGGCAGCTTCGTGCTGACCCAGTCCAACGTCACGATTCCGGAAGACACCAAGGAATTCGCCATCAACATGTCGAACATGCGCCACTGGGCCCCGCCGGTGCGCAAGTACATCGACGAGTGCCTGGCTGGCGACGAAGGCCCGCGCGGCAAGAACTTCAACATGCGCTGGGTGGCCTCGATGGTCGCCGACGTGCACCGCATCCTGACCCGCGGCGGCATCTTCATGTACCCGTGGGACAAGCGCGAGCCGGAAAAGCCCGGCAAGCTGCGCCTGATGTACGAGGCCAACCCGATGGCGATGCTGGTCGAACAGGCCGGCGGCGCCGCCACCAACGGTGAGCAGCGCATCCTCGACGTGCAGCCGGAAAAGCTGCACCAGCGCGTCTCGGTGATCCTGGGCTCGAAGAACGAAGTGGAGCGCGTTACGCGCTACCACCAGGAAGCGCAAGCCAAGGCCTGATTCCGGCCAAGGCCAGCCTGAAACGGGCGCTCCGCGCCCCGTTTTTCGTGCCGGCGCCGGATGACATCGGCGACACAAAAGGGCTTCACAAGGCCGGGAAACGCTGCTACTATTGCGGGCTGTTCCAGATCGCCGGAACATGTTGCCGAAGTAGCTCAGTCGGTAGAGCAGCTCATTCGTAATGAGAAGGTCGGGGGTTCGATTCCTCTCTTCGGCACCACCAGAATTCCAGGGCCCAGCCCCGCTCAAACCCGGACAGCGTCACGCTCTCCGGGTTTTTTGTTGCCTGCGTTCTTGCGATGACGGCGGTGTACAGGGGGGCAGCGGCAATGCCGCCGGCTGGCGCCCCAGCCGTTGCGCCCACCAGTAGCGGAAGGGGTGATCCAGATCGGGATAGAGCACCGGCTGGCTGAAGCAGCCGGCACGCTTCATCAGGAGATAGGCGGCAAGCATGGCCGCCCAGAAAGCTAGCAGTTCCACGATCACGGCCGCCGCGGATGTCGGGGTGGCCGTTTTCATTATAGGTAGCCGCCTTCGGCATGGGGCCGATGGCGCACCCCGTGGATACCCTAGGCCCCGAGCATCGCTCAGTACACCTCCGGCACGATCATCTCCTTTGGCACCGGCTGGCGCACGTAATCCTCGTGTCGCTCGCGCCCGGGCAGCACTACCGTGGGGGATTCCACTTCCGCATACGGCACCAGGCTCAGAAAGTGATGGATGCAGTTCAGCCGCGCGCGCTTCTTGTCGTCGGCCTGCACCACCCACCATGGCGCCTCGGCGATGTGGGTGCGCTCGAGCATGATCTCCTTGGCCCGGGTGTAGTCTTCCCAGCGGCGCTGCGATTCCAGGTCCATCGGGCTGAGCTTCCACTGCTTGAGCGGGTCATGGATGCGGCTGAGGAAGCGCAGGCGCTGCTCGTCGTGCGTGATCGAGAACCAGTACTTGATCACCTGGATGCCGGAACGCACCAGCATCTTTTCGAATTCGGGCACGGAGCGGAAGAACTCTTCGTACTGGTCGTCGGTACAGAAGCCCATCACGCGCTCGACGCCGGCGCGGTTGTACCAGCTGCGGTCGAACAGCACGATCTCGCCGGCGGCGGGCAGGTGCGCGACGTAGCGCTGGAAGTACCACTGGGTGCGTTCGCGGTCGTTGGGCGCGGGCAGCGCGGCAACGCGGCACACGCGCGGGTTCAGCCGCTGGGTGATGCGCTTGATCACGCCGCCCTTGCCGGCGGCGTCGCGCCCCTCGAACAGGATCACGACCTTGTGCCCGGTGGCGGCGACCCAGCTCTGCAGCCGCACCAGTTCGCCTTGCAGCCGGAACAGCTCGCGGAAATATTTCCGGCGGCTGTCCTGCTCGGCCTGGTCGTCCAGGTGCACGGGATCGCCGAAGGCCTCGCTGGCCTCGCGGTCGTCCAGTTCCAGTTCGATCTCTTCGTCGTAGTAGTCGGCCACCTCGTTGTGGATGCGCCGCACCAGCTCTGCTTCGCCCGGTCTCATCTGCTTGCTCTCCCTGTGGATACAACGCGGTCGCGGCGATGCTGGCATGGCCGTATTGCAGCCGCGTGAAGGCGGAGCAGGTCGCCCTGCCCCGCTCCAGCCCGCCACGTGATACGCCTTTCAGCCCGCGGGATTGATATTGTGGTTATGGCGGAACAGGTTATCGGGATCGTAGCGCCGCTTCACTTCCACCAGCCGGTCGTAGTTCGGCCCATAGGCAGCGCCGACGCGGTCCACCTCCTCCTGGGTGAGGAAGTTGACATAGACGCTGCCCAGCGCGAACGGCGCCGCCGCGCGGAACACCTCGCGCGCCCAGCCGATGCACCGGTCGTCGTCCGCGGGGCTGTCCCAGCGCCCGTGCAGGTTCATGATGAACTTGGCGTCGCGGTTGGCGTAGGCGGTGGCGTCGGGCGCGACGCGGTTGGTCTGCCCGCCCATCGCGCCGATAAAGACCTCGCATTGCGGCGATGGCAGCTTGCCGATCTGCTCGATCAGCATCGCGATCAGCCCGTCGTCCAGCCCGCCAAAGTTATGCGACTTCCAGTAGTTGCGCGCGCCAGGCGTCAGCAGCGGATCGAAGGCCTGCTGCCACGCGGTGAGCGGCATCGGCCCCAGGTGCTCGCCATACGGCGTGCCGAGCCGGCGCAGCGGCTCGACCAGCTGCGGCCCCTGCTCCGGGGGACCGATATAGCAGATCGCCAGCGCGGCCACCGGCTTGCCGTGCACCTCGGGCGGCAGGAACGGCAGCGGCGGCGCCTGCCGCAGCACCACCCACACAGTCAGTTCATCGGGCATCGATTCATACAGTTCGCGATAGGCCGGCAGCACGCTGGCGGCCTGCTCCAGCGGATAGACGATCAGTCCGCCATAGACCTGCGGTCCCACCGGATGCAGCCGGAACTCGAACATCGTCACCACGCCGAAGTTGCCGCCGCCGCCACGCAGCGCCCAGAACAGGTCGGCGTTCTCGTCGCTGCTGGCACGCACCAGCTTGCCGTCGGCGGTAACCACCTGCGCCGACACCAGGTTGTCGACCGTGGTGCCGAACTTGCGGCTGAGCCAGCCGAAGCCGCCGCCCAGCGTCAGCCCGGCCACGCCGGTGGTGGAATTGATGCCGAGCGGCGTGGCCAGGCCCTGCGCCTGCGCTTCATGGTCGAAGTCGCGCAGCGTGGCGCCCGGCTCCACCCACGCGCGCTGCGCGTGGGGATCGACGCGCACCGAGCGCATCGTCGACAGGTCCAGCACCATGCCGCCCTCGCAGATCGCCAGCCCGCCGATATTGTGGCCGCCGCCGCGTACCGACAGCAGCACGCCGTGCTCGCGCGCAAAGTTCACCGCCGCCACAACGTCGGCAGCGCCCGCGGCCTGCACGATCCACTGTGGGTGGCGATCGATCATCGCGTTCCAGATCCGGCGCGCGTCGTCATAGCCGCCGTCGCCCGGCTGCAGCAAGCGTCCGCGCAGCTGCGCCTTGAGTGCTTCAATATGTTCCTGCGATGGCTGGGCCATGATCTGCCTCCCGAGTTGTAAACATCGGACGACACGCGGCGTCAGGAGCAAAAAAATGGCCACGAAGACCGATGACTTCATCATTTAAGGCAGGCACCGCGCGAATGTAAATGCGCGCCGCGCGCGGCGCATTCCGCGGGTGGGCCCGGATGCAGCGTGGCCGCGCGGCCTATCATGGAGGCACGGTGCCCGCGCGCCGTGCGCCTGCACGATGGATACTCCCAGCCAACCTCCCCTGTTCCTGTGCGGCGACGTGATGACCGGTCGCGGCATCGACCAGATCCTGGCGCATCCCAGCCAGCCGCTGCTGCATGAATCGTATGTGCATTCCGCGCTCGACTACGTGCGCCTGGCGGAACGCAAGGCCGGCCCGATCGCGCGCCCGGCGGGGCCCGACTATCCGTGGGGCGATGCGCTGGCGGAACTGGCAAGCCGTGCGGCGCGGCCGCGCATCGCCAACCTGGAAACCGCCATTACCACCAGCGACGATGCCTGGCCCGGCAAGTCCGTGCACTACCGCATGCATCCGCGCAATGTGGATTGCCTGCAGGCCGCCGGCATCGACTGCGCGGTACTTGCCAACAACCATGTGCTGGACTGGGGCCGCGCGGGCCTGGCCGATACGCTCGACGCACTGGACGGCGCGCACATCGCGCGCGCCGGCGCCGGTCCCGACGAGGCCAGCGCGGCCCGCGCCGCGGTGCTGCCTCGGCCCGGCGGTGGTCGCGTGGTGGTGCTCGCCTTCGCCATGACTAACGCCGGCACGCCGGCGGCGTGGCGCGCCACCGCCGGGCACTCGGGCGTGAACCTGCTGGACGACTGGTCCGCGGCCTCGCAGCAGCGCATTGCCGCGCAGGCCCATCAGCTGCGCCGCCCCGGCGATGTGATGGTGCTGTCGATCCACTGGGGCCCGAACTGGGGCTACCACATCGATCCCGCGCAACGCGCCTTCGCCCGTGCGCTGGTCGAGCACGCCGGCATCGACATCGTGCACGGGCATTCCTCGCATCACCCGCTCGGCATCGAGCTGCATGGAGGCAAGCCGATCCTGTATGGCTGCGGCGATTTCATCAACGACTACGAGGGCATCGGCGGATACGATACCTACCGCCCGGACCTGGCGCTGATGGCATTCGTCAGCTTCGATGGCGGCGGCAGCGCGGACCTGCGGCTGGTGCCCTTGCGGCGCAGCCACTTCCGGCTGGCGTATGCGCGCGAAGTCGACATGGCATGGCTGCAAGCCATGTTCGAAGCACAGGGAAGCGCGCTTGGCACACGCGTGGCGCGCAGCGGACTGCACGAGTTGCGGCTGTGGGCGGCATAAACCGCAAGCCTACCGTGCCACGCTTCCGGTGCTTGCGATACTTGCAAAAGGGCCGGCGCAAAAACAGAAAGGCCAGCGCGATGGCTGGCCTTCCCGTTCAATCAAGTGCCACGTGTGTCGGTTCGGTGTAACGCTTCCACAGAGTGCTGATCCGCTTCTGCATTCATTGCCCAACGCTAGCTCGGTCGCCCATCCTGCGGCACCCCAGGACATACCTGCAGGATAGTACAAATCCCCACGGATCAAAGCGGGATCGAGCCAGCGCACGATTCAGCCGACCGTAATGCGGTCGTCGAGCAGCCGGATCTGGCCACCGGGCTTGTCTTCCATCACTTTGAGCACGCGACTGCCCACCTGCAGCGTGACCCCGCCATGGATGCGCCGCGCGGCGTCGATGACGGCATCGGCGGCAGGCTGCATCTGCTGTCCCAGTTCGCTCAGGCGCGCCTCCAGTTCAAACATCTCGCGCGACAGCTTGAACAGCGTCGCGCGCGCCTTTTCGCGCAGGTCGCCGACGGCGCGCTCCGGGTGCTTGGCAAAGAAGTCCACCAGCTGCCTGACCTTGTTCTGCTCCTCCAGCATGCGCCGGCGCTTGGCCTCGAGCGCGTCGCGCTGCGCGTCGGCATAGGGATTGAGGCCCACCTGGATGCTGGTGGCGGTGCCGGCCGGCGCGCCCAGCACCGCGGCGCGCACCGCCAGCAAGGCCCGGCTGCGGCCGCCGCTGATGCTGCCCTGCACACCGGTGCCGCCCACCACGATGCGCTGGCCGGCGGCGACATCGCTCTGGCGGATGCCGCTGTCGACGGTGACCTCGGTGCCGGCCTCGACCACCGCATTCTCGATGAAGCGCGCCTTCACCGCGCCCTTGCAGCGCACGCTGGCGCGGCTGATGCCGCCTTCGGCATGGGCGCTTTCGGACTTGCCGATAATGCCGCCCTTGACGATGACGTCGCCGCCGGCCTCGACGCTGGCGGCTTCGATGGTGCCTTCGACCACCACGTCGCCGCTGACATTGACCGACATGCCGGTGCGGATGTCGCCCGACACGCGCAGGGTGCCATCGAACGCCACGTTGCCGGAGTGCAGGTCCACCGATTCGACCTGCACCACGGGGCTGACCGAGATGCCGTATACGCCGACCACCGGCGATCCGGCAATCACCGCGCGCAGCAGTCCGGGGTCGTCCGCATCCGCCGCCGCGCCGGTCAGGCCCTCGGCAAATGGCGGGTCGTCGACCGCATCGGCGGCAATCGGCTTGCCGAACACGTCGACGCCGGCATGGCCCGGCACCGCCGCAATGCGCCGCATCAGCGGCGTGCCGGGGCTGACCAGCAGCAGGTTGCCCAGCTCGCGCAGATCGAGCTTGCCGGCATCGACGTCGCTGTGCGCCGGCTTGCGCGGCTCCAGCAGGCTGATGAAGCGCGCGGGCTCGCCCTGCCGCGGCGAGATGCCTGCGGCAATGGTGCGCAATTCGCAGCCGCCTTCGGCCAGTGCCGCGTCCAGTGCGAGCGACTGGATCGGCGCCACCACGCCGCGCTCCGCCATGGCGCGGCGGATCTCGTCCGCGCTGACCGGCCGGCCGCCCTCCGCTGGCATCAGCGTCAGCCGCACGGCCAGGCCGTCGGCGGTGATATCGAGCTCGAACGCGCCGTCGACCAGGGCGCCGATGGTGGCGTCGATCTCATGCTCGGCCCGCTGGCATTGCGCCAGGAACTGCGCCACCGCGCGCGCATCCAGCCGCGCGCCGGACCAGCCCAGGTCGGCCAGGCATTGGCGCAGGCTGGCCGGGTCCGGCGGCAGGCGGCCCGGCTGCGGCGTGTAGCGTGCGTGCACCTGTTCGCCCGGCTCGGCAAGCTCCAGGCGCAGTCCCGATTCATGCGTCATGCGTCCCCTGAATCGTCTGGCGGCGACGGCGGAAGCCGGCGCTCTGCTTGTTATCGATTCATCACCAACGGCAGGTGCGCCGGGAACTTTAGCGCACACGGTAAGCCCCGGCGGCCGCCGGGCGACTTTTCGGTAAACTGTCGCCATTCCGGGGGCGCGCCGCGCCCCGCAGCCTGTGCAGTCCCCCTCCATGTCAAACACCCACGAAATCCGCCCCGGCCAGTCCATCGAGCTGCTCAAGGAACTCCATATCCTGACGCGCGACGGCAAGATGAACCAGGACAGCCGGCGCAAGCTCAAGCAGGTCTACCACCTGTTCCAGTTCATCGAACCGCTGCTGCAGGAAGTCAAGGCCGCGCGCGGCCGCGTCACGCTGGTAGACCACGGCGCCGGCAAGTCGTATCTGGGCTTCATCCTGTATGACCTGTTCTTCAAGGCCCTGCAGGACGACTCGCACATCTACGGCATCGAGACCCGCGAAGAACTGGTGAAGACCTCGCAGGCGCTGGCGGCGCGGCTGGGGTTTCCGGGGATGTCTTTCCTGAACCTGTCGGTGGCGGATTCGATCACCTCGCCGCAGCTGCCGCCCACCGTCGACGTGGTCACCGCGCTGCATGCGTGCAATACCGCCACCGATGACGCCATCCGCTTCGCACTGGCCAAGCGCGCGCAGCACATCGTGCTGGTGCCGTGCTGCCAGGCCGAGGTGGCGAGCGTGCTGCGCAAGCACAAGGGCAAGCTGCTGGCGGGCAATCCGCTCACGGAGATCTGGCGCCACCCGCTGCATACGCGCGAGTTCGGCAGCCAGGTGACCAACGTGCTGCGTTGCCTGCAGCTGGAGGCGCACGGCTACCAGGTAAGCGTGACCGAGCTGGTGGGCTGGGAACACTCGATGAAGAACGAACTGATCATCGCGCAGTACAAGGACCTGCCGCGCCGCCGTCCGGCCGAGCGGCTGGAAGAGGTGCTGGCCCGGCTGGGGCTGGAAGAAATGCGCGAGCGCTTCTTCACCGCGCCGGTAGCGGCGTAACTACGGCTTCCCGGGCTCGGATCCAGGCCCGGGCCCCGGCTCATCGTCACCCGCCATCCAGCGTTGCCAGCCCTCGTGGCCGAGGCGGCGCATGACCGCCTGGTTGCGCTCGTAGATGTCCGCCGCATCGGGAAACGCCGCCGCCGCGCGCGCGATCGAATCCTCGCGCAGCAGGTGCAGGATGGGGTACGGCGCGCGGTTGGTGTAGTTCTCGATATCGTCCGGCTCGGTCCCGGCAAACTGGTAGTGCGGATGGAAGCTGGCGATCTGCAGCGTGCCTTCCAGCCCCAGGCTGGCGAGCAGGCGCTCGGCGAAGTACAGCAGGTCGTTGAAGTCGAGGAAATCGGCCACCGCGTGCGGCAGGATAAGCAGGGTGGTGTCGACCTGCGCGGGGTCGGCATCGGCCAGCAGGCGCAGTTCGCGCTCCAGGTCATCCATCACGTCGGGCGCCTCTGCGACGGGGCTGACCACATAACGCACCTGCTCCTTCACGTACACGCTCTTGGCGAACGGGCACAGGTTGAGCCCGATCACCGCGCGCTCGAGCCAATGGCGGGTGGCGGCAATGACGGCATCGTCGGGGTGGCTGGCGGAGTGCGTGGCGGAAGACATGATGGCAAGGTGCGGCAAACCGTCATTCTAGCGCTGCCGCAGGCTCTATAATCCGCGGCGGAAACACCCCTGCCCTGCCGAGCCCCGCCGATGCCCTCTACCGCCACGCCCGCCCCTGACCATGCCACTCCCGACGTCGCCGTCATCGGCGGCGGCCCGGCCGGGCTGATGGCGGCCGAAGTGCTGGCGGCGCAGGGCGCCAGCGTGGCGGTCTATGACGCAATGCCGTCGGTCGGGCGCAAGTTCCTGATGGCCGGCAAGGGCGGCATGAACCTGACCCATGCCGAGCCGGAGCCGGCCTTCCTGGGCCGCTACGGCGCGCGCACCGCGCAGCTGGCGCCGATGCTGGCCGGCTTCGGCGCGCAGGCGCTGCGCGACTGGGTGCATGGGCTGGGCATCGAGACCTTCGTCGGCAGCTCCGGCCGCGTCTTTCCGACCGACATGAAGGCCGCGCCGATGCTGCGCGCCTGGCTGCACCGGCTGCGCGAGTCGGGCGTGCAGTTCCATATGCGGCATCGCTGGCTGGGCTGGGACGATGGAGACGGCACGGGGCATGCGCTGCGCTTTGCCACGCCGCACGGCGACACGGTCGTGCGCGCACGCGCCGTGGTGCTGGCGCTGGGTGGCGCAAGCTGGGCCAGGCTGGGTTCCGATGGCGCATGGTTGCCGCGGCTGGCCGGGCGCGGCGTCGAGATCGCGCCGCTGCGGCCGGCCAACTGCGGGTTCGACGTGGCATGGAGCGAGGACTTTGCCGCCCGCTTTGCCGGCGCGCCGGTCAAGCCGGTGGCGATCGCGCTGAACGACCGCGAAGGGAAAGCGCACTATCGCCAGGGCGAATTCGTCATCAGCCGCGACGGCATCGAAGGCAGCCTGGTCTATGCACTGTCGGCGCCGATCCGCGACCGCATCGAAGCCGATGGCGAGGCCACCATCCACCTCGACCTGCTGCCGTCGCACAGCGCCGAACAGGTCAGCGCGCAGGTCGAGCATCCGCGCGGCTCGCGTTCGCTGTCGAGCCACTTGCAGAGCCGGCTCGGCATCACCGGCGTCAAGGCCGGCCTGCTGCGCGAATGCCTGTCCCGCGACGCCATGCTCGATCCCGGCACGCTGGCCGTGTCGCTGAAGGCGCTGCCCTTGCGCGTGCTGCGCCCGCGCCCGATCGACGAAGTCATCAGCAGCGCCGGCGGCGTGCGCTTCGAAGCGATGGATGCCAGCCTGATGCTGCGCGCCGTGCCCGGCGTGTTCTGCGCGGGCGAGATGCTGGACTGGGAAGCGCCCACCGGCGGCTACCTGCTGACGGCATGCTTCGCCAGCGGCCGCACCGCGGCGCTGGGAGCCGCGGCTTATCTCAGGACGCAGGCTTAAACCGCCCTGCCGCCGACGATGCTGAGCGCCACCGCCTCGGCCACTTCGATGCCGTCGATTGCCGCGGAATAGATCCCGCCCGCATAGCCCGCGCCCTCGCCCGCGGGGTACAAGCCCTTGACGTTGATGCTCTGGTAGTCGTCGTGGTTGCGGCGGATGCGCAGCGGCGACGAGGTGCGCGTCTCGACCCCGGTCAGCACCGCGTCGTGCAGCGCGAAGCCCGGCAGCTTCTTGTCGATTTCGGGAATGCCTTCGCGGATCGCCTCGATCACGTAGTCGGGCAACGACGTGCTCAGGTCGGTCGGCGTCACGCCCGGCTTGTAGGAAGGCTCGACCGAGCCCAGCGAGGTCGAGGCGCGGCCGGCGATAAAGTCGCCGACCAGCTGGCCCGGCGCGTTGTAGTTGCGCCCGCCCAGCTCGAACGCGCGCTCTTCCCACTTGCGCTGGAACTCGATGCCGGCCAGCGGGCCGCCCGGGTAGTCTTCCGGCGTGATGCCGACCACGATGCCGGCATTGGCGTTGCGCTCGGCGCGCTTGTACTGGCTCATGCCGTTGGTCACCACGCGGCCGGGCTCCGACGCCGCGGCCACCACGGTGCCGCCCGGGCACATGCAGAAGCTGTACACCGAACGGCCATTGCTGCAGTGATGCACCACCTTGTAGTCGGCCGCGCCCAGCAGCTTGTTGCCCGCGAACTTGCCAAAGCGGCTGCGGTTGATCAGCCCCTGCGGATGTTCGATGCGGAAGCCCAGCGAGAACGGCTTGGCCTCCATGAACACGCCGCGCTCGTGCAGCATCTGGAAGGTGTCGCGCGCGCTGTGGCCCACCGCCATGATGACGTGGTCGGCCTCGAGGTACTCGCCGTTGGACAGCTTCAGGCCGCGCACCCGGCCGCCATCGATATCGATGTCGTCGACGCGGGTTTCGAAGCGGATCTCGCCGCCCAGCTCGATGATCTCCGCGCGCATCTTCTCGACCATGCTCACCAGGCGAAAGGTGCCGATATGCGGGCGCGCCTTGAACAGGATGTCTTCCGGCGCGCCGGCGCGCACGAACTCGTTCAGCACCTTGCGGCCGTAGTGCTTCGGGTCCTTGATCTGGCTGTACAGCTTGCCGTCCGAGAAAGTGCCGGCGCCGCCTTCTCCGAACTGCACGTTCGACTCGGGATTGAGCACGCTCTTGCGCCACAGGCCGAAGGTGTCCTTGGTGCGCTCGCGCACTTCCTTGCCGCGCTCCAGGATGATGGGGCGGAAGCCGGACTGCGCCAGGATCAGGCCGGCCAGCAGGCCGCACGGGCCCATGCCGATCACCACCGGGCGCGGATGCGTACCGCCCTGCGGCGCGCGCGCGACGAAGTGGTACGCCATGTCGGGCGTCACGCTCCAGTTCGGCTTGCCGGCCATGCGGCGGATGGCCGCGGCCTCGTCGCTCACTTCGATATCGATGATGTAGGTCAGCTTGATATCCGAGCGCTTGCGCGCATCGTGGGCACGGCGGAATACGGTATAGCCGATCAGGCCGTCTCCCTTGACGCCGATCTGCGCGGCACCGGCGCGCACGGCGGCGTCGAGGTCGCTTTCGGTATGGTCGAGCGGGAGTTTGACTTCACTTAGACGTAGCATGGGGAACCCGGGAACTGCGGCCGGGGGGTTGGGCACACCAATGTGCCAGGCCGGCCGGAGCGCAATTTTATCGTCTTTGGCGCGCCGGGTCGGGAATCCGCAGCGGGGCCGGCTGGGCAGCCGGTCGGGGACGGTGCCAGGGCAACGCCAGCCGCGTCCGCAGCCGCGCCAGCCAACCCGGCGGCACCGTGACCGACAACGCTCCACCCCGGCTCGCCGACACCGTCAGCCAGCCGCGCGCGGGAGCGATCCAGGTGTCGCCCGCCCCCAAATGCCGCTGCGGCACGTGGCAGTGGCCGGCGAGCCATTGCATCGGCCCCGCCAGCGCCATCTCGCCGGCGGCGGCATGCAGCACGGTGCCGGCCGCCACATGCAGCCGCAGGGCCTGGCCGGCCGGCACTGGCATCACGGTCGGGGCGTGGTTGAGATCGCTTGGCATGGCAGGACTCCGGTAGCTGGCACAGGACTCCAGCGTATCGACCGGCTGTCGCGCGCGGCAGGCACACGACCTCACCGCCGCGACCGGAACAGCAACCAGGATTTCCGCCTGTTACGATACAGAGCCCCCGCCTCTGTATCTGTACCGATGCGGCCCGCCGCGCCACGATGCCGCCATGGAAACTACCCCGCTCTATCGCCAGCTTGCCGGCCATTACCGCCGCGCCATCGACTCCGGCACGCTCGCCACCGGCGACCGCATGCCGTCGGTGCGCGCGCTGATGGCGCTGCACGGCGTAAGCCTGTCGACGGCGCTGCAGGCCTGCCGGCAACTGGAAAGCGACGGCCTGCTCGAAGCGCGGCCGCGCTCCGGCTACTTCGTTGCCGCGCCGCGGCGCGCAGCACTGGCCGCGCTGTCCGAACCCACCGCCGCGCTGCCCGATCCGGCCCAGTATGTCGGCATCCACCAGCGCATTTCCGGCCTGCTCGCGCGCGGCCAGCACGAGCACGTGCACACCAACCTGGGCGGCGCCTACTGCGCGCCCTCGCTGTACCCGACCGAGGCCCTGCGCAGTGCCGCGGTCCGCGCGCTGCGCCGGCATCCGCAGCTGTTCGGCGAGGGCGTCGAGCCCGACGGCTATCAGCCGCTGCGCGCAGCGATCGCACGGCAGGCGCTGCGCAACCGCATGCAGCTGGCCCCGGAAGAGATCGCCATCACCAACGGCTGCACCGAGGCGCTGAACCTGGCCCTGCGCGCGGTGGCGGGCCCCGGCGATGTGATCGCGGTGGAGTCCCCCACCTACTACGGCCTGCTGCAGATCCTGGAAAGCCTGGGCATGCGCGCGCTGGAAATCCCATGCAGCCCGCAGACCGGCATCTCGCTCGAGGCGCTGGACCTGGCCGCGCAGCACTACGACAACATCCGCGCGGTCGCGGTGGTGCCAAACCTGCAGAACCCGCTCGGCTGCATCATGCCCGACGCGCACAAGGCGCGGCTGGTGCAATGGTGCGAGACGCGCGGCATCGCGCTGATCGAGGACGACTGCTTTTCCGCCACCGCCGACAGCGACGCGACGCCGGCCGCGGCCAAGGCCTGGGATGGCAGCGGCAACGTGATCCACTGCGCGTCGCTGCACAAGGTGCTGGCGCCCGGCATGCGGCTGGGCTGGATCGCCGCGGGCAGATGGCAGGCGCGCGTCGAGATGCTGAAGTTCGGACTGTCGCGGCCCAACGAGATGCTGTCGCAGATGGCCGCGGCCGATTTCCTGGCATCGGGCGCGCATGACCGCCACCTGCGCCGGCTGCGCTCGCGGCTGCGTGCGCAGCGCGAATGGTTCACGCAGGCCATCGCCGCCGGCTTTCCGGCCGGCACGCGGCTGGGCGCGCCGCGCGGCGGCATGCACCTGTGGGTGGAGCTGCCCGCGCAGGTCTCGTCCGAGGCGGTGTTCGACCAGGCGCTGCAGGCCGGCATCCGCGTGATGCCGGGCGTGATGTTTTCCAACGCCGGGCGCTTCGACCACTGCCTGCGCATCAACTGCGGTGCTCCGCGCTCGGCGCAGATCGAGCGCGCGCTCGGCACGCTCGCCGCGATCGTGCAGCGGCTGGCGGGCTGAAGCCGAGTTGGCCGGCGCCCGGGCCGGCGCCGTTTTGCAACAACCCTCCCCTTTTACCGGCCGCTCGCCTATCCTAGTGCGCTGGCGCGCACGCGGCTGCCCGGCTGGTCCCCGGCGGCATCGCATCGGTTGTCCACGGCCGCCGCGCACCTTCACGACAAGAACAAGGAGAATGGCCTTGACCAGTACATCCGTGGCGCAGTCCGCCGGCCAGGGTAGCGGCGACCCCACCCGCACCCTTCCCGACGATTACCAGGCCCTGTTCCAGCTGGCACCCGTGTCGCTGTGGCTGGAAGACTTCAGTGCGGTGCGCGAGTGCTTCGCGCAATGGCGGCAGCAGGGCATCACCGACGTGCGCGCGCACCTGCGCGCCGACCCGCGGCGGGTGGCGCAGTGTTCCGCGCTGATCCGCGTGATCGCGGTGAACCGGCGCACGCTGGAGATGTTCCGCGCGGCCGACCTCGACGACCTGGTGGCCAACCTCGACACCGTCTTTCGCGACGACATGTTCGAGCAACATGTCGAAGAACTCGGCCAACTGTGGGATGGCGCCAACGGCTTTGCCAGCCAGACCGTCAACTACGCGCTGGACGGCGCGCGGCTCGACATCCAGCTCGAGGCCACGGTGATGCCGGGGCACGAACAGACCTGGGAGCGGGTGCTGCTGTCGATCAAGGACATCACCCCGCGCCTGCGCAGCGAGCGCGAGCTGCGCCGCAGCGAGCGCGAGCTGCGCCGCAGCGAGCAGTATGCGCTGGGCCTGTTCGAGCATTCGCCGGTGTCGCTGTGGGTCGAGGACTTCAGCGCGGTCAAGGTGCTGATCGACGAGGTGCGCGCCGCGGGCATCACTGACTTCCGCACCTTCCTCAACGTCCACCCTGACTTTGTCTCGCGCTGCATGCAGGAAATCCGCGTGCTCGACGTCAACCAGCAGACCCTGCTGATGTTCGGCGCGGACAGCAAGGCCACGCTGCTGTCGCGGCTCGGCGACGTGTTCCGCGACGACATGCGCATCCACTTTGCCGAGCAGCTGATCGATCTGTGGCACGGCCGGCTGTGGCAGCAGCGCGAAGTCATCAACTACGCGCTCGACGGCCGCGCCGTCGACGTGTTCATGCAGTGGTCGGTATTCCCCGGGCGCGAGGCGGACTGGGACCAGGTGCTGGTGTCGCTGACCGACATCACGGCGCGCAAGAAGGCCGAGGCCTATGTCGAGTTCCTCGGCAAGCACGACGTGCTGACCAAGCTCTACAACCGCGCTTACTATGAGGACGAACTGGCGCGGCTGGGCCGCAAGGGCCCGTGGCCGGTCAGCGTGGTGGCGGTCGACCTGAACGGGCTCAAGGTCGTCAACGACCAGTTCGGCCACGCCGACGGCGACAGCCTGCTGCGCCGCACCGGCGAAGTGCTGAAGAAAGCGGTGGGCGAGCAGGCCTGCGTGGCGCGCACTGGCGGCGACGAATTCATGGTGCTGCTGCCCGGCCGCGACGAGCGCGGCGCAGCCACCGTGGTCGAGCAGATCGGCAAGGTGGTGGAGCTGAACAACCAGTTCTACCCCGGCACGCGACTCAGCTTCTCGATCGGCCACGCCACTTGCCAGGAAGGCGAGCGCCTGGGCGACATCGTCAAGCTGGCCGACAGCCGCATGTACCAGGCCAAGCGCGATCACTACGCCGCGCTCGCCAACGAACGCCGCCGCGACTGAAGGACGGGCGCTACGGCCCGACGCTTCAGCCCGGCGTGCACTCGCCGCGCAGCAGCGCCCATTCCTCGCACTGCTTGCCCGACGGGAAGGTACAGAGGCCGGTCTGACCCGCCGGCGTCGACACGATCTGCAGCTTGCCGCCGCGCTGCGCGCAGTTGACCGAGGCAGGATTGGCCATGCCGATGGCGGCACCAGTGCTGGCGGGGCGCTCGGCGGGCGTGGTGGTGCAGGCCGTCGCGGCAAGGCTGGTGGCCAGCCCGAGGGCTACGGGAACAAAGCGCATCGGCATCTCCGGCAGAAGCAAACAGGTCCGCAAAACGAAAGAGCCGGCTGGCGCCGGCTCTTGCTTCTTACAGGTAGACGATCAAAACCACGCCCAGCACGATCAGGCCGAACTTGGCCACGTAGTAGAGCTGGCGGTTCCAGGCCTTGAAGCGGCGGCGATACTGGCCGCCCAGCCAGACAAAGCGGAACAGCCGGTTGATCATGCCGGTCTGGTCGTGCTCGTCGTTGGGCGAGCTGGCGGCGGTCATGACCTTGCGGCCCATCCAGTGGTTGAATTTCGCAGCCCAGCCATAGCGCATCGGTCGCTCGATATCGCAGAACAGGATCAGCCGGTTGGCATCGCTGCGGTTCTCGGCCCAGTGCAGGTAGGTCTCGTCGAACACCACGCCTTCGCCGTCGCGCCAGCTGTGGCGTTCGCCGTCGACCTCGATAAAGCAGCGGTCATCGTTCGGCGTGGCCAGGCCCAGGTGGTAGCGCAGCGAGCCGGCAAACGGATCGCGGTGCGGATTGAGCTTGCCGCCCGGCGGCAGCTCGGCGAACATCGCCGCCTTGACCGTGGGCAGCTCGCGCAGCAGCGCCACGGTCTTGGGGCACAACTGCTCGGCCGACGGGTGCTGGGCCTCGTACCACTTCAGGTAGAAGCGCTTCCAGCCGTACTTGAAGAAGGAATTGAAGCCGGCGTCATCGTTCTTGTCGGCGGCCTTGATCTTGCGCATCGCCGCCAGGGCCAGGCCTTCATCGCGGATCTCCGGCCACGCCGCGCGCAGCTTTTCCAGGTCGGGGAAACTGTCGACCGGGATGTAGGGGGTGCGCGGCACGCCCGAGAACGCGTACATGAAGCAGTTGATCGGGGCCACCAGGGCCGAATGGTCCAGCAGCTGGCGCCACAGGCGCAGGCGCACCTTGCCGCGGAAGTGCACATACAGGATGGCACCGAGGTAGCCCGCGACGATTATCCACTTGATCACCGAAATCCTCCTGGTCAGCCGTCTGCGCCGCATGGCGCGGCCCGGCTGGGCGAAAACCCGTATTTTAGCGAAACGGCGGGGGCACCGCAGCTTGCGCCGGCTGCGGCACATGGCGGGGCCGGCGCACATGCCGGCCAGCGGCGAATCAGCCGTCGCCGCGCGACTGGCGGGCGATGCGCTCGATCAGCGCGCGTGCGTCGTCGGGCTGGCCCTGCAGCGTCAGCAGGCGCGCGTTGAGCACCAGGTTCTCCAGCACCAGCTTGGCGGTCGAGGCCCACATCGTGGCCAGCAGTGCCTCCACCGGCAGGCCGGACGCTTCCAGCTCGCTGGAGCGCTCGGCGATCAGGCGGCAGGCCAGCCGGCGCAGCGCGGCATCGTCGAACGGCAGGTCGGCGTAGTCGATCGGGTCTTCCTTCTCGACTTCCGTCATCAGTTGCAGCAGGGTGTCTTCGGTCATGGGCAGACTCCTGGCGGGGGACGTCACACTACACGCGGAAAGCCATTGGCATAGCCTATCATCACGTCGGCCATGCGGTCGCTGCTGCCCAGGCACCACGCCTCCCATGCCGCCACCGCGGGCCGTTGCCAGATGTGCAGTCGCTGCAACCGAAGCTAATGCAGCGCGCGCCGGCTTGTCAATCGACAAGCCGGCGCGCGGTCAGCCAAGCTGGCGGGAGTGCGGGCTTCAGAGCGCCGGCGGCTGGCGGCGGAAGCCGACCCCAAAGCGGTTCCACGCGTTGATTGCCGAGATCAGCAGCGTCAGGTCGGCCATCTCCTTTTCCGAGAACTGCTCGCGCAGCGCCTGGTAGTCCGCATCCGGCGCCTGGCTTTGCGGCAGCAGCGTCAGCGCCTCGGTCCACGCCAGCGCGGCGCGCTCGCGCGGGGTGAACCAGCTCACTTCACGCCAGGCCGGCAGCAGATTCAGGCGGCGCTCGCTTTCGCCGTGCTTGCGCGCGTCGGTTACGTGCATGTCCAGGCAGAAGGCGCAGCCGTTGATCTGCGAAGCGCGGATCTTGACCAGTTCCTTCAGCGTGGTTTCCAGCGAGCAGCGCGCCAGGTAGACCTCGACGCCGATCATCGCCTTGTAGGCGTCGGGGGCCACGTCTTGCCAGTTCATCCGTTCTTCCATGATCGATCTCCTTAAGCAGGTTCAGCAGGTTCAGCAGGTTGGATTCAGGTTCGATGCAGCGGGCGCTGGTTCGGCGCCCGACGGAATGAACGATAGCCCTCCAGATTGGCCCCGTACACTGCCAATTTCCGGCAGAATCAGTAGACCAATCGAAATCGACGCAATCCGCGATGGAACTGCACCTGGCCCTGGACCATGCCGGCGACCTGACCGCGCAGATCGTCCACCACATCCGCGACGCGATCCAGGGCGGCCGGCTCGAAGCCGGCGCACGCATGCCGCCCTCGCGCCTGCTCGGCACGCAACTGGGCGTGGCGCGCAAGACCGTGACCACCGCCTATGAGCGGCTGGTGGCGGAAGGCTGGCTGCACGCGCGCGTCGGCGACGGCACCTATGTCGCGCCAGGGCTGGCGCGGCCGGCGGTGCGTAGCGCCGCGGCGCCGGTGCTGCCGCCGGCGGTGCAGCGCTGGCTGGCCGTGCCGACTCCGTTCCTGGGGCCAATCGGCGGCGCCCGCTATGCCTTCCAGCCCGGGCAGGCCGATACCACCCGCTTTCCGCATGAAGCCTGGTCGCGCTGCGTGCGCGCGGCGCTCACGGCCGAGCGCACGCGTGCGCCCGGCCCGGCCGATCCCGCTGGCGAGATGACACTGCGCCAGGCAATCGCGCGCCACATCGCCTTCACCCGCGGCGTGCAGAGCGCGCCGACGGACATCCTCGTCACCAGCGGCGCGCAACAGGGCATCGATCTGCTGGCCCGGCTGCTGCTCGGGCCGGGCGCGGTGGTGGCGATCGAGGACCCCGGCTATCCGATGGCACGCGCCTTGTTCCAGGGCCTTGGCGCGCGGGTCGTGCCGGTGCCGGTCGATGACGAAGGCCTGGTGGTGGCGGCGCTGCCCAACGACGCAACCCTGGTCTATGTCACGCCCTCGCACCAGTCGCCGCTGGGCGTGCCAATGAGCCTGGCGCGGCGCCAGGCCCTGCTCGACTGGGCCGCGCGCCGCCATGCGGTGATCCTGGAAGACGACTACGACAGCGAGTTCCGCTACGGCGGCCAGGCGCTGGATGCGCTGCAGACGCTGGACCGGCACGGCCGCGTGGTCTACCTGGGCACGTTCTCCAAGACCCTGGCGGCCAACCTGCGCGGCGGCTATGTGGTGGTGCCGCCGTGGCTGATGCCGGCGGCGCGCAAGGTCAAGCACCTGATGGACTGGTACACGCCGACGCTGCTGCAGCAGGCGCTGGCGCGCTTTCTGTCCGAGGGCCACCTGCTGCGCCACATCCGGCGTTCGCATGCGCGCCATGCCCAGCGCCGCGCGCGCTTGCTGGCACGGCTGCAGGGCGACCTGTCGCCGTGGCTGGAGCCGCTGCCGGCGGTGGCCGGCTTCCACCTGGCGGCACGGCTGCGGGTGCCGGTCGCCACCGAGGCGCTGGTGTCGATGGCGCGGCTGGCGGACCTGGAACTGGCCACGCTGGACCCGTGCTATGCCAGTCCGCCAGCGAGTTGCGCCGGGCTGCTGCTTGGCTTCGGCGCGATCGATCTGCTGGATATCGACCCTGCCCTGGACCGGCTGGCGATGGTACTCTCTGCCTTGGCTCCCGCCCCGCCGCGCACCGCGTGATGCGGCCAGCACCGGGAGACGCCAGCCACGCACGGCAAGCAGGTGACACACCTGCGACATGGCGCCTCAGTCATACTTGCCGGGCGAATTTGCTGTGAACAAAACGGATGTACGAAAGTCTCATTCGCACTTCCAAACAACCCGAGTCGCGTTCATGACCAAGCGTTTGTTGTCCGCCATGCGTCAGTACGCATGGTTTGCAGGGGTGAAGCACCATGTGGTGCAGGGCGTCGAAGCCCTGGCCGAGCTGCTCAAGTCCCCATCCGCCGCGGCGCGCGCCGTCGCGGCCATCGTTGCCGAAACCGAGCAGGGCGTACAGGTCTGGGTCTCGTACTTCGGCAAGCCGCTGGACCCGCACACCAACTATGTGCTGTGGCCGAACCGGGCGCTGCGTCCGGCGCGGCGGCGCATCCAGCCCTCCCCCATCGAGCTGTTGCAGAACCAGCGACGGCGCGACGACTAGTCGCCCTCTTCATCTTCGCGGATCCAATACCGCGCGCCTGCACGGGCGCCGGCAGCGCTCAGGCGTCGGCCCAGCGCCGCAGCAGGTTGTGATAGGCGCCGGTCAGGCCGATCACCCATTCGTGCGCCTGGCCAAGCTCCTGCGCCACCTGGCGGATGCGCCCATCCAGCACAGGCCCCGAACAAGATTCATTATTGCTTGATCCCGGGCAGGCGGCGCCTTCACTACAATGGTTCGGGTATGCCGTCATCGACAAGGAGCAGACATGTCCGAACCGCTACACGACGAAGCGCTGGTCAATCTCTACCTGGAACGCATCTCGGCCCTTTCGGTCAGCGCCTTCGATGGTGCCGACGTCAGCGGCGAACTCGATGCGGTAATGCGCGAAGCGGTGACCACGTGCCAGGCCGCCGGCGGGCCGCAGGCACAGGGAACGCTGACGGTGCTCGCCGCACGCTTGCGCGATCGCGCCGACGCGGCCGACCGCGAAGACCAGCCGCTGGTGCGCGACACCTTCAGGCTTGCGGCGGAACGCGTGCCTGCCTGACATTGATGCGCCGTGAGTCCATGCGCGCACTGCTGCATTGGCATCGATATCAAAACGCTAAGGGGATTTGGCCGGTCGGCCTGAGGAACAACGCTTGAGGGATCGCGGCGGTTGCCGCGGATGGCTGATGCCAGGCGTTGGTTGCGGGGGCAGGACTTGAACCTGCGACCTTCGGGTTATGAGCCCGACGAGCTGCCAACTGCTCCACCCCGCGTCTGAAGGAGATGGATTATGGGTGATCCGACCGCGCATGGCAAGCACTATTTGTGTCTTTGCATCAAATCGTTCGTCGCCGGCGAGTCAATACATCACAACGTGACATAAATCGCTGCGAGCGCGATGGCTCGCCCAACTTACTCGGCAGGACCCAGCAGGCGATCGACCAGTGCATAGCCGGCGCCGAACGCGGCCACCTCGGCTGCATGGCGCGTGGCGAACTGCTGCGGCCCGCTGGCGAGCAGTTCGGTATCGCCCGCATCGGCCGGATCGGCACCTTCCTGCGACACGCGTACTTCATAACCCCAGCGGCCGATGCTGTCCTGCCCCTGCGGCGACACCAGGACGTAGACGTCCATGCCGCGATATGCCTCGACGCGCCAGTCTGCGTTTTCCATGCGCCCGACTCCCGGATCCGTGATGGTTCTTCGAGACTAGGAGGCGCCACGCGCGACCGCAAGGCTTAACGCGAGCGCGCGGCAAGACGGCACACACACTTGAGCGGCAAAGGACAAAGAAAAAGGGCTTCCGTTTCCGGAAGCCCTTTTTCTTTCTGCATAGGTGGCGCGGCTGGCAGGATTCGAACCCACGACCCCTTGGTTCGTAGCCAAGTACTCTATCCAACTGAGCTACAGCCGCACGCGAGAAAAAGATTATAACCCAGTTTTCGTTTTTGTGAAGCCCCCTGCCAACTTTTTTGCGATCTTTATTGGCGCGGGTCGAGGCAGACCCGCCCTGGCGCGGCCTGCCAGCGGGCTTTTCCTATAATGGCAGACTAAAGAAGTGATCCAGACCATGAACAAGGCATTTGTCAAAGAGTCCTCTGGCGACGAGGACGACGATCTTCCCGAAGGCGCAGCGCCGCTGCCACCCGGCACCAAGAACTACATCACCGCGGACGGCTATGCGCGCCTGCGCAACGAGCTGATGCAGCTGATCGATGTCGAGCGGCCCGACGTGGTGCAGATCGTCTCGTGGGCGGCGTCCAATGGCGACCGCTCCGAGAACGGCGACTATCTCTATGGCAAGAAGCGCCTGCGCGAGATCGACCGCCGCATCCGCTTCCTGACGCGCCGACTGGACAAGGCCGAAGTGGTCGACCCGTCCCTGCAGGGCGACAACGACCAGATCTTCTTTGGCGCCACCGTCACCTACGCGCATGCCTCGGGCGAAGAAACCACCATCACCATCGTCGGCATGGACGAGGTGGACCTCGACCACAACCACGTCAGCTGGATCTCGCCGATCGCCAAGGCCCTGCTCAAGGCGCGCGAAGGCGACACCGTGGCGTTGCGCACGCCGGCCGGCGTCGAGCAGATCGATATCCTGGAAGTCCGCTATCCGGCGCGCAAGCAGTAAGCTGGCGCTTTAGTTATCGTTGCGGTCGCGGAAGATGCGAATGACGTCCGGGTTGCGGCGCAGCCCGCGCATCACGTTGGCCAGGTGCAGGCGGTTCTGCACCTGGATGATGAACTGCATGTAGGTGGCTTCCTGCTGGCCGGCGTCCTGCTGTTCCATCGCCACGTGGGCAACGTTGGCGTCGGCGGCGGTCAGGTCCGCCGCCACGCGCGCGACGATGCCCTTGACGTTGCGCACCATCACCTTGATCGACACATCGAAGGCGCGCGTGGTCTTCTTTGCCCACATGACCTCGATCCAGTGCTCCGGATCCTTGCTGTGCAGGCGCTTGGCGATCTTGCAGTCCTGCACGTGGATCTGCAGCCCTTCGCCCTTGCCCAGGTAGCCGACGATGGAATCGCCGGGGATCGGGCGGCAGCACGCCGAAAAGATGATCGACATGCCTTCGTCGCCGGTGATCGGCACCGCGGGCGCTTCTTCGCCGGCAAAGGTCTGCACCGCCGCCAGCAGCGCGCTGTCGACATCGCCGGACAGTTCCTGCAGCAGGATCTCCATGCGCTTGGCCACCACCGCCGGCACGCGCCGGCCCAGCGCCAGGTCGGCGAAGATGTCCTCGCGCTGCTTGTTGCCGGTCCACTGGATCATGCGGTCCCACACCGACTGCGGCACCGCCTTCAGCTCGATGCCGAGCTGGCGCGCCGACTGCTCCAGCAGGCGCTCGCCCAGCTGGATCGCCTCGTCCAGCTTGGTGGTTTTCAGGTAGTGGCGGATCGCCGCGCGCGCCTTGCCGGTGCGCACGAACGACAGCCACGCCGGATTCGGCTTGGAGTACGGCGCCGTCACCACCTCGACGATGTCGCCGCTCTTGAGCTCGGTGCGCAGCGGCAGCATCTCGTTGTTGATCTTGACCGCGACGCACTGGTTGCCCAGGTCGCTGTGCACCGCGTAGGCAAAGTCCAGCGCGGTGGCGCCGCGCGGCAGCGCGCGGATATGGCCCTTGGGCGTGAACACGTAGACCGCGTCCGGGAACAGGTCGATCTTGACGTGCTCGAGGAATTCCTGCGAATCGCCGGTCTGGCTCTGGATATCGAGCAGCGACTGCAGCCACTGGTGCGCCTGCTGCTGGATATCGTTGGCGTGGTCGGCCTGGTGCTTGTACATCCAGTGCGCGGCCACGCCGGCTTCGGCGATCTGGTGCATGTCGCGCGTGCGGATCTGGAACTCCACCGGCGTGCCGAACGGCCCCACCAGCGTGGTGTGCAGCGACTGGTAGCCGTTGATCTTGGGGATCGCGATGTAGTCCTTGAACTTGCCCGGCATCGGCTTGTACAGCCCATGCAGCGCGCCCATCGCCATGTAGCAGTGCATCTGCGTTTCCACCACCACACGGAAACCGTACACGTCCAGCACCTGCGAGAACGACAACTGCTTGTCATGCATCTTGCGGTAGATGCTGTACAGCGTCTTCTCGCGCCCGGACAGCTCGGCCACGATGCCGGCATCGGCCAGCCCCTTCTGCGCGGCCTCGAGGATGCGCTTGACCACTTCGCGCCGGTTGCCGCGCGCGGCCTTGACGGCTTTTTCGAGCGTGGCGTAGCGGAACGGCGAGCCGACCTTGAACGACAGTTCCTGCAGCTCGCGGTAGATCGTGTTGAGACCGAGACGGTGCGCGATCGGCGCATAGATCTCCATGGTCTCGAGCGCGATGCGGCGGCGCTTCTCCGGCGGCACGAAGTCGAGCGTACGCATGTTGTGCGTACGGTCGGCCAGCTTCACCAGGATCACGCGCACGTCGCGCGCCATCGCCAGCAGCATCTTGCGGAAGCTCTCCGCCTGCGCCTGCTCGCGGCTCTGGAATTCGAGCTTGTCCAGCTTGGTCAGGCCATCGACCAGTTCGGCGACCTTGGGGCCGAATTTCTCGGCCAGCTCGCTCTTGGTGATGCCCTGGTCTTCCATCACGTCGTGCAGCAGCGCCGCCATGATGGACTGCACGTCCAGCTTCCAGTCCGCGCACAGCTCGGCCACCGCCACCGGATGGGTGATGTAGGGCTCGCCGCTCTGGCGGTACTGGCCCAGGTGGGCCTCGTCGGAGAACTGGAAGGCCTCGCGTACGCGCGCCAGGTCGGGCGCCTTCAGGTACGAGAGCTTCTCCATCAGCCGGGTGATGGAGATGACCTGCTGGCGCGGCGGCACCGCGGGTTGCGAGGTCGGGCCGAAGAAGTGCCGGTATGACTGCGCCAGCACTGCATCGATAAACAGGCTGTCGGCTGCCGGCGGCGCCACTTGCTGCACCGCGGCCAGTTCATCCTGCACCGCCGCGCCGCGCGCCTTGCCCGGGGCCAGCGCGGGCGCGACGGCGCGCTCGCCGACAACATCGTCGCCGAGCGGATCGGGAAGATTGGGAGCGCCGGTGCGCGCGTTCACGGAAGACTGGCCCGGAATGGTGCGCTTACGCGCCGCGGGCGGGGCCGCATCGCCAGGCGCCGGCACGACCGCGGTCGGCGACGGCTGGGATGGAGGCTTGGAGGGCGGATGCGGCGATGGCATGGCGGCGGCCCGGGGAATCCGGCTGGGGAGCCTGGAACAGTGCTGGCACGATACAGGGATGAGCCATGGGCCGCCTGGTCGATCAGGTCGGGACCTTTTTCAGCATCTCGATGCCGACCTGGCCCGACGCGATCTCGCGCAGTGCCACCACGGTCGGCTTGTCCTTCGCTTCGACCTTGGGCGTGTGGCCCTGCACCAGCTGGCGCGCACGGTACGTGGCCGCCAGCGCGAGCTCGAAACGATTCGGAATGTGTTTCAGACAATCTTCGACGGTAATACGCGCCATATCAAATCCACCTTGGGACAAAACCTTACGTTGGGTTGCTATTTTACAGCACGCGGCGGGAAACGCCGGCGGCGCCCCGCGCGGCTGTCATCGGCGGGCATCGTTTCAGTGGATGCCAAGCTCGATGAACAGCTCCGCATGCCGCGCCTTCTGCGAGGAAAAGCGCAGCCGCGTGGCGCTGATGACGTTGCGCAACTGCTCCAGCGCATCGTCGAAGACCTCGTTGATGATGACGTAGTCCGACTCCGAGGCGTGGGCCATTTCGCTGCCAGCGGCCAGCAAGCGGCGCACGATCACGTTGGGCTCGTCCTGGCCGCGTTTTTTAAGGCGCTCTTCCAGCGCGGTCAGCGATGGCGGCAGGATGAAGATCTCCACCGCGTTGGAAAAGCGCTGGTGCACCTGCTGCGCGCCCTGCCAGTCGATCTCGAGCAGCACGTCGTTGCCTTGCGCCATCTGCTGCTCGATCCACACGCGCGAGGTTGCGTAGTAGTTGCCGTGCACCTCGGCCCACTCCAGGAAGTCGCCGCGGTCGCGCGCGGCGCGGAAGGCGTCGACCGTGACGAAGTGGTACTCGCGGCCGTCCTCTTCGCCCGGGCGCGGTGCGCGCGTGGTGTGCGAGATCGACAGGCGGATGGCCGGGTCCTGCGCCAGCAGCGCGTTGACCAGCGTCGACTTGCCCGCGCCCGAGGGCGCCACCACCATGAAGAGGTTGCCGGGGTAGACGGTGTCGATGGCGGTGTGGGGGGTCGCGTGGGCGGTCGGATTGGCGGCCGTTGAAGAAGTTGGGCTCATGATGTTTCGGTGACTGTCTTACTCTAGATTCTGGACCTGCTCGCGCATCTGCTCGATCAGCAGCTTGAGTTCCATCGAGGCATCGGCCAGCTCCTTGGCGGCGGCCTTGGAGCCCAGCGTGTTGGCCTCGCGGTTGAGCTCCTGCATCATGAAGTCCAGGCGCTTGCCCACCTGGCCGCCCTTCTTCAGGATATGGCGCGTTTCGTTCAGGTGCGCCTGCAGCCGCGACAGCTCTTCGGCGATATCGATGCGGATGCCGTAGACCGTGGCTTCCTGGCGGATGCGCTCGGCGATCTCGTCGCGGCTCATCGCCGGCATGCCGTTGGGCGCGGCCAGGTTGAAGGCTTCCTGCAGGCGCTCGGTCAGCTTTTCCTGGTGATGCGCGATCAGCTGCGGGATGGTCGGGGTCAGGCGCTCGACGATCGCCAGCATGGCGTCGATGCGCTCCGTCAGCGTGGCCTTGAGCGCGTCGCCCTCGCGCCGACGCGCTTCCAGCAACTGGTCGAGCGCCTCGCGCGCGGCGCCGAGCACGGCCTCGCGCAGCGACTCCTGCGACAGCTCCGGCTCGACCAGCACGCCAGGCCAGCGCAGGATCTCGCCCATGCGCAGGGTGCCGGCGCTGCTGAAGGTGGCGGCAACGGTGGTTTCGAGCGCGCGGATCTGCGCCAGCAGCCCGTCGTTCAGCGCCAGGGTGGCGCCGCCGGCATCGGTGCGCTGCAAATTGATGCGGCATTCCAGCTTGCCGCGCGACAGCTCGGCCATCAGCATCTCGCGCAAGGCCGGCTCGAACGCGCGGCACTCCTCGGGGGCCCGGAACAACAGGTCGAGGAAACGCGAATTGACAGTGCGGAATTCCACCGAGACGGACGCGGTGCGCCCGCTGGGCTCGCCCTGCGCGTTGGTCAATGGCGCCTGGCGCGTCGCCAGGCCGTAGCCTGTCATGCTGTGGATCATTGGTTGTTCTCGTGATTGGCGCCGCGCCAGCCCGAAGCGGACGCGGCCTGCCGGCGGACGCCCGCCCGGCCGGCGCGCGGCGCAGCCTGTGGGGACGCCCTCAAAACGTTGAAAGGCGGGCAATAACGCCCGTATTTGTGTTCTTTACAAGTGACCGATTAGCCCGGACAATCCTGAGGCAAATCCGCGGGGGCAACTCCCGTCCTATTCCCATGACAGAGCCAAAGGGCACGCCACAACCGAAGAGTGCACCGCTGCCCGTCGGCACGCTGCTGTCCAACTATCGTATTGTAAAGAAGTTGGCCAGCGGGGGGTTCAGTTTCGTCTACCTGGCCACCGACGAAACCGGCGCGCCGGTCGCCATCAAAGAGTACCTGCCGTCGTCGCTGGCGCGGCGCAACCCGGGCGAACTGATCCCCGTGGTGCCCGAGGAAAACGCCGCGGCGTTCCGGCTGGGCCTGAAGTACTTCTTCGAAGAGGGTCGCTCGCTGGCCCGCATTTCCCATCCCAGCGTGGTGCGCGTGGTGAACTTCTTCCGCGAGAACGCCACCGTCTACATGGTGATGAACTACGAGCTGGGCAAGACGCTGCAGGAACATGTGCTGGCGGCCCGGCAGCAGGGCCGCGCCAAGGTGCTGCGCGAGCATTTCATCCGCAAGGTCTTCCACGACCTGATGAGCGGCCTGCGCGAAGTGCATATCCACAAGCTGCTGCACCTGGACATCAAGCCCGGCAACATCTACCTGCGCGAGGACGAGTCCCCCATCCTGCTGGATTTCGGCGCCGCGCGGCAGACCCTGACCATGGAGGCCGCGCGCTTCCAGCCGATGTACACGCCCGGCTTCGCCGCGCCGGAACTGTACGGCAAGCACACCGATCTGGGCCCGTGGACCGACATCTACAGCCTGGGCGCGACGCTCTACGCCTGCATGGCCGGACTGCCGCCGCAGGAAGCCAACCAGCGCGAGAAGGATGACCGCATGGGCGAGGCGCTGGTGCGACTGCGCAGCAGCTACACCAACGGCCTGGTCGACCTGGTCGAGTGGTGCCTGCGGCTGGAGCCCTCGGGCCGCCCGCAGAGCGTGTTCCGGCTGCAGAAGGAATTGCGCGAGCAGACCAACGCGCTCGGCGAGCAGGCGCTGGCGCCCGCGACCCAGGCCCCGGCACCCGCCCCCATGCCGCCGGAAAAAGCGCCCGCAACCTCGCGCTTTCTGACGCTGCTGCGCCGGCGTGACGAGCCGGCCCCAGGCACAAGCGTCGACTGAATCACAAACCCGGCCGCGACGCACCCGCGCGCGCGACCGGGCCATCGAACCCAAAGAAAGCCAACCAGCCAACATGCGATTCTCTGTCTACCAGGAAAGCAGGAAAGGCGGCCGCCGCGTCAACCAGGACCGCATGGGCTATTGCTTCACGCGCGACGCACTGCTGATGGTGCTGGCCGACGGCCTGGGCGGCCACGCCCACGGCGAAGTCGCCGCGCAGCAGGCGCTGCAGACGCTGGCGCGCCAGTTCCAGCTGCAGGCGCGGCCCGCGGTGCGCAACCCGGCCGAGTTCCTGCAGGACACCATCATGCTGGCGCACCGCGAGATCCACCGCTATGCCGAGGCCAACCAGATGGCCGACGTGCCCCGCACCACGGTGGTCTGCTGCCTGGTGCAGCATGGCCAGATCCACTGGGCGCACGCCGGCGATTCGCGCTATTACCTGCTGCGCAAGGGCCGGCTGCTGACGCGCACGCGCGACCACTCCAAGATCGAGAACCTGTTGCAGCAGGAACGCGTGCTGCCGATGGAGGTGGCCAACCACCCCGAGCGCAACAAGCTCTACAACTGCCTGGGCTCGCCCAACCTGCCGCTGATCGATCTGGGCGGGCCGGTGCGGCTGGAACCGGGCGACGTCGCCCTGCTGTGCTCCGACGGCCTGTGGGGCCCGCTGGACGAGCCGGTGCTGGTGGACAAGCTGTCACGGCTGTCGGTGGTGCAGGCAGTGCCGGCGCTGATCGACCAGGCGCTGCAGCAGGCCGGCGAAGGTGCGGACAACACCACCGGCATCGCCATGATGTGGGAGCTGGACACCAACACCGCGGGCCAGGATGCGGTGATGACCGACACCCTGCCGCTGAACGCCTTCACCACCTCGATCCTCGAGCGCAACGCCACCGACAGCGACCTGTTGTCCGAGGAAGAGATCGAGCGCTCCATCGCCGAAATCCGCGCCGCCATCGACAAGACCAGCAACCTGATGCGGTGATGGCCTCCGCAAGGGCCGGCCGGGCCAGAGCGTCAGCGCGCACGGGCCGGCAGCGGTAGAATCGCGGTCTCATCCCTTCTACCCCTTGCGGACAAACCATCTCATGCGACCCAGCGGCCGCGCAGCCGATGCGCTGCGTTCCATCAGCCTTACCCGCCACTACACCCGCCACGCCGAAGGCTCGGTCCTGTGCGCCTTTGGCGATACCAAGGTACTGTGCACCGCCAGCGTGCTGGCCAAGGTGCCGCCGCACAAGAAAGGCAGCGGCGAAGGCTGGGTCACGGCCGAATACGGCATGCTGCCGCGCGCCACGCATACGCGTTCCGACCGCGAGGCCGCGCGCGGCAAGCAGACCGGCCGCACCCAGGAAATCCAGCGCCTGATCGGCCGCGCCATGCGCTCGGTGTTCGACCTGGCGGCGCTGGGCGAATACACCCTGCACCTCGACTGCGACGTGCTGCAGGCCGACGGCGGCACCCGCACCGCGGCCATCACCGGCGCCTTTGTCGCCGCCCATGACGCGGTCGCGACCATGTTGCGCGACGGCCTGATCGCCGCCAGCCCGATCCGCGACCATGTCGCCGCGGTCTCGGTCGGCATGGTCGACGGCGTGCCGGTGCTGGATCTCGACTACGCCGAGGACAGCAACTGCGACACCGACATGAACGTGGTCATGACCGGCAGCGGCGGCTTTGTCGAGGTGCAGGGCACCGCCGAGGGCGCGCCCTTCAGCCGCGCCGACCTCGACGCCATGACGCGCCTGGCCGAAGCCGGCATCGCCCGCCTGGTGCAGCTCCAGCGCGAAGCGCTGGGTCTGGCCTGAGCCGCGGAGCGCGCGATGCAACGCCTGGTGCTGGCCTCCAACAATCCCGGCAAGCTGCGCGAGTTCGGCGCGCTGCTGGCGCCGCTCGGCTTTGACGTGGTAACGCAGGGCGAGCTCGGCATCCCCGAGGCCGAAGAGCCCTTTGCCACCTTTGTCGAGAACGCGCTGGCCAAGGCCCGCCACGCCAGCCGGCTGGCCGGCCTGCCCGCGCTGGCCGACGACTCCGGCATCTGCGTGCAGGCGCTGGGCGGCGCGCCCGGGGTCTATTCCGCGCGCTATGCGCAGATGGCCGGGCAGGCCAAGTCGGACTCGGCCAACAACGCCTACCTGGTCTCGCAACTGGCGGGCAAGCTGAACCGGCACGCGTACTACTACTGCGTGCTGGTGTTCGTGCGCCACGCCGATGACCCCTGCCCGATCATCGCCGAAGGCGTGTGGCATGGCGAGGTCGTCGACGCGCCGCGCGGCGCGGGCGGCTTCGGCTACGACCCGCACTTCCTGCTGCCGGCGCTGGGCAAGACCGCTGCGGAGCTGCCGCCTGAGGAGAAAAACCGCGTCAGCCACCGCGCCCAGGCGCTGCGCGCACTGGTGGCCCGGCTGCAGGCAGAGGCCGCGGAGACTGCCACGCGATGATTCCGATCGTACCGGCCTCCGCGTCCGTGCCCGTGGACAGCAAGCAGTTGTGGCTCAAGCCCGGGCAGATCAGCCTGCCCGGCTCGCCGCCGCTGTCGCTGTACGTGCATATCCCGTGGTGCGTGCGCAAGTGCCCGTATTGCGATTTCAACTCGCACGCCGCGCCCGGCGCCGACAACCACGAGATTCCGGAAGACCTCTACCTCGATGCGCTGCGCGCGGACCTGGAGCAGTCGCTGCCGCTGGTATGGGGCCGCCCGGTGCATACGGTCTTTATCGGCGGCGGCACGCCCAGCCTGCTGTCGGCGGCGGGCATGGACCGGCTGCTGTCGGATATCCGCGCCCTGCTGCCGCTCGACGCCGATGCCGAGATCACGATGGAGGCCAATCCCGGCACCTTTGAAGCCGACAAGTTCGCCAGCTACCGCGCCAGCGGCATCAACCGGCTGTCGATCGGCATCCAGAGCTTCAACGACCGGCACCTGCAGGCACTGGGCCGCATTCACGGCGGCGCCGAAGCGCGCCGCGCCATCGACATCGCCCAGGCCAGCTTCGACAACATCAACCTTGACCTGATGTACGCGCTGCCTGGCCAGACCCTGCAGGAATGCCAGGCGGACGTCGAAGCCGCCCTGGCCTGCGGCACCACGCACCTGTCGCTGTATCACCTGACGCTGGAGCCGAACACGCTGTTTGCGAAGTATCCGCCGGCATTGCCCGACGACGACACGGCGTACGAGATGCAGGACTGGATCGAAGCGCGCACGGCCGCGGCGGGCTATCGGCACTACGAGACCTCGGCCTATGCAAAGCCGCATCGCGAGGCGCGCCACAACCTCAACTACTGGCGCTTCGGTGACTACCTGGGCATCGGTGCCGGCGCGCACGGCAAGCTGTCGTTCCCGCAGCGCGTGCTGCGCCAGATGCGGCACAAGCACCCGGCAACCTACATCGCCCAGGCCATGGCCGGCAACGCCGTGCAGGAAGCGCGCGACGTCGGCGCCGACGAACTGCCGTTCGAGTTCATGCTCAACGCGCTGCGCCTGACCGATGGCGTGCCCGCCTCCAGCTTCCACGACTACACCGGGCTGCCGCTGCACACCATCAGCAAGCAGCTGGCCGAGGCCGAGAAAAAAGGCCTGCTGGAAGCCGACCTGGCCACGATCCGCCCCACCGAACTGGGCCGGCGCTTCCTCAACGACCTGCAAGAGATGTTCCTGAAGGACTGAGCGGCCCGCACGCCGGCAGCGATAAAAAAAGGCCACGCTAGCGCGTGGCCTTTGACTTCTGGCAAACGTCAGGCTGGCAGGTCAGTACGGCGTGGCCATGTCGTTGGCCACGCGCGCGCGCATGCCCACTTGCAGGCTGCCCAGGCTGGACTGCGTCACCGTGGCGAGGCGGCCGTCATCGAGCCGTACGTTCACGCGATAGACCGTCTGCGTATTGCTGCCCGCGCGCTTCTCGATCTGGTTGCCGGCCACGGCGCCGACCACGGCACCGCCGATGGTCGCCGCGGTCTGGCCGCGCCCGCCGCCGATCTGGTGGCCCAGCAGGCCGCCCGCGGCACCGCCGATCACGGTGCCGAGCAGGCCCGAGCTGCCTTGCGTGTTGGTGATCGGCTCGATCGATTCCACGCGGCCGTAGTAGACCGCGCCGGCCGGGGCCTGTGAGGTGGGGGGAGTCTGGTAACCCGGGGGCGGCGCGTTGGAGCCGGTGTTGTAGCCCTGGTCGTAGCCGCTGTTGTACGGCGCCGCACAACCGGCCAGCGCAGCCGCCGCGGCCACCGGAACGATCAGCCATGTCTTGCTAGGGATTCGCATTTTGCGCATTTTGAGTTCTCCTCTGTTGCCAGGCGAAAGCCGGGGATGCGGCACACACCGCAGTGCCCGGCACGACAATATGAGCGATGGCGCGATGTGAAGGTTCCGCCCTGTCAGACAGAGCCCGACAACGCGGCAGCAGATGTGGCAAGAAATTTACGGCTGAGCCCGTGCCGTTGCGCAAGTCACCATGCATGCGCGCGGGCCTTGTATAATGCGCGGCCGGACCGTAGCGTCTGCATGCGGCACTGCGCCGGAGGCCCCGCCCTTCGCGCTACAATGCCCGCACTTTTTTCGGAAGCGTGGCCGAGTGGTTTAAGGCAGCAGTCTTGAAAACTGCCGATGGGGTGACCCATCCGTGAGTTCGAATCTCACCGCTTCCGCCAGACAACAAAACGGCCCGCGCCAGCGACTGGTGCGGGCCGTTTTTCATTCGGCGTCGTGGTGCAGGCCTTGCTTCAGCAGTCGGTAGGCTTCGGCCTCTGATATCCGGAGACGGTACTTGGTGGCCAGCACGCGTGCCAGCCCGCGGGCCGCGCCCGGCGGGCTGTGGCGCAGTTGCTCGCGGTAGGCTTCGACTTCATAGCGCAGGCGCCAGCGCCGGCTGGCCAGGTAGAGCACGCCCATCAGGCCCCAGCTGCGCCAGAACTGGCGCACGTGGACCTTCTCATGTTCGATCAGCGCCTGGCTGGCGCCGGGGCGCAGCAGGATCAGCGGACCTGGCGTGAAGCCGTCAAACCCGCGTGGGACCAGCCAGCGGGTTTCAATGACCAGGCACAGGGGCGAGCGGCAGCAGCGGAGCATGCCTCTAGCATAGCGCGCAAGCCGCGCTCGCGCCGTGGCGTGGTGACGCGATCAGGCGGCTGCGCGCAGCGGCGCGGCGGACGCGGCCGGGGTCGCCGGCGCGCCGGCGTGGCCGCGCGAACGGCCGGAACTCAGGTAGCCTGCGATCGATTCCTGCGTGACCTCGCCCAGGTAGTCGCCGTCCGCGCCCATCACCGGCAGCCAGCTGGTGTTGTGCTGGTACATGCGCGACAGCACGATGCGCAGGTGCTCGTCGAACGCCGCGGTCACCGCGAACGGGCGCATCACCTCGCTGCACTGGCCCTGGCCCGCGCGCGCGTCGCGGCGCGTGACATAGCCCAGTGCGCGCTGCGCATCGTCCACCACCGGCAGGTGGCGCACGTCGGCATCGTCCATCACGCCCAGTGCCTCGGCCAGCGGCATGTCCGGGCGGCAGCTCGGCGGCATGGTGGCGGCATCGCCGGCGCGCACCAGCAACAGCCGCTTGAGCGTGTTGTCATGGCCGACGAAGGCCTGCACGAACTCGTCGGCCGGGTGCGCCAGCAGCGCGTCGGGGTGGTCGAACTGCACCAGCTTGCCACGGCGGAACACCGCGACCTTGTCGGCCAGCTTGATCGCCTCGTCGATATCGTGCGAGACCATGATCACGGTCTTGCCGAGCTGGCGCTGCATCTGCAGGAATTCGTTCTGGATGCTCTCGCGGTTGATCGGGTCGACCGCGCCGAAGGGCTCGTCCATCAGCAGCAGCGGCGCGTCGGCCGCCAGCGCGCGGATCACGCCGATGCGCTGCTGCTGGCCGCCGGACAGCTCGCGCGGATAGCGCGACAGCAGCCGGACGGGATCGAGCTGCACCATCGCCATCAGCTCGCGGGCGCGCTCGCGGCACTGCTTTTTGTCCCATCCCAGCAGGCGCGGCACCACCATGATGTTCTCTTCGATGGTCATGTTGGGGAACAGGCCGATCTGCTGGATCACGTAGCCGATCTTGCGGCGCAGGGTCACGCCGTCGAGGCCGCGCGTATCCTCGCCTTCGATCCGCACCGTGCCCGAGGTCGGCTCGATCAGCCGGTTGATCATCTTCAGCGTGGTGGTCTTGCCGCAGCCCGAGGGCCCCAGGAAGACGCAGATCTCGCCGCGCGGCACCGTCAGCGACACAGCGTCGACGGCGCGCATGTCGGTGCCGTCTTTCTGCGGGAAGGACTTGGTGAGTTGGTCGAGTTCGATCATAGACGGATCCCCTTCGGCGTCAGCGCCCGCTGCAACCACTGCAGGAAGGCGTCCGCCACGATGGCGAGCAGGCTGACCAGGACCGCGCCCACGGCCAGCTTGCTCATGTTGCTCTGGCTGATCGCTTGCAGGATCAGCACCCCAAGGCCACCCGCGCCGATGATGGCGGCAATGGTGGCAACCCCGATATTCATCACCACGGCGGTACGCACGCCGCCGAGGATCACCGGCACCGCCAGCGGCAGGTCCACCAGCCGCATCCGCTGCCAGGTGGTCATGCCGATGCCGCGGCCCGCTTCCTGAATGCCGGGGTCGACGTTGGCCAGCGCGGTATAGGTGTTGCGCATGATCGGCAGCAGCGAGTACAGGAACACCGCGGTCACCGCGGGCACGTAGCCGAGCGCATGGCCGAAGCGCGCGAACACCGGGATCATCAGCCCGAACAGCGCGATCGACGGCAGCGTCAGCACAATGGTGGCCACCGCCAGCAGCGGCGTGGCCAGCGCGCGGAAACGCGTGATGACGATGCCCAGCGGCACCCCGATCAGGATCGCCAGCCCTACCGCCGAGCCGACCAGCGCGAGGTGCTCGCCGGTCAGCTTGAGCAGCGTGGGCCAGCTGTGCTGCAGGTATGCGAACAAGTCCATGCGGCTCTCCTCAGATCAGTCCGTGGCCGCGCAGGAAGTCCTCCGCCACCTTGTCCACCGGCTGCTGGCCGATGTCCACCTTGTAGTTCATCTCGGTCATGCTCTGGTTGTCGAGCTTGGCCGCGAGCGCATTGAGCAGGCCCGCCAGTTCCGGATGCTGGTCGAGCACCGGCTTGCGCACCACCGGCACCGCGTTGTACGGCGGGAAGAAGTGCTGGTCGTCCTCGAGCAGCACGAGGTCGAAGCCCTTCACGCGGCCGTCGGTGGCGTAGACCAGACCCAGTTCAACCTGGTTGTTCTTCAGCGCGGTGTAGACCAGGCCGGGGTCGAGCTGGATCACGTCGCGGCGCGAGAATGGCAGCTGGTACAGCGCCTTGAGCGGCTCCAGCCCGTCCGGGCGCGCGGCGAATTCCATGTCGACGGCGAACGGGTGGCTGGCGTCGGCGCCGGCCTTGCGCATCTGCTCGGCAAAGGCCGACAGCGTGGTCGCGCCGCTGGCGGCCGCGCGTTCCTTAGGCATGGCCAGCGCATAGGTGTTGTTGATGCCCGAGGCGTCGAGCCACACCAGTCCGCGCGCGCCGTCCATCTGCTTGACGCGCGCATAGCTTTCCCGGGCATCGAGCTTTTCTTCGACCTTGTTGAACACGATCAGCGCGGTGCCGGTGTAGTCCCACACCACGTCGAGCTGGTCGTTCTCCATGGCCTGGCGCATCAGCGTGCTGCCCAGGCCGGCGGTCAGCTCGGCGTCGAAGCCCTTGGCGCGCAGGTACTTGGTGGTCATCGACGACAGCAGCAGTTGTTCGGTGAAGTTCTTGCCGCCCACGCGGACGGGTGCGCCTGCGGCCCGGGCTTCGGGCGCGGTGGCCAGCGCCAGGCCGGCGGCGAAGGCGGTGACCGCCGCCACCAACAGCACCGCCCGACGCGCGCGGCGGCGGAGGTATTGCATCTGCTTTTCCATTTCGGTATCCCAGTTCAGCGCGCCAGGCCGCGGCGGCGCAGGTAGAGCTGGCCGGCGGCGGCAAACAGTGCATCGAGCGCCAGCGCCAGCAGCGCGGTGGCGGCGGCGCCCAGCAGCAGCAGCGGCTGGTTGTTCAGGTAGATGCCCGGGAAGATCAGCTCGCCCAGGCTGTTGGCGCCGATCAGAAACGACAGCGGCACGGTGCCGACGTTGATCACCAGCGCGATGCGGATGCCGGCCAGCATCACCGGCAGCGCGTTGGGCAGTTCCACGCGCAGCAGGCGCTGGGCCGGGGTCATGCCGATGCCGCGCGCCGCTTCCAGCAGCGTGGGCGAGACATTGCGCAGGCCTTCGTAGGTATTGCGCACGATCGGCAGCAGCGAGGCCAGCCACAGCGCCAGGATGGCGGGCCGCTCGCCGATGCCGAGCACGGCCAGCGCCAGGGCAAGCACCGCCAGCGACGGCACGGTATTGCCGACATTGAAGACCTGCATCAGCCGGTCGGCCCAGCGGCGCATGCACGGCCGGCTCAGCGCGATCCCGGCCGGGATGCCGGTGGCCAGCACCAGCGCCATCGACAGCACCACCAGCCGCAGGTGGTCGGCGACGTCGTAGAGCAGGCGCTCCTGATACTGGCGAATCACATCGACGCCGATCCACGCCACCAGTGCGGCCAGCGCGGCAAGCGTCAGTCCCGCCCAGGCCAGCGCCCGTGCCGATCGCTTTGACATACTCTCCCCTTCTCCAGGCCCAAAAGCGCGCAGCACGCCACTTTCCGGCAACGGAAAACAATATGGGCTGGTGCGTGCGGAGATGGGGCGCCACCAGGCCCGGTTCAGATTGCATTGCCGCCATGACCGGCACGATTGCCGGCGGACGGTCTGTGGATTCGTCCGCCGTGGGCGGGGAATCGCGATTGACGGGATGCCGTGGACGGCAGTCCCTGAAGCGGCGCAACCAGCGGTGCAAGGCACATCGCGAAGGGTTGGCCAGTGGCAGCGCAAGTATTGAAGTTTTCCGACGCGCCGCCGGTCCATCGGCCGTTGACTGGCAAGGGCTGGCGGGATTTTCCCGACCCTGCTTCTCGCATCAACGGATGACAAAGAGAGCGCTATTATAGCGATCTTCATCGATCTTGTCATCTTTAGCCTTTCCAGGGCCGATCTGGCACTGATCTTCGGCCTCCATGCCGCCGCTGTACGAGGCCCCGGACGCGGCACACACGCGCCGCGATCGTTCCGAAATCAGCGCAGCGGGATGCGAGATTTGGCGCACCAGCAGAACAATCTGTTGCCCGGGCGCCCTCTACTCTTTCCCCGCCAAACCACTAAATTGACGAGGTAGCTGAAACGACGGACCGCCGCCATCGCGGCCGCGGACCGCCCCACAGGAGCAAGACATGGACACCCGTACCCTCGCCACCATTCCCGCCACCGCCGCGGAAAGCGTGCAGCGCTCGCGCACCATCGACCGCGTGGTGCGCGGCATCGCCACCTCGGATGGCGCTGGCGTCAAGCTGACGCGCGTGCTGACGCAGAACCTGCAGCGACGGCTGGATCCCTTCCTGATGCTCGATGCCTTCGGCACCGACAGCAAGGACGACTACATCGGCGGCTTCCCCGATCATCCGCACCGCGGCTTCGAGACCATCACCTACATGCTGGCCGGGCGCATGCGCCATCGCGACAGCGCCGGCAACGAGGGCCTGCTGCAGAACGGCGGCGCGCAGTGGATGGTGGCGGGCGCCGGCGTCGTCCACTCGGAAATGCCCGAGCAGGAAGACGGCCGCATGGAAGGCTTCCAGCTGTGGCTGAACCTGCCGGCCGCCGACAAGATGACGGCGCCGTGGTACCGCGACCTGCCCGCCGCCGAGATCCCGACGGTGGCGCTGGAGCATGGGGCCACGGTGCGCGTGCTGGCCGGTGCCAGCCATGGCGTGGCGGGCGCGATCACGCGGCCGGTGACCGAACCGGTCTACCTGGACGTCGACCTGCCGGCAGGCCAGGCCTTCACGCAGGCACTGCCGGCCGGGCACAACGCCTTTATCTACGTGTATCGGGGCGAAGTCTCGGTCGGCGCGGGCGACGACCGCGCCGTGGTCGAGGCGCAGCGCATGGGCGTGCTCGACAACGCCGGCCAGGCTGACGGCGTCATCGTCAGGGCCGAGGCCGACGCGCGCTTCCTGCTGATCGCCGGCCGCCCGCTGAACGAGCCGATCGCGCAGTACGGCCCGTTCGTGATGAACACGCAGGAGCAGATCTACCAGACCCTGGCGGATTTCCGGGATGGGAAGTTTGCGACCAGCGTGGCTGGCAGCCAGGCGTAACGACATACCGCCGGCGTGCTCCCCTCTCCCAATAGATGGGAGAGGGCAGAAAACCCTCGCAGGTACTGCGTCGTCTCAAGACCCAAAGCCGCCGCCTCCACCAGAGGCGGCGGTTTTTTTCATGCCCGGCCGGCATGCGACTTGCAACCACCCGCCAACCGTTGCACCGACTGGACACCGGCCCGATTCGGGCCTTCCGGACCCCGCGCACTTATATAATTCATCACCAATATCCGGCATCACGAATCCATGATGAATGCTGCAATGCGTCGCGGCGATGCTGCGCCACGCACTGCCGCGCTTTGACGCATCCCCGTTGCTGCCACAACAACAACCCGAGCCGCCTCAGTGACATCACAACTCCCTCCCCGGCTGGCGCTGGCCCATATCAGCAAGCGTTACCCGGGCGTCGTCGCCAACGACGACGTCAGCCTCAGCGTTGCGCCCGGCGAGATCCATGCCGTGCTTGGCGAAAACGGCGCCGGCAAGTCCACCCTGATGAAGATCATTTTCGGCGCGGTCCGTCCGGATGCCGGCGAGATGCACTTCAACGGGGCGCCGGTCAGCATCGGCAGCCCGCACGACGCCCGCAACCTGGGCATCGCCATGGTGTTCCAGCATTTCTCGCTGTTCGACACGCTCACCGTCACCGAGAACATCGCGCTGGGGCTGCCGGCCGCGCAGCAGGGCAACATGAAGCAGCTGGCCGAGCGCATCCGCGCCACCGCCGAGCGCTACGGCCTGCCGCTGGAGCCCCACCGCCATGTGCACACGCTGTCGGTGGGCGAGCGCCAGCGCGTCGAGATCGTGCGCGCGCTGCTGGCCAGCCCGCAACTGCTGATCCTGGATGAGCCCACCTCGGTGCTGACGCCGCAGGCGGTGGAAACGCTGTTCGTGACGCTGCGCCAGCTGGCCGCCGAAGGCACCAGCATCCTCTATATCAGCCACAAGCTCGACGAGATCCGAGCGCTGTGCCATCACGCCACCGTGATGCGCATGGGCAAGGTCACCGGCGTGTGCGATCCGCGCCAGGAGACCGCGGCATCGCTGTCGCGCCTGATGATCGGCGGCGAGCCGCCGCGCGAGACGCGCGTGGCCGCGCAGCGCGGCCCGGTGCGCCTGAGCGTGCAGGGCCTGTCACTGCCGCGCGCGCATGCGTTCGCGACCGAGCTGAGCCAGGTTGCGCTCGATGTCCACGCGGGCGAGATCGTCGGCATCGCCGGGGTCTCGGGCAACGGCCAGCAGGAATTGCTGGCCGCGCTGTCCGGCGAGGACACGCGCGCCGACACCACCTCGGTGCAGCTCGATGGCAAGCCCGCCGGCCGCCTCGATGCGCGCCGGCGCCGCCGCGCCGGGCTGGCCTTCGTGCCGGAAGAGCGCCTGGGCCGCGGCGCGGTGCCAGGCATGAGCCTGGCCACCAATATCCTGTTGTCGCACCAGACCCCGCCCTATGTCCGGCAAGGCATGATCTCGCCCGGCGCCGCCAGCGGGCTGGCTTCGGCGGTGATCAACCGCTTCCGCGTCAAGGCCAGCGGTCCGCAGGCGCTGGCGCGCAGCCTGTCGGGCGGCAACCTGCAGAAGTTCATTGTCGGCCGCGAGATCGAAAGCGGCCCGAGGGTACTGATCGTGGCGCAACCCACCTGGGGTGTGGACGTGGGCGCCGCGGCGCAGATCCACAACGAGATCCTGGCGCTGAAGGCCACCGGCTGCGCCATCCTGGTGGTGTCGGAGGAGCTCGACGAGCTGTTCGCGATCTGCGACCGGCTGCATGTGATCGCCAAGGGCCGGCTGTCGCCCTCGGTGGCGACCGAGACCGCCACGCGCGAGCAGGTCGGGCTGTGGATGAGCGGCTTGTGGCCAGGCGGGCCGGCCCAGGCCCATGCCCATGCCGGCGGGGAGGTGGCAAGCCATGGCTGAGGTGCGTACCCTGCTGCCCTGTTCCCCCCTGACGCTGGCGCCGCGCGGCATGCCCTCGCGCGCGATGGCCTACGCCTCGCCGGTGCTGGCGCTGGCGCTGACGCTGCTGTTCGGGGCGCTGCTGTTCCTGGCGCTCGGCAAGGACCCCGTGGCCGCGCTCAAGGTGTTCCTGGCCGATCCGCTGCGCGACCAGCGCGCGATTGGCGAGGTGCTGCTCAAGACCGTGCCGCTGGTGCTTTGCGCGCTGGGCCTGTCGGTGTGCTACCGCGCCAACGTGTGGAATATCGGCGCCGACGGCCAGCTGATTGCCGGCGGCATCTGCGCCGGCGCGGCGGTGCTGGTTTTCGATGTGCCGGGACAAACGATGAGCGGCACCGTGGTGCTGGTGCTGGCGTCGCTGGCCGGCATCGCCGGCGGCATGGCGTGGGCGTCGCTGACCGCGCTGCTCAAGGACCGCTTCAACGCCAACGAGATCCTGGTCTCGCTGATGCTGACCTATATCGCGCAGCAGCTGCTGCTGTGGGTGGTCAACGGGCCGCTGAAGGATCCCGACGGCATGAATTTCCCGCAATCGAAGGTGTTCTCGTCCGAGTACCTGCTGCCCAACCTGATGGCGGGCTCGCGGCTGCATGCCGGCTTTGTGGTAATGCTGGTGCTGGTGGCGGTAATGACAGTGTTCGTGTTCCGCAGCTTTGCCGGCTACCGGCTGCAGGTTGGCGGCACCGCCCCGGCGGCGGCGCGCTATGCGGGCTTCTCGGCGCGCAGCGCGCTGTGGAGCGCGCTGCTGATCTCGGGCGCCACCGCGGGGCTGGCGGGCGCGTTCGAGGTGGTCGGGCCGATCGGGCAGCTACTGCCGTCGATCTCGCCGGGCTATGGCTTCACCGCCATCATCGTCGCGTTTATCGGGCGGCTGCATCCGGTCGGCACCGTCTTCGGCGGCATCATGATGTCGCTGTTCTATATCGGCGGCGAGATGGCGCAATCCCGCCTGGGCCTGCCGTCGGCCATAGGCTGGGTGTTCCAGGGCATGCTGCTGTTCTTCTTGCTGGCCTGCGACACGCTGATCGAAAACCGCCTGCGCTGGCGCGCCACCACGGCCTGAGTGGAGCAAGAAAAAACATGGAACAACTCGCTCCCCTCATCGCCACCGCCATCAACGCGGGAACGCCGCTGCTGCTGGCGGCGCTGGGCCTGCTGATCAACGAACGCTCGGGCGTGCTCAACCTGGGCGCCGAAGGCATGATGCTGGTGGCCGCGGTGGCCGGCTTCATGGTCGGCTACCAGACCCAGTCGCCCATGCTCGGCTTTGCCGCCGGCGCGCTGGCGGGCATGCTGATGGCCACGCTGTTCTCGTGGCTGGCGCTGGTGCTGGCCACCAACCAGGTCGCCACCGGGCTGGCGCTGTCGATCTTCGGCACCGGACTGTCGGCCTTCATGGGCCAGCGCTTCGTCGGATTCGCCATGCCGGCGCAGGCCAAGGCCGTGCCGGGACTGGCCGAGCTGCCCTTTGTCGGGCCGGCCTTCTTCCAGCATCACTGGATGGTGTATTTCAGCCTGCTGCTGTGCTTCGCCATCATGTGGTTCCTGTTCCGCACGCGCGCCGGGCTGACGCTGCGCGCGATCGGCGAATCGCCGGAGTCGGCGCATGCGCTGGGCTACCCGGTGCGCACCATCCGCTTCGGCGCGCTGCTGTTCGGCGGCGCCTGCTGCGGCCTGGCGGGCGCCTACCTGTCGCTGGTCTATACCCCGATGTGGGTCGAGAACCTGGTGGCGGGCCGCGGCTGGATCGCGCTGGCGCTGACCACCTTTGCCACCTGGCGCCCGGGCCGCGTGCTGGTGGGCGCATGGCTGTTCGGCGCCGTGACCATCCTGCAGTTCTACCTGCAGGGCGTGGGCGTGTCGGTGCCGTCGCAGTTCCTGTCGATGCTGCCCTACGCCGCCACCATCGTGGTGCTGGCGCTGATTTCGCGCAATCCCGCGTGGATACGCCTGAACATGCCGGCGTCGCTGGGCAAGCCGTTCCGCCCCGGCAACGCCTGATCGTTTTCTGACGGAAATCCCGAGCCATCAACCATACACACAAGGAGAAATCATGATCGTCACGCGCAGGAAGACCCTGGCGGCGCTGGCCGCCACCGCCGTGCTGGCCCTGGCCGGCTGCGGCAAGAAAGAGGCCGACAAGCCCGCCGAACCCGCCGGTGCCGCTTCCGCGCCCGCTGCCGGGCAGGCGGCCGAGCCGCTCAAGGTCGCCTTCGTCTATATCGGCCCGGTCGGCGATGCCGGCTGGACCTTTGCGCATGACAACGGCCGCAAGGCGGTCGAAGAGAAGTTCGGCAACAAGGTCAAGACCACCTTCGTCGAGAACGTGCCCGAGTCCGCCGCCGACGCCGAGCGCGTGTTCCGCGACCTGGCCAGCCAGGGCAACAAGCTGATCTTCGGCACCACCTTCGGCTACATGGAGTCGATGCTCAAGGTGGCGAAGGAATTCCCGGACGTAAAGTTCGAGCACGCCACCGGCTTCAAGACCGCCGCCAACCTGGCCCAGTACGACGTGCGCACCTATGAGGGCGCTTACCTCGCGGGCGTGGTCGCCGGCAAGATGAGCAAGACCGGCAAGATGGGCGTGGTGGCCTCGGTGCCCATCCCCGAAGTGATCCGCAACATCGACTCGTTCACGCTCGGCGCGCGCAGCGTCAACCCGAACGCCACGGTCAAGGTGGTGTGGGTCAACAAGTGGTTCGATCCGGGCAAGGAACGCGAAGCTGCGACTACGCTGATCGGCCAGGGCGTCGACATGCTGATGCAGAACACCGACTCCGCCGCCGTGGTGCAGACCGCGCAGGAAAAAGGCGTACATGCCTTCGGCTGGGACAGCGACATGACTAAGTTCGGCGACAAGGCCCACCTGGCCGCGTCGGTGATCTCGTGGGGTGTCTACTACAACAAGGTGGTGGAAGACGTGCTCAACAACCAGTGGAAGAACAGCACCACGTGGTGGGGCCTGAAGGAAGGCATGATCGACCTGAAGAGCTACAACGCCGACGTGCCGGCCGAGGTCAAGGCGCTCGTCGACGAGCGCAAGAAGGGCATCATCGACGGCACCGCGCCGATCTGGAAGGGCCCGATCAAGGACAACACCGGCAAGGAACAGCTGGCCAAGGACCAGGTCGCGGACGACAAATTCCTGCACGGCGTGAAGTTCTATGTCGAGGGGGTGGAAGGAAAGATTCCGGGGTGATTCGTTGATCAACCGCGCTCGGGCTGGCCACCGTGAGGTGCATCCAAGCCGCCCGAGCCGACCCAAGCAAGGTGTTCTCCCTCTCCCCTCACGGGGAGAGGGTCGGGGTGAGGGGCGGTTCGGCTGGGAACCACATCAAGCGGGGCCGACGGTTTTAACTCACAGGCCTCAGCCTTTGACGCTCCTGCCCTCACCCCCGGCCCCTCTCCCGCGCGCGGGAGAGGGGAGCAAACCGGCAGGTTAGAAGCGCCCTACGCACCTCCCCGCACCCGCGGAACTTGAACCCCGCCACAACGGCCCAACCTCTCTGCGTATGCGCCAGTGTCAGGCGCCCGCCATGTGAAGGAGGCCTCTCATGTTGAAGCGTTTTTCGGCCCTGTGGACGCTGGTTCGCCGCGACGGGCGCCTGTTCTGGTACGCGCTGCGCCATCCGGATGCGCCCGCGTGGCTCAAGCCTGCCGCCATCGGCCTGTTGTTCTACGCGATCTCGCCGATCGATCTCGTGCCCGACGTGGTTGCCGGCCTGGGGCTGGTCGACGACGTGGTGCTGATCCCGCTGGCCGTCCACCTGATCCTGAAGCGCCTGCCGCCGCATATCCTGCGCCAGGCGCAGGCGCGTGCCACCGCCACCACGGTCCGGCCACACTGAAGCAACCAACAAAAAAATCCCCGGGACACTGGGTGCCCCGGGGATTTTTCATGCCCGCGCAGAACCGATTTCAGTGCGGCAGCAGGATGGTCGAGCCGGTGGTCTTGCGCGACTCCAGGTCGCGGTGCGCCTGCGCCACCTCGGACAGCGCGTAGCGCTGGCGGATGTCGATCTTGACCTTGCCGGTGGTGACGGCGTCGAACAGGTCAGCCACCATCGGCTCGAGCAGTTCGCGGTGCACCACGTAGGTCATCAGCGTCGGCCGCGTCAGCCGCAGCGAGCCCTTGTTGCCCAGCACCGACAGGTCGAACGGCGGCACCGGACCCGAAGCATTGCCGAAGCTGACCATGGTGCCGCGCGGCGCGAGGCAGTCGAGCGAGCCGCGGAAAGTATCCGCGCCGATCGAGTCATAGACCGCTGGCACGCCCTTGCCGTTGGTGATTTCCCGGACCCGCTCGACGAACGACTCGCGCGTATAGACGATGGTGTGGGCGCAGCCGTTGGCGCGTGCCAGTTCGGCCTTTTCGTCGCTGCCGACGGTGCCGATCACGGTCACGCCCAGCGCCTTCAGCCACTGGCACGCGATCAGGCCGACGCCGCCCGCGGCCGCGTGCAGCAGCACGGTGTCGCCCGGCTGCACCTTGTAGCTGTCGCGGATCAGGTACTGCGCCGTCAGCCCCTGCAGCATCATCGCCGCGGCGGTGTCGAACGGGATCGCGTCGGGCAGCCGCACCACGATGTCGGCCGGCATTACCCGCACCTGCGCGTAAGCGCCGGTGGGACGGCCGGCATAGGCCACGCGGTCGCCCACGGCAACGTGGCGCACGCCTTCGCCCACCGCCTCGACCACGCCGGCGCCTTCCATGCCCAACCCGCCCGGCAGCGGCTGCTTGTACAGCCCGGTGCGGAAATAGACATCGATATAGTTCAGGCCCACGGCCTCGTGGCGCACGCGCACTTCGCCGGGGCCGGGGTCGCCCACCTGTACATCGACCCACTGCATGACTTCGGGACCGCCGGTCTGCTCGATCCGGATGGCTTTGCTCATCTGCGTCGCTCCTTGTTTTGGTGAGGCATCGATCGGGAATGCGGAGTACTTCAGCCGGCCTGCGCCGCGCCGTTCTCGCGCGCAAGCCCGGCCAGCAGCAGCTCGGCGCTGGCCACGTTGGTCGCGCACGGCACGTTGTGCACGTCGCAGGCGCGCACCAGCGCGTTGATATCGGGTTCGTGCGGCTGCGGCGTCATCGGGTCGCGCAGGAACACCACCGCGCTGACGCGGCCTTCGGCCAGCTGCGCGCCGATCTGCAGGTCGCCGCCCCACGGGCCCGACAGCATGCGCGTGACGTCCAGCCCGACTTCGTCGATCAGGCGCCCGCCGGTGGTGCCGGTGGCAAGCAGTTCGCACTGCGACAGGAAGTCGCGATGGCGTGCGGCGAAGGCGACGATGTCGTCCTTCTTGTGGTCATGGGCGATCAGCGCGATACGGGGCCGGGTCATCAGGGCTTCCTTTTGCGGGGTACGGGTAACGTCAGGACACTGCGGCTCAGAACGTGCCAGGGAAGGCGCCGCCGTCGAGCAGGATGTTCTGGCCGGTGATGTAGCCGGCGTGGCGGCTGCACAGGAAGGCGCAGGTGGCGCCGAACTCGGCCGGCTCGCCGAAGCGGCGCGACGGGTTGGCCGCGGCGCGGCGCTGCGCCACTTCCTCGACGCTCAGGCCGGCCTTCTTCGCGCCGCCTTCCATGGTCTTGAACAGGCGGTCGGTATTGAACGGGCCCGGCAGCAGGTTGTTGATGGTGACGCCGTGCTGCGCCACTTCGCGCGCGACACCGGCAACGAAACCGGTCAGGCCCGAGCGCGCGCCATTGGACAGCCCCAGCACATCGATCGGCGCCTTGACCGCACCGCTGGTGATATTGATGATGCGGCCCCACTTGCGCGCGATCATGCCGTCGACGGTGGCCTTGATCAGCTCGATCGGGGTCAGCATGTTGGCGTCGAGCGCAGCCAGCCAGTCGCTGCGCTCCCAGTCGCGGAAATTGCCCGGCGGCGGGCCGCCGGCGTTGTTGACCAGGATGTCGAGGTCGCCGAGTTTGGCGGCGGCGTCGAGCGCCGCCTTGCGGCCCTCGGGCGTGGTGATGTCGGTCGCCACCGCGATCACTCGGCGGCCATGGCGCGCGCGCAGGTCGGCCGCGGCCTTTTCCAGCGCCTCCGCGCCCCGCGCCACGATCACCACGTCGACGCCCTCGGCGGCCAGCGCATCGGCGCAGGCGAAGCCCAGGCCCTTGCTGGCGCCACATACCAGCGCATGCTTGCCGCGCAGTCCCAGATCCATGTGTTTCTCCCTAGTCTGTTGTCTGTGACGGACCCGCGCCAGGCGGGCCCGCGAATCAGTTTTTCCTTGCCGACAGCAAATACATGCCGCCCATCACCAGCGCGCTGCCGGCCAGCTGCACGCCGCTGACGGGCTCGCCCAGCAGCCAGAAGGCCAGCAACAGCGTCGACACCGGCCCGATCATGCCGGCCTGCGATGCCATCGGTGCGCCGATGCGAGACACCGCCACCATGGTCAGCGACACCGGCAGCACGGTGCAGAACACCGCGTTGACGAGCGACAGCCACAGCACCGGCGCTGGCTGCGCCAGCTCCGCCAGCGGCCGGCCCAGCACCAGGTACTGGATCACGCAGCACGCGGTCGACACGCACATGGCATACGCCACCAGCCGCAGCGAGCCGATGCGCCGCACCAGCTCGCCGCTCAGGATCAGGTAGATACCATAGGTGATGGCACTGCCCAGCACCAGCGCACCGCCCAGCCACACCTGGCTGCCGCTGACATCGAGGTCATGCGCGAACACCAGCACGATGCCGGCATAGGCCAGCAGCAGCGACAGCCACTGGTGCCTGCCGATGGACCGGCGGAATACCAGCGCGGTAACCAGCAGCACGAACGACGGCGTCAGGAACAGGATCAGCCGCTCCAGCCCGGCAGTGATGTACTGCAGGCCGATGAAGTCAAGGAAGCTGGACAGGTAGTAGCCGATAAAGCCGAGGAACACCACGCGGCCCCGGTCGGCCCACGACAGCGGCGCCAGCCGGCGCGACTGCCACCAGCCGATCGCCATGAACAGCGGCACCGCGAACAGCATGCGCAGCGTGATCACCATCACGGCATCGACGTTGTAGCGGTACATCAGCTTGGCGACGATTGCCTTGGCCGAAAACAGCACCGCGCCCACGGCGGCGATGACAAGACCGGAGCGCTGCGGCGAAGGCAGCGCGGCGGGCATGGCGAGAGACTTGTGGGAGGCGGGCACGAAGAATACGGGGGAAAGCGGACCGGCACGGCGGTCCCGCAAAACGACCCGACGATTGTATTCGAAAAGGCGCGAGGGCATCGGACGCCGCCCCGGCCGCGCGCGCCACCTGTTTTGCCGCCTTCCTCGGTATACTCTGGGTCACCTTCAGCCACCGCGCCTGCTTCGTGCCTCAGCCCGCCGATACGCCTTCCGGCAAGCCCGCCGCCGACTATGACTTCACCGAGCAGGTGGGGCACCTGCTGCGGCGCGCCTACCAGCGCCATGTGGCGATCTTCCAGCAGACCATCCCCGATTCGCAGCTGACCGCGGCGCAGTTCGTGGTGCTGTGCGCGGTGCGCGACCGGCAGCCGTGTTCGATGAACGAGGTGGTGCGCGCGACCGCGATCGACCAGGCCACGGTGCGCGGCATCATCGACCGGCTCAAGTCGCGCAAGCTGATCGCGGTCTCGCATGATCCCAACGACCGGCGCAAGGTGGTGGTGACGGTCACGCCCGCCGGGCTGGCCCTGATCGACGAGACCGTGCCGTTCGCGAAGGAGATTTCGGAGCAGACCTTCGGCAGCCTGAATCCGGCCGAGCGCGTGGCCGTGACTTACCTGCTGCGCAAGATGAGCGAGATCGACGAGGGGAATGGCGCCTAGCGCGGCGCCGCAGGCTCCCTGCCGCGCGCGGGTTTCTCCCCTCTCCCGCTTGCGGGAGAGGGAGTACACAGTTAGCCGTTGGTTGAGGCCATCGATTTCATTGCCGCCAGCACTGTCTCCGGCACGAACGGCGGCCGGCGCAGGCGCACCCCCAGCGCATCGAACAGCGCGTTGGCGATCGCCGGCGCGCCCGGCAGCGAGGCGGATTCGCCCGCGCCCAGCGGCGGCTCTGACTGGCGCGGCATCAGCATCACCTCGATCGGCGGGATTTCCGGGAAGGTCAGCAGCGGGTAGCTGCCCCATTCGCGGCTGGCGACACCGTCGGCATCGAAGCGGACCTGCTCCTTCAGCACACGGCTGAGGGTCTGCACCACATTGCCGTGGACCTGGTGGCGCACGCCGTCGGGATTGACGACCATGCCGGTGTCCTGCCCCACCACCACCTTGTCGATGGTGATGCGGCCCGTGCCCGTGTCAACGGACAGGTCCACCACCCAGGCGGCCCAGGCTGCGCCGAATCCCGGAAATCGGCTGTGGATATAGCGCGCGTAGGCCACGCCCCGTCCGCGCAGCCGGCCGTCGGCATCCGGCACGCCGCGTGATCCGGCCGCGCCGCGCTGCCAGCCGGCCGCATCGGCGACGGCGCGCAGCAGATCCGCGGCGCGCTGGTCGGGCAGGTGGCGCAGGCGGAATTCCACCGGATCGGCGCCAGCCTCCAGCGCCAGCTCGTCGATCACGCACTCGTGCGCGAACGCATTGGGCAACGCCGACACGCCGCGCAGCCACGACGCGCGCACGATTGCCGGCGTGTCGTCGCAGCCGATGCGGCGCGCGGCATACGCGTAGGGCGGCACCGCGGTGCGGTCGCCCATCTCCAGGGTGCGCGGGGCATTGGACACGGCACCGGTCAGCACCAGCGCCAGCGTGGGCGCGTCGTTGGACGGATAGCGGCTGGTGAAGTCATAGCCGAGCAGCGCGCCGTCGGCGCCGAGCGTGGCGCTGACATCCATCAGCTGGGCCGCGCCCTTGGGCTCCCACAAGTGTTCCTGCTCGCGCGACAGCTGCACGCGCACCGGCCGCCGCACCGCGCGCGACAGCAGCGCGGCGTCGGCGCAGACGTCGTCGGCGCAATTGCGCCCGTAGCAGCCGGCAGCCTCCATGCGCACGATCTCGATGCTGTCTTCGCCCAGCCCGCACAGCCTGGACAGGTCGATACGCAGCATGTGCGGGTTCTGCGTGCCGGACCATACCGTCAGCCCCTCTTCATGCCAGTCGGCCACGGCGCAGGACGGGCCGATGGAGCCGTGCATCTGGTACGGCCACACGTACCGCCGCTGCAGTACCGTGCCGGCGCCGCCGGCGGGCAGCTCGCCTTCTGTCAGCAGCTCGCGCCGCGTGGCGGGGTTGTCGCGCAGCGCCGGCTCCGGATCGTCCAGCGCGGGCAACGGCGGCACCGGCTTCCAGCGCACGCGCAGCCGGCGCGCGGCCTGCACCGCATATTCCTCGCGCTCGGCCACCACGCCGACGAAGTCGCCCTGCACCACCACCTCGACCAGGCCGGGCACGTCGCGCACCGAATCGCGGTCGATGGCCAGCAGGCTGTGGCCGACGAAGGCGCCGCTGTCGCGCCCGGCATACGGCGGGCGCACCACGCGGCCGTGCAGCATGCCGGGCACGCGCACGTCGTGGACGAAGGTCAGCGCCCCGCGCGCCTTGTCGGGGATATCGACGCGCGGCGCCGCGCGGCCGACGATGCGGTAGGACTCGACCGGCTTGACCGGCATGTCGTCGGCCAGCGGCAACTCCACGTGCTCGCCGGCGACCAGCGCCGCGTAACCGAGGCTGGCCTGCGTGCCGCGCACGCGGAATACGCCGTTCTCCGCTTCCAGCGCGGAGGCGTCGACGCCGAGCTGCAGCGCCGCGCGCGCCTGCAGCCACGCGCGCGCCTGTGCCGCCGCGCGGCGCAGCGGCAGTGCCGAGATCTGGATCGAGGCGCTGGCGATGGTCGGGCCCTGGTTGGGCGTGGCCTCGGTATGGCCCAGCACCATGCGCACTTGCGCGAGCGGCACGTCGAGTTCTTCGGCGACGATCTGCGCCAGCGCGGTGCGGATGCCGGTGCCCAGGTCGACGTGGCCGTTGAAGGCGAGCACCTCGCCGCTGTCGCGCACGGCGATAAACAGGTCCGGCAGCGCCGGCACATAGTCCGACGCCGCGCCGGGCTGGCCAGGCGCCGGGCGCGCGGCCGGCTGCGGGGGGCGCGTCACCAGCAGCACGCCGGTGGCCTGCAGCAGCGTCAGCCGCAGTGCGCGCGGCGTGGCGGCGTCGGCCTGTGCCGGGGGTTGCAGCTGGGTTGCCGTCATCGTTCTACTCTCTTCATCATCGGCCGCCGCGCGGGGCCGCCGCGCATGTCAACGTTATACTGCCAGCCAACAGGCACACGGCAAGAACACCCACCATGACCACCAAGACTGCGGCCGCGCCCGCCACCCGTCGGGCGGCAGCCGGCACCCGGGCCCGGCAAGCGCAGGACAGCCGCGAGCGCATCCTCAAAGCCGCCATCAAGGTGTTCGCCCAGCGCGGCTACGACGGCGGCCGCATCGAACGCATCTCGTCGCTGGCCAAGACCTACGACCGGATGATCTACTACTACTTCGGCAGCAAGGAGAAGCTGTTCGTCGAAGTACTGGAGACCATCTACCTGCAGCTCAACCAGGCCGAGCAGCAGCTGGAGCATGAGCTCGACGCCGCCGACCCCGTGCGGGCGCTGTCGCAACTGGTCGACTTCGTCTGGCAGTACTACCTGGACCATCCCGAGTTCGTCGCCATCCTGACCAGCGAGAACATGAGCCAGGGCAAGCACGCGAAGAAGTCGGTGCGGCTGCGCGAGATCTCCAGCTATGCGCTGTCGGTGCTCGACGGCATCCTCGCGCGCGGCAAGGCCGCCGGGCTGTTCCGCGCGGACGCCGGCGCGCGCGACGTGTATATGGTGATCGCTTCGCTTGGCTACTTCTATAACTCCAACCATCATACGCTCAGCGCCTTCCTGGGCGAGCCCATGATGAGCCCGCCCGCGCTGGCGCACTGGCGCGATGTGATTCAGCAGACCGTGCTGCGCACGGTGGCCGTGCCCGGCGCCGTGCCGGAGGCGCATGTGCCACTCGCCGCCGCGCCGCGCAAGGCGGCACGCGCCAGGCGCGCGGCGGCGGGCTGAGACCGGCACCGGCGCCATCGGCCAGGCTCAGGCGGCGGCGCGCACGCCCGCCACCTGCGCCAGCGCCTCGTCGCGCGTCAGCACCGTGGCGTACTTCTGCGCCATGTCGAACAGGTTGGCATCATGCGGCGCGAGCGCGCGGTCGCCCACGCAATCCGACACCACCAGCGGGCGGAACCCCAGCGACATCGCATCGACCACGCTGGCGCGCACGCAGCCGCTGGTGACGCAGCCCGCCACCAGCAGCGTCTGCACGCCGCGCTGCGTCAGCCATGCCGCCAGCGAGGTGCCGAAGAACGCCGACGGCACCGTCTTGCGCACCACCAGCTCGCCCGCCGCGGGCGCCAGCTCGGGCACGATCTGGCTGTTGTGGCCATCCTCCTTCAGCGTCAGCATGCCCGGCACCTTCAGCGTGAAGATGTTGTGGTCGCTGTCGTCGTCGGCGAACACGATGCGGCTGTGCGCCACCGGCCAGCCGTGCTCGCGCGCGGCGCGCAGCAGCGGCTGGGTGTTGCGGATGGCTTCGGGGATATTGCCGCCGCCGAACACCGCCGGATCGGCAAAGCCGTTGACGAAGTCGATGATCAGCAGGCCGTACGGCGGCTTCGGTTCCATCGCCGCGCCGAAGCCCTGGCGCTGGTAAGTCTGCACTGCGTCATCCATGGCGCGAGTCCTTGTCTGCCTTGTAGAGCGATGCGGCCGGGGCGTGGTGCCCGTCCATCACCTTGCCGCGCACCACCACCGGCTCGCCGTCGAGGCTGACGGTGCAGTGGCGCACGGGAATATCGATATGGCAGGCGGTGGTGCGGCTGCCGCCTGCTTCATTGTTGGGGCCGAACGAGCACAGGAAATTGCCCTCGTAGGCGCGCGCGTCCATGCCAATGGTGGCCTCGCGGTCGTACATCGCCAGCGCCGACCAGCTCGCGCGCGGCTGCAGGCCCCAGCCGATATGCGACATGGCATACGCTTCCGGATCGTTGAACGAGGCCATGTAGTCGGCCAGCAGCTCGGCATCGACGCCGCCCTCGATGCGACGCACGTAGCCGGCCTCGACCGTGATGCGGATCGGCGCCTGCAGGTAGGACTTCATCGGCAGCAGGATGTCGCCGCGGTCCAGCACGATGGTGCCGTCGGTGCCGCCCTCGTCGGGCCAGGTCAGCACGAAGCCGCTCGGCCAGTGGTCCCAGCGGCCGGGCTCGTCGACAAAGCCATACTCGCTGATCGCGGGGAATTCGCCCAGGCGGCAGCGCAGGTCCATGCCGGCGTCGGACACGATATGCATCTCGCGCGCGCGGCCCAGCCGCTGCGTGGCGGCCTTGACGCGGGCGCGGTCGGCCTCGCTCGGCACCAGCCGCGCCAGCACTTCCGGCGGCTCCACCGCCAGCAGGATCCTGGTGCCGCCGGACAGGATCTCGTGCTGCTCGGGCGAGAACAGCAGCGTCATCAGGTCCAGCACCAGGTCGCTCGCCTTGAGCGCGGCGATCGCCGCCGGATTGCCGGTCAGCGGCGTGGTCCCAAGGTAGGCCAGCGCATCGCGGCTGAGCGCCTTCTCGCCGTTGACGGGCGGCAGGTCAAGCCGGTTGACGATGGCGCCCATCGACGCCGCCGCCACCATTGCCGTGCGCAGCGTCTGCGGATGCGTGGCGGCGCCGGTGAGCACGGTGACGGTCTGTCCCGGCTGCAGCTTCGACAGCGTCAGCACCTGCTTCCACGCTGCCGTCAGGTCGTAATCGCTTACGGGCATGTTCGCTCCCTATCCATCAATTCAGCGCTCAATTCAACGGCGCGCCGAGGAAATCGCCGAAGGCGCGGTAGAAGCCGGCCTCGTCGTCCCACGGGATCATGTGGCCGGCATTGGCGACGTGCGCGACCAGCAAGGCCGGCAGCAGCGTGCGCATTTCCTGCACGTCTTCCGCGCGGATCACGTCGCCGCGGCCGGCGGTCATCAGCAGCGCCGGCACGGCGAGCTGCGGCAGGTCGGCGTGGATGTCGTCCTCGTGGAAACCGTTGAAGCTGGCCAGGATCGCGCGCTCGTCGCAGGTATGCAGCCATTGCGCGCGCAGGCGCAGCTGGTCTTCGGTCCAGGTCGGGCAGAAGCGGCGCATGCCTTCGGCATCGATGCCCTGCTGCGCCAGCCGGATCGAGTCGATGTACCAGGGCAGTTGCGACGGATAAGCGCGGCGCCCCGGGCCGGACACCGGCGGATCGACCAGCACCAGCCGCGTCAGGCCCTCGGGCTTGGCGCGCGCGGCGCGGATGCCGATGCGCGCGCCCATCGAATGGCCAACCACGGCATAGCGCCGCAGTCCCAGCGCCGCGGCAAAGGCGACCACGTCGGCGGCCTGCGCATCGAGGCTGTAGTCCAGCTCGGCACCGGCCTGCGACAGGCCGCGGCCGCGCACGTCGAGCACATAGGTATCGAACTGCTGCCCGAAGCGTTCGCCGACAAAGCCCCAGGTCACCGCCGGGCTGGTGATGCCGGGCACGATGATGACGGCATCGCGCTGCGCGCGCGCGCCCGCCTGCCCGCCATAGCGCAGATAGTGCTGGCGGATGCCGTTGGCGTGGACGTTGGCGCCGTAGAGAAAGGTACTTTCTGCCATGGCCCGCCCCTTCAGTACGCGCCCGACAGCAGCGCGCCGGCGCCCGGCACCACCGGCTCCAGCCCCAGGCGCTTGAGCAACGCATAGGTGGTGGCAACAGCGGCGGTCACGACCGGCTTGCCGGTCATGGCCTCGACCTTCGCTACCGCAGGCAGCGACGGCATCTGCACGCAGGCCGACAGCACGATCACGTCGGCATCGGCGGTGTTCATCTGCGCGACGATCTCCGGCAGCCTGGCCGGATCATGGCGGCCGACCTCCAGGTTGTCGGGGATCTCCAGCGCGCGGTAGTCGACCACCTCATAGCCTTCATTGCGGATGTAGTCCACCACCAGTTCGGTCAGCGGCTTCATGTACGGCGCCACCACCGCGATGCGCTTCGCGCCCATCACCTTGAGCGCATCGACCAACGCGCCGGCGCTGGTGATCACCGGCGCGTCGCCGCCGTTCTCGGCGGTATGCGCCTGCAGGCGCTGCTCGGAGACGCGGTGGTAGCCGTGGCCCATCGCCATGATCGCCACCAGGCAGGCGTAGCCGAGCACGTCGACGCGGGCGTCGCTCAGTTCCACCGCGCAGCGGTCGGATTCCGCGTCCATCGCGGCCAGTTCTTCCTTGACCACTTTCTTCATCCGCATGCGGCTCGAGTGGAAGGTGAAGCGCTCCGGGCGCACCAGCTGGCGCGCGGCCAGCATCGCCGGGATCTCGGTTTCCATGGTGGTGTTGGAGCTCGGCACGATCTGGCCGATTCGGAAAACTTTCTGCACTGTCGACTCCGTCATCTGTTTGTCTGCCCTTGGTTGCGCTTTGGTCGCGCTGTCGGTCTGGCTGCCTGCAGCGGCCCATGGGCCTGCATGCTGCGATCGATTGTAGTGTACACACTTTATATAGGCAAACAGATTCTGCACCGGCCGCGATTCACTCGTTCAGTGCACACTGAATCCATGAATCCCTGTTTTTGCGCACGTTTTCGCCATTGCAGCGCATCATTGCGATGAGGTCACATCGGTATCAGGGTTTTCCATAGGATCGCAAAATTTCGCCTTTACCTGGATATTTTGAGTGTGTACACTCGTTTCAACGGTCGGCCACATGGCCGCCCCAGCCCCCATCGACCTTGTGTCATTGCCAGGAGAAATAACGTGCAAGGCAAACCGCGAATCGCAGTTGTCGGCGCCGGACTCGGAGGAACGGCCGCGGCCGCCCTGCTGCAGCGAGCCGGCTTCCAAGTCAGGCTGTATGAGCAGGCACCGGCGTTCTCGCGCCTGGGCGCGGGCATCCATGTCGGGCCCAACGTGATGAAGATCATGCGGCGCATCGGCATCGAGGACGCGCTCAACGACATGGGTTGCCACCCCGACTACTGGTACAGCCGCGACGGCCTCACCGGCGAGGTGATCGCACAGATCCCGCTGGGCGACTATGCGGTGCGCCATTACGGCGCCAGCTACCTGACCGTCCACCGCGGCGACTTTCACAAGCTGCTGACCGACGCCGTCGCGCCCGGCACGCTGTTCTTCAACAAGAAGCTGGAAAGCGTCACCGACAAGGGCGATGTGGTGCAGCTGCGCTTCACCGACGGCACGGTCGAGGAAGCCGATATCGTGATCGGCGCCGACGGCGTCAACTCGCGCATCCGCGAGACCCTGCTGGGCGCCGAGCCGCCCAGGTACACCGGCTACGTGGCGCACCGCGCGGTGTTTCCGATCGCGCGCGTCAAGGGCTTCACGCACGACCGCTGCACCAAGTGGTGGACCGATGACCGCCACATGATGGTCTACTTCGACACCAGCAAGCTCGACGAGATCTACTACGTTACCGGCGTGCCAGAGCCCGAATGGGACATGAGCAAGAGCTGGGTGCCGAGCAGCATCGAAGAGATGCGCGCGGCCTTCGACGGCTGGCATGAAGGCGTGCAATCGCTGATCGAAGGCACGATCGAAGTGACCAAGTGGCCGCTGCTGGAGCGCGACCCGCTGCCGCTGTGGAGCCGCGGCCGCCTGGTGCTGCTGGGCGATGCCTGCCACCCGATGAAGCCGCACATGGCACAGGGCGCCGCGATGGCGATCGAGGATGCCGCCATGCTGACGCGCTGCTTCACCGAAGCCGGCACCGACGACTACGCCAGTGCCTTCGCGCTCTATGAAGCCAACCGCGCCGAGCGCGCCGGCAAGGTCCAGCTGGTTTCGCACAACAACACCTGGCTGCGCAGCAACGAGAACCCGGACTGGTGTTTCGGCTACGATGTGTTCAACGTGCCGCTGGTGTCGGCCGGGAGCAAGCCGCTGTCCGAAGCCGCCTGATCGCCTGACCGCCCTGCCCGCCGCCGCCCCTTGCCAGAATGGGGCGCGGCGCAGCGATGCGTGATGTTCAAACCGCCCCCAGCCCCCGATGAACACGCCCCGCCCCCTGACCCTGCAGGTCAACCACGCCGAGCACACGCTGGACGTGGCGCCTGACACGCCGCTGCTCTACATCCTGCGCAACGACCTGTGCTGCAACGGGCCCAAGTACGGTTGCGGCCTGGGCCAGTGCGGCGCCTGCACGGTGCTGGTGGATGGCCTGCCGGCGCGTTCGTGCGTGCTGCCGGTCAAGGCCGTGGTGGGCCACGCGGTGACGACGCTCGAGGGCCTGGGCACGGCACAGCATCCGGACCCGGTGCAGCAGGCGTTTATCGAGGAACAGGCCGCGCAATGCGGCTACTGCCTGAACGGCATGATCATGACCGCCAAGGCGCTGCTGGCGCAGAACCCCGATCCCGACGAAGCGCAGATCCGCGAAGCCTTGCGCTTCAACCTGTGCCGTTGCGGCACGCATGTGGAAATCGTGCGCGCGGTCAGGCGGGCCGCGGTGCTGCAGCGGCAGGCCGCACAAGGGGCAGCGTCGTGAGCGCCGGCATCGTGCAGGCGACGACGCCGGCCACCGCACTGGCCGCCGGCCTGCCACCGGGCGCCGCCGATTGCCTCGTGGCCCATGTACTGACACCCCCTGGCCTGCGCTGGGTGGGCGGCGAGCCGCTCGCGGCGCGCCTGCTTCACGCCGAACGCGACGCCGCGCTGGCGCTGCCCGGCATCCGCGCGGTGGTGGTCCGCAATAACTTTGCCGGCGTGGCCGCGGTCTCCGCCGCCCAGGCCGCCGAGGCGGCACAGGCCCTGCGGGCGCGCTGGTCTGGTCCGCCGCGCGCCGACGCCACCCCTGCGGCGCGCCACACAGTGGCGCAACGCGGCGATGCCGCGGATGCGCTCCAACACGCCCGCGCATCCCACACGCAGGACTACCAATGGCCACTGGCAGGCACCCGCGACGATGCCTGCTGCACCGCTGTCGCCGACTGGCGCGACGGCACGCTGACCGTATGGCTACCCGCCACGCGTCCCGGCGCACTGCGCGCCGAACTCGCCGCACTGCTGGGCATCGCCCCAACGCAAGTGCTACTGGTCTGCTGGCAAGACCCGAACGACCGCGCCGACGCCGCGCTGCTGGCACCGCACGCCGCCGCCGATGCGGCCCTGCTGGCCAACGCCACCGGCCAACCGGTGGTGCGCCGGCTGCGCGCCGCCGAGGTGGGCCTGGCCGATGCCACGCTCGAGATCCGTGTCGACAGCGCACGCACCGGTGCCACCGTCGACGCCTTTGCCGCAACGCTGGCGGGCGCCACGGCGCCGGCGTCACCGCTGGCGCTGTGGCTGACCCGTACGCCGGCGCCGGTGACGGACAGCATCGATGCGAGCCATGGCGGCGACGCTGCGCTGCCGCCCTATTGCATCCCGCATGTCGAACTCGCGGTGTCCGGGGACCCCGTTGCGTTCGCAGCCGCGCCGCTGACGGCAGCCCGCGCGCAGGTGTTCGCACGCGAATCCCATCTCGACGAGCTTGCCGCCGCCAGCGACGCCGACCCGGTGGCGCTGCGCCTCGCGCATCTGGACGACCCGCGCGGCGCCGCGCTGGTGCGGCAGGTGGCCGAGCGCGCCGGCTGGGACCTGGACGCCAATGCCGCCGCGCCACGCGCCAGCTCTGCGGCGGGCAATGTGCGGCGCGGCCGCGGCTTTGCCTACGCCCACACCATCGACCACGACGCTGGCGAAAGCTGGTCGGCGTGGGTTGCGGAAGTCGAGGTCGACGGCAGCACCGGCGAGCTCGCGGTCACGCGCGTCACGGTCGGCCACGACAGCGAATCGCTGCCGCCACCGCAAGCCGCCGCGACGACGCGCTCGATCGAGCGGGACGTGGCCGCAACCGCGCTGCAGCTGACCGCCGCCACGCCTGGATTCGACACCTGGCCGGCCGACGCGCGGGTTGCGGGCGAAGCCTTGCCTGCCGTGCCGGCCCAGGCCCTGCCGGAAGTGCGGCTGGCCGGCACGCTGGCCGCGCACGATGCACTGGCGGCCGGTCCCACGGACTCGATGCCCGCGGCCGCCGCCGTCGCCAATGCCATCTTCGATGCCACCGGCGTGCGCCTGCGCAAGCCACCGTTCAGCGCCGAACGCATCCGCCTGGCACTGGCCGAGGCCAATCCCGGCAACAAACGCAAGAAACGCGGCTGGATCGCCGCGGCCGCCGCCGCCGCGGCAGGCGTGTGCGCCACGCTGTTGCCGTGGCGCGCACCGATCGCGCCGGTGGCACCGCCCGAACCCGGCTTCTATTCCGCCGCCACGCTCGAGCGCGGCCGGCTGGTGGCCGCCGCCGGCGACTGCGCGGTCTGCCATACCGCGCCGGGCGGCGCGAAGAACGCGGGCGGCCTGCCGCTGGAAACGCCCTTCGGCACGGTCTACAGCACCAACATCACGCCGGATGCGCAGACCGGCATCGGCAACTGGTCCTTCGCCGCGTTCGAGCGCGCCATGCGCGAAGGCATCCACCGCGACGGGCGGCGCCTGTATCCGGCGTTCCCATACACCGCCTTCGCCAAAATCAGCGACGGCGACATGCAGGCGCTGTACGGCTACCTGATGTCAGCCGAGCCGGTGACATCCGCGGTGCCGCAGACGCAGCTCGCCTTCCCGTTCAACCTGCGGCCGCTGCTGGCCGGCTGGAACCTGCTGTTCCATCGCAATGAACGCTTTACGCCGCACCCGTCGCGCTCGGCGCAATGGAATCGCGGCGCGTACCTGGCCGAGGGGCTGGGCCACTGCAGTGCCTGCCATTCGCCGCGCAATGCGCTCGGCGCCGAGCAAGGCGGGCGCCGCTACCTGACCGGCGGCAGCGCCGAAGGCTGGGAAGCGCCGGCGCTGACCGCGCTGTCGCAAGCCCCGGTGCCGTGGACCGAGGCCGCCCTGTTCACTTACCTGCGCGGCGGCTATGCCCCGCACCATGGCGCCGCAGCGGGACCGATGGCGCCTGTGGTGGAAGAACTCGCGCAACTGCCCGAGGACGACGTGCGCGCGATCGCGCATTACGTGGCCTCGTTCGGCGCGCCCGCGCCGGCACCGTCGGTGCTGGCGGCGCAGGCGGCGCAGGTCGAGCAACGCAGCCAGCAGGCTGCGCGCACTCTGGGCGGTCCCGCCGATCGCCTGTACCAGAGCGCCTGCGCGGTCTGCCACCAGTCGGACCAGGGCATTGCGCAATTCGGCGTGAAGCCGTCGCTGGCGCTCAATACCAACCTGCACAGCAAGCTGCCGGACAACGTGATCCAGGTGCTGCTGCGCGGCATGCCGGCACCGCCCAACGGCGAACTGGGCGCGATGCCGGCCTATGCCGACACGCTCGACGACCAGCAGATCGCGCAACTGGCGCAGTACCTGCGCGCGCGCTTTGCGCCCGACAAACCCGCCTGGCAGGACCTGCAGAACACCGTCGCGCGGCTGCGCGCGGGGCCTGCCCACTGAACCACCGCAGCACCGTGCACCACGCTGGCGGGCCTTGCGCAGCGGCGCGGGCGCGCGGGCGTGACCGACCCTGCGCCAGCCGGCCTGCGCGCGGGAAAACCCCGAGGAGAGAAACGCAATTCGGCCTTGCCCGCCAGTTTCATGTAGCTTACGCTGAACGATCATGTAGTGCGCACTACATGAGTGCCAAGCGGGCACGCAGCGGTGCCTCCCCGCACAAGGACGGCGCGCCGCAAGCGGCGGACAAGAACACAAAACCATAAAACCGGCCCGATAGATCACCGGACGCGCTGGCGCGGGGCTTGCATGGTTCCGCCAGACCACCGGGACACCGGGCCTGACCAAACCAAGGGTAGACAACCAGGAGTGACTATGTCGTATCAGACCAAGCAAGCAGTTGCAGGCGTGCTACCGGGCTAGTTCCAGCCTCGCCAGGCGGAAGCTATCGTCCCCGCCGGATCCCGCAGCAGCCCGCATCACGTGCCAGCCTGCGTCGCGCCGCGCGTGCTTCCGAGTTCCAGAACCAGCCTATAACGAGACAGGTAGACAAACATGTCGTCATCCATTTCATCCATGGCCACTACGACCATCCCGGAGGCCGCGCTAGGCTCGCCCCCCCATCCCAGCGCGCGCGCAGCGTCGTCGCAACCGATCACGATCGAGCAAGGCATCCGCGCCGCCGGCGTCGGCCGCTTCCAGTATCGGCTGTTCGTCATATTCGGCCTGGTCTGGCTCGCCGACGCGATGCAGGTGCTGTCGATCGGCTTCACCGCGCCGTCGATTGCGTCGACCTTCGGCATTCCGGTGCCGACGGCGCTGCAGACCGGCACCATGTTCTTCGTCGGCATGCTGATCGGCGCGTTCGTGTTCGGCCGTCTGGCCGACCGCATCGGCCGCCGTCCGGTGCTGATGATGGCGGTGGTCATCGATGCCATCTGCGGCGTCGCCTCGGCCTTCGCGCCGGACTTCCAGTGGCTGTTGCTGCTGCGTTTCCTGACCGGCATCGGCGTCGGCGGCACCCTGCCGGTCGACTACACCATGATGGCCGAGTTCCTGCCGTCGGACCGGCGCGGCCGCTGGCTGGTGCTGCTGGAGTCGTTCTGGGCGGTCGGCACCATCCTGCTGGCGATCCTGGCGCTGATCGCGGTGTCGCGTGGCGACGATGCCTGGCGGCTGATCTTCCTGGTTACCGGCATCCCGGCGCTGGTCGGCGTGGTGTTCCGCTTCTTCGTGCCCGAATCGCCGCTCTACCTGAACAAGTCGGGGCGCTCGGACGAGGCCCGCGCGGTGCTGCAGCGGGTGGCCGCGGCCAACCGCGTGTCGGTGGAGATCGGCGCGCTGCAGCCGCAGAAGATGGAGCGCAAATCGGTGTTTGCGCTGTTCGCCTCCGGTTGCCGGCGCCGCACCATCTGCCTGCTGGCCGCGTGGATGCTGATCTCGATCGCCTACTACGGGGTCTTTGTCTACCTCCCGGTGAAGCTGGCGGGCCAGGGCTTCGGCTTCATGCGCGGCCAGGTGTTTCTGATCGTGCTGGCGCTGGTGCAGCTGCCCGGCTTCGCGCTGGCCGCGCACGGCGTCGAGCGCTGGGGCCGCAAGCCCACCCTGATCGGCTTCCTGCTGCTGAGCGCGGCGGGCTGCATGCTGTACAGCCTGGGCCAGTCCCCTGCGCTGGTGATCGGCTCGACCCTGCTGATGAGCTTCTCGCTGCTCGGCACCTGGGGCGCGCTGTACGCCTTCACGCCCGAGGTGTACCCGACCGACCTGCGCGCCAGCGGCATGGGCACCGCGGGCGCGATGGCGCGTTTCGGCGGCCTGTTCGCCCCGTCGATCGTGGCGCCGATCATGGCCAGCCAGTTCACGCTGGCACTGGCGCTGCTGTCTTCGTTCCTGGCCGTGGCGGCGCTGGCGATCTTCCTGGTCGATATCGAGTCGAAGGACCGCGCGCTCGACTAGCCGAAGGCGCCACCGGGCCGCTGCCTGGCGCGGCGGCCCGCTTCCATTACAATCCGGCTGCAACGGCGCGGCGCGCGAGCCCCAACCGGCCTGGCGCGCCCGCTTCACTCGCCATCCCGCCGAGCCCTCGCCGCCAGCCATGAAACAAGACCCGCGCTTTCCCAACCTCTTCATCCTCGACCACCCGCTGATCCAGCACAAGCTCTCGCACATGCGCGACAAGGAGACGTCGACGCGCACGTTCCGCGAGCTGCTGCGCGAGATCACGCTGCTGATGGGCTACGAGATCACCCGCAACCTGCCGCTGACCACGCGCCGCATCGAGACCCCGCTGGTCGAGCTGGACGCGCCGGTGATCGCCGGCAAGAAGCTGACCATCGTGCCGGTGCTGCGCGCGGGCGTGGGCATGAGCGATGGGCTGGTCGAGCTGATCCCGTCGGCGCGCATCGGCCATATCGGCGTGTACCGCGACGAGCAGCACCGCCCGGTGGAATACCTGGTGCGCCTGCCGGCGCTGGAAGACCGCAGCTTCATCCTGTGCGATCCGATGGTCGCCACCGGCTATTCGGCCGCGCACGCGGTGGAAGTGCTCAAGCGCCGCGGCGTCAAGGACGAGGCCATCACCTTCGTCGCGCTGGTGGCCGCCCCCGAGGGAGTGGAAGTGTTCCAGAAGGCGCATCCGGGAGTAAAGCTGTTCGTGGCCTCGCTCGATAGCCACCTGGATGCCGATGCCTATATCGTGCCCGGTCTGGGCGATGCGGGCGACCGGCTGTTCGGCACCAAGAACTGACGGTGCACTGACAATGCCCGGGCGGGCTGGCCGGCGCTTGACCGGCCTCAATAGCCTGCCTGATGCGGCTCCCTACACTGGCGGCAAGCCGGCGAGATCTCGCCGCGTGCCAGCGTCCACACATAAAGGGAGCCACGCATGGAAGCCTTCAAGATCCTGTTCAGTACCAGCACCGGGCTGATGAGCCTGGGCGTGATCGTCTTCATCATCGGCATGGGCTGGTTCTTCGCCCGCATGTTCGCGCGCAAGATGCGCGAGGATGCTGAAGCGGCGAAGGCGAGAGAGGCGGCGCAGCGGCGCTGACCCCCTGAATGACCGCGGGTGTACTCCCTCTCCCGCGTCTGGAGAGGCGAGCCAACCGCGGGCAAGTCTGCACTGCCTACTTCTTTTTCCCCAGCAAACTTCCCAGCACCCCCCGAATCAGCTCGCGCCCGACCTGCGAGCCCACCGTGCGCGCGGCCGACTTGGCCATCGATTCCAGGATCGAGTCACCGCGGCCGCTCTTGCCGGTGCCTTTGGTCAGCGTGCCGAAGATCTCGCCGGCGGTGCCGAGCCAGCCGCTGTCCTGCTCGCCCGCCGGCGCGCCACCCGCGCCCTTGCCGCCGTTAGACACCGTCGGCACGCTGCCGCGCAGCTTTTCATAGGCGGATTCGCGGTCGACGGTCTTCTCATAGGTGCCCGCCACCAGCGAGTTCGCGATCAGCTGCTTGCGCTCGTCCTCGGTCGCGGGGCCGATGCGGCTGCCGGGCGCCAGCACCCAGGCGCGCTCGGTCACGCAGGGCGTGCCCTTGGCGTCCAGGAACGACACCAGCGCCTCGCCCACGCCCAGTTCGCCGATGGCGGTTTCCAGGTCCAGCTTCGGGTTGGCGCGCATGGTGGTGGCCGCCACCTTGACCGCCTTCTGGTCGCGCGGGGTGAAGGCGCGCAGCGCGTGCTGAACGCGATTGCCCAGCTGCCCCAGCACGGTGTCGGGGATATCGACCGGGTTCTGCGTGACGAAGTACACGCCCACGCCCTTGGAACGCACCAGGCGCACCACCTGCTCGATCTTGTCGAGCAGCGCCTTGGGCGCATCGTTGAACAGCAGGTGGGCCTCGTCGAAGAAGTACACCAGCTTGGGCTGGTCCAGGTCGCCGGCCTCGGGCAGCTTCTCGAACAGCTCGGACAGCATCCACAGCAGGAAGGTCGCGTACAGCCGCGGCGAGTTCATCAGCTTGTCGGCGGCCAGGATATTGACCACGCCCTGGCCGTTGTCGGTCTGGATAAAGTCTTCCAGGTTCAGCATGGGCTCGCCGAAGAAGACGTCGCCGCCCTGCGATTCCAGCGCGATCAGCCCGCGCTGGATCGCGCCGACCGAAGCGGCCGAGATATTGCCGTATTCGGTGGTGAACTGGCTGGCGTTGTCGCCGACGTATTGCAGCATCGCGCGCAGGTCCTTGGCGTCGAGCAGCAGCAGGCCGTTGGCGTCGGCAATGCGGAACACCAGGTTCAGCACGCCCTGCTGCGTGTCGTTGAGCTCAAGCATGCGCGACAGCAGCAGCGGCCCCATGTGCGAGACCGTGGCGCGCACCGGGTGGCCCTTCTCGCCGAACACATCCCACAACGTGGTGGGGCAGCCGCCCCAGACCGGCTCGGGCAGGTTCAGGTCGGCCAGCCGCTGCTTGAGCTTGGCCGACGGCTGGCCGGGCTGTGAAATGCCGGTCAGGTCACCTTTGACATCCGCCATGAACACCGGCACCCCCAGGCGCGAGAAGCCCTGCGCCAGCGTCTGCAGCGTGACCGTCTTGCCGGTGCCGGTGGCGCCGGTGATCAGCCCGTGCCGGTTGCCCATCTGCGGCAGCAGCACCAGTTCATGTTCGGCATTCTTGGCGATGAGGATGGGGTCGGCCATGATGTTCCTGGATTCCGTGAGGGTCGGTTGGGTCTGGACGGCGCAGGCAGGCCCGCGTGATAAAATCCTGGGCTGATTATAGCCAGCCGCCAGGCATATCCGTCACCTGGCGCGCGCTGCCCGCCCGCCTTGCGGATGCCGCCGCGGCGCGCCTGGCTACCCCGCACAACATCACAGCAGATCACCGCATTCCGCTTCGGAGAGAATCATGGCCGGTCACTCGAAATGGGCCAATATTAAACACAAGAAAGCCGCCGCCGACGCCAAGCGCGGCAAGATCTGGACCCGCCTGATCAAGGAAATCACCGTGGCCGCCAAGCTCGGCGGCGGTGATCCCGACTCCAACCCGCGCCTGCGCCTGTCCATGGACAAGGCCATGGACGCCAACATGCCCAAGGACAACATCCAGCGCGCGATCCAGCGCGGCGTGGGTGGCCTGGAAGGCGTGAACTACGAGGAAATCCGCTACGAGGGCTACGGCCTGAGCGGCGCGGCGATCATCGTCGACTGCCTCACCGACAACCGCACCCGCACCGTGGCCGAAGTGCGCCATGCGTTCTCCAAGCACGGCGGCAACATGGGCACCGAGGGTTCGGTGGCGTTCATGTTTACGCACTGCGGCCAGTTCCTGTTTGCCCCCGGCACGCCGGAAGACAAGCTGATGGACGCCGCGCTGGAAGCCGGCGCCGACGATGTCGTCACCAACGATGACGGCTCGATCGAAGTCACCTGCCCGCCCAACGATTTTTCGGCGGTCAAGGCGGCCCTGGAAGCCGCCGGCTTCAAGGCCGAAGTTGCCGACGTGGTGATGAAGCCGCAAAACGAGGTCAGCTTCAGCGGCGACGACGCGGCCAGGATGCAGAAACTGCTCGACGCCCTGGAAAACCTGGACGACGTGCAGGAAGTCTTCACCAACGCGGTGATCGAAGACTAAAACGGTAACAAGCTCCCCAACGGCGGCAGCCCGGCTTTCAAGACCCAGCTGCCGCCTTTTTGCATGCGTTTCTTTTCTGGCAGTGGATCATGAAAGTATTGGTTGTCGGCTCGGGTGGACGTGAACACGCGCTGGCCTGGAAATTGGCCCAGTCGCCCAAGGTGCAGGTGGTGTACGTCGCGCCGGGCAACGGCGGAACCGCGCTCGACAAGCGCCTGCAGAATGTTCCGCTGACCGATCCCGAGGTCATCGCGGCGTTTGCCGAGCGGGAAGGCGTGGCCTTTACCGTGGTCGGCCCCGAGGCCCCGCTGGCCGCGGGCATCGTCGATATCTTCCGCGCCAAGGGGCTGCGCATCTTCGGCCCCACCCAGGCCGCGGCGCAGCTGGAATCGTCCAAGGATTTCGCCAAGGCCTTCATGCAGCGCCACGGCATTCCCACCGCCGCCTACCAGACCTTCGCCGACGCCGCGCAGGCGCATGCCTACATCGACGCGCAGGGCGCGCCGATCGTGATCAAGGCCGACGGCCTGGCCGCGGGCAAGGGCGTGGTGGTGGCGATGACCCTGGAAGAAGCGCACCAGGCGGTCGACATGATGCTCGACGGCAACAAGCTGGGCGACGCCGGCGCACGCGTGGTGATCGAAGAGTTCCTGGAAGGCGAGGAAGCCAGCTTTATCGTGCTGGTCGACGGCAAGAACGTGCTGGCGCTGGCCACCAGCCAGGACCACAAGCGCCTGCTCGACGCCGACGCCGGCCCCAACACCGGCGGCATGGGCGCGTACTCGCCGGCGCCGGTGGTCACGCCCGCGCTGCACGCGCGCGCGCTGCGCGAGATCATCCTGCCGACGGTGCGCGGCATGGAAAAGGATGGCATCCCGTACACCGGGTTCCTCTACGCCGGCCTGATGATCGACAAGGACGGCAACCCCAAGACGCTGGAATTCAACTGCCGCATGGGCGATCCGGAAACCCAGCCAATCCTGGCGCGCCTGAAGACCGACCTGGTCGACGTGATGGAGGCCGCCGTCTCCGGCAAGCTCGACAGCATCGAGCTGGACTGGGACCGCCGCACCGCGCTGGGCGTGGTGATGGCCGCCTACAACTACCCGGACAGCCCGCGCAAGGGCGATGCCATCACCGGCATCCCGGCCGAAACCGACGACAGCGTGACCTTCCACGCCGGCACCACGCTCAAGGACGGCACCCTGCTGACCTCGGGCGGACGCGTGCTGTGCGTGGTCGGCCTGGCCGACACCGTCAAGGCCGCGCAGCGCGCCGCCTATGCCGCGGTCGAGCAGATCCGCTTCGACGGCATGCAATACCGGACCGACATCGGCTACCGCGCCATCAAGCGCTGACCGGCGCCGGCGGCCTCTGGCGACTAACAGGCCGCCCAGCCGGTACAATCGTGACAATGCTGTGACGCAACCGGCAGCCGACTGGCTGCCGGACTGCCATCCGGCCGGTCCCTTCGTCGGTTTATCCGATTCAGCCCACCATGATCGATTCCCAGGCAGTCCGTGCCTATCTGCTCGGTCTGCAAGACCGCATCACCGATGCCATCGGTGCCATCGACGGCCAGCCGTTCCTGACCGACGCCTGGGAGAAACCGCCCACCGAACGTCTGCGCGGCAGTGGCCGCACCCGCATCCTCGAAGGCGGCGCGGTGCTGGAGCGCGCGGGCGTGGGCTTCTCGCACGTCAGCGGCGACACCCTGCCGCCGTCGGCCACGGCCAACCGGCCGGAACTGGCGGGGCGCAGCTTCGAGGCCATGGGCGTGTCGCTGGTGTTCCATCCGCGCAACCCCCACGTGCCGACGGTGCATATGAACGTGCGCTGCTTCCTGGCGCTCAAGCCCGGCGCGGAACCGGTCTGGTGGTTCGGCGGCGGCATGGACCTGACGCCCTACTACGGCAACGCCGGCGACTGCACCCACTTCCACCGCACCTGCCAGCAGGCGCTGGCGCCGTTCGGCGACGAGCTGTATCCGCGCTTCAAGCAGTGGTGCGATGAGTATTTCTTCCTGAAGCACCGCAACGAGGCGCGCGGCATCGGCGGCATCTTCTTCGACGACTTCTCCGCGCTCGGCTTCGAGCGCAGCTTCGCCATGATGCAGGCGGTCGGCGACGCCTTCCTGGACGCCTACCTGCCCATTCTGCAGGGCCGCAAGGACACGCCCTACGGCGAGCGCGAGCGCGCTTTCCAGGCCTACCGGCGCGGGCGCTACGTCGAATTCAACCTGGTGTTCGACCGCGGCACGCTGTTCGGCCTGCAATCGGGCGGACGCGCCGAATCCATCCTGATGTCGATGCCGCCGCTGGTAACCTGGCGCTATGACTGGCAACCGGAACCGGGCAGCCCCGAAGCGGCGCTGTACACCGATTTCCTGCCGGCGCGCGACTGGGCCTGACGGCTGAGCCATGGCCCATCCCGCGCCCCCCCGCAAGCCCGCCGCCGACGCGGGCGCCTCGCCACAGGCTGGCGCCGCCCGCCCTTACCGCCTCGGTATCCTGGGCGGCACCTTCGATCCGCCGCATGTCGGGCACCTGGCGCTGGCCCGGCTGTGCATCGACCACCTGGGCCTGGACGAGCTGGTGTGGATTCCCACCGGCCAGTCCTGGCAGAAGGGCGACGACGTGACTCCGGCCGCCGACCGCCTGGCGATGACCGAACTGGCCGCCGCCGCGCTCGGCGACAGCGGCGCCAGGGTCCGCGTCAGCCGCATGGAAGTGGATCGCGCCGGCCCCAGCTACACCATCGACACGGTGCGCCAGCTGCGCGACGAATACGGTCCCGAGGCCTCGCTGTGCTGGCTGATGGGCGCCGACCAGCTGCTGCGCCTGCACACCTGGCATGGCTGGCAGGAACTGTTCGCGCACGTGCACTTGTGCACTGCGACACGGCCGCGCTTTGCGCTGGAGGCGCTGGAGGGCCCGGTGCTGGCCGCGCTGGCCGAGCGCCAGGCCGACACGCACCTGATACAATGCACGCCCTCCGGCCGGATGTGGATCGACCAGACGCTCGCCGTCGACCTCTCTTCCACCCATCTGCGCCAGCGGCTGGCGGCCGGCCAGCCGGCAGATGACCAACTGCCGCCCGGCGTGGCACACTACATTGCCAGCCACGGGCTGTACCGCAACGCCCCGGCCCGGGCATGACCGGAGTTGCATCGATCCCGGCGCCCACCCCCAAACCGATCTGAGCTGAACAAGAAGACACCCATGGATATTCGTAAACTGCAACGCGCCATCGTCGACGGCCTCGAGGATGTCAAAGCGCAGGACATCAAGGTGTACGACACCAGCCACCTGACGGAACTGTTCGACCGGGTGGTGATTGCCAGCGGGACATCCAACCGGCAGACCAAGGCGCTGGCAGCGTCGGTGCGGGATACGGTGAAGGAAGCAGGCGGCCATATCGTGGCGGTCGAGGGCCTGGAAACCGGCGAATGGGTGCTGGTCGACTGCGGCGATGCCGTGGTCCACATCCTGCAGCCGCAACTGCGCCTGTACTACAACCTGGAAGAGATCTGGGGCGACAAGCCGGTGCGCATGAAGCTCGCCAGCGGCGCCCGCGGCCTGGCCAAGGCCAGCGAGCCGATCGACGAAGACGAGGACGAGGCCCCGGTGCGCACCGTGCGCCGTGCCAGCAACCTGCGCCCGGCGCTGGCGCGCCTGCCCGAAGGCATGAAGGAGCCGTCGCCGCCGATGGGCCATGAGGACACCGACGCGGACGCCATCGCCACCATCCGCAAGCCGGCCCGCAAGACCGCCACCAAGACGACGGCCAGCAAGACCGCCGGCGCCCGCGCGGCCGCGCCCCGCAAGACCGCCGCCGGCACCACCGCTCGCAAGACCGCGACCAAGACGGCCTCCAAGACCGCGGCCAAGCAGGCACCCGCCAGGAAGGCCCCTGCCAAGACCGCCGCAGCCAAGCCGGCCGCGCGCAAGCGCGCCACCCGCTCGGCCTGAGTCCGATGCGCGGCCGTTGGGCGTCAGGCCCGCGGCCGTGCCGCCCCACCCCATCGCCTGACCCATGCAACTGGTGATCGTGGCCGTCGGCCACAAGATGCCCGGCTGGATCGAAACCGGCTTCAGCGAGTACGCCAAGCGCATGCCGCCCGAGCTGCGCATCGAGCTGCGCGAGGTCAAGCCCGAAACCCGCTCGTCCAGCAATAACGCCGCCACCGTGATGCAGCGCGAAGCCGCGCGCATCGAGACGGTGCTGGGCAGCCTGTCGAAGCAATGCCGCATCGTCGCGCTGGACGAGCGCGGGCGCGACTTCACCACGGTGCAACTGGCCGCGCAGCTGACCGACTGGCAGCGCGAGGGCGGCGACGTGGCCTTCCTGATCGGCGGCGCCGACGGGCTCGATCCCGCGCTCAAGGCCCGCGCCAGCACGCTGATCCGGCTCTCCAGCCTGACCCTGCCGCATGGCATGGTGCGCGTGCTGCTGGCCGAGCAGCTGTACCGCGCGTGGTCCGTCACGCAGAACCACCCCTACCATCGGGCCTGATTCCACTGATCTCCGGCCGTCGCCGGAAGGCCCCCGCCGCGATGCCCGACACCCTGCACGACTACCTCTACCTCGCCTCGCAAAGCCCGCGCCGCCGCGAGCTGCTGACCCAGCTCGGCGTGCGCTACGAACTGCTGCTGGCCGACGACGACGAAGACGCCGAAGCGCTCGAAGCCGTGCTGCCCGGCGAGACTCCCGACGACTATGTCCAGCGCGTGTGCGCGCTCAAGGCCGAAGCCGCGCTGCGCCGCCGCGAACGCCGCGCGCTGCCGGACGCGCCGGTGCTGACCTCGGACACCACGGTCTGCCTCGGCGGCCGCATCCTCGGCAAACCCGCCGGCGGCGCCGACGCCGCGGCCATGCTGGGCGCGCTCGCGGGCACCACCCATCGCGTGCTGACCGCGGTGACGGTGGTATCGACCACCGGCATGCGCCATGCGCTGTCGGTTTCCGAAGTCACCTTCCGCCCGCTGCAGCCCGCAGAGATCGAGCGCTACGTCGCCAGCGGCGAGCCACTGGGCAAGGCCGGCGCCTACGGCATCCAGGGCCGCGCGGCCGAGTTCGTGGCGCGGATTGCAGGCAGCTATTCAGGTATCATGGGCCTGCCCTTGTTTGAGACGGCGGCGTTACTTCGCCAGGCCCGGCTGCGGTTCTGAGCCGCGGCCTCCGTGCCCGGACAAGACCCGGCCCCGCGCCGGGCCACCCTCTACAGCCGGGCCACCGGCGACGCGCTTCACCCGCTATGACTGAAGACATACTCGTCAACATCACGCCCCAAGAGACCCGCGTCGCCATCGTGCAGCAGGCCGCGGTCCAGGAACTGCATGTCGAACGCACGCTCACGCGCGGGCTGGTCGGCAACATCTACCTGGGCAAGGTGGTGCGCGTGCTGCCCGGCATGCAGTCGGCCTTTATCGACATCGGCCTGGAGCGCGCCGCCTTCCTGCACGTGGCCGACATCTGGCATCCGCGCGACCCGGACCGCAACAACTCCACGCCGCAGCTCGCCATCGAGAAGACCCTGTTCGAGGGCCAGGCGCTGATGGTGCAGGTGATCAAGGACCCGATCGGCACCAAGGGGGCGCGGCTGTCGACCCAGGTCAGCATCGCCGGGCGTACGCTGGTGTACCTGCCGCAGGACCCGCATATCGGCATCTCGCAGCGCATCGAGGGCGAGGTCGACCGCGAGGCGCTGCGCAGCCGCGTGCAGGGGCTGGTGCCGGCCGACGAGCGCGGCGGCTTTATCGTGCGCACCATCGCCGAGGAAGCGACCGACGAGGAACTCGGCAACGATATCGCCTACCTGCGCAAGATCTGGGGCGCGATCCGCCAGAACGCCACTACCCTGCCCGCGCCCAGCCTGCTCTATCAGGACCTGAACCTGGCCCAGCGCGTGCTGCGCGACTTCATCAACGACGCCACCGGCGTGATCCAGATCGACTCGCGCGAGAACTACCAGATGCTGCTGGAGTTCGCCAAGGAATACACGCCGGCGGTGCTGCCGCGGCTGTCGCACTACACCGGCGAGCGGCCGATCTTCGACCTGTTCAATATCGACGCCGAGATCGAGAAGGCGCTGTCGCGCCGGGTCGACCTGAAGTCGGGCGGCTACCTGATGATCGACCAGACCGAGGCGATGACGACCATCGACGTCAACACGGGCGGTTACGTCGGTGCGCGCAACTTCGACGACACCATCTTCAAGACCAACCTGGAGGCGGCCCACACCATCGCGCGCCAGCTGCGGCTGCGCAACCTCGGCGGCATCATCATCATCGATTTCATCGACATGGAGAACGCCGAGCACCGCGACGCGGTGCTGTCCGAGCTCAAGCGCGCGCTGTCGCGCGACCGCACCCGCATCACCGTCAACAGCTTCTCGCAGCTGGGCCTTGTGGAGATGACGCGCAAGCGCACGCGCGAGTCGCTGGCGCATGTGCTGTGCGAACAATGCCCGGTGTGCCAGGGCAAGGGCCAGGTCAAGACCCCGCGCACGGTCTGCTACGACATCCTGCGCGAGATCATGCGCGAATCGCGCCAGTTCAACCCGCGCGAGTTCCGCATCCTGGCCTCGCAGGAAGTGATCGACCTGTTCCTGGAAGAAGAAAGCCAGCACCTGGCGATGCTGGGCGATTTCATCGGCAAGCCGATTTCTCTGCAGGTGGAATCTACCTTCCACCAGGAGCAGTACGACATCATCCTGATGTGAAGCGGCCGGCGCGCATTTTTCCGTCGCGATTTCCGCCACCATAGCAAGACAGCCCGCCAACTGGCGGGCTGTCTTGCTTTACGGCCGGATCACCACGTGCGGGCTGATCACCAGCGCCGGTTCGGGCTGGTAATACACCGGCGGCGGTGGCGGCGGCTGGTACACCACCGGGCGGTCCTTGCACTTGCGCTCTTCCTTGTACTCGCCGTTGTCCTTCCACTTGCGCTTGATCTTGCAGTTGCCGACCCAGAACTCTTCCTTGTAGTCGTCGCCTTTGTGATAGCGGCCATGGTGCCGCCCGTAGTAACGGTCATCGTCGTCCCAGTCGTCATCGGCATGGGCGGCGGCACAGAAGGTGCCGAGGAGCACGGGCAGGACCACGAGGGATACCAGGAGACGGGGCTTCATGTCGGAACGGGCAAGAACAGGTTGGGGCGAGGCTAGCACGCGCGCGCGCACTGCAGTGTTTCAAGCTGTTTAATTACGTAACCGCGAACGTAAGCCCGAACGTAAGCGCGATGCATCGACGGCGCTTGTCCGATGGCTGGCGCACGCGGAATTCCGGACTCGGTAATGGCCCTAGCCCATTTCCGTTTGCCATCCGCTATAACTAAACGAAGGTAGTCAGCGGCCTTCGCACGGAGGCCGCTCCCGGCTGTCCGCGCGAGCCGTTCGGGCGCGCATGGCCGTTCGGCAAGCGAGGAGTCCGGCATGAACGCCACGAACCATGGGGCCTGTGTGCTGGCCCTCCTGTTATCGGTCGCGTGCGCGCCATTGCCGATCGCCAGGCGCGCGCCGGCGCCGCCGCCCCAGGCCAGGGTCGAAGTCCCCCAGGCGCCCAAGGAGCGCGCCACGCCGATCGCGCCCAAGGTCATCAACATTGCCGCGGCATGCAAGCGCACCGAGGACGACGGCTTCCGCGAAGACGCACTGATGGACGTCCAGGCCAACGAGGTGCGCGCGCTGAAATGGAAGCTGTGGGTATCGCGGCGCGGCAGTTGCGAATTCAACCTGGTGCAGTTCCGCCAGGTCCGCGCGACGCCGCACATCGAGCTGCAGGCAATCGACGGCAGCCAGTGCAAGCTGCTGGTCTGGCAGGATCCGCGCCGCGTCACGCTGGCGCATAACCGCTGCGAGAAGTACTGCACGCCCGGCATCTACGAGCAGGCGTGGCCGGTGCTGTTCGATCCCAAGAGCGGTGCCTGCGCCGAAGTGCGCTGAGCGAAGTACGCGCAACCACCCGGCGCCGCCGCACCGCGGCGCCGCTACTTCGCCTTCGGCACCCGGCCCATCAGGTAGAACTCGTCGTTCGGGCGCATGCCGATGGTATTGGCCATGCGGTTGGACAGGCCGAAGAACGCGGTGATCGCGGCGATATCCCAGGCGTCCTCGTCGGAAAAGCCGTGCGCGCGCAGCGCGTCGAAATCGGCCTCCTCGATTTCATGAGAGGCCGTGCAGACCTTCATGGCAAAGTCCAGCATGGCGCGCTGGCGCGGCGGGATGTCGGCCTTCAGGTAATTCACCGCGACCTGGTCGGCGACCAGCGGCTTCTTCTCGTAGATGCGCAGGATCGCGCCATGCGCCACCACGCAGTACAGGCATTGGTTAGCCCCGGAGGTGGCCACCACGATCATTTCGCGCTCGCCCTTGGTCAGGCCGCCGTCCTTGAGCATCAGCGCATCGTGATAGGCAAAGAAGGCGCGGAACTCGTCGGCACGGTGCGCCAGCGCCAAAAACACATTGGGAACGAAGCCGGCTTTTTCCTGGACTTCCAGGATGCGCGCGCGGATATCGTCGGGAAGGTCGGCCAGCGCCGGGATGGCGTAGCGGCTGATCGGGAATGCCGTGTCAGACATGGTGGTCTCCGGTTGGATTGGCGTCATCGTCGTGAGGCTTGTGCACCAATACTAACGGATCAAGCGCAAGCCGGCGGGCCGCATGTCGACCATCCATCGCACGGACAGATGCCGGCCGGATCAGGCATACTACGCACCTTCCGAACCAGGCGGGCCCCTGACCGCGCTACTGTTCCCGATGAAACGTATTCTCATCGTCAAGCTGACTTCGCTCGGCGACATGGTGTTCACCCAGCCGCTGGTGGCTGACCTGCAGCGCGCCTTTCCCGGCGTCAAGATCGACTGGATCGCCGACTCCTACTGCGCCGACGTGCCGCGCTGGAACCCCAACATCGACCGTGTGATCGCCGCACCGCTGCGCGGCTTCAAGAAAGCGCGCAACTGGGCCGGCCTGCGCGAGATCTTCGGTGCCCTGCGCGCCTTGCGCCGCGAGAAGTACGATGCTGTGCTGGACGTTCACGGCGTCTACAAGAGCGCCATCGTCACCTTCCTTGCCCGCACCCGCCATCGTTACGGCCTGCCGGTCCAGGAACTGGGCGAGAGCGGCGCACGCTTCGCCTACAACCATGTGTTCCAGCCGTTCGTGGAAGAGGACTGCGCGCGCAACCGCATGCGCCGCGCCGTCAGCCGCGCACTCGGCTACGAAATGACCCGCGAGATGGACTACGGCCTGGAAATGCCGGCCGGCACCCCCGCTGCCGCAGGCAAGGGGCCCTATGCGATGCTGTTCCACGCCACTTCCAGCGAAGAAAAGAAGTGGCCGGTGGCCGACTGGATCAGCGTCGGCAGCGCCATCTCGGCGCGCGGCCTGCGCGTGCTGGTGCCCTGGGGCAATGACGCCGAGCGCCTGGAAGCCGAGACCATCGCCGCCAGCGTGCCCGGCGCCGAGGTGATGCCGCGCCTGAGCATTACCGGCGTGGCGCAGATGGTGGGCAAGGCGTCGCTGGTGGTCGGCATGGACACCGGCTTCGTGCATATTGCCGACGCGCTGCGCCGGCCCACGGTGATCCTGTTCACCACCACCTCGCGCCACCTGTACGGCGTCGATGCGCCCGGCCGTGCGGTGTCGCTGGGCGGCGGCGGCGTGGTGCCGCAACGGGCCGAAGTGCTGGCAGCCATCGACGCAGTGATGCCGCAGGTCTTTTCGACCAACTGATCTCGCCGCCACGGCGACAAAAAGAGGGCCGGTGTGAATGCACCGGCCCTCTTTTTGCTCGATGGTTTGCTATCGCCTAATGGCTGGCAAACTGGATCCGGTGCAGCCCGGCGTACAGGCCATTGGCCGCCAGCAACTGCGCGTGGGTGCCGGTCTCGGCGACGCGGCCATGGTCGAGCACGGCGATGCGGTCGGCATTCTCGATGGTCGACAGCCGGTGCGCGATCACCAGCGTGGTGCGGCCCTTCATCAGTTCCTCCAGCGCCGCCTGCACCTGGCGCTCCGATTCCGAGTCCAGCGCCGAGGTGGCCTCGTCCAGGATCAGGATCGGCGCATCCTTGTACAGCGCGCGCGCGATCGCCAGGCGCTGGCGCTGGCCGCCGGACAGCTTCATGCCGTTGTCGCCGATATTGGTCTGCACGCCCTCGGGCAGGCCCTTGACCGTTTCCGTCAGGTAGGCCGCCGCCAGCGCGCGCTCGACGCGGTCCATGTCGATCTCGCTGCCGGGCTGCGCGCCATAGGCCACATTGGCCGCGACCGTGTCGTTGAACAGCACCACGTCCTGGCTGACGAAGGCGATCTGGTTGCGCAGGTCCTTGAGCGCCAGCTCGGTCAACGGCACGCCGTCGAGCAAAATGCGACCGGAGGTGGGATCGAAGAAGCGCGGCACCAGGTTCACCAGCGTGGTCTTGCCGCTGCCCGACGGGCCCACCAGCGCCACCACCTCGCCCGGGCTGACGCGCAGGTCGATGCCTTCCAGCGCGGCGCGCGGCGCCTCGCCATAGCGGAAGCCGACCTGCTCGAAGGCCAGTTCGCCGCGGGCGCGGGCAAGCGGCTTGCCGCCGTCCTGCGGCTCGACCGGTTCGTCGATCAGACGGAAGATCATCTCGGCGGCGGTGATGCCGCGCGTCAGCGGCTGGTTGATGTCGGTCAGGTGCTTGAGCGGCGAGATCAGCAGCAGCATCGCCATCACGAAGCCGGTAAAGCCGCCCACCGTGGTCTGGTTGGCCTGCGCCTGGACCATGGCGATGGTGATGATCACCGACAGCGCCAGCGCCGCCAGGAAGGCCGTGACCGGCTGGTTCAGCCCGCCCGCCACCGCCATCCGCATCGAGTAGTTCTTGAGCCGCTCGGCCACGGTGCGGAAGCGCCGCAGTTCATAGGCCTCGCCGCCATGCAGCTTGACCACCTTGTAGCCGCCCACGGCCTCTTCGACCACGTAGGCGGCATTGTTGGTATAGGTCTGGTGATCGCGGTTGAGCTTGCGCAGCCGGCGGTTGATCTTCGACATCAGGTAGCCGATCACCGGCAGGATCACCGCGACGATCAGCGTCAGGCGCCAGTTGGTATAGAACAGGTAGATCAGCAGCGCGACCACGGTCAGCGAATCGCGCACCAGCGTGATGAACACGCTGGTCAGGATCTGCAGCACCTGGTTGACCTCGAAGATCACCGCGTTGATCAGCGACGCCGCGGTATTGCGGTGGTAGAACGACGCCGGCGCCTGCAGCAGGCGCTCGAACATCTGCAGCCGCATCTTCAGCAGCACGCGGTTCGAGATCAGGTTGAGCAGGTAGCCCGAGGCAAACTGCGCCACGCCGCGGATCAGCGCCACGCCGGTCAGGATCGCCGGCACATGCCACAGCGTGCCGGCATAGTCGCCGCCGAAGCCCTTGTCGAGCAGGTCGTTGACGACCTTGGGGATCACCCCTTCGCTGGCGGCCACCACCGCCATGGCGAGGATGGCGCCGATAAAGATGCGCAGCTCGGGGCGCAGGTAAGACCAGAGCCGGCTGGCCATGCTGGACGGCACGGCGGCACCTGGCGAGATCGGAGGTTTGGATGTGGTCACTGAGTTTTCTTCTGGGTGATGGCGGCGTTGCGGCACCAGGGCGCGGCGCTAGCCCGGCCGCTTCTGGCGCGCGACGCGCAGGAAGGGCCTGACGAAGACCTGGAACAGGAAGCGCTGGTAGACATAGCGGCGCAGATAATAGCCGACACTGCGGCGCGCCTTGTCGGTGGCGTCGAGGTCGGCGCGATGCGTTTCCAGCGACGAGGCCTCGGCCAGTTCGGTCAGGCCGATGCAATACGGGACCACGGCGCGCACCGAGACCAGCCCGCGCCGCTCGAACGCGGACCAGAAGTCGGCGGCGCACCAGGTCGGCTGCAGCCCCGCCACCAGCCGCTCGGCCGCGGCACGGGTGACGACATAGCCATGCGCGCGCCACCATTCGCCATAGCGCCGCACCAGCTTGCGCTGCGGACCCAATGGCCTGGTGCCCCAGCGGGTGAACTTGTCGACATGCGACAGCAGCACGACCTCCGGGCGGGCGGGGTCCATCTGCGACTCCAGTGCCTCGAGCACGGCCGGCACGTCATCGCCCAGCAGCGCGTCGTCTTCCAGCACCAGCGCCAGGCTGGCGCCGTCTTCCAGCATCTTGCGGTAGACCCCCAGATGGCTGAGCGCGCAGCCGATCTCGCCGCGGCTCATCGGGCGGTAGCTGGCGCTGGCGGCATCCGCATCGTAACGGCGCGCGATCTCGTCCTCGGCCAGGGCGCGTCCGTTCACGGCGGCAAACACCTGGAACGGCACGCCGAGCCGCGTCAGCTGGCCGGCAATGCGCTGGCGACGCGCCCCGGCGGTTTCGAGATTGATCACATAGGCGCCGATCATGCCGCCACCGCCGATGCGTCCGGACCGATCCGGCGTGTAAGGGAGATCGATGCGGCACACGCCACCAGGGATAAAACCGTTTCCATCCCTGTGAATCGGGACCAATGTGCTCGTGTCATCAATTTGGCAACTGAGATCTGGGCTTCAGCGCGCGCGGCGCGCGCCGGCAATCGCGGACAGGCGGCTGCGGGGCCACTGCGCCGGTGCGGTAGAATACGCGCTCTTCCATCAGCGCCCGGCTGGCGGCGACGCCGGCGGCCCGCCGGTCTGGCCCGGACGGGGCGCGCCCCTACGTTCCATGAAAGTCTCCGCCGTCATCATCACCAGGAATGAAGCTCACAATATCGGGCCATGCCTTGAAAGCGTGTCCTGGTGCGAAGAGGCGATTATAGTGGATTGGGCCAGCACGGACGACACGGTGGCGATCGCGCGTGCCGCCGGCGCCACCGTGATCCAGACCGACGACTGGCCCGGCTTCGGCCCGCAGAAAAATCGCGCGGTCCAGGCCGCGAGCGGCGACTGGATCCTGAGCCTGGATGCCGATGAACGCGTCACCCCCGCGCTGCGCGACGAAATCCTGAACCAACTTCAGCACAACGACGCCCAGGCGCTGGCGCTGCCGCGCCTGTCCGCTTTCTGCGGCACCTTCGTGCGCCACGCCGGCTGGTATCCGGACTACGTCACCCGCGTCTTCCGCAAGGGCCGCGGCCGCTTCACCGACGACCTGGTGCACGAACACCTCAAGGTGGACGACCAGGTCGCGCGGCTGCGCGAGCCGCTGGTGCACTACAGCTACCGCTCGCTGTCGGACGTGCTGCGCAAGATCGACAGCTATTCCAGCGCCGGCGCGCAGCAGGCCTATGCCCGTGGCAAGCGCAGCTCGGTTGCATCGGCGGCGGGCCACGGCCTGTGGGCGTTCGTGCGCACCTACCTCCTCAAGCGCGGCTTCCTCGACGGCGGCGCCGGCTTCGGCGTCGCGCTGATGAATGCGCAGGCCAGCTACTACAAGTACGCCAAGCTGGCGCAACTGCACGCCGCGGCCGAAAACAAGGCCGCCGGCTGAGGCGCCCGACGCGGCCGCGCGCCGCCCCACCCTTACCTTCTCGATCGATGAAAGTTGGCATCTCCTGCAATCGCTTCGGCGCCGGCGGCGGCCTGGAGCGCTACGCGCTCGACATCAGCCGCGCCATGGCGAAGCGCGCCGATACCGAGGTCTCGGTCTACGCGCGCCGTTTCGACGCCGGCGTGGCGGCGTCCGCGGGTGTTGCCGCGCATCGGATCGTGGTGTCGTGGCTGCCCGGCAAGCTGCGCGACCGCTATTTCTCGTGGCGGCTGCAGGGGCTGCGCGATACCGGCGAAGTACTGATCGGCTGCAACCGCGTGCGCGGATCCGATATCGCCATCTGCGGCGGCACGCATCGCGGCTATCTCGCCGCGCGCGGCACGCCGGCGCGGCGCTCGGACCAGTGGCAGATCGACCTCGAAAGCGCGCAATATGCCGGCGCGCACCGCGTGGTGGCGCATTCCGCGCTGATGCGGCGCGAAGTGATCGCGCTGTACGGCATCGCGCCCGAGCGCGTCGAGCTGGTCTACCCGCCGGTCGACACGCAGCGCTTCACGCCGGTCGATGACGGTGCGCGTGCCGGGCTGCGGCGCGAATTCGGTTTCGGCGACGACGAGATCGTGTTCCTGTTCCCGTCATCGGGCCATGCGCGCAAGGGCTTCGACCTGCTCGCCGATTATTTCTCGCGCTCGGACCTGCCGATCACGCTGGCGGTGGCCGGCCGCCCGGTCGGGCGCACCATCGCGCGCGTGCGCGAACTCGGCTACAGCAGCCGCATCGACGCACTCTACCGCGCCGCCGACTTCACCATCCTGGCGTCGGGCTATGAGCCGTTCGGGCTGGTGGGGGTGGAATCGGTGCTGTGCGGCACGCCGCTGGTGTTTGCCGACAATATCGCCTGCCTGGAAGTGATCCGGCCGCAGGCCGTGCATGCGTTCTCGCGCGCGCGCGGCGAGACCCTGGACCATGCCATCCGCGCCGCGGTGGCGTCGGTGCGCAGCGGCCAGGCGCGGCTGGCGAACCCGCTCGCGCTGCTCGACTACGATCCGGATATCGAGGTCCATGTCGACGCGCTGCTGCGGCTCGCCGCCGACGCGCGGGGCGCCCGGCACGCCGCCTGAAGCGGCGTCGGCAACGAATTCAGGCCGCGCTTATTCGTAGACCGTGCTGACGGCATCCGCCGACAGCACCTGGCGCAGCGCGGTCAGCGCCTCGTCGGAAGGCACCACCTGCCAGTCGGCGCCGAGCATGGCTTCGCAGCTGGCGGACTTCGCCTCGTAGCGGATCCGCACCGGCAGGCCCTGCGCGCCGCTGGCGCGCGCGAGGTGGGGCATCAGCAGCTCGCGCAGCATGCCGGTCGAGGAATTGCCGTTCATCGCCAGCCGCACCGCGCTGGCAAAGCGCACCCGCGCGGCGACCAGGTCCATCACCGATTCGGCGGTGAAGCGCACGCCGCCGGTGAAGGTATCGTGGCGCGCATTGCCGGTGGCGATCAGCAGTTCGTCCTCGCGGAACATCTGCCGGTTGGCGTCGAAGACCTCATTGAACACGGTCATCTCGACCAGCCCGGTGCCGTCGTCGAGCGTGACGATCAGCATCTTGCCGCGCTGGGTCATCTGGGTGCGCATGCCGCTGATCACGCCGGCGATGGTTTTGCCGCGCACGTCGCGGCCGAAGCCGCCGCCGTTGCCCTGCACTTCCTTTTCCAGCCCGGCCAGCGTGCCCTTGTTGAAGCGGCGTACCTCGTCGCGGTAGGCGTCGAACAGGTGGCCCGAGAAGTAGTAACCGAGCGCCTGCTTCTCTTCCTGCAGCGTGCGCTTGGGGCTCCAGCGCGGCTCGTCGAGCAGCTCCGGGCGGTGCGCGTCGCCGGCGTCGCCCATCAGGTCGAACAGCGACACCTGGTTGGCGGATTCTGCCTTCTGCTCGGCGGCTTCCATCGCGATCGGCACCGACGCGAGCAGCTGCGCGCGGTTGTCGTTGAGGCTGTCGAAGGCGCCGGCGCGGATCAGCGCCTCGATGGTGCGCCGGTTGACCTGGCGGCGGTCGACCCGCTCGCAGAAATCGAACAGGTCGGTGAAGGGCCGCTCCTCGCGCGCGCGCAGGATGTCCTCGATCGCGCCCTGGCCGCTGCCCTTGATGCCGCCCAGGCCGTAGCGGATGGTCTTCGGATCGGTCGGCGCGAAGCGGTATTCGCTGGCGTTGACGTCGGGCGGCAGCACCGCGATCTTGTTGAGCTTGCAGTCCTCGTAGAGGATCTTGACCTTGTCGGTGTCGTCCATGGCCAGCGACATGTTGGCTGCCATGAATTCGGCCGGATGGTGGGCCTTGAGCCACGCGGTGTAGTACGCCAGCAGCGCATAGGCGGCGGCGTGCGACTTGTTGAAGCCGTAGCCCGCGAACTTCTCCATCAGGTCGAAGATATCGTCGGCCTGCTGCGCGGACAGCCCGTTCTTGTCGGCGCCCTCGCGGAACATGACGCGGTGCTGCGCCATTTCCTCGGGCTTCTTCTTGCCCATGGCGCGGCGCAGCAGGTCGGCGCCGCCCAGCGAGTAACCGCCGATGATCTGCGCCATCTGCATCACCTGCTCCTGGTAGACCATGATGCCGTAGGTCTCTTTCAGGACGGGTTCGACGCGCGGATCGGGATACTCCACCTTCTCGCGGCCGTGCTTGCGCGCGCAGAAGCTGGGGATCAGGTCCATCGGGCCCGGCCGGTACAGCGCCACCAGCGCGATGATGTCCTCGAAGCGGTCAGGCTTGGCATCCTTCAGCATGCCCTGCATGCCGCGGCTTTCCAGCTGGAACACGGCGACCGTGTTGGCGGTCTTGAGGATGTCGAAGGCGGGGCCGTCGTCGAGCGGGATATGGCTGCAGTTCCAGTCGGCCTTGCTCGGGTCCAGGCGGCGGATATAGCGCTCGGCCCAGTCCAGGATGGTCAGCGTGGTCAGGCCCAGGAAGTCGAACTTGACCAGCCCGGCGGCCTCGACGTCATCCTTGTCGTACTGGCTGACCACGCCGCTCATGCCGTCGTTCTGCCCGCCCTGCGTGTACAGCGGACAGAAGTCGGTCAGCCTGCCGGGCGCGATCAGCACGCCGCCGGCGTGCATGCCGACGTTGCGGGTCATGCCCTCGACGCGCTGCGCCAGCTCCAGCAGCTGGCGCACTTCTTCCTCGTTGCGCTCGCGCTCGGTCAGCAGCGGCTCTTCCTTCTTGGCTTCTTCGATGGTGACCAGCTTGCCCGGCTTGAACGGGATCAGCTTGGCGATGCCGTCGACGAAGCCGTAGCCGAGGTCGAGCACGCGGCCCACGTCGCGCACCGCGGCCTTGGCTGCCATGGTGCCGAACGTGGCGATCTGCGACACCGCGTCCTTGCCGTACTTTTCTTTCACGTACGTGATCACGCGATCGCGGCCGTGCTGGCAGAAGTCGATGTCGAAGTCGGGCATCGAGACCCGTTCCGGGTTCAGGAAACGCTCGAACAGCAACGCGTACTTGAGCGGGTCCAGGTCGGTAATGCCCAGCGCATAGGCGACCAGCGAGCCCGCACCCGAGCCGCGGCCCGGGCCCACCGGCACGCCGTTGTTCTTGGCCCAGTTGATAAAGTCCGCCACGATCAGGAAGTAGCCCGGGAAGCCCATCTTGATGATGGTGCCGGTCTCGAACTCCAGCCGTGCGTAGTATTCCGAGCGCTTCGCCTCGCGCACCGCCTCGTCCGGGAACAGCACCGCGAGGCGCTTCTCCAGGCCATCCTTGGCCATGAACACGAGGTAGTCGTCCAGCGACATGCCATCCGGCGTCGGGAACAGCGGCAGGCGCGGCTTGCCCAGCTCCAGCGTCAGGTTGCAGCGGCGCGCGATCTCGACCGCGTTCTCCAGCGCCGACGGGATGTCGGCGAACAGCGCGCACATCTCGTCCTGGGTCTTGAAGTACTGGTCGGTGGTGAAGCGCCGCGTGCGGCGCGGGTTGGCGAGCAGTTCGCCCTCGGCGATGCACACGCGCGCTTCATGCGCGGTGTAGTCGTCCGGCGTCATGAACTGCACCGGATGCGTGGCAACCACCGGCAATTGCAGCTCGGCCGCCAGCTGCACGGCCTGCTGCACATAGGCATCGGTGCCGGCATGGCCGGCGCGCTGCAGTTCGATATAGAAGCGCTGCGGGAACACCGAGGCCCAGTGCTGCGCGGCACGGCGCGCGCCGTCGGCGTTGCCGTTGGCCAGCGCCATGCCGATATCGCCGCCCATCGCGCCCGACAGCGCAATCAGGCCGGTGGCCAGCGGCAGGGCGTCTTCGCCCTGTTCCAGGAACCACGACGGATCGATCTCGGCGCGGCCGCGATGCTGGTTGCCCAGCCACGCGCGCGACAGCAGCATGCACAGGTTCAGGTAGCCGCGCCGGTCCTGCACCAGCAGCAGCAGGCGCGCGGGCTTGTCGCGGTCCTCGGCGTTGGTCAGCCACACGTCGGCGCCGACCACCGGCTTCACGCCCTTGCCGCGCGCTTCCTTGTAGTAGCGGATCAGCCCGAAGGCGTTGGCAAGGTCGGTCAGGGCGAGCGCGCCCATGCCATCGGCGGCGGCGGCCTTGACGGCATCATCGAGGCGGACAATGCCGTCCACGACGGAGTATTCGGAATGCAGGCGGAGGTGTACGAAGCGGGGTGCGGACATGGGCGACATTGTACCGGCTCGGCCCGCCGGCATGCCGCCAATGTTCGTGCCACGGGAGCCGGCGCGCCGCGGCGCATAGCTGATCGGCGTGCTGGGGTATGCGCCGCGGGAAGCTTGCGCGCACGCTATAATTTCGCCTTTCCAATCAGGCAGTTATCGCAGGCTGTCGGCGCCCCTCGGGACGCCGCCGCGGCGGCGCAGTGTCCCATGCAGATCGTCAATATTTCCGCTTACAAGTTTGTCTCGCTGGACGACATCGAGACCCTGCGCCCGGCCATGCGCGAGCGCTGCGAGGCGGCGGGCCTGAAGGGCACGATCCTGCTCGCGCCGGAGGGCATCAACATGTTCCTGGCCGGCCCGCGCGCAGCCATCGACGGCTTCTTGGCGTGGCTGCACGCCGATGCGCGCTTTGCCGATATCGCGCCCAAGGAAAGCCTGTCGGACCACCAGCCCTTCAAGCGCATGCTGGTGCGCGCCAAGAAGGAAATCATCACCATGAAGATGCCGCTGATCCGCCCCGAGGCGGGCCGCGCGCCGTCGGTGCGGCCGGTGGACCTGAAGCGCTGGCTGGACCAGGGGCACGACGACGAAGGCCGTCCGGTGGTGATGCTCGATACCCGCAATGATTTCGAGGTGGCGGTCGGCACCTTCGCCGACGCGGTCGAGTACGACATCGCCAAGTTCAGCGAATTTCCCGACGCCGTCGCCGCGCACAAGGCTGAGCTGGCGGGCAAGACCGTGGTCTCTTTCTGCACCGGCGGCATCCGCTGCGAGAAGGCCGCGATCCACATGCAGGAAGTCGGCATCGAGCGCGTCTACCAGCTCGAAGGCGGCATCCTGAAGTACTTCGAGGAGGTCGGCGGCAGCCACTATCGCGGCGACTGCTTCGTCTTCGACTACCGCACCGCGCTGAACCCCAGCCTGGAACCGGCCGGGCCGAAGCAGTGCTTTGCCTGCCGCGCCGTGGTCACGCCCGAACAGCAGCAAAGCCCCCACTATGTGGTAGGCAAGAGCTGTCCGCACTGCATCGGCGGCAAGGACCGGGCCGCCGCCTGAGGGCTGCCCGCGTACGCGGCTCAGGCCGCCAGCAGGTGGTAGAGGTTGCGCAGCATGCCGGCGGTGGCGCCCCAGATAAAGCGCTGGCCGCCGTTCTCGCGCGGATAGGGCATGGCGTAGAACATGCGTTCGCCGTCGACCCAGCGGAACAGGCGCCGCTCATGGTGGGACGGATCCATCAGAAAGGCCAGCGGCACTTCGAAGACATCGGCCACTTCCGAAGCGTCCGGCCGCAGCGTGAAGCCATCGCGCACCAGGCCCACCACCGGGCTCACATGGAAGCCGGTGCCGGTGATGTAATCCGGCAGCGCGCCCAGCACCTCGACATAGTCGCGCTCCAGCCCGACTTCTTCTTCCGTCTCGCGCAGCGCGGTGTCGATGCGGTTGACGTCCCACGACTCCTGCCGCCCGCCGGGAAAGCTGATCTGACCGGCATGCGCGCTGAGATTGGCATTGCGCTGCGTCAGCAGCACCGTCAGGCCATCGCTGCGCTCGACCAGCGGCACCAGCACCGCGGCGTCGCGCAGCCCGCGGCTGCGATCGTAGACCCGTGATTCGTCGGTCAGCTCCGGCGCCCACGCCGGCGGCGCCTGGAAGCGGTGCCGGATAAAGTCGACCTGCAGGCGCGGCGCGCTCAGCGCACCGTTGCGCAGGTCGGTATCGATGACGGGAAGGGATTCGGGATCGAAGGCGGGACGCATAACATCGCAAGTATGACAGAAGCGCGCCATCTGGCGCCGCAGCAAAGCGCGGCGGTGGACCCGCGCGACCATGCAAAAAGGGCACCCTGGGGTGCCCTTCCTGAGGAAACGCTGGCCGGGTTGCCCCGGCCGGCATGTCCAGCTTACTGTGCAGCAGCCTTGGCAGCGACAGCAGCTTTCGACACCAGCTTTTCCTTGATACGTGCGGACTTGCCCGAACGCTGGCGCAGGTAGTACAGCTTGGCGCGACGCACGTCGCCGCGACGCTTCACTTCGATGCCGGCGATCAGCGGCGAGTACAGCTGGAACGTACGCTCCACGCCTTCACCCGACGAGATCTTGCGCACGATGAAGGACGAGTTCAGGCCGCGGTTGCGCTTGGCAATCACGACGCCTTCGTAGGCCTGCACGCGCTTGCGGTTACCTTCCACCACGTTGACGCTGACGACGACGGTGTCGCCAGGCGCGAATGCGGGGATGGTCTTGTTCGCGGTCAGACGCGCGATCTCTTCCTTCTCGATCTGTTCGATGAGGTTCATCGTTTCTTCTCCGTAACCATCGTGCCGGCGTTGTATGCCCCAGGACTTCCCGGGCCCCGGCAGAGGATGGGGTTTTACCTGGCGGGAGTTTCCCCCTGCCCTTCCTTCGCCGCCCATTCCGACAGGTATTTCTCGTCGGCACGGGTCAGCAAACCTTGTTCGCGGGCCGCCTCGATCAGGTCGGGGCGCTTGCGCGCGGTATTGGCCAGCGCCTGCTGGCGCCGCCATTTTTCAATCTCGGCATGATGGCCCCCGAGCAGGATGTCGGGGACCCGCACGCCTTCATATTCTTCCGGCCGGGTGTAATGCGGACAATCCAGCAGGCCATTGACAAAGCTGTCCTGCACCGCGGACTGCGCGTCGCCCAGCACGCCGGGCAGGTGGCGCACCACCGCGTCGATCAGCGCCATCGCCGGTAGTTCGCCGCCCGACAGCACGAAATCGCCGAGGCTGATTTCCTCGTCCACGCGGCGGTCGATCAGCCGCTGGTCGATCGCCTCGTACCTGCCGCACAGCAACACCAGGCCCGGCCGCTGGGCCAGCTCCATGACCTTGACATGCGTCAGCGTCTGCCCCTGCGGCGACATCAGCACCACATGCGGCTTCGGCACGCCGGCTTGCGCCTGCGCCGCCACCGCGGCATCGATGGCATCGTCCAGCGGCTTGGCGAGCATCACCATGCCGGGACCGCCGCCATAGGGCCGGTCATCGATGGTGCGGTAGTTGTCGACGGTGAAATCACGCGGATTCCAGCTGCGCAACGCATACCGCTGTTGCTTGGCCGCCCGGCTGGTAATGCCCCAGTCGGTCAGCGCGCGAAACATTTCGGGAAACAGCGTGATCACGTCGAACTGCATCCGCTCTCTCCCTTCCTTGTTTCACACTGCGTCACACCTGCGCAGTCACTGCTCAGTAATCGAGCCCCCAGTCCACCACGATGCGCTTGCCGACGGTATCCACTGTGCGCAGGAACGCGTCGACAAATGGAATCAGCCGTTCGCCGGCCTTGCCGTCGGGCTGCACGAAGGCAACCTGCAGGATCTGGTGGGCACCGTTGTCGATCAGCCCGGACACTTCGCCCAGCAATTCGCCTTGCTCGTTGCTGACGCTGCAGCCGATCAGGTCGACCCAGTAGAACTCATCGTCTTCCGGCGCCGGAAAATCAGCGCGCCGGATCCACACGCGACGGCCACGCAGCGCTTCCGCCAGGTTGCGGTCGGCCACGCCGGTCGCCTGCGCCACCACGGTGCCGCTGTGCTCGCGCGACTGCGCGATCTTCACGCAAACGGGCCCGGCGCGTGCCGCGTCGGCCGCCACCAGCCCCGCCTGCGGCGGGCTCAGCAACCACCAGCGGCGGGCGTGCAGCAGCGCCGACGCATCGTCGGCATGCGGCTGGACCTTGATCCAGCCACGAATGCCATAGGCAGCGCTGACATAGCCCACCTCCACCAGATCCTCCGGCAGGGCCGCGGCATGCAGCAGCGCCGCGGGCAGCCTGAGCGCCTTGGCCGGCTCGCCCTGCGATCGGTTCATGGACCGGTTCAGCGGCGGCCGCGTCGGCCGCCCGGCGTCCTGCTTTCGCTCAGTCACGTGTGCGCGTGGTCCAATGCAAACGCGCCCCGCCGGTTAAGGCAGGGCGCGTTGCAAGCGGCAATCAGGCAGCAGCCTTGGCGCCTTGCTTGACCAGGCGGGCAACGGTCGGCGACAGCTGCGCGCCAACGCCTTGCCAGTAGGCCAGGCGGTCTTGCGACAGGCGCAGGCCTTCTTCACCTTCGGCTGCCAGCGGGTTGTAGAAACCAACGCGCTCAATGAAACGACCATCGCGACGGTTGCGCGAGTCGGTGGCGACGATGTTGAAGAACGGGCGCTTCTTGCTGCCGCCGCGAGCCAGACGGATAACGACCATGGAATGAGTCCTCAGAAAACGGGGTGTTCAAGGGCGTTCGAACACGAAACGCAAGAGTATAGCCCAATTCCCGAGGCCAAACAAACACTTAGGCGGTTGACGCGTGAACGCGGCGCAGGCATCGTGGCAAAAACCGCGACAGGAGGCCACGCATGCGCCCCGCTCTGCACTTCATGGTCGGCATGGTACCGCGTACGCTGCTGGCGCTCATGGTACTGGCAACGAGCCAGTCCGCGCTGGCCGCCCTGCCGCTGGACCAGCTGCGCCTGCCGCCCGGCTTCCGCATCGAGGTGCTCACCGACGACGTGCCGGGCGCGCGCGCCATGGCGATGTCGCCGTCCGGCACGCTGTTCGTGGGATCGCGCAGCGAAGGCAAGCTCTATGCGGTCAGCGATGCGCTCGGCACGCGCCCGCGGGTGCGCACCGTCGCCACCGGACTGCGCAATCCGCTTGGCGTGGCTTTCCATGACGGCAGCCTGTATGCGTCCTCGGTCTCCAAGATCGTGCGGCTCGACCAGATCGAGGCCCGCCTGGAGCAGCCGCCCGCGCCCAGAGTGGTGAGCGACCGCTTCCCCTCGGACGGCCACCACGGTGGGAAATTCATCGGCTTCGGCCCGGACGGCTACCTGTACGTCGCCACCGGCGCCCCCTGCAATGTGTGCGAGCCAGACGAAGCCCGCTATGCCAACATCGTCAGGATGAAGCCCGACGGCTCCGGCCTGCAGGTGGTGGCGCGCGGCGTGCGCAACACCGTCGGCTTCGACTGGCACCCCGCCACGCGCGAACTGTGGTTCACCGACAACGGCCGCGACCGCATGGGCGACGACGTGCCCGACGACGAACTGAACCGCGTCACCGCGCCCGGCCAGCATTTCGGCTACCCCTACTGCCATGCCGGCAACGTCGCCGACCCGGAATTCGGCGGCAAACGCCCCTGCTCCGAGTTCGTGCCGCCAGTGGCCCGCCTGGGCGCGCATGTCGCCGCGCTGGGCATGCGCTTCTACACCGGCACGCAGTTCCCGCCGGACTACCGCAACAACGTCCTGATTGCCGAACACGGCAGCTGGGACCGCAGCGAGCCCTCCGGTTACCGCGTGGTCCGCGTGGTCCTGGACGCCGCCGGCAAGGCCGTGCGCCAGGAGGTGTTCGCCGAGGGCTGGCTGCGCGGCGGCAGGGCCTGGGGCCGGCCCGCCGATGTCCTGGTCGCGCCTGACGGTTCACTGCTGGTCAGCGACGACCATGCAGGGGCGATTTACCGCATCCGCTACCAGCCCTGAATCCGGCTGAAAGCCGCGTCCGGCGCGGCTTTGTGCGGGCGAAACAATCCGTTACACCGGTAACGGGATTGGCATAGGCGCCCCGATGCCCCATGCGTACCATGAACCCATCTTCCAACAGCAACACAGCGCGACAGGACCCTGGGAATCCGCATGCTCACCCGCTCTCTCCTGCGCGACCTGGTGGCTGGCATCCTGGTGGCCTCGGGCCTGGTCGGCGCGGTAGCCGCCAGCCATGCCCAGGTCGCGTTCTGGCAACAAGTCCGTTCCGATGGCCGGCCCGCCCGGATCCAATCCGGCGATGGCTGGCAGATGGCCAGCGTGCGCGCCGAAAGCCGTGAACACGTGCAGGCCCAGATCGACCGCATGGAGGCGCGCGCCCGCGCCGACGACCGCCTCAGCGGCCGCCGCGCAGCGCTCGCCGGCGCCCGCGACGACAACCGTGGCCGCGGTCCGGAACGCAATCCCCCCAATGACGCCCGCAACGAGCCGCGCCAGGGCCAGGTAGGCCCCGGCTGGCAGGCGCGCGGTCGCGATAACGGCCGCTGACCGGAGCGGCGCCGTTTCCCTGGCGGCTGAAGACCGCGCCCCTCCGCCGCTGCGGAACTCCGCCCCTGACCGGCCTGTCTCTACTTAAGTGTGTGCCCCGATTGCGGGCGCACGCACAGGCTGCCGCCCGGCGCCGTCCGGGGCTCACTGCGTGCCGTCATGTGCGGACGGCAATCGAACTGACCTGCCTCTGCCCGACACCTCCTGCCGGGACCCGACCAAGACGGCCCGGGCGCAGCCTCCAGAATGACAATAATTCTGTGAGGTTTGTCATGTCACCCCTGCTTAGCGACCTGGCCGAACACGCGGGCCAGTTATCGCTGTCGATCCTGTTCATGGGCATCCTGACCCTGGTTCTCTACAGCGAAACCCATATCAGCGAGCACGCCTCGGCCTTTATCCGAGGCCTGCTCGCCGGCGGCTGGCATTAGTGCCGCCCGGCGCCTTTTGACGCACTTCCCTTCCCTGCGCTGACTGCCGGCGTACAATGTGGGCCGGCCGGTACCCTTGCGCCGCCACTTCCCGTGCCGGCGCAATGCCGGCCTGCACCTCAGGCCTGAAACTCTCTTTCCGACCATGCCCGCAGCCACGCCAGCCCGCCACGCCTCTCCGCTCGCCGCGCCGTCCGCGCGCGGCAAATCGAAGCTGCTGACCGTGGCGCTGGCGTTCCTGTTCGGCAGCCTGGGCGCGCACCGCTTCTACCTGGGCGGCCTGCGCGACCTGTATGGCTGGATGCACCTGCTGGCGCTGCTGGCGGGCGCCATCGGCGTGGCCTCGATGGCCACCGGCGCGGGCAGCCCGGCCCTGAACTGGACCTTTGCCGTGGCCGGCGGCATTTCCGTCATCAGCGCCTTCCTGGCGGCGATCGTCTACGGGCTGCGCCCGGACGACAAATGGGATGCCCGCTTCAACCCGCACGGCAAACCCACGCGCTCGGGCTGGCCGGTGGTGATCCTGGTGATCCTGTCGCTGCTGATCGGCACTGGCCTGCTGATGGCGGGGCTGGCGATCAGCTTCCAGACCTTCTTCGAGTCCCAGGTCGAGGCCGCGCGCGAACTGTCGCAATAGGCGACGGCGCGCCGACCCGCGTCTCACGCATCTCTTGCGCGCGATCAAGGCGGCCGCAATCGCCGGTATCGCTTTCCGCCAATTCGCCCATACTGGTAGAGCCGTCCGATCCTGGCGGCGCGACGCGCGGCGAGGCCATGCCCCGGCAGCGCAAAGGAGTAAGAATCGACATGCCAAGCTATGAGGAAGGACGCCTGGCGGCGATCGCCGTCCGGCTGGCGCTGTCCTCGGGACTGCCGCCATCGAGCGCCAAGGCCGCGCTGGAACTCGCCAGCAGCATGATCGGCGACCAGCAGGCCACCGCAGCCGCTCTGAAGGCTCAGAACAGCGAACCCTGCGGATCGTCCTTGCCGCTGGGGCCCACCACTGGCGGGCGAAAGCGCGAAGTATCCAGTTCAAACCGGTTGTAGCGGAAGCCGAGCCGTTCGGCGGCCTTGTAGAAGCGCTGGCGCAGCAAGTCCGCCCACACGCCGGTGCCGCGCATGCGCGTGGCAAAGCTCGCATCGTAGGCTTTGCCTTCGCGCATGTCCCGCACGCGGTTCATGACGCGTTCGGCCCGGTCGGGGAAGTGCGCCTGCAGCCATTCCTCGAACAGCGGCCGCACCTCCCACGGCAACCGCAGCACGATGTAGTTCGCATACACGGCGCCCGCCTCACGCGCCGCTTCCAGCACGCGCTCCAGGTCAGGCTCGGTGATGAAGGGAATCACCGGGGCGATGCTGACCCCGACCGGGATGCCGGCGTCGGTCAGCGCGCGGATGGTGCGCAACCGGCGCGACGGCGTCGCCGCGCGCGGCTCCAGCGTGCGTGCGATGCCGGCGTCGAGCGTGGTGATGGTCAGTGCGGCCACTGCCAGCCGCTTGGCCGCCATCGGCGCGAGCAGGTCGATATCGCGCTCGATCAGTGAAGACTTGGTGATCAGCGCCACCGGGTGGTCACATTCATGCAGCACTTCCAGCAGGCTGCGCGTGATGCGCTGTTCTCGCTCGATCGGCTGGTAGGCGTCGGTGTTGACGCCCAGCGCGATGGTTTCGCAGCGGTACGACGGCCGCGCCAGCGTTTCGCGCAGGCGCTCGGCGGCGTTGGTCTTGGCATAGAGCTGGGTTTCGAAGTCCAGCCCCGGTGACAGGTCGAGGTAGGCGTGCGTCGGGCGGGCGAAGCAGTAGATGCAGCCGTGCTCGCAGCCGCGGTAGGGATTGAGCGAAACGTCGAAGGGCACGTCCGGGGAGGCATTGCGGGTCAGCACGGAACGGGCGCGCTCGAGATGGACTTCGGTGCGGAGCGGCGGCAGCGGCGCGTCGTCCGCGCCCGCGATTGCCTCGAGCGCCGCAGCGGTGTCTTCCGGCACCGGACCCCAGCCATCGTCGAACACTTCGCGCTGGTCGCGCTCGAAACGCCCCTGCAGGTTGCTGACGGCGCCGCGGCCCTTGCGCGCCACGGGCGCTCGCGCGCCGGCCTGCGGCGCCTGCGCCTCGGCATCGGCCTCGCGCCGCGTCGCGCTGGCGAGAGGTCTGGCGGGGGATTTGGGTTTTGGCGGGGGGCGCTCCATGCTTGCCTTCGTCACGCGGCCTGGCTCTTCTCCTCGACCGGGATGGCCAGTGTCTCCTTGATCTCTTCCATTACCACATAGCTCTTCGACTGCGCCGCGCCCGGCAACTGCAGCAGGATGTCGCCCAGCAGCCGGCGGTATTCGCCGATCTCGCGGATGCGCGCCTTGATCAGGTAGTCGAAATCGCCCGAAACCAGGTGGCATTCCAGTACCTCCGGAATGCGCAGCACCTCGCGGCGGAACTGCTCGAACATATTGCCCGATTTGTTGCCCAGCGAGATTTCGACGAACACCAGCAGCGCACTGCCCAGCAGCGCCGGGTTGAGCCGTGCGTAGTAGCCCATGATGACACCATCGCGCTCCAGGCGCTTGACGCGCTCGATGCACGGCGTGATGGTCAGCCCGACCGCCTCGGCCAGGTCTTTCATCGACATCCTGCCGTCGCTCTGCAGCGCGGTCAGGATCTTGCGATCGAGCCGGTCGAGCGTACGCTGGGGCTGGCGACTCGTTCTCATGAGTTTTTCCTGTTTTCCTTAGAAATTCGGTAACTATGACTGCAATGTCTTCAATAGTATAGAGACAAATCCTCTCTATCGTAGTTATCGCAGTTGGAGCCCCCGAAATGCGCGTTCTCGTACTTGGCAGTGGCGTGATTGGCGTCACCAGCGCGTGGTACCTGGCCAGGGCCGGTCACGAAGTCACCGTGGTCGACCGCGAGGCCGGCCCCGCGCTCGGCACCAGCTTTGCCAATGCGGGCCAGATCTCGCCCGGCTACGCGTCGCCGTGGGCCGCGCCCGGCGTGCCGCTCAAGGCGATCAAGTGGATGTTCCAGGAACACGCGCCGCTCAGCATCCGTCCCGACGGCACGCTGTTCCAGCTGCAATGGATGTGGCAGATGCTGCTGAACTGCAGCGCCGGGCGCTATGCCGTCAACAAGGAGCGCATGGTGCGGCTGGCCGAATACAGCCGCGACTGCATCCGCGCGCTGCGCGCGGAAACCGGCATTGCCTACGAAGGCCGCCAGCAAGGCACGCTGCAGGTGTTCCGCACCGACGAGCAGCTGCACGGCGCGGCCAAGGACATCGCGGTGCTGGAACAGGCCGGGGTTCCCTACCAGTTGCTTTCGCGCGAAGAACTCGCCGCGAGCGAACCGGCGCTGGCCGCCGTCCGCCACAAGCTGGCCGGCGGCCTGCGCCTTCCCAATGATGAAACCGGCGACTGCGCGCTGTTCACGCAGCGCCTGGCCAACATGGCCGGCACGCTCGGCGTCCGCTTCCTGTACAACCGCTCGATCGACGGCCTGATGAGCCAGGGCGGTGCCGTTACCGGCGCCGTGGTCGACGGCGAGCCGATGGCGGCGGACCTGGTGGTGGTGGCGCTGGGAAGCTGGTCGACGCAGCTGGTCAAACCTTTCCTGCGCGGCATGTCCAACCTGCCGGTGTATCCGCTCAAGGGCTTCTCGATCACCGTGCCACTCAGCGATGCCTCGCGCGCGCCGGTCTCGACGGTGCTCGACGAGACCTACAAGGTGGCGCTGACCCGCTTCGACGACCGCATCCGCGTCGGCGGCATGGCGCAGATCGTAGGATATGACCGCAGCCTCGACCCGGCCAAGCGCCGCACGCTCGAGCACGTGGTGACCGATCTGTTCCCTGGCGCCGGCGATGTCGGCCAGGCCACCTTCTGGACCGGCCTGCGCCCGATGACCCCGGACGGCACGCCCATTGTCGGCCCGACCCAGGTGCGCGGCCTGTGGCTGAACACCGGCCACGGCACGCTCGGCTGGACCATGGCCTGCGGGTCCGGCAAGCTGCTGTCGGACCTGGTCTCGGGCAAGTCGCCGGCGATCCGTGCCGACGACCTGTCGGTCAGCCGCTACCTGAAGCCGACGCGCCATCACTTGGCGCCGCGTCCGGCAGCCGCCTGATAAAAGGTCGGCTTCCGCAGGCAAAAAAGGGCGACCTTGCCGGTCGCCCTTTTTCTATCCGCGCGCCGCGCGCAACGCTCAGAACTGCTCGGCGCTCAAGGCATTGACCGGCGCCCCGCCGCTGACCACGGCGTCGCGCAAGGCCGATGCCTGCGACAGGATGTGCTCGGCAAAGAAATGCGCGATCGCGATCTTGGCTTCGTGGAAGGCTGGATCGTCGGCGCGCTTCGCATCAGCGGCCAGCATGGCGCGGCCGAACTGCCAGCCGGAGAACACGATGCCGCACAGCTTCAGGTAAGGCACGCTGCCGGCGAAGACCGCGTTCGGATCCGACTTGGCGGTGGCGACGACGAACTCGACCACGGCCTCCAGCGCGGCGCGGCCCCTGGCCAGCTGCGCCTGCACCGCGGTGAAGGCGGCGCCGCCGTGCCGGCCCAGCGCGGCCTCGGTCTCGGCGATCTGCGCGCAGATCGCGCGGGCCATGGCGCCGCCGTCGCGAACGGTCTTGCGGCCAACCAGGTCGTTGGCCTGGATTGCCGTGGTGCCCTCGTAGATCGGCAGGATGCGCGCGTCGCGGTAGTGCTGCGCCGCGCCGGTTTCCTCGATAAAGCCCATGCCGCCATGCACCTGCACGCCGAGACTGGTGACATCGATCGACAGTTCGGTGCTCCAGCCCTTCACCACCGGGACCATGAACTCGTAGAAGGCCTGGCTCTGGCTGCGCACGGCTTCGTCGGCATGCTGGTGCGCCGCGTCGCTGGCGGCCGCGGCAACGTACGCCACCGCGCGCGCGCCTTCGGTCAGCGCGCGCATGGTCATCAGCATGCGCTTGACGTCGGGATGGTGGATGATGGTCACCGCCTCGCGCGCCGAGCCATCCACGGGGCGGCTTTGCACGCGCTCGCGCGCATACGCCACCGCCTGCTGGTAGGCGCGCTCGGACACCGCGATGCCTTGCATGCCGACCGAGAAGCGCGCCGAGTTCATCATGATGAACATGTACTCGAGGCCGCGGTTTTCTTCGCCGACCAGCGTGCCGATCGCGCCGCCATGGTCGCCGAACTGCAGCACCGCCGTGGGGCTGGCCTTGATGCCCAGCTTGTGTTCGATCGAGACGCAATGCACGTCGTTGCGTGTCCCGGTGCTGCCATCGTCATTGACCAGGAACTTGGGCACGATGAACAGCGAGATGCCCTTCACGCCTTCGGGCGCGTCGGGGGTGCGGGCCAGCACGAGATGCACGATGTTCTGCGCCATGTCGTGCTCGCCGTAGGTGATGAAGATCTTGGTGCCGAACACCTTGTAGGTGCCGTCGCCCTGCGGCTCGGCGCGGGTGCGCACCGCGGCCAGGTCCGAGCCTGCCTGCGGCTCGGTCAGGTTCATGGTGCCAGTCCACTCGCCCGAGATCAGCTTGGGCAGGAAGGTGGCCTTCTGCGCGTCGGAACCTGCCGTCAGCAGCGCCTCGATGGCGCCGTCGGTCAGCAGCGGGCACAGCGCGAACGACAGGTTCGCGCTGTTCAGCATCTCGTTGCACGCCGTGGCGATCAGCTTGGGCAGGCCCTGGCCGCCGAATTCCTGCGGATGCAGCACGCCCTGCCAGCCGCCCTCGCCGAACTGGCGGAAGGCTTCCCTGAAGCCGGGCGTGGTGGTGACCACGCCGTCCTTCCAGCTGCTCGGCTCGAGGTCGCCGGCGCGGTTCAGCGGCGCCACCACCTGCTCGTTGAACTTGGCGGCCTCGTCGAGCACGGCCTCGGCCGTCTCGGGGGTGGCTTCCTCGAAGCCGGGCAGCTGGCTGACGGCCTCAAGGCCGGCCAGCTCGTTCATGACGAACAGCATGTCCTTGATCGGCGCACGGTAAGTCATCGATGTCTCCCAACATGTATGAAAAAGCCGTTCGCGGGTCGCCCCCCGGAACGGCTCGTTACTTGCTGCCTGCTGCAATCCGTACCGGCCGCAATGCGGTCGGCACGGCCGGCGCGGCATCAGCCCAGTGCTGCCACCAGCTCCGGCACCACGGTGTTCAGGTCACCCACCAGGCCGTAGTCGGCCACGGAGAAGATCGGGGCCTCGGCATCCTTGTTGATCGCGACGATCACCTTGGAGTCCTTCATGCCGGCCAGGTGCTGGATCGCGCCCGAGATACCGACGGCGATATACAGCTGCGGCGCGACGATCTTGCCGGTCTGGCCGACCTGGTAGTCGTTCGGCACGAAGCCGGCGTCCACCGCGGCGCGCGAGGCGCCCAGCGCGGCGTTGAGCTTGTCGGCCAGCGGCGTCAGCACCTTGGTGTAGTTCTCGCCCGAGCCCACGCCACGGCCACCCGAGACGATGATCTTGGCGGCGGTCAGTTCCGGACGGTCGCTCTTGGCCACTTCGCGCGAGACGAATTGCGAAACGCCCGCGTCGGCCACGGCCGGCAGGGTCTCGACCGCGGCCGAGCCACCTTCGGCAGCGGCGGCGTCGAAGGCGGTGCCGCGCACGGTAATGACCTTGATCTTGTCTTCCGACTTGACCGTGGCAATGGCGTTGCCGGCGTAGATCGGGCGCTCGAAGGTGTCCGGGGCGTCGACCTTGGAGATTTCCGAGATCTGAGCCACGTCCAGCTTGGCGGCCACGCGCGGCAGGATGTTCTTGCCGTACGGGGTGGCCGGGGCCAGGATGTGCGAGTAGTCGTTGGCGATGGCCAGCGCCTGCTCGGCCACGTTCTCGGCAAGGCCGTCGCCGAAGTAGGCGGCGTCGGCCAGCAGGACCTTGGTCACGCCGGCGATCTTGGCGGCGGCATCCGCCGCGGCCTTGGCGTTGGCACCGGCCACCAGCACGTGCACGTCGCCGCCGCATTGGGCTGCGGCGGTCACGGTGTTGAGCGTGGCGCCCTTGATCGATTGATTGTCGTGTTCAGCAATGACGAGTGCAGTCATGTTCTATCTCCCCCGCGCTCAGATAACCTTGGCTTCGTTCTTCAGCTTCTGCACCAGCGTCGCGACGTCCGGCACCATCACACCCGCGCTGCGCTTGGGCGGCTCGACCACTTTCAGGGTCGACAGGCGCGGCTTGACGTCGACGCCGAGGTCTTCCGGCTTGACGGTGTCGAGCGGCTTCTTCTTCGCCTTCATGATGTTCGGCAGCGTCACGTAGCGCGGCTCGTTCAGGCGCAGGTCGGTGGTCACCACCGCCGGCAGGCTCAGCGACAGCGTTTCCAGGCCGCCATCGACTTCACGCGTGACCGAGGCCTTGCCATCGGCCACCACCACCTTCGAGGCGAACGTGGCTTGCGGCAGATTGGCCAGCGCGGCGACCATCTGGCCGGTCTGGTTGGAGTCGTCGTCGATGGCCTGCTTGCCCAGGATCACCAGTTGCGGCTGTTCCTTGTCGATCAGCGCCTTCAGCAGCTTGGCTACGGCCAGCGGTTGCAGGTCTTCGTTCGATTCCACCAGGATGCCGCGGTCGGCACCGATGGCCATCGCGGTGCGCAGGGTTTCCTGGCACTGCGTGACACCGCACGACACGGCGACCACTTCGGTGGCAACGCCGGCTTCCTTCAGGCGCACGGCCTCTTCCACGGCGATTTCGTCGAAGGGGTTCATGCTCATCTTGACGTTGGCCAGATCGACGCCCGAACCGTCCGCCTTGACGCGGACCTTGACGTTGTAATCCACCACCCGCTTGACTGCGACGAGTACTTTCATGCGCTCACTCCACTGATAGCTGATAGTCAGAAATTTTGTTCGCTCGTCATTATAACCACCGGGTTGGCGGCTCTCCTATTTTTCGAACGATCGTACTATTTTATCGGCAAAATGATGCCGGGCATAGGCCCGGCACCTTTTTTACCGGTCAGGCGATTGTGCCGCAAAGCCACGCCGGCAGGCCTCGTCCGATTGGATGAAACCCTCGAGTGACGCCGGCTTACCAGGCGGTGATGACCGATTCCTTGAAGGTCGATGTGACGTATTGCTTGATTTCCGGCGAATGGTAGGCCTTCACCAGCTTGGCCACCCAGGGCTTGCCCTTGTCGGCCTCGCGGATCGCGATCAGGTTGGCATACGGACCCTTCGGACCCTCGATGGCAATCGCATCCTTGGTCGGCGACAGGCCCGCCGATTCCGCGTAGTTGCCGTTGATCGCGGCGGCATCCAGATCATCCAGCGAGCGCGGCAGCTGCGCGGCGTCAAGTTCGACGATGCGGATCTTCTTCGGGTTCTCGACGATGTCCAGCGGCGTCGCCTTCAGGCCCGCGTCGGGCTTGAGCTTGATCACGCCCTTGCTCTGCAGCAGCAACAGGCCGCGGCCACCGTTGGTGGGGTCGTTGGGCACGCCCACGCGCGCGCCCTGCTTGAGCTGGTCGAGCGACTTGATCTTCTTCGAGTACACGCCCATCGGGAACGTCACCGTGTAGGCGATATGCGTGAACTTGTAGCCGCGGTCCTTGATCTGGGCTTCCAGGTACGGCAGGTGCTGGTAGCTGTTGGCATCCAGGTCGCCGGCGGCGAGCGCGGCGTTGGGCTGGATGTAGTCGCTGAACTCGACTACCTGGATATTGAGGCCGTCCCTGGCGGCGACCTTCTTCACCTGTTCCATGATCTGGGCGTGCGGGCCGCCGGTGACGCCGATCTTGATCGGCTTGTCCTGGGCCAGCGCGCCGGTGGCCAGCGAGGCGCCGAGGGCGGCGCCGAGAATCCATTGCAGCAGGTTGCGACGTTGCATGATGTGCGTTCCTATCTCGATAAAGTCTTGGGTTCAGCGATGGCTGATGCGGCGGACCAGCCAGTCGCCGAAGCTCTGCACCGCCTGCACGAACACGATCAGGATCACCACCACCGCCACCATCACCTCGGTGATGTAGCGCTGGTAGCCATAGCGGATGCCGAGGTCGCCCAGGCCGCCGCCGCCGATCGCGCCGGCCATGGCCGAATAGCCGACCAGGCTGACGAAGGTGATGGTCAGGCCGGCGACGATGCCGGGCATGGCCTCGGGCAGCAGCACCTTCCACACGATCTGGCGCGTGGTGGCGCCCATCGACTGCGCCGCCTCGACCAGGCCCTTGTCGACCTCGCGCAGCGCGCTTTCGACCAGGCGCGCGATAAACGGGATCGCCGCGATGGTCAGCGGCACGATGGCCGCGGTGGTGCCGATCGACGAACCGACGATAAAGCGCGTGAACGGGATCACCACCACCAGCAGGATGATGAACGGAATCGAGCGCACTGCGTTGACCACCACGCCGATGGTGCGGTTGAACAGCGGATGCGACAGCACGCCGCCGCGGTTGGTCAGGTGCAGCAGCACGCCCAGCGGCACGCCCAGCAGCGCGCCGACCACGCCCGAGATCGCCACCATCAGCAGGGTCTCGTTGAACGAGGTCAGGAACAGGTCAAACATTTCAGACCACATGCTCGAACTCCTCCACCACGACGCCTTGCGCCTGCAGGTATTCCATTGCCGCCTTCACATCGGCCAGTTCGCCGGTGGCCATGATCGCCAGCGAGCCGAAAGCCTGCCCCTGGATTTCGTCGATATGGCCGTGCAGGATGTTGAAATCCAGCCCGTAGCGGCGGATCGCCTGCGCCAGCACCGGCTGGTCGACGCCCTCGCCGGTGAAGGCCAGTCGGTAGACGTGGTCGCGCCCGTTGCCGAGCCGGCTTTCGACGCGCTTGAGCACGCTCGCCGGCAGTTCTTGCGAGATGACGTCGCCGATCATGGCGCGCGTGACCTCGTGCTGCGGACGCAGGAAGACGTCGATCACGCGGCCGGTCTCCACCACCTGGCCGGCTTCGAGCACGGCCACGCGGTCGCAGACCTGCTTGATGACTTCCATCTGGTGCGTGATCATCACGATGGTCAGGCCCAGCTCGCGGTTGATCTGCTTGAGCAGGTCCAGGATGGAACGCGTGGTCTCCGGGTCCAGCGCTGAAGTGGCTTCGTCCGACAGCAGCACCTTGGGCTGGCTGGCCAGCGCGCGCGCAATGCCCACGCGCTGCTTCTGCCCGCCGCTGATCTGCGCCGGATAGCGGTCCTTCAGCGCCGACAGCCCGACCAGGTCCAGCAGCGGCAGCACGGTGGCGGCAATTTCTGCCCTGGGCTTGCCGGCCAGCTCCAGTGGCAGCGCCACGTTGTCATAGACGGTGCGCGACGACAGCAGGTTGAAGTGCTGGAAGATCATGCCGATTTCGCGCCGCGCCAGGCGCAGCGCGCCGTTGTCCAGCGCGGTCAGGTCCTGGCCGGCGACGACGACGCGGCCGCCGGTGGGCCGGTTCAGCAGGTTGATGGCGCGCACCAGCGTGCTCTTGCCGGCGCCGCTGCGGCCGATGATGCCGAAGACTTCGCCCGCCCCAATCGACAGGCTGACGTCCCGCAATGCATGCACGTCGCCAGACGCGCCCGGGAAGCGCTGCGACAGTCCTTGCAGTTCGATCATGGAAAAGGTGACCAAAAGAAAACGGCAACAGGCGAGGGATCTCCAGCGCTGTTGCCGCTCGTTATTTTTCTGAAGCGCGTATTTTATGCGATTGGCTTCATACCATAAACGACTTTTTGCCGATGTCTTTATGCGTTCCCGGCATATAAAGACCCCGAAAGTCGATCACGAGGCACGCCAGGATGGCGGCCGCTTGTCGATAAAGGCCTGCACCCCCTCCAGCGCCGCATCGTCCATCATGTTGCAGGCCATGGTTTGCCCGGCCAGCTGGTAGGCCGCCTCGATGCCCATCTCGAGCTGGCGGTAGAACAGCCCCTTGCCGGCGGCGACGGCGGCGGCCGGCTTGGCGCAGATGCTGGCGGCCAGCCGCGCCACTTCGGCATCCAGTTCGCCGGGCGGCACCACCCGGTTGACCAGCCCGCGTTCGCGCGCAGCGGCGGCGTCGATCATGTCGCCGGTCAGCAGCATCTCCATGGCCTGCTTGCGGTGCAGGTTGCGCGACAGCGCCACGCCGGGGGTCGAGCAGAACAGACCCAGATTGACGCCCGACACGGCAAAGCGCGCATCGTCCGCGGCCACCGCCAGGTCGCACATCGCCACCAGCTGGCAGCCGGCCGCGGTGGCAATGCCGTGGACTCGCGCGATCACCGGCTGCGGCATCTGCTGGATCGCCATCATCATGCGCGTGCAGCGGTCGAACAGCCGCCGGTAGTAAGCGTGCGACGGCGCCGCGCGCATCTCGCGCAGGTCGTGGCCGGCGCAGAAGGCCTTGCCTGCGCCCGCCAGCACCACCACGCGCACGCTCTCGTCGGCGGCGAGCCGGCGCAGCGCATCGGTGAGCGCATCGAGCAGCCCTTCGGACAAGGCGTTGAACGCCTGCGGCCGGTTCATGGTCAGGCGTGCCACGCCGGCGGCGTCGCGCGATTCGGTCAGCAGCGGCGCGTCGACGCGCGCATCGTTCTCGGCCATGGCGGCGGTCTCCTAATGCTCCAGCAGCACCTTCAGGTGCGCCAGCACGCTGCGTCCCAGCGCGCTGAGGTTGTAGCCGCCCTCCAGGCAGCTGACAATGCGGCCCTGCGCATGGGTGCGCGCGACGTCGACCAGCTGGCCGGTGATCCAGGCATAGTCCTGCTCCACCAGGCCCATCTGGCCTAGGTCGTCCTCGCGGTGCGCGTCGAAGCCGGCCGAAATGAACAGCATCTGCGGACGGAATTCATTGAGGCGCGGTAGCCAGATGGTCTCGACCACTTCACGCACCGCCATGCCGTTGCTGTAGGCCGGCAGCGGGATGTTGACCATGTTCGGCGCCAGATGCTCGGTGCCGCTGTAGGGATAGAACGGGTGCTGGAAGATGCTGCACATCATCACGCGCTCGTCGCCGCGGAACGCCGCCTCGGTGCCGTTGCCGTGATGCACGTCGAAGTCGATGATCGCCACCCGTTCCAGCCCGTGCGCCTGCAGCGCATGGCGCGCGGCAATGGCCACGTTGTTGTAGAAGCAGAAGCCCATGGCGCGGCCGGGCTCGGCGTGGTGGCCCGGCGGGCGCACGCAGCAGAAGGCGTTCTCGAACTCGCCGGCGATCACCGCATCGGTGGCCGCCACCGCCGCCCCCGCGGCCAGCGTCGCGGCAGCGAGCGTGTGCGCGTTCATCGAGGTGTCCGGATCGATCGCGTGGTAGCCGCTCGACGGACTGGCGCTTGCGAGCGCGTCGACGTGCTCGGGCCGGTGCACGCGCTCGAGCTGCTCGCGCGTGGCGGGCGGCGCCTCGCGGCGCTCCAGCAGCCCGTCCAGGCCATGCGAAATCAGGTGATCCTCGATCGCCTGCAGGCGCTCCGGACACTCGGGGTGGAAGTGCCCCATCTCGTGCCGCTGGAACTCGGGGTGCGTGTAATAGCCGGTCGGCATCTCTTATCGTCGCAATGGGTTGCAGTGCGTCGCCATGTTGTCTCCAAACGTTACGTTAGCACAGGCCACGCCAGGGGACCCAGCAGCGCCGGCGCGCCATGCCGCACCCGCCGCGCCGCGGATGCCGCGGTGGCATCCGCTATACTCGGTGCGACTTGCAAAGGACACCATGACCGACACCCAGCGCTCACTGCGACGCCCCCTGCTGGGCGCCGCGCTTTCCGCTGCCGCACTCGGACTCTGCGGCCTCTCCCCCAGCCTGCTCGCCGCCGGCAAACGCCGCGTCAGCGTGCGCGAGGAGGAAATCGAACCCGGCCGCTACCGCGACAACCCGCAAGCACGTGCCTTTATCGACGAGATGGTGGCGCGCCACGGCTTTGACCGCGGCATGCTGCAGGAATGGTTCGGGCAGGCGGTCTACTCGGCCACCGTAGTACGGCTGATCATGCCGCCCGCCACCACCGGACGCAAAAGCTGGCGCACCTACCGCTCGCGCTTTATCGAGCCGATCCGCATCAATACCGGCGTGACCTTCTGGCAGGACAACCGCGACACGCTGCGCCGCGCCGAAACCGAATTCGGCGTGCCGGCCTCGGTCATCGTCGGCATCATCGGCGTCGAAACCATCTATGGGCGCGACATGGGCTCGTTCCGCGTGCTCGATTCGCTGTCGACGCTGGCGTTCGACTACCCGGCCACGCCCAACCGCGAAGCCCGCAGCACGCTGTTCCGCAACCAGCTGGCCGACTACCTGCTGTGGTGCCGCGACTCCCGCACCGACGTCTACTCGGTGCTGGGCTCGTACGCCGGCGCCATCGGCATTCCGCAGTTCATGCCGACCAGCCTGCGCGAATACGCCCTCGACTACGACAACAACGGCCACATCGACCTGCGCAACAGCCCCACCGACGCCATCGGCAGCGTGGCACGCTTCCTGCAGCTGCACGGCTGGGAGCCGGGCCGTCCGGTGGTGTGGCGCATCGCCCCCGACACCGGCAGCCTGGGCATCGCCACCGCGGCTGCCGATGGCGAGCCGTGGCCGACCCGCACCCTCAACCAGCTGACCCGCGCCGGGCTGCGCGTGGACGAGCCCATCAACCTGGCGCGCGAAGGCGAAACCGGCGTGCTGGTGGTGGACCTGCCCACGCCCGACCAGCCCACCGAGTACCTGCTCGGCCTGCGCAATTTCTACGTGCTGACGCGGTACAACCGCAGCTTCTTCTATGCGCTGGCGGTGTACCAGCTGGGCGAGGCGGTCAAGGCGGCGATGGGCTGAGGCGGCATGGCCAAAGCAAAAAAGGCCTCGCAGCAGCGAGGCCTTTTTTGATTGCAACGCTGCGGATCAGGCCGGGAACACGCCGGTCGACAGGTAGCGGTCGCCGCGGTCGCACACCACGAAGACGATGGTGGCGTTCTCGACTTCTTCGGCGACGCGCAATGCCACGCACAGCGCACCGGCGGCGGAAATACCGCAGAAGATACCCTCTTCCGATGCCATGCGGCGCGCCATGTGCTCGGCATCGGCCTGGCTGACCGGCTCGGTGCGGTCGATGAACTTGGGATCGTAGATCTTGGGCAGATACGCTTCGGGCCACTTGCGGATGCCCGGGATGCGCGAGCCTTCGGCCGGCTGCGCGCCGACGATCTGGATCGCGGGATTCTGCTCCTTGAGGAAGCGCGACACGCCGGTGATGGTGCCGGTGGTGCCCATCGCGGAAACGAAATGGGTGATGCGGCCGTCGGTATCGCGCCAGATTTCGGGGCCGGTGCCCTCGTAGTGCGCCTGCGGGTTGTCCGGATTGGCAAACTGGTCGAGGATCACGCCCTTGCCGTCGCGCTCCATCGAATCGGCCAGGTCGCGCGCATATTCCATGCCGCCCTTGACCGGCGTCAGGATGATCTCGGCGCCGTAGGCGGCCATGCTCTGCCGGCGCTCGAGGCTGAGGTCCTCGGGCATGATCAGCACCATCTTGTAGCCGCGGATGGCGGCCGCCATCGCCAGCGCGATGCCGGTATTGCCCGAGGTCGCTTCGATCAGGGTATCGCCCGGCTTGATGCGACCGCGCGCTTCGGCCCGCGCGATCATCGACACCGCCGGGCGGTCCTTGACCGAACCGGCCGGATTGTTGCCTTCGAGCTTGCCGAGGATCACATTGCCGCGCGCGTCGTTGGCGGCGCCGGGGATGCGCTGCAGTCTGACCAGCGGCGTGTTGCCGATGGTGTCTTCAATTGTCTTGTAGGCCATGGGGCGAAGGAAGGTCGCAAACGGGGGAATCCGGAGGATTCCGGTGGATTCCAATTCGCCGGCCATTGTAATCCAGACCCCTATCCCCTCGCCGGCAGGCGGGATTTGCTCTGCCGCCCGCCCGCTTGCGTCGTGGCTCAATCCTCTTCGCGGTTACCTTCGCCCAGCAGGTGATACAGCAGGATGCAGCCGAAGGTGGCGGTGCCGATGCCGCCCAGCGTCATGCCGCCCAGCTTCAGCGTCAGGTCCCCGGCCGCCACCGTCAGCGTGGCGCCCACCGTGATCAGGTTGCGCGAGCTGGAGAAATCCACGTGGTTCTGCACCCAGATGCGGCCTGCGGTGGCCGCGATCAGGCCGAACACGACGATGGTCAGGCCGCCGATCACCGGCCCCGGGATGGTCAGGATCAGGGCGCCGAACTTGGGCGAGAAGCCCAGCAGGATGGCCACGGCGGCCGCCACCACGAAAATCAGCGTCGAATAGATCTTGGTGACCGCCATCACCCCCATGTTCTCGGCATAGGTGGTCACGCCGGTGCCGCCGCCGCTGGCCGACAGCATGGTAGCGATGCCGTCGCCGATAAAGGCGCGGCCGATGTACGGATCCAGGTTGCGGCCCGTCATCACGCCGATGGCCTTGATATGGCCGAGGTTCTCGGCCACCAGCACGATCGCCACCGGCGCGATCAGCAGCATCGCGCCGAGCTCGAACGTCGGCGCGGTGAACGCCGGCAGGCCGAACCAGCTGGCGGCGGCCACGCCGGAAAAATCGATCGGCTTGCCCAGCCCCATCACGTTGGTGCCCAGGTAATAGGCAACGTAGCCGGCCAGGCCGCCGATCAGCACCGGCAGGCGGCCGATCATGCCGGGCGCGCGCACCGCGACCAGCCCCACCGCGACCACGGTGAGCAGCCCCACCCAGGTATCGAGCGCCGCGCCGCTGACCGCCTTGACCGCCACCGGGGCCAGGTTCAGCCCGATCGCCGCGACGATGGCGCCGGTCACCACCGGCGGCATCAGCTTTTCCACCCAGGCGTAGCCCACCGCCTGCACCACCAGACCGATCACGGTGTACAGCGCACCGGCGGCAATGATGCCGCCCAGCGCCACCGGGATATTGAGATTGGGGCCGCTGCCGGCATAGCCGGTGGCGGCAATCACCACCGCAATGAAGGCAAAGCTGGAGCCCAGGTAGCTGGGAACCCGGCCGCGCACGCACAGGAAGAAGATCAGCGTGCCGATGCCGGAAAACAGGATGGCGATATTCGGGTTGAAGCCCATCAGGATCGGCGCGATGGCGGTCGAGCCGAACATCGCCACCACGTGCTGGATTCCGGCCAGCAGCGTCTGCCCCGCGGGCAGCCGCTCATCAGGGCCGATCACGCCTTCGGTCTTGAGCCGCCATTGCGGCAGGAATCCCGCGTCCTCGCCATTCGCCATATTGTCTTGCTCCCTGTGGTCCGGGCTGGCCACCGGATCGGCGGCCGCCGCGCTTGTGCCTGGTTGTTAGGTGTGGAATGCCGGTCGGCAGCCGCGCGGCAGGTCCTGCCTGCGCGGCGTCCGCATGATACTCCGCCGCCACGGGGGCTGCGAAGCCGGCAAGCTTTAGCACAACGCATACCAGCCACAACGCACCCGGACGCAGCACGACCGGTCACAGGGCAGCAGTGGCGATGCTAGCGGGCCGGCTTTGCCGGTGCAGGCGTTGCCTTTGCCCCCTTGGCGGGCGCCGGCGTGGCCGCCGGTGCAGCGGATGGCGTGGCGGCGGCCGACCCCTTGCCGGCAATGGTCAGGCCGGCGTCCTGCAGCTTGGCCACGGACTTGGACCCGATGCCGCTGACGCGCTCGGCCAGGTCGGCGGCGTCCTTGTACGGCCCGCGCTTGTTGCGCTCTTCGACGATGTGGCGGGCCGTGGCCGGGCCCACGCCCTTGACGGAGGTCAGCGCCGCCTCGTCGGCGGTGTTGACGTCGACCGCGGCACGCGCGGTACCGCCGGCGAGCAGGCACACGGTTGCCGCGAGGGAGATCAGGGAAAAACGCCGGGCAAGTTGCCGGATCCAGTGCATGGCCATGAAGGCTCTCCTTTCCTGTGGATGGTCTGAGGTACCACCCCCGCCGGGGCGGCGAGGTCAGGTCAGGATAGGGGCGCGCCGCGAGGGCGGCGCATGCGGCAACAAAAGTTGACACCGGCCGCACGAAAGCGTGTCAGCCGGCGCAGGGCAGGAACGATGCGGATTCAGCCGTTGCGCTCGAGCAGCCAGCGGCAGTAGCGCGCCACGCCTTCCTCGACGGTCAGGAAGCGCTCGCCGTAGCCGGCGCCGCGCAGCTTGGACACATCGGACTGCGTAAAGCACTGGTACTTGCCGCGCAGTGCGTCGGGAAACTTGACGTACTCGACCAGCCCTTCCTGCACCAGGTCGTCCAGCGACAGCGGCGCCTTGCCTTCGGCCTCGCGCAGCGTGTTGACCACGGTCGCGGCGATGTCGTTGAACGGCTGGGCGCGGCCGGTACCCAGGTTGAAGATGCCGGACTTCTCCGGATGGTCGAAGAAGAACAGGTTGACCTTGACCACGTCCTCGACCGAGACGAAGTCGCGGCTTTGCATGCCAGGGCCATAGCCGCCGTATTCGCCGAACAGCTTCACCGTGCCGTCGGCGCGGAACTGGTTGAAGTTGTGGAACGCCACCGAGGCCATGCGGCCCTTGTGCGTTTCACGCGGCCCGTACACGTTGAAGTAGCGGAAGCCGACGATCTGCGACAGCGCCGACGGCAGCCGGCGCCGCACGATCTGGTCGAACAGGAACTTGGAGTAGCCGTACACGTTGAGCGGACGCTCGAACTCGCGGTCCTCGCGGAACACCTGCGAGGCGCCGTAGGTCGCCGCCGACGATGCGTAGAGGAACTGCGTGCCCTGCTCCAGGCAGCTCTCCATCAGCGACAGCGTGTAGCGGTAGTTGTTCTCCATCATATAGCGGCCGTCGGTCTCCATGGTGTCGGAGCAGGCGCCTTCATGGAACACCGCGCGGACCTTGCCGAACTCGCCGCGGGCAAAGCGCGCGAGGAAGTCCTGCTTGTCCAGGTAATCGGAGATCTCGCAGTCGACCAGGTTGTGGAACTTGTCGGCGCGGGACAGGTTGTCGACGGCGATGACGTTGGTCTCGCCGCGTTCGTTCAGGCCCTTGACGAGATTGCTGCCGATAAAACCCGCGGCACCGGTGACGATGATGGTCATGGTCGGATCAGGATGGGGCGCCGCGCCTCAGGCAGCGGCGCCGAACAATTCGGGATAAGTGACGACGGCGGTGCCCAGCTTGCCGACCACGATGCCGCCGGCGCGATTGGCATGCTGCACGGCTTCCTTTAGCGGCACGCCCGCACCCATCATGGTGGCAAGCGTGGCGATCACGGTGTCGCCGGCACCGGATACATCATAGACTTCGCGGGCCTGTGCCGAGACGTGCAGCACTTCGGCTTCGGTATAGAGCGTCATGCCCTCTTCCGAGCGCGTGAGCAGCAGCGCTTCGAGCTGCAGCGCGCGGCGCAGGTTCTGCGCGCGGATGGTCAGGTCGGCCTCGGTCTTCCAGGCGCCGACCACGGCACGCATCTCGGCGCGGTTGGGGGTGATGAGGGTGGCGCCGCGATAGCGAGAGTAGTCGTCGCCCTTGGGATCGACCAACACCTTGCGGCCGGCCGCGCGGCCGGCGTCGATCATGCGCGTGACGTGGGTCAGCCCGCCCTTGCCGTAGTCGGACAGCACCAGCACCTGGTAATCGTTGACCAGGCCCTGGAACTTGTCCTGTACCGCGAGCAGCACTTCATGCGCCGGCGTGTTCTCGAAATCCACGCGCAGCAGTTGCTGCTGGTGCGCCACCACACGCAGCTTGATGGTGGTGTTGATCTTGGCATCGCGGTGCAGGTAGGGCTGCACGTGGCTTTCGGCCAGCAGCGCCTCGAGCGTGCGCGCCGGCTCGTCGTCGCCGACCACGCCCAGCATGCCGACGCGCGCGCCCAGCGCCGCGGCGTTGCGGGCCACGTTGGCGGCGCCGCCCAGGCGCTCGTCGCTGCGCTTGACCTGCACCACCGGCACCGGCGCTTCCGGCGAAATGCGCTCGACGTCGCCGAACCAATACCGGTCCAGCATCATGTCGCCGACCACCAGGATATGGGACTGCCGGATCTGCTCCTGCGGAATGACGGTCTTGTTCATGAAGATCCTTGGCAATATCGCGGCGGCAGCGGCCGCCGCGTTAGCTTATCGGTTGATGAGTCCGTTGACCCGCGTGCGCCTCATTCGTTCGCCGGCGGCACAGCCTTGCGGGTCGGGCGGCCGATGGCGTGGTATTCCACACCGGTCTCGCGCATCGCCTCGGGCTCATACAGATTGCGTCCATCGAAGACCACCGGCGACTTCAGCCGCCGCTTGATCTGCCCGAAGTCAGGGCTGCGGAACACTTTCCATTCGGTCACGATCGCCAGCGCGTCGGCGCCGTCGAGCGCGTCCATCTGGTGCTGGTGGAAGCTCACGCGCGCCGCGCCCCCCGGCACGTCGGCCAGGTCCGCCTCGAGCACCCGGCGCGCCTCGGCCATCGAGACCGGGTCATGGACACGCAGCGACGCGCCGCGCGACACCAGCTCGCGCGCCAGCACGCGCGACGGCGCCTCGCGCATGTCGTCGGTATTGGGCTTGAAGGCCAGACCCCAGAGCGCAAAGACGCGGCCGGTCAGGTCCTCGCCAAAGCGGCGCACGATCTTTTCGCCCAGCACGCGCTTTTGCGCGCCATTGACGGCTTCCACCGCCTCCAGCACGCGCATCGGCTTGCCGTGGTCGGCGGCGGTGCGCATCAAAGCCTGCACGTCCTTGGGAAAGCACGATCCACCATAGCCAGCGCCGGCATACAGGAAACTGTAGCCGATGCGCGGGTCCGAGCCGATGCCCATGCGCACCAGCTCGATATCGACGCCGACTTCGTCGGCCAGGTTGGCCAGCTCGTTCATGAACGAGATGCGCGTGGCCAGCATCGAATTGGCCGCGTATTTGGTGAACTCGGCCGAGCGCACGTCCATGTAGAAGGTGCGTTCATGATGGCGGTTGAACGGCGCGTACAGCTGCCGCATGGTGGCCTGCGCGTGGCGGCCCGCGGCGTCGGCGTTGCAGCCCAGCACGATGCGGTCGGGGCGCATGAAGTCTTCGACCGCTGCACCCTCCTTCAGGAACTCGGGGTTCGACACCACCGAGAACTGCAGGTCTTCCAGCCCGCGCGCGGCCAGTTCCTCGCGGATCGCGGCGGTGACGCGGTCACCGGTGCCCACCGGCACGGTCGACTTGTCGACCACCACCTTGAACCCGGTCATGTGGCGGCCGATATTGCGGGCCGCCGCCAGCACGTACTTGAGGTCGGCCGAGCCGTCCTCGTCCGGCGGCGTGCCCACCGCGATGAACTGCACGTCGGCATGCTCGACACTGGCGGCCACGTCGGTGGAAAAGGTCAGGCGGCCGGCTTCGCGGTTGCGCTGGATCAGTTCCTGCAGGCCGGGCTCGTAGATCGGCACGCCGCCCGCGTTGAGCAGCGCGATCTTCTGCTCGTCCAGGTCCAGGCAGAACACGTCGTTGCCCTGCTCCGCCAGGCAGGCGCCGGTGACGAGACCGACGTAGCCGCTGCCGATAATGGTGACTTTCATAGCTTCAATTCACATCCGTTGCACGGCCACCGGGAATCAGCCGAGCGTTTCGGAACGCCGCGGGGCATAGGTTTCCCAGCGGTTGCAACCAGGGCACTGCCAATAGAACAGCCGCGCACGGAAACCGCATTCGCGGCAGGTATAGCGTGCCATGTTGCGCGTGCGCAGTTGCAGCAGGTCGCGGATGGCGGTGGTTTCCTTGGCCTCGTCACCGTCCTCGGCGCCTTCGGCCTGGCCAGTCGCAGCCTCGGCCACCGCGGCCTGCGCGGCGGGCTCGGCGGCCACTGCCGCCTGCGCCTCGAAGTACTTGGTCAGCGCCAGCAGCGTGGGCTGGCGGCGCAGCTGTTCGCGCATCAGGCGCGCCGCGGCTTCGGCGCCGTTCACTTCCAGTTCGGCCTTGTACGCGGTGTCGAGCACCTCGGGCGCGAGCTTGCCCTTGAGCAAGCCGCGCAGCCATTCCAGCGCCACGCCTTGCTCGTCCAGGGCGGCATAGGCCTTGACCACGCGCTCGGCCACCAGCGGCAGGAAGGCGGCGTCCTGGCGCTCGATGCCGAGCCAGTGACCCAGCGCCGCGCGCGCATCGCCCGCCGCGGCGGCGACGTCGCCCAGCAAGATCGGCGCGCGCACGTTGGCGGGATTCTCGGCCACGGCCTGGTTCAGCCATTTCACCGCGTCTTCGGGGCGCTTGCGCTGCAGCGCGTCCTGCGCCAGCTCGCAGCAGAACTGCGCGATTTGCACGCTGTAGCTCTTCTGCTCCAGCGTCTGCAGCTCACGCGCGGCATCGATGGCCTTCTGCCATTCCTTTTCGACCTCGTAGAGCTCGAGCAGCACGCGCTTGGCCGATGCCGCGTAAGGTCCCGACATCAGCCGGCGCAGCGATTCCTCGGCACGGTCTAGCAGGCCCGCGCGCAGGTAGTCTTCGCCCAGCTCGAACAGCGCATGCTCGCGCTCGGGCTCGGGCAGATCGGGGCGCGTGGCCAGGTTCTGGTGCACGCGGATGGCACGCTCGGTTTCGCCGCGGCGCCGGAACAGCGCGCCCAGCGCAAAGTGCAGTTCGGTGGTTTCCGGGTCCAGCCGTGCAACTTCGACAAAGGCATCGATGGCCTTGTCGGGCTGCTCGTTGAGCAGGAAGTTGAGTCCCTTGAAGTAGGAGCGCGGCAAGGCACCCTGCTCGCTGATCATCTGGCGCACGTCGAAGCGCGCCGCCATCCAGCCAAGGCCAAAGACAAGTGGCAGCACCAACAGCCACCAGGTTTCGAACATCATGGATCAGACTTTCGGGCCGACTACGTTATAGGGAGACTTGCCGTCGCGCGGCACCGGGGCGGCGCTTGCGGGGGCCGCCGATGGCGCCGCCGCGGGCGTCCGTGCATCCGCGGCCGCGCGGCGCAGCCTGGCCAGTTCCATGCGCTGGCGCATCAGTCCGGGCGCCACCGAGGCCAGCGCCGCCACCGCGCCCAGCGCGAACGCGGCAAACAGGATCAGGATCAGCGGCGCATGCCAGACGGCATTGAAGAACAGCTGCAGCGAGGCCTCTGCGGTATTGCGCAGGGCCAGCACGAACAGCAGCACGAATACGACGATGCGGACGATCCAGGCAAACAGTTTCATGCGGGTAGGCGGCGAGGCAGCGTGGCGTTGGGGCAGGCAGGCGCGGAGGCAGCGGCTAACAGGACGCTCCGTGCAAGGCCCGGCAAAGACCCCGGCATTGTAACGGAATCACTTCACGGATTCGGTAACGTGGCGGTAACGGCGTGCCGGCCCGCGCCTCGCGGGCGTGGACGGTGTGCCTGGCAGGCGCGGCGGCATGCCGCCCCGGTTTGCATCGACCAAAAAAAAAGCGCCCCAAGGGACGCTTTTTTCACAACTCAGTAGCAGGCAGTGCCAGTCGAAGTCAGGAACGAATGAAATCCAGTCCGCTCTCGTGCAACCCCGTCGGCGCGGCGGATGCCGCGCCCTGGCCTGCCTTGCCCGGCAGGACTTGCGCCGTGCCGCCGGAATGGCCGTTGCCATTGACGCCCGCGGGCGCCGGCTGGCTGCGGTCAACCCGTTCGCGCAATTCCTTGCCCGCCTTGAAGTGCGGCACCCGTTTTTCAGGTACCAGCACCCGCTCGCCGGACTTGGGATTGCGCCCCACGCGAGGCGGACGCCGGTTCAGACCAAAACTGCCGAATCCGCGGATCTCGATGCGGTGGCCGTCGGCCAACGCTTCGGACATCGCGTCGAGTATCGTTTTCACCGAGATGTCCGCATCCCGCAGCAGCAGCTGGGGGAAGCGGGCAGCCAGTTTTTCGACAAGCTCCGACTTGGTCATGGGCATACGCGCAAGCGCGGGGGCCTGCGATTACTGGTTGTCCTGGCCGAGCTTGGCCTTCAGCAGGGCGCCGAGGTTGGTCGTGCCAGCCGTGCCGGTGTCGGCCTGGAACTTCTGCATCGCTTCCTGTTGCTCTGCGCTGTCCTTGGCCTTGATCGACAGGTTGATGTTGCGCGACTTGCGGTCGACGTTCACCACCAGGGCGGTGATCTGCTCGCCTTCCTTCAGCACGTTGCGGGCATCTTCCACGCGGTCGGCGGAGATTTCCGAAGCGCGCAGGTAGCCTTCGACGTCGTCGGCCAGCTGGACCACGGCACCCTTGGCGTCAACGGCCTTGATCGTGCCCTGCACCAGCGAACCCTTGTCGTTGGCCGAGATGAAGTTGTTGAACGGATCGCCCGACAGCTGCTTGATGCCCAGCGAGATGCGTTCCTTGTCGACGTCGATGCCCAGTACCACGGCTTCGACTTCGTCGCCCTTCTTGTACTTGCGCACGGCCTCTTCGCCGGACTCTTGCCAGGACAGGTCGGACAGGTGCACCAGGCCGTCGATACCGCCAGGCAGGCCGATGAACACGCCGAAGTCGGTGATCGACTTGATCTGGCCGGCGAGCTTGTCGCCCTTCTTGTGGTTACGCGAGAAATCGTCCCACGGGTTGGCCTTGCACTGCTTCATGCCCAGGCTGATACGACGCTTGTCTTCGTCGATATCCAGCACCATGACTTCCACTTCGTCGCCCAGCTGGACCACCTTGGACGGGGCCACGTTCTTGTTGGTCCAGTCCATTTCCGACACGTGCACCAGGCCTTCGATGCCGGCTTCGATCTCGACGAACGCGCCGTAGTCGGTCAGGTTGGTGACCTTGCCGAACAGGCGGGTGCCTTGCGGGTAGCGGCGCGAGATGCCGACCCACGGATCTTCGCCCAGCTGCTTCACGCCCAGCGAGACGCGGTTCTTTTCCTGGTCGAACTTGAGGATCTTGGCGGTGATTTCCTGGCCAACCGACAGCACTTCGCTCGGGTGGCGGACACGGCGCCAGGCCAGGTCGGTGATGTGCAGCAGGCCGTCGATGCCGCCCAGGTCAACGAACGCACCGTAGTCGGTGATGTTCTTGACGATACCGTTGACGATGGCGCCTTCCTTCAGGGTTTCCATCAGCTTCTGGCGCTCTTCGCCCAGCGTGGCTTCGACCACGGCGCGGCGCGACAGCACAACGTTGTTGCGCTTGCGGTCCAGCTTGATGACCTTGAATTCCAGGGTCTTGCCTTCGTACGGGGTGGTGTCCTTGATCGGACGCACGTCAACCAGCGAGCCCGGCAGGAACGCGCGGATGCCGTTGACCATCACCGTCAGGCCGCCCTTGACCTTGCCGGTCACGGTACCCGAGATGATTTCGCCGTCTTCCAGGGCCTTCTCGAGGTTCAGCCACGAGGCCAGGCGCTTGGCCTTGTCGCGCGAGAGGATGGTGTCGCCATAGCCGTTCTCGAGTGCGTCGATGGCCACGGAGACGTAGTCGCCGGCCTGCACTTCGAGTTCGCCCTGGTCGTTCAGGAACTCCTCCACCGGCACAAATGCCTCGGACTTGAGGCCGGCATTGACGACCACGAAGTTGTGGTCGATGCGCACGACTTCAGCGGAGATCACTTCGCCAGCCTTCATATTGGAGCGGGCGATCGATTCCTCGAACAGTGCGGCAAAGGATTCGTTAGTTTGCAGGTCGGACATAAACGTAAGGTGAAATCCGCGGTACGCTGGCCGGCGCGACTATCGCGCTCAGTCTGCCAGTGCAGCGGGGTCAGGTTTGACAAAAGCCAGCGTCGGGCCGGTCAGGCATGTCCGGGCTGGCGCCATCTGGTGCGGGCGAGGTCCGTTCACTTGTCATGCGTCCGATGCGTTCATGCACCGGACCGCACAGCGGCAAACCACTCCAGCACCTGCGCCACCGCCTGATCCACCGTCATGTCGGAGGTATCGAGCAGCTTTGCATCCTCGGCGGGACGCAGCGGTGCGGCGGCACGGGTTCGATCCCGCGCGTCGCGCGCCTCGAGGTCACGCAAAAGGTCTTCGATATTAGCAGAAATTCCCTTATCAATCAATTGTTTATAGCGCCTGCGCGCGCGCGCCTCGACACTCGCGGTCAGGAACACCTTGAGCTGGGCGTCCGGGAAGATCACGGTGCCCATGTCGCGGCCGTCCGCCACCAGCCCGGGCAGCTTGCGGAAGCTGCGCTGCAGCTGGGTCAGCGCGTCGCGCACCGGCTGGTGCACGGCGATGGCCGAGGCGCGGTTGCCGATCGCCTCGGCGCGGATGGCCAGGCTCACTTCCTCGCCTTGCAGCCAGACGCGGTCGGGCCCGAACTTCACATCGAGGCGCGACGCGATCCGCGCCAGGGCGTCCATGTCGGCCAGGTCAACACCCGCGCGGTCGCTGGCCAGCGCTACCAGCCGGTACAGCGCGCCGCTGTCGAGCAGGTGGAAGCCCACCGCGTCGGCAACCTTGTGCGCCACCGTGCCCTTGCCGGAGGCAGTCGGTCCGTCAATGGTGATGACGTTGACGATAGTCATTGCTTATGGCACCCAGTGAAACGATTGATTGTTAATTCTATTGAGAATCATTACTATTTGATCCATGGCATCGCGCCGCGGCAAGCGCAGCGCATCCCTCAGTATTGGTCGCGAGGCAATCTACCATGACAAAAACCCTGACGTTCGGCATCATGCACCTCGGCATCGCGTTCAGCGTGACCTATGCGCTGACCGGCAGTCTGGCCGTGAGCGGTGCCGTCACCTTTATCGAACCGGCCATCAATACCGTGGCCCACTACTTCTTCGACCGGTATTGGGACAAGCGCGAACATCGCCAGGCGTCGGCGGCCGGCGGCAGCGCCGCAGCGCCTGCCAACCCTGGCACCGGCGCCGATCTCGTCAGCGCGTGACGCCGGCGAACACGCTGAAGTAGTCCGGGAAGGTCTTCGCCACGCAGCCCGGATCATTGATCCGCACCGGCAACGGGCCGAACGCCGCCAGCGAGAAACACATTGCCATGCGATGGTCATCATAGGTGCCAATGCCGTCGGCCGGGGTCTGCCACGGCTGCGGCGGCGTCACGCGCAGGTAGTCGGCGCCTTCCTCGACCACGGCGCCCAGCTTGCGCAGTTCGGTCGCCATCGCGGCGATGCGGTCGGTTTCCTTGACGCGCCAGCTGGCGATATTGGTCAGCGTGGTGGTGCCTTCGGCAAACAGCGCTGCCACCGCCAGCGTCATGGCGGCATCGGGGATATGGTTGCAGTCCAGCTCGATGCCATGCAGGCGCCCGTCGTCGCGCTCGGTGCCGCGCACCTCGATCCAGTTGTCGCCCGCCATCACATTTGCGCCCATGCGGTTGAGCGCATCGGCAAAGCGCACATCGCCCTGGATGCTGGCCATGCCGACGCCTTCGACCCGCACCGGGCCGCCGCCGATCGCGCCGGCGGCCAGGAAATACGAAGCCGACGACGCATCGCCCTCGACAAAGATCTCGCCCGGCGAGCGGTAAGCCGCCCCTGCGGGCAGGATGAAACGCTCCCAGCCCTGCCGCTCCACCTCGATGCCGAAGCGCGCCAGCAGGTTCAGCGTGATCTCGATATACGGCTTGGAGATCAGCTCGCCCACTACTTCGATCTCGATGCGGCCGCTGGCGGACTGCGCCAGCGGCAGGCTCATCAGCAGCGCGGTCAGGAACTGGCTCGAGACATCGCCGCGCACGCGGATCGGCGCGTCGATGCGCAGGCTGGCCGGCTGGATATGCAGCGGCGGGAAGCCTTCGTTGCCGAGGTAGTCGATCACCGCGCCGACCTGGCGCAGGCCATCGACGAGGTCGCCGATCGGCCGCTCATGCATGCGCGGCACGCCGGACAACTTGTAGTTGCCGCCCTGCAGCGCCAGTGCGGCGGTCAGCGGACGGATCGCGGTGCCGGCATTGCCCATGAACAGCTCGGCCGACTTGTTGGGGAAGTTGCCGCCGGCGCCGGTGACGATGTAGTCGGCGCCCTCCTGCCGCCAGGCCACGCCCAGCGTGCGCAGCGCCTGCAGCATCACGCGGGTGTCGTCGGAGTCGAGCAGGTCGCGCACGCGGGTCTCGCCGTGGGCCAGCGCGGCCAGCAGCAGCACGCGGTTGGAGATGCTCTTCGAGCCCGGCAGCCGGACGGTGCCGTGGGCGCGGGTCAGGGGGCCTAGCGTCAGGTGTTCCATGGATGTCGTGGGCGCCGGGGCGCCGCGGTCAGGCGATTGGCCAGGGCCGGCCATCAGGGTTCGATATGGTTGTTGCCCGCGGCACGCTCGGCGCCCCAGGCCAGGCGGGTCTTGCTGGCGCGCGTGAAGATGCGCTCGAGCGCGTCGCCGTCGCCCTTCTCGATCAGCGTCTTCAGGTGCGCGAGCACCGACTGGTAAGTATTCAGTTCGCGCAGCAGGGCGTCGCGGTTGGCGACGCAGATGTCGCGCCACATCTCCGGCGACGAGGCCGCGATCCGCGTGAAGTCGCGAAAACCGCCGCCGGCAAAGCCCAGCTTCAGCGCCGCATCTTCGGCGTTGGCAACTTGCGCCACCAGCGCGTACGACAGCACGTGAGGCAGGTGGCTGACCGCGGCAAACACCGCGTCGTGCTGCACCGCCGACATCACGTGGCAATGCGCGCCGGCGCTTTCCCACATGGCGCGCACCGCGGCAACATCGGCGCGCGCGTTTTCCTGCAGCGGACACAGCACGGTCTTCTTGCCGTCGTACAGGCCTGGCAGCGCGGCCTCGACGCCGTTGAGCTCGCGCCCGGCGATCGGATGGGCGGGCACGAACTGCGCGGCCTTGTCGCCCAGCGCGGTCTTGGCGGCGATGATCACGTCGGACTTGGTGCTGCCGGCATCGGTGACGATGGTGCCCGGCTGCAGGTGCGGCTCGAGCGCATGCAGCAGCGCGAAGTTCTGCGCCACCGGCGCGCACAGCACGATCACGCTGGCGCCGCGCGCGGCATCGGCCAGCGTCGCGGCCTCGTCGATCACGCCCAGGTCCAGCGCCTTCTGCAGTGAAGCCGCCGAGCGCCCGACCCCCACCACCGTGCCTACCACGCCGGCGCGCTTGAGCGCCAGCGCGAGCGAGCCGCCGATCAGGCCGACGCCGACAATGACAACACGGGAAAAATGCAATGCACTCACAATCACAGGCCGCAAGCGGCAGTAGTTCGGTTCAGACCGAGGTCAATCAATGGGCGGCGCAATTTGCAGCGGCCGCCCTCAGGCCAGCGCCCGCTCCAGCGCCGCGATAAACGCCGCGTTCTCTTCTGGCAAGCCGATGGTCACGCGCAGCCAGCGCGGCAGGTTGTAGTTGCCCACCGGACGCACGATCACACCCTGCCTGAGCAAGGCCAGGTTCACGCGCGCGCCGGCGCCGTCATCGTCGCCCACGCGCACCAGCACGAAGTTGCCGGACGACGGCACGTATTCCAGGCCGAGCCGGTCGAACGCTTCGGTCAGCTGCCGCTTGCCATCACGGTTCAGCTCGGCGCTGCGGCGGAGGAAATCGGTATCGGCCAGCGCGGCGATGGCGGCGGCCTGCGCCACGCTGTTGACGTTGAACGGCTGACGGATGCGGTTCAGCAGGTCGGTCAGCTCCGGCTGCGCCACCGCATAGCCGATGCGCAGCCCCGCCAGGCCATAGGCCTTGGAGAACGTGCGCGACACCATCAGGTTGGGGTAGCGGCGCACCCACGCAATCGCGTCGTATTGCTGGTCGGCATCGAGGTACTCGTTGTAGGCCTCGTCCAGCACCACCACTACATGGCGCGGCACCTGCTGCAGGAACTCCTCGATCCGCGCCGCCGGCAGGAAGGTGCCGGTCGGGTTGTTGGGGTTGGCGATAAAGACCAGGCGCGTATCCGGCGCAATCGCCGCGGCCATCGCGTCGAGATCGTGGCCGTAGTCGAGCGCGCGCACTTCGATGGCGCGGGCGCCGATCTCCTGCGTGGCCAGCGCGTACACCGCGAACGAGTACTCGGCATAGACAATCGACTGGCCCGGCTCCACCAGCGCATGGGCGGCCAGTTCCAGGATGTCGTTGCTGCCGTTGCCCAGCGTCAGCCAGTCGGCGGGCACGCCGAAGCGCGCCGACAGCGCACCCTTCAGCGCAAAGCCGTTGGCATCGGGATAGCGGCCCAGTTCGGCCACGGCCGCGGCCACCGCGGTGCGAGCCGATTCCGGCATGCCCAGCGGATTTTCGTTGGAGGCGAGCTTGACGATGCCGGCCTCGTCCAGGCCGAACTCGCGCGCGACTTCGGAAATCGGCTTACCTGCCACGTATGGCGAAATCGCCCGTACATAATCCGGCCCGAACACCGTAGCGCCGCCTTGCTTGCCCTGCTCTGCCATCTTGTCTCCTTGTGCTGGTGCGGCTGCCTTACTTGCTCGACGGATACGAGCCGAGCACCTTCAGGTAGGCCGCGTTGCGGCGCAGCTCTTCAATCGCGCGCGCCACCGACGGTTCATGCTGGTGCCCTTCCACGTCGACGTAGAAGTAGTATTCCCACGCGCCGCTGCGCGCCGGACGCGACTCGAAGCGGCACATCGACACGCCGTTCGCGGCCAGCGGTGCCAGCAGCTGGTACACCGCGCCGGCCTTGTTGGGCACCGACAGGATCAGCGAGGTCTGGTCGCTGCCCGAGGGCTCGGTCTCATAGCGGCCGATCACGGCAAAGCGCGTGCGGTTGTGCGGATCATCCTGGATATGCGTGCGCACCAGGTGCAGGTGGTAGCGGTTGGCGGCAGACTCGCCGGCGATCGCGGCCACGGTCGGGTCTTCGCTGGCCATGCGCGCCGCTTCGGCATTGCTCGACACCGCCTGGCGCTCGAGCTGCGGATAGTTGGCGGTCAGCCAGTGCTGGCACTGCGCCAGCGCCTGCGCGTGCGCGCGCACCACCGTGACGCCCTTCATGTCGGGGGTCGACGCCATCAGGTTGTGGTGCACCTTGAGCGCGATCTCGCCGCTGATCTTCAGCGAGGTCTGCAGAAACAGGTCGAGCGTGCGCGACACCGCGCCCTCGGTGGAATTCTCGACCGGCACCACGCCGTATTCGACCGTGCCCGCCTCGACCGCGCGGAACACCTCGTCGATGCTGGGGCAAGGCACGCCCGACACCTCATGGCCGAAATGCGCGTACAGCGCCTGCTCCGAGAAGGTGCCGGCCGGCCCCAGAAACGCCACTTCCAGCGGCTTCTCCAGCCCGCGGCAGGCGGACATCACCTCGCGCCAGATTGCCGCCACGCTTTCGCCCAGCAGCGGGCCCGGGTTGGCCCCTTGCACCTTGCGGATGACCTGCAACTCGCGCTCCGGACGGAACACCGGCGCGCCGTACTTCTTCTTGACCTCGCCGACTTCGAGCGCCAGCTTGGCACGGCGGTTCAGCATCGCCAGCAGTTCGCGGTCGACGCTATCGATCTGCTCGCGCAGTGGTCCCAGCTCGACCGACAGCTTGCGCTCGGCATCACTCAGGGGGCTGTCGCCGTTCTGCGGCGCATTGGGCGGCGTCTCCTCGCGCGCGGGGGTGCGGTCTTGGCTTGTCATGTTGTATCAATCCGGTGGGCCGCCGGGCGTGGCGGCCAGGAACACTGCCCGAGCAGGCCGGCATGCCGTAGCTGGCATGCGCGAGCCGCCTTCGGGAATGCGCGTCAGGCGGAGGTCCGCTCGAACTCGCGCATGAATTCGATCAGCGCCATCACGCCTTCCAGCGGCATGGCGTTGTAGATGCTGGCGCGCATGCCGCCCACGGTCTTGTGCCCCTTCAGTTGCACCAGGCCGTTGGCCCGGGCCTGCTGCAGGAACGCCTCGTTGCGCGATTCGTCGCCCAGGAAGAAGGGCACGTTCATGCGCGAGCGGCAGCTGGGGTGGATCTCGTTGCGATAGAAATCACTCTGGTCGAGGTAGTCGTACAACGCCGACGCCTTGGCGATATTGCGCTGTTCGATCGCGGGCACGCCACCCTGGCGCTTGAGCCACTGGAACACCAGGCCGGCGATATAGATCGCATAGGTCGGCGGAGTGTTGTACATCGAGTTGTGCTCGGCCACCAGGCGCCAGCTGAATGCCGACGGGCACAGCGGATGGGCATGGCCGATCAGGTCTTCGCGCACGATCACGATGGTGACCCCGGCCGGTCCGATGTTCTTCTGCGCGCCGCCGTAGACCACCTGCACGCGCGACCAGTCGATCGGGCGCGACAGGATATGGCTGGAAGCATCCGCCACCACGACCCGCTCGCCCTTGACCTGGCCGATATCGGGAATGTCCTGGAACTCCACGCCGACGATGGTCTCGTTGGTGCACAGGTGGACATAACCGGCATCGTCCGACAGCTTCCAGTCCGCCACGGCGGGAATGCGGTGGTATTTCTGTGCCTCGCTGCTGGCCGCGATATTGACCGCACCGTAGCGGCGGGCTTCCTGCTCGGTCTTGACCGACCAGGTGCCGGTGACGACGAAGTCGGCCTTGGGTGCATCGGCATGGCGCAGGCGCATCAGATTCAGCGGCACGATGCCGTTTTCGCCGATGGCGCCGCCCTGCAGGAACAGCACGCGATAGTTGGGGGGAATATGCAGCAGCTCGCGCAGGTCGGCGATGGCCTGGCCATGGATGCCTTCGAACTCGCGGCTGCGGTGGCTCATCTCCATCACCGAAACCCCGGTCCCGCGCCAGGACAGCATCTCCTCGGCGGCCTGTTGCAGCACTTCGGCGGGCAGCGCTGCCGGGCCGGGCGAGAAGTTGTAGACGCGTTCGGCCAATGCACGCTGCATCATGCCGGCAAGAGCGGGATTCTGGGGATCGTTCATGAGACGGGGGATGGAAAAATGGCTGCCGGTGTTACCCAAGCAGCCATTATCCCTCAAACCCGCGCCCCGTTGGGCGCCCGGGGGCCAGCCCCGGGGTTACAGCGCCCGTGCAAGCGCGCTCGGACGGGTGGCGGGCGGATCCGTTGCGGATCACGCCGGCATCACTTCGAAGCGGCGGTGATTTCCTTCTCGGCGGCGTCGCGCATCGACTTGCCGACCTGCGGGCCGTACTTCTGCATCATCGAGCCCCAGATTTCCTGCGTTGCCTTGCCCTGGTTGGCCATGAACTTCTGGCCGGTCGGCGACTTCAGGAAGGTGGTCAGGTCCTTCAGTTCCTGCGTGGTGTAGTACTTGCCGAAGGCATCGTAGTGCGCCTGGATCGCGTCCTTGCGGAACGCGTCGGTAGTGAACGCCGTGCCGGCGCCATCCACCACACGCTGGACCGCGCCGTTCTTCTTCAGCTTTTCAACGGCGGCCTGCTTCTGCTTGTCGTTCAGGGTCTTGTTTTCGACCAGCACCTGCTCGAGGACCAGCGGCGCTTCCTGCTTGGCGCCTTGCTGCCAGTTCTCTGCCTGGCCCTTCACAGCCTGGTCTGCCTGCATGACGGAAAGCAGTTCCTTGATGGCTGCCGTCTTATCCGCGTCCTGTGCGTGGGCATGCTGCGCCATCATGAAGGTCGGAACAAAAGCAGCCAGAACAGCGATACGTCGATAGGTTTTGAGCATTGTGACTCCCTGGTAAATACGTCCGTTTTAGTCCGGACAGCCGCGAGGCGAGTTCCGGCTGGCGTCCTATTGTTGCAACAACTTACGTTTGGTCTTACGGCTTGGCGTCGGCATCCGCACCGGCGGCACCTTCGGCGCCCTCGGCACCGTCCGCACCCTCGGCCTCGTCAGGCTCCTCGCCGTTGCCGCCGTTGTCGGCATCGCTTTCGACGATGCGCTGCAGCCCGGACAGCTTGGTGCCCTCGTCTACGTTGATCAGCGTGACACCCTGCGTGGCGCGCCCCATTTCGCGGATTTCCGCCACACGGGTACGGATCAGGACGCCGCCGGTGGTGATCAGCATGATCTCGTCCTCGGGCGAAACCAGTGCCGCAGCCACCACACGACCGTTGCGCTCGCTCGTCTGGATCGCAATCATGCCCTTGGTGCCACGGCCATGTCGAGTGTACTCGGCGATGGGAGTGCGCTTGCCGTAGCCGTTTTCGGTCGCGGTCAGCACGCTGCCGCGCACGCCCGCATCCGCCGACTCTTCAGCGGTCTCGGCTGGCGCCACCAGCATCGCGATCACGGCCTGGCCGTCTTCAAGGTTCATGCCACGCACGCCGCGCGCCTGGCGACCCATCGGACGCACGTCGTTCTCGTCGAAGCGCACGGCCTTGCCGGCGTCCGAGAACAGCATCACGTCGTGCTGGCCGTCGGTCACCGCCGCGCCGATCAGGTAATCGCCGTCGTCCAGGTCGACCGCGATGATGCCGGCCTTGCGCGGGTTGGAGAATTCGGTCAGCGCGGTCTTCTTGACGGTACCGCGCGCGGTCGTCATGAAGATGAAGTGCTCGGCGTCGAACTGCCGCACCGGCAGGATCACATTGATCTTTTCGCCTTCCGACAGCGGGAACATATTGACGATCGGCCGGCCGCGCGAGTTGCGCGAGCCCTGTGGCACCTCATAGACCTTCAGCCAGTACAACCGGCCGCGGTTGGAGAAGCACAGGATGTAGTCGTGGGTATTGGCCACGAACAGGGTATCGATCCAGTCGTCTTCCTTGGTCGCCGTCGCCTGCTTGCCCCGGCCGCCGCGCTTCTGCGCACGGTATTCAGAGATCGGCTGGCTCTTCATGTAGCCGCTGTGTGACAGCGTCACCACCATGTCCTGCGGGGTGATCAGGTCCTCTGTGTCCAGCTCGGTCGCGTTCAGCTCGATCTGCGAGCGCCGCTCATCACCAAATTCAGCGCGGATTGCCGTCAGTTCGTCGATGATGATGGTGGTAATACGTTCCGGACGCGCCAGGATGTCCAGCAGATCGGCGATTTCCGCCATGATGTCGCGGTATTCCTGGACGATCTTGTCCTGTTCGAGGCCCGTGAGGCGTTGCAGGCGCATTTGCAGGATTTCCTGCGCCTGGCCGTCGGACAGCCGATACAGGCCGTCGGCTTGCATGCCGAACACCGCCGGCAACCCGTCCGGCCGGTACGATGCGCGCCCGCCCGGGGTTTCCCCTTCGGCCCGGGCCAGCATGTCGCGGACCAGCGCCGAGTCCCACGCCTTGCTCATCAGTTCCTGCTTGGCGATCGGCGGCGTCGGGGCGGCCTTGATGATGGCGATGAACTCGTCGATGTTGGCCAGCGCCACCGCCAGGCCTTCCAGCACATGGCCGCGTTCGCGTGCCTTGCGCAGCTCGAACACGGTGCGGCGGGTAACGACCTCGCGGCGGTGCGCCAGGAAGTACTCCAGCATCTGGCGCAGGTTCAGCAGGCGCGGCTGGCGGTCGACCAGCGCCACCATGTTCATGCCGAAGGTGTCCTGCAGCTGGGTGTTCTTATATAGGTTGTTGAGGACGACCTCGGGCACCTCGTTGCGCTTGAGCTCGATCACCACCCGCATGCCGGACTTGTCCGACTCGTCGCGGATATCCGAGATGCCTTCAATTTTCTTTTCCGTGACCAGCTCGGCGATGCGTTCCAGCAGGGTGCGCTTGTTCACCTGGTACGGCAGCTCGTCGACGATGATGGCCTGGCGCTGGCCCCGGTCGATATCCTCGAAGTGCGTCTTGGCGCGCATCACCACGCGGCCACGGCCGGTGCGGTAGCCTTCGCGCACGCCCTGAATGCCATAGATAATGCCGGCGGTCGGAAAATCCGGAGCCGGAATCAATTCAATCAGCTCATCCACGGTCGCCTGCGGGTTGCGCAACAGGTGCAGGCAACCGTCGACGATTTCATTAAGGTTATGCGGCGGGATATTGGTGGCCATACCCACCGCAATACCCGACGAACCATTGATTAGCAGATTGGGAATACGCGCCGGGAGAATCGAGGGCTCTTTTTCAGAGCCGTCGTAGTTGCTGTCGAAATCGACGGTTTCCTTGTCGATGTCATGCAGCATCTCGTGGGCGATTTTCGACAGGCGGATTTCGGTATAACGCATGGCCGCGGCGTTATCACCGTCCACGGAACCGAAATTGCCCTGGCCATCGACCAGCATGTAGCGCAGCGAGAAGTCCTGCGCCATGCGCACAATGGTGTCGTAGACTGCGGTATCGCCGTGCGGGTGGTACTTACCGATCACATCTCCAACGATACGGGCCGACTTCTTGTAGGCGCGGTTCCAGTCGTTGTTGAGTTCGTGCATCGCATACAGCACGCGCCGGTGCACCGGTTTCAGGCCATCCCGGACATCTGGAAGCGCGCGCCCGACGATCACGCTCATGGCGTAATCCAGGTAAGAGCGGCGCATTTCCTCTTCTAGGGAGACCGGAAGGGTTTCTTTTGCGAATGGATCCATTGCGGCGTGGTTTATGCGGCAGGTTTAAGCAAATGACGGGCCTTTGGCACGCGGCGCCGGTGGGCGCCTGACGGCTGGGCAACGTGCCATTCTAACATGCCGGCACCCCCTGCCCGACGCTCTCCGGACAGGCCTCGCGGCATCCCGCGGGGGCTGCTGCCGAAACCCGGAATCCCTGATGCCACAAGGCTTTGCGGGCGATACAAGACCCATGTTGCACAAACACCACAGGCCCAAAACCCATGCGGCGAATCGAATATATTTACTTCTTAGGAAACGACCCTTGTGGCACAATTCCCCAGCGAAGAGCCAGACATTGTTCGAAGTGGAGCATCCGCCACATCGAGAATGTTATACTCCGAAGAATGTATGACTTGTTTTCGTCCATTTGCTCGCAGTAACCCTGCGGTGATCTCATCCTGAGAGGAGAAATATGAAAAAATTTGCCAAGCTCGCGCTCGTTGCAGCTACCGCAGTAATGGCTGCATCCGCTCAAGCTCAGTCCGTCCCTTATGAAAAGAAGGCAGTGAACGACAACTGGGGCAACGGTACGAGCGAGTACGTGTGGAAGAATGGCACGAACGAGCTCTGCTGGCGCGACAGCTCCTGGACCCCGGCCACGGCCAACGCGCTGTGCGACGGCGCCCTGGCCCCGGCCGTAGCAGCACCGGCACCGGCTCCGGTGGCTCCGCCGGTTGTCTCGAGCGAGAAGGTCACTTTCGCTGCTGACACCCTGTTCGACTTCGACAAGGCTGTGCTGAAGCCCGAAGGCAAGGCCAAGCTGGACGACCTGGTTTCGAAGCTGCAAGGCATCACCCTGGAAGTCATCATCGCCGTTGGCCACACCGACTCGTTCGGCTCGGACAAGTACAACGATCGCCTGTCGATCCGCCGCGCTGAATCGGTCAAGGCTTACCTGGTGAGCAAGGGCGTCGAAGCCAACCGCGTCTACACCGAAGGCAAGGGCAAGCGTCAGCTGAAGGTTGATCCGAAGTCGTGCAAGGGCAACCGCAAGTCGCAGATCGCTTGCCAGCAGCCGAACCGCCGCGTGGAAGTCGAAGTGGTCGGCACCCGCAGCGCACGTTAATCGGAACCCTTCCGATCCAAGAAGCCCAGCGCAAGCTGGGCTTTTTTTTTGGTACAGTTGCCCGGACTGTCCCCTTCCTCCACCGCCGCGGCCAGCGCCGCCGGACCCGCATACGATGACGTTGCAATCGCACACCCTCCCCGCAGCCGACGCCGCCAGCCAGCACCCGCAGCGCCGGAATGCCGACCCCAAGGAAATCGACAAATTCAGCGAACTGGCCCACCGCTGGTGGGATCCGCAGAGCGAGTTCAAGCCGCTGCATGAGCTGAATCCGCTGCGCCTGAGCTGGATCGATGGCATCGCCGGACTGGCGGGCAAGCGGGTGGTCGACGTGGGCTGCGGCGGCGGCATCCTGTCCGAGAGCATGGCGCGCCTCGGAGCGACCGTGCGCGGCATCGATCTCTCCAGCAAGGCGCTGAAGGTGGCCGACCTGCACAGCCTCGAGTCCGGCGTTGCCGTGACCTACGAGGAGATCGCCGCCGAAGCGCTGGCCGCGCGCGAGCCGGCCAGCGTGGAGGTGGTCACTTGCATGGAAATGCTGGAACACGTCCCAGATCCGGCTTCGATCGTGCAGGCGTGCGCGACGCTGGTGCGGCCGGGCGGCCATGTGTTCTTCTCGACCATCAACCGCAACCTGAAGGCGTACCTGCTGGCCGTGGTCGGCGCGGAATACGTGCTGAATATGCTGCCGCGAGGGACCCACGACTACGAAAAGTTCATCACGCCCTCCGAACTGGCCCGCTTCGCGCGCCAGGCCAGCCTTGACCTGGTCGAGCTGCGCGGCATGACCTACAACCCGCTGTCGCAGGTCTATAGCCTGAGCCGCGACACGGACGTGAACTACCTGATGGCCTTCCGCCGGGTGGCGGCATGAGCGTGGCGATCGCGGGCGTTTTCTTCGATCTGGACGGCACCCTCGCCGACACCGCGCCGGACCTGGCTGCGGCGGCAAACCGGCTGGTGGTCGCACGCGGCCGCCCGCCGGTGGCCTATGACAAACTGCGCCCAGTCGCCTCGCATGGGGCACGCGGACTGCTGGGTGCCGCGTTCGGCTTGCGCCCCGAAGACGCGGAATTTCCGGCCCTGCGCGACGCCTTCCTGGATTACTACGAGGCCGACATCGCTGTGCACACGCGCCTGTTCGACGGCATGCCGCAGGTGCTGGACGCGCTCGAGGCGGCGGGCATCCCGTGGGGCATCGTCACCAACAAGATCGCGCGCTTCACGGTGCCGCTGGTCGCCGCGATCGGCCTGGCGCCCCGCGCCAGCGCCGTCGTCAGCGGCGACACCACGCCGCACGCCAAACCCCACCCCGCCCCGTTGCTGCATGCCGCCGCGAGTGCCGGCGTCGACCCGAGCCGCTGCGTCTATGTCGGCGACGACCTGCGCGACATCCAGGCCGGCAAGGCCGCCGGCATGATCACCGTGACCGCCGCCTATGGCTACTGCGGCGACGGCGACCCGCCCGAGGCCTGGGGCGCGGACCACCTGATCCGCCACCCGGCGGAGCTGATCCCGCTGCTGGTGCCCGCCGCGATCGCCTGAAAGTGCGCTGGCAGTATCCGGGGAGCCGGCCTGGAACTCCCCAAGACAGCTTGCGTCCAACCGGGTACAATCCAGCTTCCTCACTGGGGCCGACCTGGTTTCGACGTGGGTTACAAAGCAGTGGAGGGCATACCGAGGACCCGTCACCTCGTTAATCAATGGGAATGCAATAACTGCTAACGACGAACGTTACGCACTGGCAGCCTAAGGGCCGCCGTCCTCGCACTGGCTCGCTGACGGGCTAGGGTCGCAAGACCACGCGAGGTCATTTACGTCAGATAAGCTCCGGAAGGGTCACGAAGCCGGGGACGAAAACCTAGTGACTCGCCGTCGTAGAGCGTGTTCGTCCGCGATGCGCCGGTTAAATCAAATGACAGAACTAAGTATGTAGAACTCTCTGTGGAGGGCTTGCGGACGCGGGTTCGATTCCCGCCGGCTCCACCAGTATTCAGTCCGATGCAGTACCAGCAGGACCAGCAACCCGCGACAGCTCAGGCTGCGCGGGTTTTTCTTTTCCCGGCGGCGCCCACCGGCATGCGCCGCGAAAAAGCAACATCCCCAGATTTGGGGATGCCGGGCGCGCCATGCTGGCCCATGATCCGATGCGGGCGATCCGCGACTCGCCCGCTGCCACTTCAAGCCCTCGCCCACCCGGCCGAGGGCTTTTTTCTTTTTGTGCGACGGCCAGGGACGGGAAAATTTCCTACCGCAAAATAGGCCAAGCCTTATCGCTTCACGAGTGTGCGGGTCCTATCGTAGCAAGGAACTTTGACTGGCATGCCGCCGGCTGTCATGGGCCGGACTCCCGCGCACCGCGGGCTTTCGACAAGGCAAGCCGCATCCCTGACCCTGCTATGAACCGATCCCAACTGTTCCATCTCCTGCGCCGCTGGCTGGTCGTGGTGGCGTGCTTCGCGGCACCGCACCTTGCGTATGCGAAGTGCACTGCCACGCCATCTCTGCCTTACGACCAGACCCTCGACAGCATGGCCATCGCGGTCAACCTTGCCGAGGGCAGCACGATTCCCGGAACGGTGCGCAGCTACCAGTTCAGCGGCAGCTGCACCAACGTGCTGCCCTGGGTGGTGCCTGGCGCCCCGATCGTCTCGTGCTACTACGGGTCCGGTACCGAAGTAAGGCCAGGCGTCTATTCCACCGGTGTCGCGGGCGTTGGCATCCGCCTGCGCAATGCCGCTGGCCAGCCGATGACCAATGCTTCGGGCGTCTGGTGCGACACCCGCTCGGCCAACCTGGGCCATCTCAATGCCGACCTGACCTATTCCGTGTCGGTGACCATCGAGTTCGTCAAGACCGGGCCGATTTCGACCGGTAACCTCGACCCCGCCCAGACGCGCTTCGGCTTCGGGGTCTATAACGGGTCGGTGGAAGGCGCGCTGAGCGGCACGGGTAACCGCGACAACTACATCGGCTTTTCCGGCACCATCGCAACGCGCGAAATCGCCTGCAATGTCGTCGCGCCCACCACGGTGAGCCTGCCTGCGATCAGCGCCAAGACGCTTGCGACGCAAGGCTCCGGCGGCAACACGCCATTCGCCATCCAGTTGAGCTGCAACAGTGCGGCCATCGTCGGCATGACGCTGGACGCCGCCGCCGGCACGCCGGTGCTGTCGACCGCGTCCGGCATCCTTGGCCTCAGCAATGCCGGGACCCCCGGCGCGGCGGGCGGCGCGGGCGTGCAGATCATGAATGCCAGCGGCACCGCGCCGGTACCGCTGCAGGTACGCAATGCCATGGGAAGCATCCAGGCCAACGTACCCGCCACCTATCGCTTCGGCGCCCGCTATGCCAGCCTCGGCGGCACCCCGTCGCCGGGTGATGTCAGCAGCTCGATGGTGTTTACGCTGGACTACCAGTAACCGCTATCGCGGCAGTGACGTAACGGAGGCATGGTTCATCGCTACATCCCGGAATCGAAGGACTACAATAGCCCGCTGCAGTCATTCAAGGCTTTCGCGATGTCCGACCATCCTCGCTTCACCATCAACCGCTCGATGATCGCCCTGGTTCCGGAACAACCGTTCCTGGACTGGATCCAGGCGGTCGATCCCCAGCCCGTGGCCGGCCTCACGCTCGAGCAGGTGCGCGAAGACCAGAGCGTGTTCCTGCTGCCCGAGGAGCTGGCCGACACGCACGAGAACGCCGTCCACTGGGTCGAAAAGCGCTGGCAGGAGTTTTTCGAGTTCATGCTCGGCGAATGGTTCGACGACTCGGCATGGCCCGAGGAACTGTCGCTGAAGATGTTCCGCGAGTGGTTCAGCGTGCGCTATCACTCGATGGTGTTCGACATGGCTCCCGACGTGCCGGTGATGCACGACGACTGGGACGACGAGGACGATTCGTCCGAGCTGCTGCACTGATCTCCCGACCGCCCCTCAGAGGAAGCGGTCCAGTATCTTGCGGCTGTGCTTGTCCAGCGCCATCAGGTCGCGGATCAGGTAGTGGATGCCGTGCGTGTCCGAGATCAGCAGCGTGCTGCCGGCCAGGCGCCGGATCGCCTCTTCACCGCGCAGCACCAGGTCGGTCTGGCCACGGTCGGTCTTCACCGTCCACACGCTGGGCGTGGCGTAGGTCGACACACTGACGATGCGCTCGATCTCCGGCATGAATTCGCGCGCCGCGAGCTCCGCCTCGATCATGTCGCGCTCGGCGATCGGCAGGTCTTCCAGCCTGGGAATCCATACCACCTCATGCCCGTCGGCGCTCATCATGCCGATGCCGCCCTGCGGCGCCGAGATCGGGAAGGCGCGCACCGGCACCACGCCCTCATGGACAGTGCCGTCCTCGGCGATCAGCACCAGGCGGCCGAACGGGTTGCGGTCCAGCGTGAACACGGGGGTCGGCGCGGCGGCGGCAATGTCATTGGGCATGGGCGGTCTCCGGGATCTGGATCGGCTCTTCGGCGTCGTCTTCTTCGGTATCGACGTTGCGCGCCTGCGCCTGGTAGAGCTTGTAGTACGCGCCTTCGCGCAGCAGCAGTTCGTCGTGGCTGCCCACTTCGACGATCTGGCCGCGGTCCATCACCACCAGCCGGTCGGCCTTGCGCAGCGTCGACAGGCGGTGCGCGATCGCAATGGTGGTGCGGCCCTGCACCAGGTTGTCGAGCGCCTTCTGGATTTCCTTCTCGGTGGCGGTGTCGACCGACGAGGTGGCCTCGTCCATGATCAGGATGCGCGGGTTGATCAGCAGCGCGCGCGCAATCGAGATGCGCTGGCGCTCGCCGCCAGACAGCGCCTGGCCGCGCTCGCCGACCAGCGAGTCATAGCCGTGCGGCAGCCGCAGGATGAACTCATGCGCATGGGCGGCGCGCGCCGCGGCGATGATCTCTTCGCGCGTGGCATCAGGCTTGCCGTAGGCAATGTTGTCGGCAATCGTGCCGAAGAACAGGAACGGCTCTTGCAGCACCAGGCCGATATGGCGGCGGTACTCCGATACCGGCAGCGAGCGGATATCGACCCCGTCGACGCGGATCGCGCCCTCCGAGACATCGTAGAAGCGGCAGATCAGGTTGACCAGCGTGCTCTTGCCCGAGCCGCTGTGGCCGACCAGGCCGATCATCTCGCCCGGCGCGATCGACAGGTTCAGCCCGCGGATCACCGCGCGGTTGCCGTAGCGGAAGCCGAGGTCGCTCATGTCGATGGCGCCTTCGACCCGGTCCAGCCGGGCTGGCCGCGTCGGCTCCGGCACGCTCGACACATGGTCGAGGATGTCGAAGATGCGCTTGGCCCCGGCGGCGGCCTTCTGCGTTACCGAGACGATCCGGCTCATCGAATCCAACCGCGTATAGAAGCGGCTGATATAGGTCAGGAACGCCACCAGCACGCCCACGGTAATGGCACTGTGCGATACCTGCCAGATGCCGAACACCCACACGATCAGCAGCCCGATCTCGGTCAGCAGCGTCACCGTCGGCGTGAACAGCGACCAGACCGCGTTGACGCGGTCGTTGATCGCCAGGTTGTGCCTGTTGGCCTCGCGGAAACGCGTGACTTCGCGCTTTTCCTGCGCGAACGCCTTGACCACGCGGATGCCGGGGATGGTGTCGGCGAGCACGTTGGTGATCTCCGACCAGATCCGGTCGATCTTCTCGAAGCCGTGACGCAGGCGGTCACGCACCAGGTGGATCATCCAGGCGATGAAAGGCAACGGTACCAGCGTCACCAGTGCCAGCCAGGGGTTGATCGAGACCAGGATCACCGCCGTCATCACGATCATCAGCACGTCGGTGGCGAAGTCCAGCAGGTGCAGCGACAGGAACACGCAGATGCGGTCGCTCTCAGAGCCGATGCGCGCCATCAGGTCGCCGGTGCGCTTGCCGCCGAAATACTCTAGCGACAGCTTTAGCAAATGTTCATACGTTGTCGTGCGCAGATCGGCGCCAATGCGCTCCGATACCCGCGCAAGCAGATAGGTGCGTGCCCACCCCAACGACCACGCCACCAGCGCCGCGCCGAGCAGCCCTGCCAAGTACAGGCGTACCAACCCATAGTCAATCGGCACGCCGTTCTGGAACGGGATCAGCACCCGGTCCATCAACGGCATGGTCAGGTACGGCGGCACCAGCGTGGCGGCGGTCGACAGCAGCGTCAGGATGAAGCCGCCCAGCAGTTGCCAGCGGTATGGGCGGGCAAAGCGCCACAGCCGCAGCAGCGCCCAGGTCGACGGCGGCGTCTCCAGCTCGCGGCTGCATTGCGGGCACTGTTCCTCGTCCGGCGGCAGCGGCGCCTTGCAGCTCGGGCACAACACCTGGCCCGCCACGGGGGCCGGTTGCGAGGCGGCGGCATCGCGCTGGGCCTCGAACTGGTCCGCCAGCCGCAAAGCGGCGGGATTGTAACCAAGCGTATATCGCCAGCTGGCGAGCCGGCCTGCCGGGCCGCTCAGTTCCAGCGTGCCCACGCCCGCGTGGTCGGTATGCGACAAGCGCAGCGCCGGGGCGATGTCCCACTCCCGCACATTTTTTTCGCCGGGGGCGCGGGCAACGATGCGCTGGTCCGTCACAACCAGCCACCCTTGGGTAAAATGCAGCCTCGCGTCGAGGTCCAGTGCCAGTCCGGCCAGGACAGTCTCGCCGGGTCGGAGCCACGATCCGGATTCAGCCCGCCAGGGTTCATCGGCGGCAGTGGCGGTAGGGACAGGCAGGGAGGACTGGGTCATGGATGGCGCGGCGTGCGTCCAGGAATTGCGGACATAACTTGAAACAATTTAGGCCGGGCACGCGCTGGCGGCCCGCGAATTCGCCCGCAGTATACATAACGACGAACGCGCGGGTAGCCCTGATGCATTGCACAATCACTTTTACACCAAGAAAGTCAACCCGCTCCGTGCTGTAACGTTACTGAAAGGTTAGGCTTCCATTTCTCGGGCGTTCCGCCCACTGCCTCAAGCTAATTCAATGAAAAAGAAGGACATTGAGATTTTCGATGTCATGTCGCTGCGCGGCCCGAATATGTGGACATATCGGCCCGTGCTGGAGGCATGGGTCGATATCGGGGAACTGGAGGACTTTCCCTCCAACACGATTCCGGGGTTCTACGAGCGCCTGTCAGCCTGGCTGCCGTCGCTGATCGAGCATCGCTGCAGCATCGGCGAGCGCGGCGGCTTCCTGCAGCGACTGAAGGAAGGCACCTGGCCGGGCCATATCCTGGAACACGTGACGCTTGAGCTGCAAAACCTGGCGGGCATGCCGGGCGGCTTCGGCAAGGCGCGCGAAACGCCGGTGCGCGGCGTCTACAAGGTGATCGTGCGCGCCTGGCATGAGGAAGTCACGCGCGCCGCCCTGTTCGGCGCGCGCGACCTGGTCATGGCGGCGATCGAGGACCGCCCGTACGACGTCGCGGCCACGGTGGAGCACCTGCGCCGCCTGGTCGACAAGCATTGCCTGGGCCCCAGCACCGCCTGCATCGTCGATGCCGCGGACGACCGCGACATCCCGGCGATCCGCCTGTCGGACGGTAACCTGGTACAGCTGGGCTACGGCGCGCGCCAGCGCCGCATCTGGACCGCCGAGACCGACCGCACCAGCGCCATCGCCGAAAGCATCTCGCGCGACAAGGACCTGACCAAGAGCCTGCTGGAATCCTGCGGCGTGCCGGTGCCGGAAGGCCGCCTGGTCGAATCGCCGGAAGACGCCTGGGATGCCGCCGAGGACATCGGCGTGCCGGTGGTGGTGAAGCCCTATGACGGCAACCATGGCCGCGGCGTATTCACCAACCTGATGACCCGCGAGGAAGTGGAAACCGCCTATGGCGTGGCCATGGACGAAGGCAGCGGCGTCATCGTCGAGCGCTTCATCCCCGGCAACGAGCACCGCCTGCTGGTGGTGGGCGGCCGCCTGGTGGCCGCTGCCATGGGCGAGAGCGCCAGCGTGGTCGGCGACGGCAAGTCCACCATCGACGAACTGATCGAGCTGCAGATCAATTCCGATCCGCGCCGCGGCAGCACCGAAGACCACCCGCTCAACCGCGTGCGGCTCGACTCCGCCGCGCGGCTGGAACTGAAGCGCCAGGGCATGGACGGCAGTTCGGTGCCACCGCAAGGCCGCACCGTGCTGATCCAGCGCAACGGCAACGTCGCCTTCGATGTCACCGACCGCGTGCACCCCAGCGTCGCCGCGCATGCCGCGCTGGCCGCGCGCGTGGTGGGGCTGGATATCGCCGGCGTAGACCTGGTGGCCGAGGACATCTCGCGCCCGCTGCACGAACAGCGTGGCGCCATCGTCGAAGTCAACGCCGGCCCCGGCCTGCTGATGCATATCAAGCCGGCCGAAGGCACGCCGCGCCCGGTGGGCCGCGCCATCGTCAACCATCTGTTTCCCGAGTCGGAAGACGACCAGGGCCGCATCCCGGTGGTGGGCGTGACCGGCACCAACGGCAAGACCGTGGTGGCGCGCCTGGTGGCGCGCCTGCTGCAGCTGTCGGGCAAGCATACCGGCCTGGCCTGCAGCGACGGCCTGTTCCTCGACCGCCGCCAGGTCGAAAGCGGTGACCGCGCCAACTGGGAAGCCGGCCACCGCATCCTGATGAACCGCGCGGTCGAGGCCGCCGTGTTCGAGAACGACAGCGGCAGCATCCTGTCCGAGGGCCTGCCCTATGACCGCTGCCAGGTCGGCGTGGTCACCAATTTCGACCAACCCGACCATCTCGGCGACTATTACGTCGAAGACGAAGACCGCATGTACAACGTGCTGCGCACGCAGGTCGACGTGGTGCTGCAGAACGGCGCCGCCGTGCTCAACGCGCGCGACGAGCGCCTGGTCGAGATGGCCGAACTGTGCGACGGCGACGTGATCTTCTTCGGCCTGACCCCGGAGCTGCCTGCGATCATGTCGCACCGCGCCGCGGGCAAGCGCGCGGTGTACGTGCGCGAAGGCAAGGTCGTGCTGGCCGCCGGCGCCAGCGAGACCGCGCTGGTGGACGTGGCCGCGGTGCCGCTGACCTACGCCGGCCGCGTTGCGTTCCAGATCGAGAACGTGCTGGCCGCGGTCGCCGCCGGGTGGGCGCTGGGCATCTCCAATGACCTGATTCGCGCCGGCGTTGTGACCTTCGATGTGGGCCAGGTCGACGTGCCGGGCCGCTTCACGCTGTTCGAGCGCAACGGCGCCACGGTGGTGGTCGACGACGCCCACAACGCCCCCGCGCTGGAAGCGCTGGCGACCGCGCTGGAGCGCTTCCCGGCCGAGCGCCGCATGGTGGTCTACGGCGCCGGCCTGCAGCGCCGCGACGACGACCTGGTGCGCCAGGGCAAGGCCCTGGGCCAGCATTTCGACCGCGTGTTCCTGTGCGAGGACCGCAGCGTCAAGCGCGCCCTGCCCGACGCCGAGGCGCGCGCGCTGCTCAAGCAGGGCCTGTACGAAGGCCGGCGCGTGACCAAGATCATCGACGAAGGCACGCGCGCCAGCGCCATCGAAGCCGCCCTGGGCCAGCTGGTGCCGGGCGACCTGCTGGTCCTGCAGTGCGACGAGGCCGCCACCGGCGCCACCGTCGACCTGGTACACCACTGGATGGGCCAGCCTGCCCGCCGCGCCTGACGCCCCCAGCCTAACCGCGCATAGAAGACACGGAAACCGTTCTATGGAAGTCTCCCGAATCCGGGCCCTGCGGGGCCCGAACCTGTGGTGCCGCCACACCGCCATCGAGGCGATCGTGGCCTGCCAGGACACCGCCAACATGCTGTCGGCCCTGCCCGGCTTTGAAGACCGGCTGCGCGCCCGCTTCCCCGAGATCGGGCCGCTGCGCCCGGACGAGGAATCGGTCGAGCTGTCGCTGGCCCACGTACTGGAAGTGACCGCGCTGCGCCTGCAGGCGGCCGCCGGCTGTCCGGTCACGTTCAGCCGCACCGCGCAGACGGTCGAGCCCGGCATCTACCAGGTGATCGTGCAATACAGCGAGGAAGAAGTCGGCCGGCTCGCCTTCGAACTGGCCGAGGCGCTGTGCCAGGCCGCGCGCCACGACACCCCGTTCGACCTTGCCGACGCGCTGCACCGGCTGCGCGAGCTGGACGAGGACGTGCGCCTGGGGCCGAGCACCGGCTCGATCGTCTACGCCGCGGTCGCGCGCGGCATTCCGTACCGGCGCCTGACGCAGGGTTCGATGGTCCAGTTCGGCTGGGGCAGCAAGCAGCGCCGCATCCAGGCGGCCGAGACCGACCGCACCAGCGCCGTGGCCGAGTCGATCGCACAGGACAAGGAACTGACCAAGACCCTGCTGCATGCCGCCGGGGTGCCGGTGCCGCTGGGCCGCTCGGTGCGCAGCGCCGATGAAGCCTGGGCCGCGGCGCAGGAAATCGACGCGCCGGTGGTGGTCAAGCCGCGCGACGGCAACCAGGGCAAGGGCGTGGCGGTGCGCATCCGCACCCGCGAGGAAGTGATGACGGCCTACGAGGTCGCCTCGGACATCAGCTCCGACGTGATCGTCGAGCGCTATATCCCGGGCCATGATTTCCGCCTGCTGGTGGTCGGCAAGCAGCTGGTCGCGGCCGCGCGCCGCGATCCGCCGCAGGTGATCGGCGACGGCGTGCACACCGTGCGCCAGCTGGTCGAGGAAGTGAACCGCGACCCGCGCCGCGGCGAAGGCCATGCCACCTCCCTGACCAAGATCCGCTTCGACGATATCGCGCTGGCCACGCTGGCCAAGCAGAACCTGACCGCCGATTCCGTGCCGGCCGCCGGTACCCGCGTGGTGCTGCGCAACAACGCCAACCTGTCCACCGGCGGCAGCGCCACCGATGTGACCGACGACGTCCACCCGGACATCGCCGCGCGCGCCGTGGCCGCGGCGCAAATGGTGGGCCTGGACATCGCCGGCGTCGACGCGGTGTGCGAGACCATGCTCAAGCCGTTCGAGGAACAGGCCGGCGGCATCGTCGAAGTCAACGCCGCGCCGGGCCTGCGCATGCACCTGCAGCCGTCGTACGGCAAGGGCCGCGCGGTCGGCGAAGCCATCGTCTCGACCATGTTTGCCGACGGCGACGACGGCCGCATCCCGGTGGTGGCGGTATCGGGCACCAACGGCAAGACCACCACGGTCCGCCTGATCACCCACATCATGGCCAGCAGCGGCCTGCGCATGGGCATGACCGGCACCGACGGCGTCTATATCCAGGGCGAGCGCATCGACACCGGCGACTGCAGCGGCCCGCGCAGCGCGCGCAACGTGCTGCTGCACCCGGACGTGGACGCCGCCGTGTTCGAGACCGCGCGCGGCGGCCTGCTGCGCGAAGGCCTGGCCTTCGACCGCTGCGACGTGGCGGTGGTGACCAACGTCGGCGAAGGCGACCACCTTGGCCTGTCCTACATCAACTCGGTGGAAGACCTGGCGGTGCTCAAGAGCGTGATCGTGCAGAACGTGGCACCGCACGGCATGGCCGTGCTCAACGCCGCCGACCCGATGGTGGTGCGCATGGCCGATGCCTGCCCGGGCAGCGTCACCTTCTTCGCGCACGATCCCGACCAGCCCGCCATGGCCACGCACCGCGCGCAGGGCAAGCGCGTGGTGTTCGTCGACGGCGCCGACCTCGTCGCCGCGGAGGGCGATGCCGAAGTGCGCATCGCGCTGGCGGAGATCCCGCTGACGCGCAACGGCACCATCGGTTTCCAGGTCGAGAATGCGATGTCGTCGATTGCCGCGGCGTGGGCGCTCGGCATCGACTGGGCGGTGATCCGCCGCGGGCTGGCCACCTTCGTCAACGATGCGCAGACCGCGCCCGGACGCTTCAATGTGTTCGACTACCGCGGCGCCACGCTGATCGCCGACTACGGCCACAACCCGGATGCGATCCTGGCGCTGTGCAACGCGATCGAATCGATTCCCGCCACGCGGCGCGTGGTGGTGATCAGCGGCGCGGGCGACCGCCGCGACGACGACATCCGCCGCCAGACCCAGATCCTGGGCGGCGCGTTCGATGAGGTCGTGCTGTACCAGGACCAGTGCCAGCGCGGCCGCGCCGACGGCGAGGTGCTGGCGCTGCTGCGCGAAGGCCTGCAGGGCGCGCAGCGCGTCAGCCGGGTCGAGGAAATCCGCGGCGAGTTCCTCGCCATCGATACCGCGCTGTCGCACCTGCAGCCGGGCGACCTGTGCCTGATCCTGGTGGACCAGGTGGAAGAGGCGCTGGGGCATATCGCCGGGCGCATCGCGCAGGGGTAGATCCCTTAGCTGTGCTGCTGGGGCGCTCCCCTCTCCCGCTTGCGGGAGAGGGGCGGGGGTGAGGGCCGGCGCTTCAACGGGCGTCGTGCTGGAATAACCGAAGGCTTCGCTCGATGTGGTGCCTTGCTAAACCACCCCTCACCCCGCCCTCTCCCCATGAGGGGAGAGGGAAACACCTTGCTTGGGCTAGTTCGGGTGGCTTGGGAGCACCCCACACCGCTCTCCTCTTCCCTGTCGGTGGAGACTCAATGCCGCCCGGGCAGCGACAACCTCCGCTCCAGCCGGTGCTGCAGCCCTGACAAGCCCGTGCTCAATATCCAATAGATCGCCGCCACCGCCAGATACAGCGGCAACGGCTGGTAGGTGGCGGCAATCACCTCCTGCGCGGTGCGCAGCAGCTCGGTGACGGTAATGACCGATACCAGCGACGTATCCTTGATCAGGCTGATCAGGCTGTTCGACAGGCTTGGCACCGCCAGCCGCAGCGCCTGCGGACCCACCACGTAGCGCAGCGCCTGCGCCGGCGTCAGGCCCAGGCTGTAGGCCGCCAGCCACTGCCCGCGCGCCACGCCCAGGATGGCGCCGCGCATGCTCTCAGACAAATAGGCGCCGACGTTCAGGCTCAGCGTCAGCACGCCCGCGGGCGTCGGCTCCAGCGCGATGCCGATGCCGGGAAGCCCGTAATAGACCACGAAGATCTGCACCAGCAGCGGCGTGCCGCGCATGATGCTGACGTAGCCCCGCGCCACCCCCTTGAGCGCACGGCTATGGCTGATGCCCATCAGCGCCACCACCGTGCCCAGCATCAGCCCGAACACCATCGACCACAATGCGAACTTGATGGTCAGCAGCGTGCCCTGCAGCAACACGGGCAGGGAGTCGATGACGAGCTGGAGAGCGGACATGGCGTGGCGGCGCGAAAAGGATCAGCAATAAAAGGGCACAAAGCAAAGCGGCGCGGCAGCCATGCAGGCCGCCGCGCCGCGACATGATAACGCCCTGCCGGCCGGCTTACTTGGCCAGCTTACTTGGCCGGCTTACTTGATCGGCTTGCCGGCGGGCTTGGTCACATCGGTGCCGAACCACTTCACCGACAGCTTGCCGAGCGTGCCGTCCTTGGCCAGGTCTTCCAGCGCATGGTTGATCGCCTGCGCGAACTTGGGATTGTCCTTGCGGAACGGGATCGCCACCTGCGTGGTGGCGCCCGCCACGATCGCGCCCGGGCGCAGCGGCAGGTTGGCGGTCTTGACCAGGTACGCGACCATCAGCCGGTCGTTCAGCGCGGCGTCGACGCGCTGTGCCGCCAGGTCGCGCAGGTACTCGGGCGCGCCGGGGTAAGTCTTGACCTCGATGCCGGCCACCGACTTGGCCAGGTCGTTGTAGTTGCTGCCCAGGCTGACGCCGAGCTTGTGGCCTTTCAGGTCTTCCAGCGACTTGAACTGGCGCTTGTCATCCTTGCGCTGGATCAGCTGCGCATCCGAGTAGACGTAGGGCGTGGAAAAATCCAGCACCTGCTGGCGCTGCGGCGTGACGTTGACCTGGTTGACGATGACATCGAACTTGCCCGCCTGCAGGCCGGCGATGATGCCGCTCCATTCGGTGGTGACGAACTCCGGCTTGACGCCGAGCTTGCCCGCCACCGCCCGCGCCACGTCGACGTCGAAGCCTTCCAGCTCGTTCTTTGCGCCACGGAAGCCGAACGGGGGATAGGTGCCCTCCAGCCCGATCTTCAGCACACCGGCCTGCTTGACGGTGTCGAGCAGGTCGGCGGCATGGGCCGCGGTGGCCGCCAGGCCGGCGCCGGCCACCAGGGAAGCGGCCAGCAGGGATTTGAACCAGCCAGTACGAAACGATCGCATATGTTCTCCAGTCGATGCGGATAAGCAGTGTGGGGCAGCGCCCGCCGGCCTCTTTTGGAGCGCCGCCGGCTGTTGTGCTGCTATGAGCCTATATCGGGCTCAACACTACCGCAAACACTATCGAATGCTAAATATCGATTCATCATGGCTAAATAACCGCGGGGACCGGTTCCGCCCCGCGGCCCGCCCCGACCTACTGGTAGGCCTTGTCGTTAGGCGCCGCGAACAGCGCCTTCATGTCGGCCGACAGCGGGTAGTTCATGTTGATGCCGCGCGGCGGGATCGGTGCCATGAACCACTTGTTGTACAGCTTCTCGGCGCGGCCGCTGGTCTGCAGGTCGGCGATCACACCGTCGGCCAGCTTCTTGAACGAGGGATCGTCCTTGCGGAACATGCAGGCGTAGTTCTCGGTCTGCAGCGGCGCGCCCACCACCACCCAGTCCGCGGCGTTCTTGGCCTTGGTGCGCTCGCCGTAGAGCAGCGGCTCGTCCATCACGAACGCGGCGGCACGGCCGGTTTCCAGGATCAGGAAGGACTGGCCGTGGTCCTTGGTGCTGATCAGGTTCATGTTCATGGCCTTCTCGCCGTTCATCTTGACCAGCAGTCGCTCGCCGGTGGTGCCCGCCGTGGTGACCACGTTGCGGTCCTTCAGGTCGGCAAACTCCTTCACGCCCGAATCCTTCTTGGTCAGCATCTTGATGCCGTAGACGAACAGGCTGTTGGAGAACGCGACCTGCTTCTGCCGCTCGAGGTTGTTGGTGGTGCTGCCGCATTCGATGTCGATGGTGCCGTTCTGCACCAGCGGAATGCGGTTCTGCGAGGTGATCGGCGTCAGGCGCACCTGCAGGTTGGGCATCTTCAGCTCGCTCTTCACCTTGTCGACGATCTGCAGCAGGATCTCATGCGAGTAGCCCATGACCTCCTTGCCGTCGGTGTACGAGAACGGGATCGACGATTCGCGATAGCCGAGCGAGATCACGCCGCTGTCCTTGATCTTCTTCAGCGTATCGCCGTCGGCGGCATGGGCGGCGCCGGCGGCCAGCAGCAGCGTGGCGGCCGCAAGCGCGCGGCGGGTGGCGCATCGATGGGGGTGCAGTGTTTGCATGTGGCGCTCCTTGTAGTGGGGCTTGGTCATTGAGGCATGCTTCATGGACAGCTTCAGGTACTGCGGACTTGCCGGTACGGCAACAACCCTGCTCGGCCGCGGCGCTAGGCGCGCGCGGCGTCGAAATCTTCTGCGTCGATGGCGGGACGGCGCCCCGCCAGGCGGTCGGCCAGCAGGCCGGCACTGCCCATCGCCAGCGTAAACCCCAGCGCGCCGTGGCCCAGGTTGAGCCACAGCCCCGACACCCGCGACGGCCCCACCAGCGGCAGCCCGTCCGGCGTGGCCGGACGCAGCCCGGCCCACGGCTGCAGCTGCGCCAGCGGCTGGTCCGGCACGATGCCGGGAAACAGCGCGCGGGTCTGGGCCACCAGCGTGCCGACCCGTTCCGGATCGATACGGGTGCCGCCGCGCACCAGGTCGGCCATGCCCGCCACCCGCAGTGTATTGCCGATCCGGGCATAAACGATCTTGTTGGCAAAATCCGTCACGCTGATATGCGGCGCGGGCGCGCCGCCGGAAAGCGGCACCGTGATGCTGTAGCCCTTGAGCGGCCACAGCATCGGTCGTACCCCGAGCGGACGCAGCAGCGGCACGCTGCCGATGCCGCCCGACATGATCACCACGTCGGCGGGCACCACCCCCGCCGGCGTGCGCACCCCGATGACGCGGCCGCCCTGCTGCACCAGTCCTTGCACCACGGTGCCAAAGCGCAGCGACACGCCCGCGTACCCGCCATCCTGCAGCAACCGTGCCAGCGACATGCAGAAGCGATGGCAGTCGCCCACCTCCTCGCTCGGGGTATGGATGGCGCCGGCGATGTCGTCGCGGATGCCGGCCAGCGCCGGCTCCAGCGCCACGCAGGCAGTACGGTCCAGCGCCTGCTGTTCGCAGCCCAGGCTGGCCTGGTAGTCCAGCAGCCGGCAGGCCGAATCGAACGCCGCCGCGTCGCGGTGCACCACCAGCTTGCCGCGCCGCGCAAAATTGAAACCGGCGCCGCCGTCGTCATGCTGGTGCCGCGCCACGAAGGCCTGCATCAGGTCGCGCGAATAGAAGCCCAGCCGCAGCAGCTTGCGCGTGGTCGCCTCACTGGTGGCGGCGTTGCAGGCGGACATGAAGGCAGCCAGCCAGCGCCATTGCGCCGGGTCTGCCGCCGGGCGAAAGCGCATCGGCGAATCGCGCCGCAGCAGCCAGCCCGGCACCTTGGCCATCACGCCCGGCCCCGCCAGCGGCGCCACATAGCTGTAGCTGAGTTGCCCGCCATTGGCAAAGCTGGTTTCCTCGCCGGGGCCGTGGTGGCGCTCGAGCACCGTCACCTGGTGGCCTTCCTCGGCCAGGCGCCATGCCGTGGTCATGCCCACCACGCCCGCGCCCACGATCACCACCTGCATTGCCTTTCCTTTGCTTGCGTCCATCAGGCAGAGCGTAGTGCAAGCGCGCCGGCTTGCCCAATGCGAATACGTGCCAGAATATGTCTTCAGGCTATGGGCGCGCCAACCGCCTATTGCCACCTTGCCACGCCCTTTCCACCACGCCTTTTCCACCACGCCTTTTCCACCACGCCCTCGATACCATGCGCCTGCGCCAGATCGAAGTGTTCCGCGCCGTGATGCTGACCGGCACTGTCAGCGAGGCCGCGCGGCTGCTGCACGTGTCGCAGCCGGTGGTCACGCGCGTGCTGCAGCATGCCGAGGCCTCGCTCGGCTTCCGCCTGTTCGAGCGCGTGCGCGGACGGCTGCAGGCAACACCCGAGGCCAACGCGCTGTATGGGGATGTCGAAAGGCTATATGGCGAGATCGAACGCGTGCGCAGAGTCTCGGAAAGCCTGCGCCACAAGGGTGCGGGCCGGCTGCGCGTCGCCGCCACGCCGAGCCTGGCCAACCCGCTGCTGGTGCCGGCGGTGCGCAGCTTCTGCGCGCGCCACCCCGACACCCAGGTGCAGGTGCTGACGCACCATACCGACGAGATCGTCGGCGCGTTGCTGGCCAACCAGATCGACCTCGGCTTCGCTTTCGCCCCACCCCGCCACGAGGCCATCTCGAGCGAGCCTGTGGCGAGCGGCCGCATGCTGCTGGCGGTGCCGCGCGCGCAGCCGCTACCCAGCGGCGGGCGCCGCCGCGTGGCGCCGATGCAGCGGCTGATGGAGCGTGCCTTTATCGGCTATGACGACAACAGCTCGCTGGGCCTGCTGGTGCGCCAGACCCTGGCGCGGCACGCGCTGGAACCGCGCTCGACGCTGGAGGTGCAGACCTACTCGCTGGCGCTGGCGCTGGTCGACGCCGGCCTGGGCATGACGCTGCTGGACCAGTACACCGCGCTCAGCGCCAGCGCTGAGCGTGTCGCACTGCATGACGTGGCGCCGGTGCTGCCGTTCGAGATCCAGATGCTGCGCGCCAGCCACCGCGCCGGCTCGAGCCTGGCCGACGACCTGCGCAACCAGTTCGCGCAGGCCGCCGCGGCGCTGGCGGCAACGCTGCCGCAGCGGCTGGAGGCGCCTACGGCAAGCTTCGACGCCGCCCCCGCCAGGCGGCGCGACTGACGGGAGCACAGATTGACAGCCGCGCGCGCCGTGCACCATCATCAAGCCGCCTGCAGGCACAACCTGCCAGCGCAATCCTGCCTATGTTCGTCCTGACCCTGATCCTGCTCGTCCTTGTCAGCGCGTTCTTCTCGATCTCCGAGATCGCGCTGACCGCTGCCCGCCGCACCAAGCTGCAAGTGCTGTCCGAACGCGGCGACGGCCGCGCCACGCGCGTGCTGCTGCTCAAGGAAGAGCCCGGGAACTTCTTCACCATCGTGCAGATCGGGGTCAACAGCGTCGCCATCCTGGCCGGTATCCTGGGCGAGAAGCATGTGTCCGACCTGCTGCTGGAAACGTTGTCGCCCTACATGCAGGTGGTGCACGCGCAGCGTGCCGCCAATATCGGCTCGTTCCTGATCGTGACGCTGCTGTTCATCCAGTTTGCCGACCTGATCCCCAAGCGCATCGCCATGACCTTTCCCGAGGCCTGCGCGCTCGCCGTGATCGATCCGATGCTGACGCTGCTGCGCGTGCTCAGGCCGCTGGTATGGATCTTCAACGCCGCCGCCGATGCCATGCTGCGGCTGCTGCGGCTGCCGACCAAGCCGGTCGACCAGATCACCACCGAAGACATCGCCGCGATGGTCGATGCCGGCGCCGAGGCCGGCGTGCTGCACAAGCATGAGCTGCATCTGATCGAGAACGTGTTCGAACTCGACTTCAAGGGCATCACCGCGATCATGACGCCGCGCGACGAGGTGGTCTACCTGAGCCTGGACGAACCCGCCGACAGCGTGCGCCGCAAGCTGGTCAACCAGCCGCACGCGCAATACCCGGTGTGCGGGCATGATCTGGACGACGTGCAGGGCTATATCGATTCCAAGGACATCCTGCAACTGCTGCTGGCCGACGAAAGCGCCGCGGTGATGGGCAATATCGGCCGCTACCACGACAAGAATGTGCTGGTGATTCCCGACACCCTGACCCTGTCCGAGTCGCTGACGCGCTTCCGCGAGATGCACCAGAGCTTTGCCGTGGTCATGAACGAGTACGGGCTGGTGGTGGGCATCGTCACGCTGGACGACATCGTCGGCGCGCTGATGGGCGACATCCTCTATTCGAGCGAAGACGAGCAGATCGTGCGGCGCGACGACAGCTCGTGGCTGGTCGATGGCCTGACGCCGCTGGTCGACCTGAAGAAGGCGCTGGAACTCGATACTCTGCCCGGCGAGGACTATGTCGATACCGCGGCCGGGCTGGTGATCTATGCGCTCAAGCGCATCCCGAAGAAGTCCGAGTCGATCACCGTGGCGGGCTATCGCTTCGAAGTGCTGGACATCGACCATCACAAGATCGACCAGCTGCTGGTGTCGCGCCTGCCGCAAGTACCCGAGGCAGAAGCGGCGACGACGCCAGCGTAGCCGCGCCGGCCTGGCGATAGCGCTCGAGCGTATCCGGCAGGCGGAACCACGCCACGTAGCCGAAGGCAGCCACCACCGCAACCGCCGCCACCAAGCCGAGCCGCGACGGCGCCACCGAGCCCCGCGGCGCCGGCCCGTGCAGCGTGCGGTAGGCCGTGCCCAGCAGCGCGATCCACGCCAGCCCGAGCGCATAGCCCGCGGCCACGTCGGACAGCCAGTGCATGCCCAGGTACAGCCGCGACACGCCGATCGCCGCCACCGCCACCACGGTCAGCGCCAGCACCGGAATGCGCACGCGCCACGGCTGGCGCAGGCACATCAGGAAGGCCAGGAAGCCGTAGGTGACCATGCTGCTGGTGGCGTGACCGCTGGGGAAGGAGTACGACTCGAGGCCGCTGTAGATGCTGGCGGGACGCACCCGCGCCATGCCGAGCTTTAGCGCCATCACGCAGGCGCGCGCGCCGAGCAGCGCGGCCGCCCAGTACAGCGCCACGATCCAGGCCCGGCGCCAGCACAGCCACGCGAACACCGCCACGCCCACTGCCACGGAAATGCGACCGCCGCCGAGCTCGGTCACGCCCACCATCGCCAGGTCGAGCCAGTCGCTGCGCAAGGCGCGCAGGCCCGCGAACACCTGCTGGTCGAGGCGCACCACGTCCGCGTTCTCCGCGACCTCGCCGGCCAGCCAGAACAGCGCGCTGCCGCAGGCCAGCAGCACGGCGCCGGCCAGCAGCACCAGCAGCAGCTCGGCCACGTCGCGCTCGAGCACGCGCAGCGTAAGCGCGTCCAGCCGCCGCGGCCGCGCCGCCACGCGCGACGACAGTGCGCCCGCACCCCACACGCGCCAGCGGTCCAGCCAGCGCAACACGGGCCGCAACAGCGCCACCAGCACCGGCACCAGGCCCAGCAGCAGCAATGTCACCAGCGCAAACAGCGCAAGCAGCCCCAGCGCCGTGCCCGGCGTAAGCCAGGCCTGCACCAGGGCGCCCATGCGCGCCGGCGCGTCAGCCACCGGAGGCCCCCGCCGTGCCGGCGCTGGCGCCGATCCTGGCGAGATTGGCGCGGGCCGGGGCCTCGCAATCGGCGAACGCCGCGGTCAGGAACAGTCGCGGGCGCTGCGCCAGGTGGTCCAGGAATGCCGCGCGGCGGCGCATGAACTCGGCCCACAGCGCATCGCCCTGCAAGCCGGTGCGCGCGGCCAGCAGGGCGCGGTTCTCGGCGAAGACGTCGAGGCTATGGGCATTGAACACGTCCGGCGGCGCGGCCAGCCTGAGCAGGTCGAGATCGAGCACGGTGTCGGCGCCCGCGCAGCTGGGTCGATGGCCGCGCGTATCGAGCACGATCTGCGCGGCATGCTCCAGCACTGCGCGTGCTTCGCCTGGCGCAACGGATTCGATCATGGCGGCCGAGGCCGCTTCGTTGTGCTCGCAGCCCGGCACATAGACCGCGTCATGGCACAGCACCGCCAGCGCCTGCGCCCGGTCCAGCGCCACGCCGCGCGCATGGGCGGCCTCGAACATCTCCAGGATATGGCGGCGGTCGTGGTAGCGGCGGTAAGGCGTGTCGTGCAGCGCCAGCACATCGAGCACCGCCTGGCGCGGCAGAAACTCCAGGCAGGCCAGCGCCGCGGGCCAGTCCGGCGCGAAGCGCGGTACCTCGCCCTGCGGCGTCGCCACCGGCTCGCTGAACACATCGGCGCGGCGCACCCACAGCAAGGACGGATCGCGCATGGCGCGGTAGACCACCACCGGCGCCAGGTCGGCCTCGAAGCGGCCGATGCCTACCGCTGAATAGGCGCCGCCCTTGTAATGCCGGTACGGCATGCCGTAGACCAGGTCGGGATCGGCCGGAAGTTCGGACGGATCGCCGTGAAAAGCCTGGGAGGCCGATGCGGCGGCTGCTTTGTCGTGGAGCTGGGTCATGGTGCGGCGTCCTGCGTTGCGGATCGCCATGATAGTGCACCGGCCCGCGCGTCCGGCGGCAGCCAGGCGCCACTCGTGGCCGCACCACAAAACCGGCCGCGGAAAAAACAAAACCGACGCGCACTTTCGTGGGCGTCGGCCTGAGTTTTACTACGCTGTTGTTGCCTGCCGGTGGTCGATGCCGACAGCTTCTTGTTTTGGCGGAGAGGGTGGGATTCGAACCCACGGTACCGTCGCCGGTACGCCTGATTTCGAGTCAGGTACATTCGACCACTCTGCCACCTCTCCGGTAACTTGTTGCCGTGTGGCGAAACCGAGATTATAGCCACGCTCGGCCCGCCGATGCAAGAGGCTGACAGCAGATTTTTTCGGCGCCTTATTGCCGTGCCTTAGAGTTCCGGCTCCAGGCGGGTGGTGCCGCCCATGTACGGCTGCAGCGCGGCCGGCACCGTGACCGAGCCGTCGGCGTTCTGGTAGTTTTCCAGGATCGCCACCAGCGTGCGGCCGACGGCCAGGCCCGAGCCGTTCAGCGTGTGCACCAGTTCCGGCTTGCCCTGCCCGGTGCGCATGCGCGCCTGCATGCGGCGCGCCTGGAAATCCCCCATGTTGGAGCACGAGCTGATCTCGCGGTAGGTGTTCTGCGCGGGAATCCACACTTCGAGGTCGTAGGTCTTGGTGCTGCCGAAGCCCATGTCGCCGGTGCACAGCACGATGGTGCGGAACGGCAGCTCCAGCTTCTTCAGGATCGCCTCGGCGTGGCCGGTCAGCTGCTCCAGTGCGTCGAAGGACTGGTCGGCGGGCACTACCTGGACCAGCTCGACCTTGTCGAACTGGTGCTGGCGGATCATGCCGCGGGTGTCCTTGCCGTACGAACCGGCTTCGGAGCGGAAGCACGGCGTATGCGCGACGAAGCGCAGCGGCAGCTTCTCGCCGGCGACGATGGCGTCGCGCACGATGTTGGTCAACGGCACCTCGGCGGTGGGGATCAGGTAGAAGTTTTCGATGCGCTCGCCTTCCTCGCTACCGACCTTGCGCGGCACCTTGAACAGGTCTTCCTCGAACTTGGGCAGCTGGCCGGTGCCGCGCATCGACGCGGCGTTGACGATGTACGGCACGTACATCTCGGTGTAGCCGTGCTCCTGCGTATGGGTGTCGAGCATCAGCTGCACCAGCGCGCGGTGCAGGCGCGCCATGCCGCCGCGCAGCATCGAGAAGCGCGAACCGGTGACCTTGACCGCGGTGTCGAAGTCCAGCCCCAGCTTCTCGCCCACGTCGACATGGTCGCGCACGGCGAAGTCGAACTGGCGCGGCTCGCCGACGCGGCGCACCTCGACGTTCTGGGTCTCGTCGTTGCCCACCGGCACGCTGTCGTGCGGCAGGTTCGGGATCGACAGCATCAGCTCGCCCAGGTGCGCCTGGATTTCATCCAGCCGCGCGGCCGAGGCCTTGAGCGTGTCGCCGATGCCGCCCACTTCCGCCATCACGGCCGAGGCATCCTCGCCCTTGCCCTTGAGCATGCCGATCTGCTTGGACAGGCTGTTGCGGCGCGCCTGCAGTTCCTCGGTCTGGGTCTGCAGTTGCTTGCGTTCGGCCTCGAGTGCCTGGAACGCCGCCACGTCGAGTTGGAAGCCGCGCGTGGCAAGGCGTTGCGCCACGTTGTCGATGTCTTTGCGGAACAGCTGGATGTCGAGCATGTTGCTAAGGTGAAGTGCAGGGCCAGCGACATGCCGGCGGACCCGCCATTTTACTGCACCCGCACGGCCCGGCACGAGCGAACTGTGCCCGACCGCCTGCCTACTCCCCGGACTTGCCGCCCTTGCCGCCATCCTTCGCCTTCGCGGCGCGCTGTTCGCGATGCCAGGCCTCGTCCAGCTCGCGCAGGTGGCGCAGCTTCTCGGCAATCTTGCCTTCCAGCCCGCGCGGCACCGGCTGGTACCAGCCCTGGGCCTTGAGGTCGTCGGGGAAGTAATGCTCGCCGGCGGCATAGGCCTCGGGCTCGTCGTGCGCGTAGCGGTAGGCGTGGCCGTAGCCCAGCTCCTTCATCAGCCGGGTCGGCGCATTGCGCAGGTGCACCGGCACCGCGCGCGACTTGTCCTTGGCAACGAAGGCGCGCGCCGCGTTGTAGGCGTTGTAGCCCGCGTTGGACTTGGGCGCGACCGCCAGGTAGATCAGCGCCTGGCCCAGCGCCAGTTCGCCCTCGGGCGAGCCCAGCCGCTCGTAAGTCTCGGCCGCGTCCAGCGTAATGCGCGCGGCGCGCGGATCGGCCAGGCCGATATCCTCCCACGCCATGCGCACGATGCGGCGCGCCAGGTAGCGCGGGTCGGCGCCGCCGTCGATCATGCGGCAGAACCAGTACAGCGCGGCGTCGGGATCCGAGCCGCGCACCGACTTGTGCAGCGCGCTGATCTGGTCGTAGAAGGCATCGCCGCCCTTGTCGAAGCGGCGCAGGTTCTCGGACAAGGCGCTGCCCAGCAGCGCGGTGTCGATCTGCGCGGCGCCGGCCGTGCGCGCGGCGCGCGCCACGATCTCGATGTTGTTCAGCAGCTTGCGCCCGTCGCCGTCGGCCGAGGCGACGATCAGCTGCAGCGCTTCGTCCTGCCAGCTGATGCCGCCGAGCTCCTCGGAGGCGCGCAGCGCCAGTTGGGTCAGCTCGGCATCGTCCAGGCTCTTGAGCACATAGACCGCCGCGCGCGACAGCAAGGCGCCGTTGACCTCGAACGACGGGTTCTCGGTGGTGGCGCCGATAAACGTGAACAAGCCGCTTTCCACATGCGGCAGGAACGCGTCCTGCTGGCTCTTGTTGAAGCGGTGCACCTCGTCGACGAACACCAGCGTGCGCCGGCCATGGGCGCGGAACTGCTCGGCGCGCTCGACCGCCTCGCGGATGTCCTTGACCCCCGACAGCACCGCCGACAGCGCGATGAATTCGGCATCGAACGCATCCGCCATCAGCCGCGCCAGCGTAGTCTTGCCCACCCCGGGCGGACCCCACAGGATCATCGAATGCGGCTCGCCGGACTCGAACGCCACGCGCAGCGGCTTGCCCGCGCCAAGCAGGTGCTGCTGCCCGATCACCTCGTCGATGGTGCGCGGGCGCAGGCGCTCCGCCAGCGGTTGCCGGGAACGGTCGGGAGATTCGGAAAACAGCGTGTCCGCCACGGTAGTCAGGCCCTGTCAGTGCGCAAGATGCAGAACGCCACAGTGTAGACCATCGGCGCCGGCCGCTTGCGCGCGCTCAGGCGGCAAACGCCACCACGTCCTCGATCTCGACGCGGATGCCGATGCGCTCGCCCACGGCGTGGTTGTGGTGCGAGGGCACCAGCGCCAGCACGCGCCCGCCGCTGGCCAGGCGCAGCGTGTACAGGATCTCGGCGCCGCGGAAGGCCTTGTGCACGACCTCGGCGCGCATCGGGCTGGCGTCGTCATGGATGATGTCGTCGGGGCGCACCAGCACGTCGACCGCCGCGCCGGTCGGCAGGTCCAGCGGCACGGCCGGGCGCAGCAGGCCCAGTTCCAGCTCGATCTGCGCGGTATCGCGCACCCGCCCGGCCATCAGCACGCCCTGGCCGATAAAGCCGGCGACGAAGCGCGACGCCGGGCGGTGGTACAGGTCGTGCGCGCTGCCCCATTGCTCGATCACGCCGTCGTGCATCACGCCGATCTCGTCGGCCATGGCGAAGGCCTCGTGCTGGTCATGCGTGACCAGAATGGCGGTGGTGCCCTGCGCCTTCAGGATCGCGCGCACTTCCAGGCTCAGGCGTTCGCGCAGGTCGACGTCGAGGTTGGAGAATGGCTCGTCGAGCAGCAGCAATTCCGGGCGCGGCGCCAGCGCGCGTGCAAGCGCGACGCGCTGCTGCTGGCCACCCGACAACTCGTGCGGATACTGGCGTCCGGCGCCGTCCAGGCCTACCAGCTGCAACACCTCGTCCACCCGCGCCGCGCGCTCAGTCCGGCTGGCACGGGTCAGCCCGAAGCCGACGTTGGCTGCGACGTCCAGGTGCGGAAACAGCGCGTAGTCCTGGAACACCATGCCGATGCGGCGCTGCTCCGGCGCCAGCAGCGCGCCCGACGAGGACACGGTCTGCCCGTCCAGCACGATGCGTCCGTCCTGCAGCGGCTCGAAGCCGGCAATCGCCCGCAGCACCGTGGTCTTGCCGCAGCCGCTGGGGCCCAGCAGGCAGGCGATATGGCCACGCACCACCGCAAACGACAGGCCCTTGACCACCGCATGGCGGCCGAAGGCGTGGCGGATACGATCCACCTCGATCACGGCCGGGGCGGGAACGGCGGCATCCAGGGCATTGGCACGGGTGGCCGGACGACTGCGCGCCTGGGCGCCGGGCAGTCGTGAATAGGAATCGGTTCGCATGTGCGCATTATAGGGAGGTGCCGGCGAACTGCGGCCCGCACATGACCTCCCGCGGCGCGCCGGCGGCGCCGGCATTGCTAGAATGCGTCAGCCCGCACACTGCGCCGCCCGGCACAGGTCCGGCGGGCGGCACTTTGCTCACTGTTCCCGCGCATGCTCCTGTCCAGCCGCCGCCGCTTCCATCCCCTGACCCTGGCCACCGTGGCGATGGCGCTGCTGATCGCCGTGCCGGTGCTGGTGATCGCCTCGGCCGTGCTGCTGCCCGCCGGCGACACCTGGCGCCACCTGATCGACACGGTGCTGGCCGAGTACGTGCTCAATACCGTCTGGCTGCTGTGCGGCGTCGCCGCAGGCGTGCTGCTGCTGGGCGTGACCACTGCCTGGCTGGTCTCGACCTGCCGTTTCCCCGGCCACGCCGTGATGGAATGGGCGCTGGTGCTGCCGATGGCGATGCCGGCCTATGTGATCGCCTACGCCTATACCGACGCGCTGCAGTTCGCCGGCCCGGTGCAGGGCTGGCTGCGCGAGCTGACCGGCTGGCGCGCGCGCGAATACTGGTTTCCCGAGATCCGCTCGCTCGGCGGCGCGATCGCGCTGTTCTCGCTGGTGCTGTACCCGTATGTCTACCTGACCGCGCGCGCCGCCTTCCTGCAGCAGACCCAGAACACGCTCGAGGCCGCGCGCCTGCTCGGCCACGGCACCTGGAGCCGGCTCTGGCGCGTGGTACTGCCGCTGGCACGCCCGGGCATCGTCGCCGGCACCGCGCTGGCGATGATGGAGACGCTGGCGGACTTCGGCACCGTCGCTTATTTCGCCATCCCGACCTTCTCCACCGGCATCTACCGCGCCTGGTTCTCGCTGGGCGACAAGAACGCCGCGGCGCAGCTGTCGGCCTGCATGCTGCTGTTCGTCGCCGCGATCTTGCTGATGGAGCGCGCCAGCCGCGGCCGCGCGCAGGTGTTCGGCAACCAGCGCCGCGCCGCGGCCTGGACGCTGGACGGCGCGCAAGGCTGGCTGGCGCTCGTGGCATGCCTGGTGCCGGTGCTGCTGGGCTTCGTGGTGCCCGCGCTGATGCTGTGCCGCATGGCCTTTACCGATGGCGACGCTCAGCTCGGCCCGCGCTTTGTCGGCCTGGTGCGCAACAGCTTCCTGCTCGCCAGTGCCACCGCGCTGGCGGCGGTGGCGGTCGCGCTGGCGGTTGGCTATGCCGCGCGCGCCGTCAACGGCAAGCGCAGCTGGCTGATGCGCGGCCTGACCCGGGTCTGCGGCATGGGCTATGCGCTGCCGGGCTCGGTCATCGCGGTGGGGGTGCTGGTGCCGGTGGCGCGGCTGGACAATGCGCTGTCGGCCTGGCTGCAGCAGCAGTTCGGGGTCTCGGTGGGGCTGCTGCTGACCGGCGGCATCGCCGCGCTGGTCTACGCGCTGCTGGTGCGCTTCCTGGGCGTGGCGCTGCAGACCGTCAATGCCGGGCTGGGCAAGATTACGCCCAGCATGGACGCCGCCGCGCGCAGCCTGGGCCACGGTCCCGGCGCCACGCTGCGGCGCGTGCATTTGCCGATGCTGCGCGGCAGCCTGCTGACCGCCGCGCTGATCGTCTTTGTCGACGTAATGAAGGAGTTGCCGGCGACCTTCGTGATGCGGCCGTTCAATTTCGACACGCTGGCGGTGCAGGCCTACAACCTGGCCGCCGACGAGCGCCTGACCGAGGCCGCCACCGCCTCGCTGGTGATCGTGGCGGTCGGGCTGCTGCCGGTGATCTTGCTGTCGCGCACGATCCGCCGCCAGGCCCAGCGCTGAGCCGCAACGGTTGCGCTAAAGTCGCGCGCCCCTCGCGCCGATAGCCTCTTATGGCCCGGCATCCGCCCGGGCGCGACCCGCGGCATGCCCGCCGCGCAAGAGCCTATGCTGCGATATCACATCCTGCTGTTCAAGTTGAACCGGCTCAGCCGCACCAGGCTGAGCGGCGTGGAAGAAGTCTCGCTGGCCGGACAGCTGGCCGAGATGATCGGCTCGGCCGACACCGCCACGCGCGTGATCGACGACTTGTTCGACCACGCCAACCCGCAGGTACGCCGCATCGCCCTCAATGCGGTCCGCCGCGCGCGGCAATTCTCCGCACCCGCGCTGCAGCCCGCGCTGGTGCGCCGCATGGCCGATGCCGAGGCGGCGGTGCGCCACGATGCCGTGTGGATCGTGCAGGAAACCCGCATGGACGGCGCCGAACTGCGCGCCGCGCTGCGCCGGCTGGCCGGCAAGGTGCAACTGCCATGGGATGCCGAGCGCGCCCGCGCCAACCCGGGCGATACCGCGCTGGCGGCACAGGTGCGGGCACGCATGGCGCTGGACAAGCTGCTGGAGAAGAGCGCCGCAGAGCGCAACCAGGCGCTGGCGGCAATGGCGCTGGGCTCGGCCTCGGAACAGCCCTATGCCGAAGGCACGGTCGGCCACAAGGGACTGCTGCATCGGGCGCTGGTGCGGCGGCAGGCGGGGCGGCGGCTCAACAGCAGTGTCAAGCTGACGTTCCGCAAGGTCGAACCGACGCAGGTGACAGGAAACAAGCGGTTCTTGCTGTGACCGCGTCTGGCTGCTGACACCTCAGCAACCGCTTGTTTGCTCCCTCTCCCGCTTGCGGGAGAGGGTCGGGGTGAGGGCGGGAGCGTCCACGAAGTTCGGAGGTCCTCATGCTTGCCACACGCCGCCCTCCCCCTTTTACTTGAATCCCGCCCGATCCACCAGCTTCTGCGCCTGCGGCTGGTACTTGCCCAGCTCGGCCACGTTGATGGTGTCGGACTTGAACTCGCCCAGCGCTTCGAGCACGGGGTTGCTGACCTTCACGCCCTTCACCACCGGCCATTCGTTGTTGCCGTCGGCAAAGTAGCGCTGCGCCTCGTCGCTGGCCAGGTACTCCAGGAACTTGACCGCCGCGTCCTTGTTGGGCGCGTGCTTGAGCACGCCGCCGCCGGAGACGTTCATGTGCACGCCCTGGCTCGACTGGTTGGGCCACACCACGCCCAGCTTGTCGGCCACGGCCTTGTCTTCGGGCTTGGTCGACTTCAGCAGCCGCGCGATGTAGTAGGTGTTGGCGATGGCCACGTCGCACTCGCCCGCGGCAACGGCCTTGAGCTGGTCGGTGTCGCCGCCCTTGGGCACGCGCGCCAGGTTGGCTGCCACGCCGCGCGCCCATTGCTCGGTGCGGGCCTCGCCGTCGTGGGCGATCAGGCTGGAAATCAGCGACAGGTTGTAGACATGGCCGCTGGAACGCGTGCAGACCTTGCCCTTCCACTTGGGATCGGCCAGGTCTTCATAGCTGGCGATGTCGCCGGCCTTGACCGCGGCCTTGTTGTAGGCGATCACGCGGCCGCGGGCCGAGAAGCCGAACCACTCGCCGTTGGGATCGCGGTAGTTGGCCGGGATGCGCGACTCCAGCACCTTCGACTTCACCGGCGCGAACACCCCGGCCTGCTGGGCGCGCCACAGGCGCCCGATATCCACCGTGATGAACACGTCCGCCGGGCTATTGGCGCCTTCGTTGCGGATGCGCTCCAGCAGCGGATCTTCCTGGCCTTCGATGCGGTTGATCTTGATGCCGGTCTGCCTGGTGAAGTTGGCGTACAACGCCTCGTCGGTCTGGTAGTGCCGTGCGGTGTAGAGGTTGAGCACCTTTTCCTGGGCCGCCGCGGCAAGCGGCAGCGTCAGCAGGGCCAGTGCCGCGGCGCGCGGCAGCAAGGTTCGGATGGTGGTTTTCACGCGGTTGGCTCCCCAGCATGGTTTGGGCAGCCGCCGGGCACCCCCAAGGCCGCCCGGTGTTTGGATTCCGGTTAGCGGAAAACAATATTGATTCTTGTTCAGGCGGTCAAATTACATTTCTGTCATGTTGGGCGGCGCTTGCGCCGCGTCAAGGTGACTGGTCAACACCGCCTGGCCGGCGACCTCAGCCGCGGCGCACCCACACCACCTTGCCGGCCTTGATCCCGAGGGTGCGCCGCTGCGGGTTGTAGTCCATGGTGCCGGGGAACTGCTGGCCGTCGCGTTCGCCCAGGCGCCACGCGCAACCTTGCAGCAGGCCGATGACTTCGGCCTCGGGCTTGCCGACCAGCGCATCGTCGGCCAGCTTGTCCGCGGCGCAGCCGGCCGGCGTGCCGAGCGAACCTTGCGGGCCCGGCGCCGGTGCCGGCGCCGCCCCTGGCTCCGCCGGGGCGGCCGCACAGCCAGCCAGCAACGCGCCGCCCGCGGCCAGCCACAGCAGTCGATGGGTGCGGCTGCGCATCGTGGCCAGTATCGTGATCAAGGGGCTCTCCTGTCAGGGGTGTCGAGTCAGAGGATTCTGGGACACATGGCCCCGTATAGGGTTCAGGCCGCATTGAGCGGCAACGGCGATGCCTTAGCCCCTGGCGCGCCTGGCCAGGGTCTTCATTGCATCGGCCGGCAACGGGCCGTGGCAGGTGCGCTCGCCGCCAGCCTCGCTGACCACCAGCCATACCTGGCCTGACGGGTCCTTCGGGTGCAGCAGCCAGGCCGGGCCGCGCGCGTTGCTGCTCGGCGGCAGGTCTTCCAGCACGCCGGTGCTGGCCGATTGCAACATCACCGCGCATTCGGTGGCGGGCACGCGGGTGGCCGACAGAAAGGCCGGATTGCCGACCACTTCGGGCAACGCCGAGTCCGGCGCGCCCAGGAAGGCATCGACATCGAACTTGCTGGCGCCGCCGCCGCTGCTGGCGCATGCCGCCAGCGCGAGCACGCCAGCGCCGGCCAGCAACGCCGCGCCACCGCGACGATATGTTCCGCCCGCTCCTGCCGGTCCTTCGTGCGCATCGATCATGGCGGCCCTCATTGCTTCATCACGTCGGCGCCCTTGGGCACCGTGAACCGGAATGCATCGGCCGCCAGGGGCGGGTTCTTCTGCATGCCGGTGAAGCTCAGCAGCGTGGTGTTGCCGAACGCGTCGCGCAGCTCCATCGCCTCGAGATTGCCGGCCTTGAAGCCGATGCCAATGCGCTCGAACTGGGTGTCCTTGGCCTTGGGCGTCAGCTCCAGCCACTCCACGCCATCGCGCGTCGGCCCGTTCCTGACCACGAAGTTCTTATCGAGGTCGTTGCTGCCGAACAGGATCGCCGCCGGGCTGGAGCCCAGCGCGCCGTCGAGCTTGCGCTCGGTGACCTGGTTCAGGTCCTTGTCATAGATGTACAGGGTCTGGCCGTCGGCCTGCAGCAGTTGCTCGTAGGGCTTGGTATAGCGCCAGGTGAACTTGCCCGGGCGCGAGAACACGAAGGTGCCGCTGGAGGTGCCGGTCACCTTGACGTTGGCGCCCTGCCCCTTGACCTGGCGCTGCGTGAATTCGCCGCGCGCGCTCTTGACGCCGGTCACAAAGCTCTGCAACTGGTCGGTGGCGGCGGCGTGGGCCGGCGCCTGCAGCGCAAACATCGCCAGCGCGGCGCAAGCCGACACGAGGATGCGGTTTGGCATGGTTGGGGTCCTGGTAGTTGTAGGGTTGGTGCTGCGCCCCGCCGTATCGCATACGGGCCGGGCGCGTGCGACCTGTCCTTTTAGAGCCGCCGTCAGCGCGGGGATTCCGCGCGCCACGCGCCGCCGGGTAACGGGATATTACGAAGCCCGTGCGAGCGGCGCTCAGTCATCTTCGCGCGCGGCGCCGCCACCCTGCACCAGGATGTCGCGGTTGCCGTTGCCCGACATGGCCGAGACCAGCCCGGCCTTCTCCATGTCCTCGAGCAGCCGCGCGGCGCGGTTGTAGCCGATGCGCAGGTGGCGCTGCACCAGCGAGATCGACGCGCGCCGGTTCTTCAGCACCACCTCGACCGCCTGGTCGTACAGCGGATCGGCTTCGCCGCCGCCACCGCCGATGCCGGCGCCGCCGCCGAAACCGTCGCCACCGCCGCCGTCATCGGTCAGCCCGCCTTCGAGGATGCCCTCGATGTAGTTGGCCTCTCCCGACTCCTTGAGCTTTTCCACCACCCGGTGGACTTCGTCGTCCGAGACAAAGGCGCCGTGCACGCGCACCGGCAGGCCCGTGCCGGGCGCCAGGTAAAGCATGTCGCCCATGCCCAGCAGGGTTTCGGCGCCCTGCTGGTCGAGGATGGTGCGCGAATCGATCTTGCTGCTGACCTGGAATGCGATCCGGGTCGGCACGTTGGCTTTGATCAGGCCGGTGATCACGTCCACCGACGGGCGCTGCGTGGCCAGCACCAGGTGCAGTCCCGCAGCACGCGCCTTCTGCGCGATGCGCGCGATCAGTTCTTCCACCTTCTTGCCGACCACCATCATCAGGTCGGCCAGTTCGTCGATGACGATGACGATGGTAGGCAGCTTGTCCAGCGGCTCCGGCGCGTCCGGGGTCAGGCTGAACGGGTTCGGGATCTTCTCTTCCTTCGCCGCGGCCTCGTCGATCTTCTTGTTGTAGCCGGCCAGGTTGCGCACGCCCAGCTTGCTCATCAGCTTGTAGCGGCGCTCCATCTCGCCGACGGCCCAGTTCAGCGCGTTGCCGGCCTGGCGCATGTCGGTCACCACCGGGCACAGCAGGTGCGGAATGCCCTCGTAGACGCTCATTTCAAGCATCTTCGGGTCGATCAGAATCAGGCGCACGCTTTCGGGCTTGGCCTTGTACAGCAGCGACAGGATCATCGCGTTGATGCCCACCGACTTGCCCGAGCCGGTGGTGCCGGCCACCATGCAGTGCGGCATGCGCGCCAGGTCAGCCACCATCGGCTTGCCGGCGATGTCCTTGCCCAGCGCCATGGTCAGGCTGGACGCGCTCTCGTTGTAGACCTGCGAGCCCAGGATTTCCGACAGGCGCACGGTCTGGCGCTTCGGGTTGGGCAGCTCCAGCCCCATGTAGTTCTTGCCCGGGATGGTCTCGACCACGCGGATCGACACCAGCGACAGCGAACGCGCCAGGTCCCGCGCCAGGTTCACCACCTGGCTGCCCTTGACCCCGGTGGCGGGCTCGATCTCGTAGCGGGTGATGACCGGGCCCGGGTAGGCCGCCACCACCTTGACCTCGACGCCGAAGTCCTTGAGCTTTTTCTCGATCAGGCGCGAGGTGAATTCCAGGGTCTCGGCGCTGACGGTTTCCTGGTGCGGCGGGATCGGGTCCAGCAGCGACAGCGGCGGCAGGTCCGAATCCTGGATATCGGCGAACAGCGGCTGCTGCTTCTCGCGCTCGACGCGCTCGTGCTTGGGCACCGCCTGCGGGCGCACGATCTGCACCGGCGCCGCCTCTTCGATGCGCACGCGCTGCACCTCGACGGTTTCCTTGCGCTCGGTCTTGGCGGCCTCGCCGATGATGCGGTCCTGCTTGCTCTCGCGGCGGGCCTTGAAGCCCAGGAACAGGGTCTCGACAAAGCCGCCGATCTGCTCGGCCACGCTCAGCCACGAGAAATGGAAGAACAGCGACAGCCCGATCGCCAGCAGCAGCAACAGCAGCAGGGTCGCGCCGGTAAAGCCCAGCGCCACCTGCAGCCAGCCGCCGAGCAGGTCGCCCAGCACCCCGCCGGGCGCGCGCGGCAGCGCGGCGCGCAGCGGATACATGCGGATCGCCTCCAGGCCCATGCTGGAGAACAGGGTCAGCACGAAGCCGATCCAGCTGACGGTTACGCCCTGGCGATGCAGGCCGTGGTCCGTGCGCTCGGGCAGTTCGGCGGTCAGCGTGCGCCAGCCGCGCCAGCAGCGGCGCACCAGCAGCACCGCCAGCCAGTAGGCGGAAAAGCCGAAGATGAAGAACAGCACATCCGCCACCCAGGCGCCGACGCGGCCGCCCAGGTTATGGATATCGGCCACCTGGTTGGCATGGGACCAGCCGGGATCGGTCTTGCTGTAGCTGGCCAGCACGCACAGGAAACCCAGCGTGACCGCCAGCAGCAGGAACCAGCGGACTTCGCCCAGCAGTTTGCCGATGCGGGATGGCAAGGCTGAGGGATCGGTGCGGGTGGTCGTGGTAGCTCGGGCCATGCCTGGTTGAAACTCGCGTGTTAGGGGATTCCGGATCGGTTTCGGACCGATGCCGCCGGCGGCCGGCGTTCTTTCGCCGGGTGACGGACAGGCATCGTGGCGGCCATTTTAACGTGGCCCGAGACTATCGCACCCATTGGAATTTGCAACAGTGAGCAAATGCGGCTCCTCTTATAATGTCGCTTTCGAGCAATGCCGGTGGGCACCATGCCGCACTGGCCACAGGAACGCATCATGGCAAAACACGCAAAAGTGCTGATTCTCGGTTCCGGTCCCGCCGGCTACACCGCCGCGGTCTACGCGGCCCGCGCCAACCTGGAGCCGGTGCTGATCACCGGCCTGGCACAGGGCGGCCAGCTGATGACCACCACCGACGTCGAGAACTGGCCGGGCGATGCCAAGGGCGTCCAGGGCCCCGAGCTGATGCAGCGCCTGCTGGCGCATGCCGAAGAATTCAAGACCGAAATCATCTTCGATCACATCCATACCGCGAAGCTGGTGGACGACAAGGGCCAGCCGGCCCGCCCCTTCACGCTGATCGGCGACGCCGGCGAATACACCTGCGACGCGCTGATCATCGCCACCGGCGCCTCGGCGCAGTACCTGGGGCTGCCGTCCGAAGAGTCCTTCATGGGCCGCGGCGTGTCGGCCTGCGCCACTTGCGACGGCTTTTTCTACAAGAACCAGGAAGTGGCCGTGGTCGGCGGCGGCAATACCGCCGTCGAAGAAGCGCTGTACCTGTCGCATATCGCCAGCAAGGTCACCGTGATCCACCGCCGCGACAGCTTCCGCGCCGAGCCGATCCTGGTCGACCGCCTGCTGCAGCGTGAAAAGGAAGGCCGCGTGGTGATCCGCTACGACAGCGTGCTGGACGAAGTGCTGGGCGATGATTCCGGCGTGACCGGCATCCGCGTGCGCGGCACCAAGACCGGCCAGACCGAAGACCTGAAGCTGGCCGGCGTGTTCATCGCCATCGGCCACAAGCCCAACACCGACCTGTTCACCGGCCAGCTGGCCATGGAAAACGGCTACCTGGTGACCAAGTCGGGCCTGCAGGGCGATGCCACCGCCACCAGCGTGCCGGGCGTGTTCGCCGCGGGCGATGTGCAGGACCACGTCTACCGCCAGGCCATCACCAGCGCCGGCACCGGCTGCATGGCCGCGCTGGACGCGCAGCGCTTCGTCGAAGCCCTGAAGTAAGCAACCCCTGCGCCGGCGGCTCGTCACCGCCGCCGGCGCGCCACACGGGCGCGGGCCCGCCCGCGGCCGCGCCAGTCGATATAATCGGCGCCGAGCCTCCGGAGATTTGTTTCAATGACGCACGGCGCCCGCAAACCCGACCGACCGCCCCAACGCCTCGGCCTGAACGACCTTGCCAGGCTGCGCGACACCCTCAAGGCCGATACCGAGCGCCGCGAAGCCGAGCGCCTCGCCGCCGAGCAGGCGGCCGAGCGCGCCCGCGCCGAAGCCGATGTGTTCCGCGCCAGCGTGGGCCAGGTCAGCCAGCTGCGCGACCGCAACCGCGCCCACCATCCTCCCAGCAAGCCCGCGCCCGTGCCGGTGCAGTCGCAGCGCAACGACCAGGCGGTGCTGCAGGCGTCGCTGTCGGACGAGTTCGATGTCGAAAGCCTGCTCGAGACCGACGAGACGCTGTCGTTCCGCCGGCCCGGCATCGGCATGGACGTGGTGCGCAAGCTGCGTCGCGGCGAATGGGTGCCGCAGGACAAGGTCGACCTGCACGGCCTGCGCAGTGACGAGGCGCGCGAGGCGCTGGCCGAGTTCCTGCGCCGCTCGGTGCGCAACGGCGTGCGCTGCGTGCGCGTGATCCACGGCAAGGGCCTGGGCTCGCCCGACAAGCTGCCGGTGCTCAAGGGCAAGGTGCGCAGCTGGCTGGTGCAGAAGGAGGAAGTGCTGGCCTTCGTGCAGGCGCGCGAGGCCGAAGGCGGCGCCGGCGCGCTGATGGTGCTGCTGCGCCAGCCGCGCGCCTGACGCCGCGTCCCGGATGCACGTTCCGCTCGAATTGCTGATGGGGCGGCTGCCCCTGATCCTCCACATCATGGAGGTGATTGGCGTGCTGGCCTTCGCGGTCTCGGGGGTGGTCGATGCACGCAAGCAGCGCCTGGACGTGGTCGGCACCTTCGTAGTGGCCTTTGCCACCGCCTTCGGCGGCGGCACCGTGCGCGACGTGCTGCTCGACCGGCGCCCGTTTTACTGGGTCGACCATGAAGGCTATGTGCTGCTGATCTTCGTGATGTCGTTCGGCGCGTCGTTCGTGCTGCGCGTGGTCAGCCGCGTGGCCTCGGACCGGGCCATGATCGTGGCCGACGCCATCGGGCTGGGGCTGTTCTCGGTGACCGGCGCCTCGCTGGCGCTGGTGGCGCAGATGACGCCGACCGTGGCGGTCATGATGGGCATCATCTCGGCCGTGTTCGGCGGCGTGGTGCGCGACGTGCTGTGCAATGAAGTTCCGATGATCCTGCGCGACCGCTCGCCCTACGCCACCTGCTCGTTCATCGGCTGCTGGATCTATATCGGCCTGACCTGGCTCGAGGTGCAGCAGGAGGCGGCGCTGCTGACCGGCGCGCTGGCGATCATCGCCATGCGCCTGGCGTCGGTGCGCTACGGCTGGAAACTGCCCAGCTGAGCGGCGTCTAAAGCGAACCCACCAATGAAAACGCCGCCCTGCAGGGCGGCGTGTCGCTGCGCTGGCCGATCCGGCCGATGGCTCAGACCGCGGCTTCGTCCTGCTCGCCGGTGCGGATGCGGATCACGCGCTCGATCTCGGTGACAAAGATCTTGCCGTCGCCGATCTTGCCGGTGTGGGCAGCCTTGACGATGGCATCCAGCACCGTATCGAGCTGGTTCTCGGCCACCACCACTTCGATCTTGATCTTGGGCAGGAAGTCGACCACGTACTCGGCGCCGCGGTACAGCTCGGTATGCCCTTTCTGGCGGCCAAATCCCTTTACTTCGGTCACCGTCAGCCCGGTCACGCCGACGTCAGCCAGGGCTTCACGCACCTCGTCGAGCTTGAACGGTTTGATGATGGCGGTAATCTGCTTCATGACTGGCCCCTGTTTATCGTTTGTTCACGCCGCCCGGCGGCGCATCGCCGCGGACGCGGCGCTCTCCGGAGGGCATTTTAACAGCCCTTGGCGCCCTGCATCCCGCGCCTGGCGCGGCCGGAACGTTGGGCAGCGCGCATCGCACGGCGGTGTCTTGCCCTTCGGGCCTGTGGACAACCCTGTGGAAAGCTCCCCGGAAATGCTGTGCAAAGCTTGTGCATAGCCTGTGTAAAGCAACCGTCACGCCGTGTTGAGGAAACGTCGCCGGTAGTCCGAAGGCGCCACCCCGATCCGGCGCAGAAATGCGCGCCGCAGGTTGTTGGCATCGCCAAAGCCGGTCAGCGTGGCCACGCGCTTGAGCGGGTGGCGCGAGCTTTCCAGCAGCCGGCGCGCCGCGTCGATGCGCGCGGCCTCGACGAATTCGGCCGGGGTCACCTGGCATTCCTGGCGGAACACGCGGGCAAAGTTGCGCGTGCTCATGCCGGCACGCGCGGCCAGCGCATCGACCGAAAGATCCGCGGCAAGGTGCTCGACCAGCCAGCCCTGCACCTCCCGGATCGCATGGCGCTCCGCCGTCTGCGCCGCAAGGTGGGCGCTGAACTGTGACTGGCCGCCCGGCCGCTTGAGAAACATCACCAGTTCGCGCGCCACGCGCAGCGCCACGACGCGGCCGAAATCCTCCTCGACCAGCGCCAGGGCGAGGTCCAGGCCGGCGGTCACGCCGGCCGAGGTGTACACATTGCCGTCCTTGACGTAGATGCGGTCCGGCTCGACCTGGACGCCGGGGAAGCTGCGCGCCAGGTGGTCGGTGGTATTCCAGTGCGTGGTGGCGCTGCGCCCGTCGAGCAGGCCCGCGTGCGCAAGCATCATCGCGCCGGAGCAGACCGAGCCGATACGCCGCACCGTGCGCGCCTGCCGGGCCAGCCATGCGCCGATGGCCGCGTCCTGAGCCTGCTTCCACAGCGCCGGCCCGCCGGCGACCAGCAGGGTGTCGATGTCGTCACTGGCGGTCTCCAGCGTCGCGTCCGGCTCGACCCGCATGCCGTTGGAGGCCCGCAGCATGCCCGGCCCCGGCGCAATGATCTCGAACTGGTAGGCGTCAGGCTGACCCGCCTGGCGCGCGCCTTCGTGGAAGACATCGAGGGGGCCGGCCAGATCTAGCATCTGGAAGCCGGGAAAGGCGACGACGGCGATTTTCATGGAGGGCATGGCAAAGACGGCTCGGCGGCCTGGCGCGGCGGGATATTGCAAGTCTAGGCAGATTCAGCCAGAGCGGTCACCGATAGCGCACGATCAAGATGTCGACGATGCGCCGGGATTCCGCCAGCGCGGTGTGATTGCCAGCGCGCTGCAGCGCCACCAGTCGGCAGCCGAAACGCCCATGCAACACAACAGCAGCAGCACGGGCACCCGGGCGCGCTTGATCAAGGTCGGCTTCAACTGATTTCCCTCGGCTTCGAATGCAACGGCGCGCAGTCTAGGCAGGAAATCCGGTGCTGCGTCGCCGCTGGCAGCAAGCGCTGTACTGTTGGCCGAATTTGACGGGCATATCTACTATCGGCCAGCCCCCCCGGAAAACCATAATCCCCTTCATCAGGCCCGCCCACTCCTCTGCTGACGAGATTCGCGGCCTCTACCACGCCCGCCCTCCGCGGGCATAGCCAAAGCCACACGCCATGACTCCTGCTACCCACCCCGCAACCGCGCTGCCGCTACCCCGCAGTTCGGTCAAGCACCTCCCGGTCAATCTGTTCGGCGCCGTCATGGGCCTGTCCGGGCTGTCGATGGCATGGCGCGGCGCGGTCAACGCCTTCGGCACCAACCCGGCCATCGGCGACGCCATTGGCGTGGCCGCGGTGCTGGCCTTCGTGACCCTTGCCGCTGGCTACCTGGCCAAGTGGAAGCGCTACCCCGAGGCCGTGCGCACCGAGTTCAGCCATCCCATCGCGGGCAATTTCTTCGGCACCATCGCCATTGCCATCCTGCTGCTGTCGTCCGTGGTGGGCGCGCACCACGCGGTGCTGGGGCAGGCGATCTGGACCGTGGGCACGGTGATTACCGTGGCGCTGACTTTCGTCATCGCCGGGCGGCTGTTCCGCGGCCGCACCGAACCGGCCAACGTCGTGCCGGCCTGGCTGATTCCGGGCGTGGCCACGCTCGATATCGCCGTGGCCGGCGGCACCATGCCGATGGCGTGGGCGCATGAGGTCAACCTGTTCGCGGCCGCGGTCGGTACCGTGATCGCGCTGGTGTTCTTCACCATGATCCTTGCCCGGCTGGTCCACCACGAGCCGCTGCCCGCCGGCATGGTGCCGTCGCTGATCATCCTGATCGCGCCGTTCGAGGTGGGCTTCCTGGCCTACGTCAACCTGACCGGGCACGTCGATCTGTTTGCCGGCATGCTGTTCTACTTCGGCCTGTTCCTGTTCGTACTGCTGTCCTGGCGCGTGTTCCGCCGTCCGGCGCCGTTCGCGCCGTCGTGGTGGGCGATCAGCTTCCCGATGGCGGCGCTGGCGAACGCGGCGCTGAAGTATGCTGACCACGCGCAGGCCGGCGCGCTCTACTGGCTGGCCGGGCTGATCCTGCTGGTGCTGACGGTGGCGATCGCGGCGCTGTCCGTGCGCACGCTGTACAGCCTGTTCACGCGTCGCCTGCTGGCCGGCTGACCGATGTCGTGGACTCTGTTATTCGTCGCCGGCGTGCTCGAGATCGCCTTCGCCTTCGGCATGAAATGGTCGGCCGGCTTCAGCCGCTTCTGGCCCAGCGTCTATGCGGCGGTCACCGGGCTGTCCAGCATTGCCCTGCTGACGCTGGCGCTACGCGGGCTGCCGGTGGGAACGGCTTATGCCGTATGGACCGGCATCGGCGCGGCCGGCACCGCCATGCTCGGCATGCTGTGGCTGGACGAGCCGGCATCGCTGGCGCGCGCGGGCTGCATCGCGCTGATCCTGTGTGGCGTGGTGGGGCTCAAGCTGGTCTCCGGGCCGGCCGGCTGAACAGCCAGCTCGCATGAAAACGGCCCGCACCATGCGGGCCGTGTGGCGGCGCAGGGCACGGCGAGGTCAATCCGGCACCTTCTCCAGATCCGCCAGCCACACCACCGACTCCGAATCGCTGGGCGCGCGCCAGTCGCCGCGCGGCGACAGCGAGCCGCCCGAACCCACCTTGGGCGCATTCGGCACGCACGAGCGCTTGAACTGGCTGGTGCGGAAAAAGCGGTCCAGGAAGATCGCCAGGTTGCGCTTGATGTCGGGCAGGCCGTACTGGTTGCGCACCACGTGCGGGCCGTTGGGCCAGATGCCGCGCTCGCGGTCGCCCCAGGCATGCTGCGCCAGGAAGGCGATCTTGGACGGGGCAAAGCCGAAGCGCAGCGTGTAGTAGAGATTGAAGTCCTGCAGCTCGTACGGGCCGATGGTGCTCTCGGTCTTCTGCTCGGGGCCGTGGTTGCTGTCGCCGGGAATCAGCTCGGGGCTGATGTCGGTGTCGAGCACCGCCAGCAGCACATCCGAGCCGCCCTCGCCCACCTGCCCGGTCTCGGCGACCCAGCGCACCAGGTGCGAAATCAGCGTCTTGGGCACGCTGGCGTTGACGTTGTAGTGCGACATGTGGTCGCCCACGCCATAGGTGCACCAGCCCAGCGCCAGTTCGCTCAGGTCGCCGGTGCCGATCACGATGGCATGGTTGTAGTTCGCCAGCCGGAACAGGTGGTTGGTGCGCTCTCCCGCCTGCACGTTCTCGAAGGTTACGTCGTAGACCTTCTCGCCGGCGGCATAGGGATGGCCCAGGTCCTTCAGCATCGCCAGGCACGACGGCCGGATATCGATCTCGGTCGCGCTGCAGCCCACCACCTGCATCAGCTGGCGCGCCTGCTGCAGCGTGCGCCCGCTGGTGGCAAAGCCCGGCATGGTGTAGGCAAGGATATTGGCGCGCGGCAGGCCCAGCCGGTCCATCGCCTTGGCGCACACCAGCAGCGCGTGGGTGGAATCGAGTCCGCCCGAGACGCCAATCACCACCTTGCTGATCTTGCTCGCCGAGAGCCGCTGCACCAGCGCCTGCACCTGGATGTTGTAGACCTCCATGCAGCGCTCGTCGCGCTGGCGCGGATCGGCCGGCACGTACGGGAAACGCGCCACGTTGCGCTCCAGCGGCAGCGACTTTTCCAGCGTCAGGTCGAGCGGGAAGCGCACCACGCGGAAGCGCTCCACCTCGTCCTTGTGCCGGCGCACCGAATGGCCGAAGGTCACCTGGTGCATGCGCTCGCGCGACAGCCGCTCGACATCGATATCGGCGAACAGCAGGTGCGAGGTGTCGGCAAAGCGCCCGGACTCGGCCAGCAGCTCGCCGTTCTCGCAGATCAGCGCCTGGCCGTCCCAGGCCAGGTCGGTAGACGACTCGCCCTTGCCGGCCGAGGTGTACAGGTAGGCCGCCAGGCAGCGCGCCGATTGCTGCGACACCAGCTGGTGCCGGTAGCCCGACTTGCCCACCACGATATTCGATGCCGACAGGTTGACCAGCACCGTGGCGCCAGCCAATGCCGCGAACGACGACGGCGGGATCGGCACCCATACGTCCTCGCAGATTTCGGCATGGAAGCGGAAGTCGGGGATGTCTTCGAGCTCGAACAGCAGGCCGGCGCCGAACGGCACCTGCTGGCCCAGCAGCTCGATCGAATCGACCGCGGCGCTGTCGGCGGCGCTGAACTGCCGCGCCTCATAGAATTCCCAGTAGTTGGGCAGGTAGGTCTTGGGCACCACGCCCTGGATGCGCCCGCGCGCCACCACCACGGCACAGTTGAACAACTGGTGCTCGACCCGCAGCGGCATGCCCACTACCAGCGCCGCCGGCAGCTTGCGCGAGGCCTCGACGATGGTGGTCAGCGCCGCCTGGCAGGCGTCCAGCAGCGCGCGCTGGTGGAACAGGTCGTCACAGGTGTAGGCCGACAGCCCCAGCTCCGGGAACGCGACCAGCACGGCGCCGCGCTGCGCCGCCTGCGTCGCCAGGGCAATGGTCTCGTTGGCGTTGAAGGCAGGGTCGGCCACGCGGCAGACCGGCACGCCCACCGCGACGCGCGCAAAGCCGTGCGAATACAGGTTGAAAAACAGGTTTTTCATATCGGGCCTTGGTGTTGGGAGTCGTGCGGTGGGCCGTTGGACCAGCCGCAAGCGTGCGGGTCGTCCGCAGCATCCGTGGATGCCTGGGAAAGCACTATTGACCAGGATGCTCCATTTTACGACGCCAACTCCGGCGCGGGGTTTCCGGTAGACTCGACCGGTCCACAGAGGGAACTGGTGCAATGCAGTCTGAATCATGCGTGCCCGGGCAGGGCCAGCCGGCACGGCAAACGCGCAGCGAAGCGCGCGCTGCCGCTCCGGAATACCGTACCGAGATCGTCGCCGACCTGAGCCAGATCGATGCCGCCGCCTGGGATGCCCTGGTGGCCCGCCATGCCGACGCCACGCCCTTCCTCAAGCACGCCTTCCTGCACGCGCTGCACGCCAGCGGCAGCGCCTGCCCGGATACCGGATGGCATCCGCGCTACCTGACGTTATGGGCGCCGCCCGCGGCGGGCCGTCCGCAACGGCTGGCCGCCGCCATGCCGCTGTATGCCAAGGCGCATTCCTATGGCGAGTATGTCTTCGACTGGGCCTGGGCCGACGCCTATGCGCGCAACGGCATCGAGTACTACCCCAAGTGGCTGGCGGCGATTCCGTTCACGCCGGTGCGCGGCGCGCGGCTGCTGGCCGAAGACGCCGAGGCGCGCCGGCTGCTGCTGCAGGTGGCGCTGGCGCTGGCCGCCGACAGCCAGATGTCGTCGCTGCACATCCTGTTTCCGGACGAGGCTGAGGCCGCGCTGATGGCGCAGGCCGGCATGCTGATGCGGCACGGCGTGCAGTTCCACTGGACCAATGGCGGCTACGGCAGCTTCGACGACTTCCTCGCCACGCTGTCGCAGAAGAAGCGCAAGAACATCCGCGCCGAGCGCCGGCAGGTGGCCCAGGCGGGCATCACCTTCCGCCGGCTGCGCGGCGCGGAGATCGACGACGAGGCGTGGAAGTTCTTCAACCGCTGCTATCGCCAGACCTACCGCGAGCACCATTCCACGCCCTACCTGAACCTGGACTTCTTCCGCCGCATCGGCGCCGCGATGCCGCAGCACCTGCTGCTGGTGATCGCCGAGCGCGCGGGCCGGCCCATCGCCAGCTCGCTGCTGGTCTATGACGCGGCGCCCGAGGTCAGCACGCTCTACGGGCGCTACTGGGGCACTTTGGAATACCACCCGTGCCTGCATTTCGAGACTGCGTACTACCAGCCGCTCGAGTTCTGCATCGAACACGGCATCGGCACCTTCGAGGGCGGCGCGCAGGGCGAGCACAAGATGGCGCGCGGCTTCCTGCCGGTGGCGACGCGCTCGGCCCATTGGCTGGCGCACCCGGCCTTCGCCGATGCCGTCGAACGCTTCCTCGCGCGCGAGCGCCAGGGCATCGACGCCTACCTGGACGAGCTGGGCGAACGCAACCCGTTCGCGCGTGACTGACGCCTGCGTCGCTCAGCGCCACATGCGCCGCAGCGTGTCGTCGCCCAGCATGTAGTGGTGGAACAGCGATGCCATCGCATGCAGGCCGATGACCAGGTAGAACGCGGTGCCGAGTGTTTCGTGGAGCTCTTTGACGCTGTCCTTCAGCGCCGGGTCGGGCGCGACCAGTGCCGGGACATCGATGCCGAGCGCAGGCAGCGCCAGCAGGTGGCCGCCGGCATTCATCGCCAGCAGGCCCAGCAGCGGCTGCGCCAGGATGAACAGATACAGCACCCAGTGCATGGCCGCGCCGGCCATCTGCATCCAGCGCGCGCCCGGCTCCGGCGCCGGCGCGCCGCGCAGCAGGCGCCACAGCAGGCGCGGCACGGCCAGCACCAGCACCAGCGCGCCGGCCCATTCATGCACCGCCATGGCCAGCGCGCGCGGCGGCGTGCCCCTGGCGAAGCTGCCCTTCAGTTCGATCGCGGCATAGGCCAGCGCCACCAGTACGAACACGGTCCAATGGAATGACACCGCCAGCCGGTCATAGCGGCGCAACGACGGCGGCGTCTGCGGCGAAGCCAAGATTTCGGTCACGGGTTGCATGGGGACTCCTGTTGTCAGTACCCGCCCAGCGTAGCGCACGCCACCTGGCCGGGTGCTAACGCGCATCAAGCGCGCCGCAATAAAAAACCCCGCCGGAGCGGGGTCTGTTCAGCGGGCGTTCAACTTACTTCTTGTAGTTGGCCACGCCGTCGGTGATTTCCTTGTGGGCTTCCTCGATGCCGGCCCAGCCTTCAACCTTGACCCACTTGCCGGCTTCCAGTGCCTTGTAGTGCTCAAAGAAATGCTTGATCTGGTCCAGCAGGTTCTGCGGCACGTCGGACAGGCCCTTCATGTAGGCGGTGGCCGGCGACAGCTTGTCGACCGGCACGGCGACCAGCTTGGCGTCGACGCCGGACTCGTCGGTCATCTTCAGCATGCCGAGTGCGCGGCAGCGCACCACGGCGCCGGCCATGATCGGGAACGGCGACAGCACCAGCACGTCGACGGGGTCGCCATCGCCCGACAGGGTCTGGGGGATGTAGCCATAGTTGGCCGGGTAACGCATGCCGGTGCCGATGAAGCGGTCGACGAACAGCAGGCCGGTTTCCTTGTCGGCCTCGTACTTCACCGGATCGCTCTGGGCCGAGATCTCGATGATGACGTTGAAATCGTTGGGGATGTCCTTGCCCGGGGATACGAGGTTGAAGCTCATGCGGTTCTCCAGATGCCTGCGCTGTGTTGTCGGATGGCGGGCATTATAGCGGCTCGCGCCTGACCGGTTGCTGACAAGGCGTCGCCGGTCCTGGCTTCGCCAGCCCGCTGCAACGCGTTGCAGCGACGCCGGCGTCGGCGATAATGGCGCATTCTTCAGCCGACACTGAATAGCCGCAGCCCCCAAGCTGCCCCTAGCTGCCCCAAGCTGCCCCGGAGCCACCCATGCACGCCCAGCACTTCGTCGCCAACCGCCTGATCGCGCCCGACAACGGCCTGCGCATCAAGGTTTTCGATCCCTCCAACGGCGAGCCCTTCGCAGAGATTGCGCGCGGCAACGCCACCGATATCAACGTCGCCGTCCATGCGGCACGCCAGGCCGCCGACGGCCCCTGGGGCCAGATGGCCCCGGCCGAGCGGGTGCGCCTGCTCAACCGCGTCGCCGTGGCGCTGATCGCCCATGAAGAGGAACTCGGCGCGCTCGAGGCCCGCGACACCGGCAAGCCGCTGCGCCAGGCGCGCGCCGACGCCCGCGCGGTGGCGCGCTACTTCGAGTTCTACGCAGGTGCGGTCGACAAGCTGCACGGCCAGACCATCCCCTACAACCCTGGCTATACCGTGCTGACGGTGCGCGAGCCGCACGGCGTGACCGGCCACATCATCCCGTGGAACTACCCGCTGCAGATCTTCGGGCGCAGCGTGGGCGCGGCGCTGGCCGCCGGCAACGCCTGCGTGGTCAAGCCGGCCGAGGATGCCTGCCTGTCGCTGCTGCGCGTGGCCGAGATCGCCGCCGAGGCCGGCCTGCCCGAAGGCGCGCTCAACCTCATCACCGGCTACGGCCACGAGGCCGGCGCCGCGCTGGCGCGCCACCCCGGCATCCAGCACATCTCGTTCACCGGCTCGCCGCAGACCGGCAAGCTGGTGGCGCAGCTGGCCGCCGAGAACCACGTGCCGGTCACGCTGGAACTGGGCGGCAAGTCGCCGCAGATCGTGTTTGCCGATGCCGACCTCGACGCGCTGGTGCCGGTGGTGGTCAACGGCATCGTGCAGAACGCCGGCCAGACCTGCTCGGCCGGCAGCCGCCTGCTGGTGGAGCGCCCGGTCTACGACCTGCTGCTGGACCGGCTCGCATCGGTGTTCGAATCGCTGCGCGTTGGCCCGTCCGAGCTCGACCTGGAATGCGGCCCGCTGATCAGCCGCAAGCAGCAGCAGCGCGTGTGGGACTTCGTCTCGGACGCGCAGCACGCCGGCGTGGCGGTGATGGCGCAGGGCCAGATCGTGGCCGACGCGCCCGAGGCCGGCTACTACCAGGTGCCGATGCTGTTCCGCGACGTGCCGCCGGCGCACCGGCTGGCGCAGGAGGAAGTGTTCGGCCCGCTGCTGGCCGCGATGCCGTTCGACACCGAGGCCGAAGCCATCGCGCTGGCCAACGGCACGCCCTACGGGCTGGTCGCCGGGGTCTGGACCCGCGACGGCGGGCGCCAGCTGCGCCTCGCGCACAAGCTGCGCGCGGGCCAGGTCTTTATCAACAACTACGGCGCCGGCGGCGGCGTGGAGCTGCCCTTCGGCGGCAGCGGCCAGTCCGGCTACGGCCGCGAAAAGGGCTTCGAGGCCCTGTACGGATTCACCACCCTGAAAACCATTGCCATTCAACATGGGTAACATCAATTTCCTGTCGGTCGCCTTCGCCATCTTCTTTTTCTGGATGGCCTGGCATGTGCGGAACAAGCGCGCCACCAATCCTTCCGGCATGCCGCGGCTGCAGGTATTCAAGCGCAAGTGGGGCGACGTGGTCGGCGACCGCGTGCACTGGTGCCTGTATGTGGCGCTGCCGTTCCTGCTGGCGCTGATGATGGTGGCGAATGCCCTGAGGGGGCGCGGGCCGTTTTCGCACTAGCCCCCGCCTTGCACCGAACATCACCAAAACACTGAGGAGACAAGCCATGAGACTGGCCAACAAGGTAGCGATCGTCACCGGCGGAGGTTCCGGCTTCGGCGAAGGCATTGCCCATACCTTCGCGCGCGAAGGCGCCAACGTGGTGGTGGCCGACCTGCGCGAGGACGCCGCCGAGCGCGTCGCCGCGGCGATCCGCGACGCCGGCGGACGCGCCCGTGCGGTACGCGCCGATGTCTCGCGCGAAGCCGACACCGAGGCCATGCGCGAAGCCGCCCTTTCCGTCTTCGGCGACGTGCATATCGTGGTCAACAACGCCGGCACTACGCATCGCAACAAGCCCATCCTGGAAGTCACCGAAGACGAGTTCGACCGCGTCTACGCCGTCAACGTCAAGAGCATCTACTGGTCGGCGCGCGCGTTCGTGCCGCATTTCCGCCAGCGCGGCGGCGGCGTGTTCGTCAATATCGCTTCCACCGCCGGCATCCGGCCGCGGCCGGGGCTGGTCTGGTACAACGGCAGCAAGGGCGCGGTGATCACGGCGAGCAAGGCCATGGCCGCGGAGCTGGGCCCCGACAATATCCGCGTCAACTGCGTCAACCCGGTGATCGGCGCCACCGCGCTGCTCGAGGAATTCATGGGCATGCCGGACACGCCCGAGAACCGCGCCAGGTTCCTCGCCACCATCCCGATGGGGCGCATGTCGACGCCGCAGGACGTGGCCAACGCCTGCCTGTACCTGGCTTCGGACGAAGCCGCCTTCATCACCGGCACCTGCATCGAAGTGGACGGCGGCCGCTGCGTCTGAAGCCGCGCGCCGGTCCTGCTTCCCCAGTCGTACGGTAGCTGTAAGAACGCGTCATACAGAAACGCCAATTCCTCAGGAGACAGCATGACAACGACCGCAGTGAACCCCGGCGTCCGCGACGCCGCCTTTGAAGACGCCACCTACCGCAAGGTCAGCTGGCGCCTGGTGCCCTTCCTGCTGCTGTGCTACGTGGTGGCCTACCTGGACCGCGTCAACGTGGGCTTCGCCAAGCTGCAGATGCTGAACGACCTGCAGTTCAGCGAGACCGTCTACGGGCTGGGCGCCGGCATCTTCTTCATCGGCTACTTCCTGTTCGAGGTGCCGAGCAACGTGATTCTGCACAAGGTGGGCGCGCGCATCTGGATCGCGCGCATCATGATCACCTGGGGCGCGATCTCGGCGGCGATGATGTTCGTCACCACGCCGACCATGTTCTACGTGCTGCGCTTCCTGTTGGGCATTGCCGAGGCCGGCTTCTTCCCCGGCATCATCCTGTACCTGACCTACTGGTACCCGGCCAACCGGCGCGGGCGCACCACCACCTTCTTCATGACCGCGATCGCGCTGTCGGGCGTGATCGGCGGGCCGCTGTCGGGCTGGATCATGCAGTCCTTCGACGGCCACAACGGCTGGGCCGGCTGGCAGTGGATGTTCCTGCTGGAAGGCATTCCATCGATCCTGGTGGGGCTGTGGGTGCTGGCCTACCTGGATGACCGCATCGCCCACGCCAAATGGCTGTCGGCCGAGGAAAAGGCGCTGCTGGAGCGCAATATCGCCAGCGAGAACGCGCACAAGGAAGACCCGCCGATCCGCACCGTGTTTGCCAGCCCGCGCGTCTGGCTGATGAGCGCGATCTACTTCTGCTTCGTGATGGGCCTGTACGGCGTCAGCTTCTGGCTGCCGACCATCATCAAGCAGACCGGCGTCAAGGGCGCGCTCGATATCGGCCTGCTGACCGCCATCCCCTATGGCTGCGCGGTGATCGGCATGGTGCTGGTGGCCTACAGCGCCGACCGCAGCGGCGAGCGCCGCTGGCATATCGCGGTGCCGGCGCTGGCCGGCGCTGTCGGGCTGCTGCTGTCGGTGCAATGGCGCGGCGACACCACGCTGGCGATGGTGGCGCTGACGCTGGCGACGATCGGCATCCTGACCACGCTGCCGCTGTTCTGGAGCCTGCCCACGGCGTTCCTGGCCGGCACCGGCGCGGCCGCGGGCATTGCGCTGATCAACTCGCTCGGCAACCTCGCCGGCTTTCTCAGCCCGTATGCGGTGGGCTGGCTCAAGGACCTGACCCACAGCACCGATTCCGGCATGTACCTGCTGGCCGCGTGCCTCGTGGTCGGTGCGGCGTTGACGCTGTCGGTACCGAAACGGCTGGTGAGCCGGAAGTGAAGTCGCGCGCGCGCCGCTTGCCGGCGCGAATGCGCCGTCGGCTGACGCGGATGTAGGACCACGCCCGGCAGTGTCGGCTATTCCTTGGCCCTAGCATGGAAAAGAGACACCCGGAGTGATCCCGACGGGGTCCTCCGGGGCATCTGATTCCCAAGCTTGCCAAGGAGGCCACGATGCCGCAACTGCTCCCGTTTGCCCCTACCCGTTCGCTGAAGGTCATCGAAGCGCGCCTGGCGCGCCGCTCGCGCGTGAAGCGCCTGGTGCTCGCGCTCAGCGCCGGCGTGGTTGCACTGCTGGCCCTGGTGCCCGCCGCCAGCCATGCGCAGGCACCCGTGGTCGATGCCAACCCTGCGCCGGCAACCCCGACCGCACCTGCGACTGCAGCACCGGCTCCTGCGCCGGGCACCATGGCACCGACGCCGGGCGTCACCACGCCGCCCGCCACGACCGTGCCGCCGGCCGCCACCGTGCCGCCCTCCGCCACCGTGCCGCCCTCCACCACCCTGCCGCCAGCGGCCACCATGCCGCCTGCCACCCAGCCCGCGCCCGGCATAACGGCGCCGGCCACGGCCGCGCCGCCGCCAACCGCTTCACCGATGCCCGCACCCACCGGCACGCCGCCCGCGGTGCCCGCACCGCCGCCGGTGGCAGCCCCGTCGCAGCCACGGCCGCCCCTGGCCGTGCCGCCCGCGCCGCCGCCGCGTGACGCGATGGTGCAGCGCCAGGCCGGCCCGGTCGCCTATATCTGCGGCGGCGTGGCCGAGGACGAACAGGTCGCGCTGCAATCCCAGGCGCGCAAGTACAACATGAGCCTGCTGTTCACGCAGGGCGCGCGCGGCGAGTACCTGTCGGATGTCGACGTCAAGCTGATACGTGGCGGCAAGGAAGTGGCGAGCTTTGTCGCCGACGGGCCGCGCTGCCTGCTGAAGGCGCCGTCTGGCACCTACAACGTGCGTGCAACCTATCAGGGCCGGACCAAGAACATGACGGTCAGCACCAACAGCAAGAATGCGCAGATGCGGTGGTAGCGCGCTGAAGCGAGTGATGTCGTGATGTGCCGTGGATGACCGCTTGGTGTACTCCCTCTCCCGCACGCGGGAGAGGGGAGCAAACCCTCAGCCTGGTGGCCCGTCCCCCAGCATCTGCGCCACCGACCCCGCCGTTCCCGTCGCCCGTTCACCCAGCAAACGGTGCAGCGTCCCCAGCAGTTCATCCTCGTTATACGGCTTGCCCAGGTACACGTTGACGCCGATTTCCTCCGCGTAGCGGCGGTGCTTGTCGGCGGTGCGCGAGGTGATCATCACCAGCGGCAGGTGCGCGGTGCGCGCGTCGGAGCGCACGTTGCGGGTCAGGTCGAAGCCATCCATGTGCGGCATCTCGATATCGACCAGCATCGCGTCCGGCATCACGTCCTGCAGCTGCTTGAGCGCGTCGACGCCGTCGCGCGCCAGCACCACGTGGTAGCCGGCGCGGCCCAGCAGGCGCTGGGTGGCCTTGCGCACGGTCAGTGAATCGTCGACCACCATCACGGTAGGCTGGGCCGCCAGCCCGGCCACTGGCTCGGCGGTGCCGTCGCGCGCCAGTTCCGCGACCGCGCCTGGTTGCGGCGCGATGGCCGGCTGCTGCGTCGATTGCGGCAGCGCCGGCGGATCCAGCGGCAGCGAGCGGCCGCGCTCGCGCACGAAGCGCTGCGCCAGCACTACCGGGTTGTAGATCAGCACGATCTCGCCATCGCCGAGCGTGGTCGCGCCGGCGATCCCCTCCAGCCGTGCCAGGTGCGGGCCGATGTGCTTGACCACCACTTCGCGGTTGCCGACCACGTCGTCGACATGCACGGCGACGCGCTCCGCACCGCTGCGCACCACCACGACGGGTGAATATTTACGCCCCGCGGGCGCGGCCTCGCCCTGTTCCAGCAGCGCGCCGAAGTAGAAGAACGGCACCTCGGCGCCGGCCACGGTCACACGGCCATGGTTGTACGCATCCAGCAGCGCCGGCGCGCGCAGTTGCTGCACCTGGTCGATCATGCCGCTGGGCACCGCATAGCGGCGCGCGCCCAGTGCGATCACCAGCACCTGCGTGATGGCGGTGGTCAGCGGCAGGTGCACGGTGAAGGTGGTGCCCTGCCCCGGCTGCGATGCCAGCGTGATGCGCCCGCCCAGCGCCACAGTCTCGGCGCGCACCACGTCCATGCCCACGCCGCGGCCGGCCAGTTCGGACACCGCTTCCGCGGTAGAAAAGCCGGGGGTAAAGATCATCTCGGTCAGGCGCGCCTCGCTGGCGTCGTCGTCCGGCGCCAGCAGGCGGCGCTCGACCGCGCGGGCGCGGATGCGCGCCAGGTCCAGCCCGCCGCCGTCGTCGATGAAATGCAGCACCACCTCGTTGCCTTCCTGCTGCACCTCCAGCGTGAGCGCGCCGGCGGCGGGCTTGCCAGCGGCGCGGCGCTGCGCGGCGGGCTCGATGCCATGCGCCACCGCGTTGCGGATCAGGTGCTCGATCGGACCGGCCATGCGGTCCAGCACCGAGCGGTCGATCTCCACCGTGCCGCCCTTGATCAGCAGCCTCACCTCCTTGCCGGTCTCGGCCGCGGCCTGCCGCGCCACGCGGTAGAGCCGCTCGGCCAGCGCGTCGAACTGCACCATGCGCGCCTGCATCAGGCCGCGCTGCAGCCCGCGCGTCAGCCGTGCCTGCGCGGCGAGGTCGCCGGCGGCGCGGTCGAAGCCGCGCTGCAGGTTCTGCTCGACGGTGGCGACGTCGTTGACCGACTCGGCCATCATCCGCGTCAGCTCCTGGAAGCGCGTAAAGCGGTCGAACTCGAGCGGATCGAATTCCTGCTTGTGCTGCGCATCGGCAATGCGCGACGCCATCTGTGATTCGGCCTGGATCTCGATCTCGCGCAGCTGGCCGCGCAAGCGCGCGACGTTGTCGTTCAGTTCGCCCAGGTAGGCGCGCATCGCCTCGAGCTCGCTGTCCAGGCGCGCGCGCGTGGCCCCGACCTCGCCGGCCTCGTTGATCAGCGTGTCGAGCGCACGCGCCTGCACGCGCACCAGCGCGCGCTGCGGCTGCGCCGATGCCAACGGTGCGAGCGGGGCCAGCGGCGCGGCCGGCGGCATCGGCACCATCACGTCGGACCGCTCCGGCACTACGGGCAGTTCAGGCACAGGCGCCTCTGCGGACGATGCGCCGGGAGCTTCGGCGTCTTCAGGCTCGGGCACGGCGGCGTCGGCCGCTTGCTCGGGATCGACCAGGCCGTTGACCACATCGGCATCGTCGGCCGGCAGCAGGCGGCCGGCCTGCAAGGCCTCGGCATGCGCCAGGATGCGGTCGTACCAGGCGTAGAGCCGCTCGAACACCTTCGGCGCAACCGGCTGCTGCCCCTGTCCGCGTAGCGTGCTGTCGAGCAGCGTTTCCATCTCGTGCGCGGCCTGCCCCAGTGCCATCGCGCCGGCCATGCGCGCGCTGCCCTTGAGCGTATGCAGTGCGCGCAGCACCAGCCCGCCATGGCGCGCGTCGTCGGGCGCGGCTTCCCAGCCGCGCAACAGCTTGCCCAGTTCGGGCAGCGAGCCCTGCGCCTCCTCCAGGAAGATCTGCACCAGGGCCGGGTCGGGTGCGATGCCGGCGTCGGCGGCCGGCGCCTCGGGCGCGCGCGGCGCCGTCGGCAGCGCGATCACGACCGCATCCTGCGCGCTGACGGGCGGCACGCCAGGGGCTTCAGCGGCCGCTTCGGCTTCGGCCGCCGGCGGTACGGCGGGTGCTGCCTGTGCCGCGGGCGGCAAGCGGGTGAATACCTGCGCCATCTCGTCATCGGCCTGCGGCGGCGCGGGCAGCGCCACACGCGGCCGCAGCAGCGCGCGCTCGCCGAACTCGATCAGGCTGCGGCGCAACGCGGCATCTGCCTGCGGCCAGATGCCGGCGGCAAACTGGTGCAGCATGCCGCGCATGCGCTCGGCGGCCTGCTCCAGCAGCCGGAAATCGCCCGCATGCATCGCCACCGGATGCGAGCCCAGCTGCAGCAGCAACGCCTCCAGCGCCTCGGCGATCTCGCGCACCGGCTCCAGGCCCACGGTCGATGCGCTGCCCTGCAGCGTGTGGGCGACGCGCAGCGCCAGCTCGCTCGGGCATGGGTGGGCTTCATGCCGCCATTCGGAGATATCGGTGGCGAACTGGCGCAGCAGGCCGTCGGCCTCCTGCAAATAGACGTTGTACAGCGCCAGGCCAATGCGCACCGGGCCGATGACCTTGTAATGGTCGTCCTCGTCCGACAGGCCACCGGCCAGGCGGAACGGGATCACGTTGTCGTCGGGCGTGCCGGTGTCGGCAGGGGCGTCAGTATCGGTGTCCGTTGCGGCTGCCTCCGGAGGCTGGTTCGGCGCCTCGTCGCCAACCACATCGGGCGCGGCCTGCGCCATGTCCGCAGCAGTGCCGGCATCGCGCACCGCCTCGGCGGCCGCGACCAGCGGCGCGATGTCGTGCCACGCCGCGGCATCGCCGTGCAGCCGCGCCACCCATGCCGACAGCTCGGCATGCGCGCGGCGCAGCAGCCCCAGCAGCGCCGGCGCGGGCTCGCGCGCTTCGGCCAGCCACAGGTTCATCACCTGCTCCACCGCCCATGCCGCCTCACCGTAGCGATGCAGGCCGACCATGCGGCTGGAGCCCTTGAGCGTGTGGAACGCGCGCCGCAGCCGGGTGAGCATGTCGGCATCGCGCAGCGCTTCGACGCCGGCGCCGAGGTCGCCGGCGATGCCGCCCAGCACCTCGTCGGCCTCGTTCAGGAAGATGTCTAGCAGCTCGGCGTCGATGGCGGCGTGGTCGCCGGCCGCAGGCATGGACGGCGTGGACGGCGTGGCCGCGCCGCCCGGCACCGGCGCGGGCTCCGCGGGGATCGCGGCGAGCGCCATCACCATGCGCGCGCCGGCGTCGTCGCTGCCGGCCAGCCAGGCGTTGCACTGCGTGACGGCGTCGGCGGCCTGGCGGCGCAGCGCGGCGTCGTCGTCGATGGCGGCCTGGTCGGCCAGCGCCTGCAGCGCGGCGCGCAGCCGCTGCACCGCCGGCGCGTCGGCGACGGCGCCGGCACGCAGGGCTTCGTCGGCGGCGGCGCGCGCCGCCTCCAGCGGATCCTGCGGCGCGTGCGCGTCGCCCGCGGGCGCGGCATCCAGCACGGCCTCGGCGTGGCGGGCACGGCCGAACTCGAGCGCATCGGCGAACGCATGGACCAAGCCCAGTTCCGCCGCCACCGTGCGCAGCAGCGCCGCGCGCGCGCCGGCGTCGGCAAGCTCGGCCTCATCGGCAAGTGTTGTCCTGACAGCCTCCACTGCAGCGCTGGCCTGCGCGGCATCGCCGGCCAGCACGACCGGCAGCGCCGGCGACGCCTGCAGCTGCGCCAGCGTCCCCGCCAGCGCGGCGAAGGCCTGACGCGCGTCGCGCAGGTGCGCGGCGCCGTCGGGGCGCGCCGCATTGCGGTCATAGCTGTCGAGCCAGGATTCGCCACTGTCTAGCTGCGCGCGCAGTTGCGCCACGGCTTCGCTGCGCTGCGCCTGGGCGCGCGCCTCGTCGACCATGCGCGCCAGCCAGGCCGGCGCGGCAGCGACAGGGTCCGCCAGGCAGGCGGCCAGCGCGTCGCACTGCGCGGCAAAGTGCGCCGCGGCCGGATGGGCGCATTGTCCGTGCACGCGCCACGGCAGCGCCAGCGCACGCGACAGGAACAGCGCGATGCCGGCGACGCCAAGCGCATCGCCGGCGCCGCGCTCGCGCCCCGGCATCGCGGCCTGCGCCAGGCAACGCTGCAGGGCCGGCTGCGCCAGCGGCTGCGCGGCTTCGGCCAGCGCCGCCAGCGCGATCTCCCACGCGGCCTGGTCGGCCGCGGCGGCGCGTTCCAGCGCGGCCGCGGCCTGCTGCAGGTTGCGCGTGTCGATCGGGTCGAGCCAGCCGTAGTAGCGCAGCCGGAAATCGGCATTTGCCTGCGCATGGGCGGCATCGAGGCGGAACGCCGCGAGCGTGCGCGCGATGTCGGCGCGCAGTGCCGCCGCGTCGTCGTTGCCGCCGTGGCCGCGCTCGCCCAGCCCGGTGCAGACCAGCAGGAACACCGCGTCGTTCAGCAGCGCCTGCGGTACGCGCACATGGCCCTGCTGGTACTGGCGCAGCAGCAGGTTGGCGCGCCCGGCAAAGCGCTTGGCGAGCAGGTCCGACGGCAGCAAGCCCAGCGCCAGCGCGCGGCACACCAGCCCGAGCACGTGCCAGACACCGCGGTCGGGATGGTCGGCGGCACGGCGCGCTTCCTGCTCGTTGGCACGCAGGCCTTGCAGGGCCGCATGCAGCGGCAGCCAGGCTTCGCGCAGCAGCGCCGCGTCGGCGCACGGCGTGGGCAGGCGCAGCGCCTTGAGCAGCGCCGATTCGAACTGCTGGCGCGCGCGCGTGACCGCAGCCGGCCCCTTCGGCGGCAGCAGCATGCCGGGCAGCATCTGCAGCTCGTCTAGCCACAGGTCGGCCGGATGCACGCGTTCCTCGCCGAGCCTGGCGAGCACCGCGGCATAGGGCTGGAACAGGCGCAGCGGGGCCTCGTCGTCGCCCGCCATCAGATCGTCGACATATTCGACCAGCGCCTGCACGCCGGCGCGGAATACCGCCAGCGCCTCGGGGCCGGCGGCAACGCTGCCGGCGTCGATGGCGTCGAGCAGGCGGCGCAGCGCCTGGCAATACGGATCGGTCCCGCGCAGCCCGACGATATGCACGGCGCCGGCGGCCTGGTGCAGATGCTGGCCGGCCAGCCGCAGCGAGGTGGTATCGCGCGCGCCCAGCGCCTCGGGCGCCTGGCGCACTTCGTCGACATAGTGGCCAAGTTCCGCGGCGGCGTCTTCGAGAGCGCTGCGCAGGCTAGGCGCCAGCCACGCCAAGCCGGACAGGTCGCGCGCGGCGCCGCCGGCGGGCGACGGCTGCGCGCTGGCCGGCAACGGTGCGGGCTCGGGTTCAGGCAGGGCGCCGGGCCCGGCTGGCACGCCGGCTGCGGCCGCGTCGCGCGGGATGGGGGAATTCAGGGACATGACGGCTTCCAGTGCGGCGCCGGCACGGCAGCCGCAGGCTGCCCGCCGCAACGGGCGGCGGGCGCGGAGTTGGCATAAGGCGCGGGGCCGCGGTGCGCGGAAGCGGTCGCAGGCGTCATCCGGCCACTCAGGCGATCTTGAAGCGCGACACCGAGTTGCGCAGCTCCTCGCTCAGCAGCGTCAGCTGGCGCACCGACTGCGCGGTCTGGCGCGTGCCGGTGGTGGTCTGCTCGGTGACCTGCAGGATGCGTTCGATATGGCGCGCCACGGTGGTGGCCAGGTCGGCCTCGTGCGAGGTCGACTGCGAGATCTGCTCGATCAGCTCGGCCAGCTGGCGCGACACGCGTCCGATCTCGACCAGCGCGGCACCGGCGTGGTCCGACAGCCGCGCGCCTTCGACCACGCCCTGGGTGCTGCGCTCCATGGCGTGCACCGCGTCCTGGGTATCGGTCTGGATGGTGCGGATCAGTGCGCCGATCTGCTTGGTGGCCTCACCGGAGCGTTCCGCCAGCCGCTGCACTTCTTCGGCCACCACCGAGAAGCCGCGCCCGGCCTCGCCCGCCGACGCCGCCTGGATGGCGGCGTTGAGCGCCAGCACGTTGGTCTGCTCGGTAATGTCCGAGATCAGCTCGACGATTTCACCGATCTCCTGCGACGACTCGCCCAGCCGCTTGATCCGCTTGGAGGTTTCCTGGATCTGCTCGCGGATGCCGTTCATGCCGGCAATCGCGTTCTGCACCGCCTGCTGGCCCTGTTCCGCGGCGGACAGCGAGGCGCGCGCGACGTTGGCGGATTCGGCCGCGCCGCGCGATACCTGCGTGATGCGGTCGGCCATCTCCACCACCGACTCGCCGGTCTGGCGGATCTGGCGCGACTGCTCTTCGGTGGTCGACACCAGCTGGGTCGAGGTGGCCTGCACCTGCCCCGAGGCGTGCGTCACCTCGCCGGCGGTCTGCTGCACCCGGCCGACCAGCTCGCGCAGTTCTTCCACGGTGTAGTTGACCGAGTCGGCGATGGCGCCGGTGATGTCCTCGGTCACGGTGGCCTGGCGCGTCAGGTCGCCGTCGGCGATGTCCTGCAGCTCGTTCATCAGTTGCAGAATCGCCTTCTGGGTGTTGTCGTTGTTGCGCTTTTCGTCGAGCCGGCGGGCCTCGGCCTCGCGCTCGCGCGCCTCGGCTTCGAGCGCGCGCATGCGCGAATCGCGCAGGTACAGCGCGGCCAGGCCGACCAGGCACAGCAGCGTCAGCGCCGCCGACACCACGGTCGCGCCCAGCGTCACCGGGCGGCTGCGCGCCGACTCCGCGTAGGCGCGCTGCAGCGCCGACAGTTCGGCGCGCAACGCCTCGTTGTCGTTGAAGATCTGCTGCTGCGCGCGCTTGGCGGCGATCAGCCCGGGCAGGTTCTGCAGGATGGTCTGGGTGGTCTTCTGCACCGCCTCGAAGCGCTGCGACAGCTGCTGCAGGTAGCCGCGCGTCTCCTCGTCGGCGGCGGCGGACAGCCGCAGCGCCTCGCTGCCGTTGAGCAGGCCGTCCAGGGTCTCGCGAAAGGTATTGGTGTCCTTGCCCAGCAGGAACGCGGTCTCCGGGTTGACGCCTTCGCCGGCGAGGAACTCGTTCAGGTTCTTGCCCAGGCGCTGGGTCAGCATCACCAACTGCGCCGAGGCCGCCACCTCGCGCGCATTGGCGCCGGACTGCAGCTTGATCGCGGCCACCTGTTCGGCGGACTCGAGCAGCTCGGGGTTGGAGGCGTTGAAGATCTGCAGGGTCTGGCCGATGGTGGTCAGCACCGGCTGCTGCGCCAGCACGTCGGCGGCGCTTTTCTCGGAGCGCTGCCAGGACTGCATGGCAGCCTGCAGCAGCGGCTCGGCCGCTCCGGTGGTGGCGCGCATGCGCTTTTCATCGCTGCCCTGCTGCAGCGCCTTCAGGTCGCCCGACAGCGCATCCCTGGACTGGCGCAGCTGAGTGAAGGCCTGCGCATTGCCCAGCAGCGCCACCGGCACCGCCTTGCCCAGGCGCTGCGAGTGCATCAGCATGTCGCCGGCCACTTCGATCTGCGCGGCGGCATTGTTGGCGATGCGGTTATCCAGATACACCGAGCCCAGCAGCGCCACCAGCGACACCACCACGCCCACGGTCAGCAGCCGCTGCTGCGAGGCGAACGGCATGCGCCCGAGCCAGCGGCCGAGGTGCTCCAGCGGGGTCGCGCCCAACCCCGCGGCGGCGGGCGGCACGGGCGCGGGTTCGGCCCCCCCCGCATAGGCCACGTCGGACCCGTCCGGAGCACCGGCGAGGCTGGTGGCAGCGTCGGCTGCCGGCGTGCGCCGGCCCAGGCTGAATTTCTTGAAACCCATGGCACCCTCTTCCGTTTTATCGTTGTCATCCCCGGCGGCTCGTGCCGGGTGCGGCAGGCGGTAGCCTGCGCGCCGTCATTGTCTGTGCCTGGCCAGACCAGCCCGCGCGCGTCAGGCGGCGACCTTGCCCACCTGCAGGAAGGCGGGCGCGTCCAGCAGCGCGCGCACGTCCAGCACCTGCCAGTCGCGCCCGTCGCGGTCGGCATAGCGCTGCCCTTCCCACGCCGGCGCCGGCTCGGGTCCGGCGGCAGCGGCGTCGCCGTGCGGCAAACCCAGGTCGGCGGCATGGCGCAGGCCGGCCACGCGCGTGGCCAGGATCGCGCAGGCGCGCTCGGCGTCGCGCGACAGCACCACGATCTTGCTGCCCGGCTGCAGCGGCGTCGGCGCGCCGCCGCAGAACAGGCTGAAGTCGATCACGCCCAGCAGGCTGCCGCGCGCGTTGACCAGGCCGCTGTACCACGGCTGCGTCAGCGGCACCGGGCTGGGCTGGCGCATATCCAGCACCTCGCCGGCATCGGCGAGCGGCAGCAGCCAGTGGCGCGCGCCCACCTGCAGCGCCAGGTAGCTGTCGGCGGCCGGCAGGCTGCGCGCCTCGCGCAGGCGCCGGGCCAGCATGGCCTGGTAGTCCTGCAGGCGGGTGTGGCGGGCGCGGAGGTCTTGGCGTGGCGCGTTCATGGCGGTCCCCGGAACAGGTGGCAGTGGCTTGCCGTGCGGCCGGCGCGGGCGGCTCAGTGCGCCAGCGCGGCGATCTTGCCCAGCAACTCTTCGCCGTCGACGGGCTTGACGATGTAGTCCGAGGCGCCCTGGCGCATGCCCCAGATGCGGTCGGTGTCCAGGCCCTTGCTGGTGCACATGATCACGGGGATGTCCTTGAAGCGGTCGTCGCGCTTGATCGCGCGGGTGGCCTGGTAGCCGTTCTGGCCGGGCATCACCACGTCCATCAGGATCAGGTCGAAGGCTTCTGCCTGCAGGCGGGCGAAGGCCTGCTCGCTGTTGCTGGCGACCGCGACCTTGAAGCCGCGCTTGCCGAGCAGGTCGGACATGAACAGGGCTTCGGTCGGGGAGTCGTCGACGATCAGGATCTTGTGAATGGCGGTCATGAGGTTTTCCTTCGATTCGTACACGGCGCGCCTGCCGTTCAGGCGGGCAACGCCTCGCCCTCGGGCTGGCATGGCAGGCAGGCCTGCACGGCCTGCAGCAGCGCATCGCGGGTAAATGGCTTGGCAAGGTGGTCATGCGCGCCGACCAGGCGGCCGCGCGAGCGGTCGAACACGCCGTCGCGCGAGGACAGCATGATCACGGGGATGGCGTGGAAACGCGGACTCTTCTTGATCAGCGAACAGGTCTGGTAACCGTCCAGCCGGGGCATCAGGATGTCGCAGAAGACCAGGTCGGGATGCAGCTCGCCCACCTTGGCCAGCGCCTCGAAGCCGTCCTCGGCCAGCATCACCTGGTAGCCCGCCTGCGCCAGAAAGATTTCCGCGGTACGGCGGATGGTGCTCGAATCGTCGATGACCAGCACTTTGCGGCGCGGCGGTGGAGCGATCCCTGGCTTGAGGTCCGGATTGATGTCCGGCGCGGCAACCGGAACAGGAACGCCAGGCGCCGCACCGTGGGCGCCGGCGGTATTGACCCGCTGGTTTTCTTCTAAATGAGCGACCCGCATGTTGTTCCCGCGACCAGCGGCTCCAGGCGGAGCGCCGGCAAGCACCAGAGAACACCCGTGCGGAGCAGCGCGACCCATGCGCGCCCCGACGGACCCCCGAAATCTTTTTATTTCCCTTCCAAGGCCGGGCTGAGCCCGGCAGTGGCGATGCGTGATCCCCGCATCTGCCCGCCGTCCTCCCCGCCGCAGGCGGAGGGACAGCCAGTCATTTTTGCAACAGAGTGTGACAAGACGCCGGGGGGCCGTCAATCCGGTGCGGCCAGCCCCCGGCAGCGTTCTGTCGCATCGGCGCGACGGGCGCGCCCGCTGTATTGTTGTTGTTCTGGATAGTGGCCGCTCAGATCGCGACCATCTCGAAATCTTCCTTGCGCGCGCCGCATTCCGGGCAGGTCCAGTTGATCGGCACGTCTTCCCAGCGGGTGCCGGGGGCGATGCCGTCTTCCGGCGCGCCGGCGGCTTCGTCATAGATCCAGCCGCAGATCAGGCACATCCAAGTCTTGTATTCCATAACAGGCTCTGGCCACTCTCCATTAAAATCCAGCGCAGATGGTACCGAAACCGTGCCGCCGGCGCCAGCCGCGCGAGGGCCGGAATCGGGCCAGTTCCGCCGTGTTCGCACCCGTTAGCGCCTTGTTAGCGCACGATTGGCCGCCAATTGCAGCGAACTTCCGCTGTTTTTGCCGCATGTCAACGCCAGGCCCGGAGGCCCGCCGAGCACGATCCCTGCAGTCCTGTCCTCACCTCAACGCCATGTCCTGTAATCAGCAGCTTTTCGACCGCGCCCAGCAGACCATCCCCGGGGGCGTCAATTCGCCCGTGCGCGCTTTCCGTTCGGTAGGGGGCACGCCGCGCTTCATCACGCGCGCCGAGGGCCCGTATATGTGGGACGCGGACGGCCAGCGCTATATCGACTACATCGGCTCGTGGGGCCCGATGATCGTCGGTCACGCCCATCCGGAGGTGGTCCGCGCAGTCCAGGAAACCGCAGCGCACAGCTTCTCGTTCGGCGCCCCGACCGAGGCCGAGATCACCATGGCCGAGGAAATCTGCAAGCTGGTGCCGTCGATCGAGCAGGTGCGCCTGGTCTCTTCCGGCACCGAAGCGACCATGAGCGCGCTGCGCCTGGCGCGCGGCTTTACCGGCCGCGACCTGATCATCAAGTTCGAAGGCTGCTACCACGGCCACGCCGACAGCCTGCTGGTCAAGGCCGGTTCCGGCCTGCTGACCTTTGCCGACACCACCCGCAACGCGCCGTCGTCGGCCGGCGTGCCGGCCGACGTGACGCGCCACACCATGGTGCTGGAGTACAACAACGTCGAGCAGCTGGAACAGGCCTTCGCCAAGCATGCCGGCGAGATCGCCGCGGTGATCGTCGAGCCGGTGGCCGGCAACATGAACCTGGTGCGCGCCAGCGATGCCTTCCTGCAGGCCATGCGCGAGCTGTGCAGCCGCAATGGCGCGGTGCTGATCTTTGACGAAGTCATGACCGGCTTCCGCGTGGCGCTGGGCGGCGCGCAGGCGCACTACGGCATCCGCCCCGACATGACCTGCCTGGGCAAGGTCATCGGCGGCGGCATGCCGGCGGCGGCCTTCGGCGGACGGCGCGACATCATGGCCAGCCTGGCGCCGCTGGGGGGCGTGTACCAGGCCGGCACGCTGTCGGGCAACCCCCTGGCGGTGGCGGCAGGCCTGACCACGCTCAAGCTGATCCAGGCGCCCGGCTTCTATGACCGCCTGGCCGCGCAGACGCGCAAGCTGGCCGATGGCCTGGCCGAAGCGGCCCGGGCCGCCGGCGTGCCGTTCGCGGCGGATGCGGTCGGCGGCATGTTCGGGCTCTATTTCCGCGACGGCGTGCCCGGCAGCTTCGCCGAAGTCACCCAGAGCGACACCGCGCGCTTCAACCGCTTCTTCCATGCCATGCTGGACCACGGCGTCTATCTCGCGCCCTCGGCCTTCGAAGCCGGCTTTGTCTCCGCGCAGCACGACGACGCCATCCTGGACGCCACCTTCGAGGCGGCGCGCCAGGCCTTCGCGGCGGCCTGAGCCCACGCGTGCCGCCCGGCGCCAGGTTGCGCCGGCGGCCCACGCGTGACGACAAGGGCGGTGCGCTACACTTGGAGTTCGTCCAATCGCCGGAGCCTCCGATGCGCGCATCCTCGTCCCCTTCGCTGTCCACCCGCTCGCCGCTGTCCGGGTTGCGCTGGCTGGTGCTGGCGGTCCTGGCCAGCCTGCTTTCGGCCTGCGGCTACAACGACTTCCAGGCCAAGGACGAGGCGGTCAAGGCGGCCTGGGGCGAAGTCATCAACCAGTACCAGCGCCGCGCCGACCTGATCCCCAACCTGGTCAACACCGTCAAGGGCTACGCCTCGCACGAGCGCGAGACACTGGAAGCCGTGACCAGGGCGCGCGCCGCCGCCACCAGCATCCAGGTCTCGCCCGAAACCCTTAACGACCCCGAAGCCTTCAAGCGCTTCCAGCAGGCGCAGGGCGAACTGTCCGGCGCCCTGTCGCGCCTGCTGGCGGTGTCCGAGAACTACCCGCAGCTCAAGGCCGATGCCTCGTTCCGCGACCTGCAATCCCAGCTGGAAGGCACCGAGAACCGCATCACCGTGGCACGCCAGCGCTATATCGCCGCGGTGCAGCAGTACAACGTGCTGGCGCGCAGCTTCCCGACCAACCTGACGGCGATGATCTTCAAGTACCCGGTCAAGCCTTCGTTCACCGTGGAAAACGAGAAGGCCATCTCGACGCCGCCCGCGGTCAAGTTCTGACGGGATGGCAGCGATGCGCCACCCCCGGCGTTGGTTCCACCTGCACGGCTGGCTAGCCGCCGCCCTGCTGTGGCTGGCGGCCCTGGTGGGCGGTCCGGCGCTGGCGGCCGACGGCTTCGTCGCGGTGCCGCCGCTGACCCAGCGCGTCACCGACCTGACCGGCACGCTGACGCCGCAGCAGCGCGGCGCGCTGGAAAACGTGCTGGCCGAATACGAGCAGCAGCGCGGCAGCCAGATCTTCGTGCTGATGGTGCCCACCACCGATCCGGAGCCGATCGACGCCTACAGCATCCGCGTGGCCGATGCCTGGCGCGCCGGGCGCCAGGGCATCGACGACGGCGTGATCGTGCTGATCGCCAAGGACAACCCGCCTGGCCTGCGCAAGATGCGGCTGGAGGTGGGCCGGGGCGTGCAGGGCTCGCTGACCGACGCCATGTCCAAGCGCATCCTGCAGGACGTGATGGCGCCGCACTTCCGCCAGAACGACTTCTACGGCGGGCTCGCGGCCGGCATCTCGGCAATCCAGGCCACCATCGACAAGGAAGGCCTGGCGGCGCCGCAGCGCAAGGCGCAGCAAGCGTCGGCGCTGGATGAATGGCTGCCGGCGCTGCTGCCGCTGGCGATCATCGTGTTCTTCTTCCTGAGCGCGATCCTGCGCCGGCGCGGGCCGCAGATCGTCACCACCCGGCGCGGCCGCGACGTAATCGCGGGCGGCCTCGGCGGCCTGGGCGGCTACACCATGGGGCAGGACTGGGGCCGGCGCAGCGGCGGCTGGGGCGGCGGCTTCGGCGGGGGCGGTGACAGCGGCGGTGGCTTTGGTGGTGGCGGCGGCGGCGGCTTCGACGGCGGCGGCGCGTCCGGCAACTGGTGACAGCACGAGGAACGACAACCATGCCGCATCTCAAACGCGCCCTGCACCATATCGCCACCACCGCCGGCACTGCGCGCAGGCACTTCCCGCCGGACGCGCAACAGCAACTGCACCAGGCCGTGCATGCCGGCGAATCCAGCCACCGCGGCGAGATCCGCGTGGTGATCGAAGCCAGCCTGCCGGTCGGCGAGGCCTGGGCCGGGGTCACGCCGCGCGAGCGCGCGCGCTTCCTGTTCGGCGCCCTCGAGGTCTGGAACACCGCGGACAAGACCGGCGTGCTGCTCTACATCAACCTGGCCGACCATGCCGTCGAACTGCTGGCCGACCGCGGCATCGACGCCAGCGTGGGGCCCGCCACCTGGCGCGAACTGTGCGATGAACTGGCGCAAGGGCTCAGGCAGGACCTGTCGGTGCGGCCGGTGCTGGTCACGGTGGCGCGCATCCATGGCCTGCTGGCGACGCACTTCCCGTCGGACGGCGGGCATAATCCGAACGAGCTGGATGATCGGCCGGTGTTTCTTTAACCGGACCCGCCCCGATCAGCGGGCCGCAGCCGCCTCGCGGCGCGCGCGCCGCCCGCCGATCGCATACCACACCGCCGCCAGCACCTGCAGCGCCACCAGGCCGGACCACGCCGCCAGGTGCGCCGCCTTGGGGTAATGGCCGCCGGTCGCGGGCCACAGATCCAGCACGAAGCCGACGCCCACCTGGCAGGCAAAGGTCGACAGGAACACCGTCAGTGTCAGCGCCGTGGTGGCGCGGCCGATCAGTGCATCGGGAAAGCTGCGCGCCAGCACCGCATAGGTCAGGATGCCGCTCGAGCCGAACACGCCATAGGCGGCCCACAGCAGCACCGCCGGCAGCGGCACCTGCGCCATCAGCAGCAGCTGGATCACGATAAAGCCGGTCATGCCGGCGCCGGCAAAGGCAAAGAGACTCACGCCCAGGCGCTCCAGGTGGCGCGCGGCCCAGCCGGAGCCAACGCAGCCCGCCATCATGGCAAAGCCGATCACCGATACCAGCCGCGCGCTGGTGCCCGCGTCGTAGCCGGACACATCGCGCAGGAAGGCGCCCACCCACAGCGTCTGCACCGCCAGGAATACGCCCTGGTTGAGCAGCGTCAGCGGCACCACGCGCCAGAAGCGCTCGCTGCCCAGGATCTGGCGCGTGCCGCGCAACTGCTCGCGCAGGCTTTCCTTGCCGACGCGGGGCTTGTCGGGCGCGCTGAACCACAGCAGCGCCGCCATCGCCAGCGACACGCAGGCGAGGCCGATGCTGACCGTGCGCCAGTCGGTATATGACAGCAGCCAAGTCAGTGGCGTGCCGACGAGCACCGCGCCAAGGCCGCCGATGGCCATCACCACGCCGTTGAGCAAGGGCATGCGCGACAGCGGGAACCACATCGACAGCGCCTGGATGGCAGCGCCCAGGCACACCGACACGCCCACGCCGATCAACAGCCGGCCCGCGGCCAGCCCGGCCATGCCGGGCGCGAGCGCGAACACCAGCGAGCCGGCCACCGCCACCAGCAGCATCACCGCCTCGGTGCGGCGCGGGCCGTAGCGGTCCAGCAGGATGCCCGCCGGCAGCTGGGCGCAGGCAAAGCCAAGGAAATAGAAGCTGGTGAGCAGGCCCAGGTCGCCGGCATTGAGGCCGAGTTCGCGCGTCAGGTGCGGCGCGAAGCCCAGGTTGACGCCGCGAAACACATAGGACACCAGGAAGCCCAGCGAAAACACCGCCAGCACGCGCCAGCGCGCGCTGGCCGCCGCACCGGCGGCCGTTTGCGGATGCGAAGGCTGCGAGGGCACGGAAGACAAGTTTGAAGTCGAAGTCGTCATGATGGCATGCATTGTCTTCGCCATCCCGGTGCAAGGCCAACGAAAGATACCCGCGGCAATTGTGAGTAAAATTTGACGGCCATGGCCAAAGCCCCCGCCAGCCCCGCCCAACGCCCCGTCCATCTGCCGCCGCTGCAAGCGCTGCGTGCACTGGAGGCCGCCGCGCGCCACCGCAGCTTCTCGCGCGCGGCCGAGGAGCTGGCCCTGACCCACAGCGCCATCAGCCATCACGTCCGCGCGCTTGAAACCAGCCTCGGCACCAAGCTGTTCCAGCGCAGCGGCAGCCAGATGGCGCCCACCAGCGTGGGCGCGCGGCTGGCCGAACAGGTGCGCGGCGCCCTCGACGACATCGAAAGCGCGCTGCGCGAGGCCGGCAACCGCGCCGGGCCGCCGGTGATCCGGCTGCAGGTCAGCGTGATGGCCGACCTGGCCAATGCCTGGCTGATCCGCCGGCTGCCCAGCCTGCATGCCCAGGTGCCTGCGCTGGACCTGCACCTGCGGCTGCATGCGGAGATCACGCCCCCGGACCCGTACAGCGTTGATGTCGGCATCTGGCACCAGCGCATCGACCTGCCTGGCTTCGAGTGCCACAACCTGATCGAAGACCACGTGATCGCAGTGGCCAGCCCAGCGCTGCTGGCGCGCTACCCGGGCTTTACGCTGGCCGACGTGCCGCGCCTGCCGATGCTGCGCTTTGCCCTGCGACCCTGGCGCGACTGGCTCGAGGCCGCCGGCCTGCCCGGCGACGAACCCGAGCGCGGTCCGATTTTCCAGGACGCCGGCCTGATGCTGCAGTCGGCCGTGGCCGGCCTGGGCGTGGCGACCGCGCGCGCACAACTGGCGCACGACTACCTGGCCAGCGGCGAGCTTGTGCAGATCGGCCCCACGCGGATTCCGTCGAGCCTGCACTACTGGGTGACCTGGCGCGAAGGCAACCCGCGCGAGAAGGCCATCCAGCAGTTTCATGCCTGGCTGCAGGAACAGGTGCGTCAGGAAGGCGCACAAGCGACCGCGGTCGCCGCCGGCAATGCCGGACAGTTTCATCCGTGAAATTGTTTGGCGCCGCGATGTTGGCAATACGAATCATTTTCGTCTAAGCCCGCGAAATCAAAGGCTTGGCGCCTGCCAGGTCCCACCCGCCCCGTACCGCGCCAGGACCGCGCCGCATCGTCGGCATGGTGTCCGAGTTTCACGGATGCAACCATTTGACCCCGCGTGCCAGCCTGCGTGGAAATCTTGCCCTGCCCATCCAAACAGATGAGAAGCGGCTGAGTCGCCCAGCCGCGATTCGTCCGAAGGCCTGTCAACGCGCCGGTTTTCTCCATCCCATGCTCGCTGCCGGCGAGTGCGCGACACCAAAAGGCTGAGGTCGGCGCGGTCGCCCCGTGTCGGCGGAAGATGTATGCCCTTCAAATGCTTGTAACGGAAATGAAACTGTTTTGCGGGGCGGTGAGGTGCAGTATCGGAGCCCTCCGCCGCGCGTGTTTCAAATTTTGCACTCCCTCGTTCAGGTGGGCACCGCACGCTGAAAATGCGCCATCCTGCACCTTCGCCGAGGATTCCGTGCCCGATACGTTGCTTTGTCGCGGATCGATTTTTTGCATTGCAGCATGAAATGGCCGCTCGGCGTAACAAGAGCGGAACGTTTTGGATCGCCCCGCGCCGGCGATGCCTTCGCCAAAATAGCGCATTTCCTTTATTTTCAATGACTTAGGCCACTCTGGCACATTCGTCGCAGATATGTTGGCGCGAACAGAAGCCCGGAACAAAGGGGAAGTCTGAAACGAAAGCGGCAAACACACTGGCACGCGTTCGCCGAGGGTCAGTTTCAGGACGACCCCCCGCAACCCAGGGCGGGGAATTGGACTGGCGCTGTAAGCGGGGGCCACGCGGCAGGAACTGGCCCGCATCGGCACCCGCCATGACATGGGCGTCGACAAGATAAAGCGGAGGTCATTCAGGCGCACGGGCCGCGAGCGCAAGCAAGCGGTCCGTGCCACCTGAATCCCGCGGCAAGCCGGCACGCCGGTGCGCCCGGACAAGAAACGGGGTGGAACAACAGAAATTGGGGAGCGCGCCGCGCCGCATCGCCACGATGCGCCGGCGCAAGCCTTAGAGCCAACGGAGCGAGCGGCCGGCCTTGCCGGCCGCCAGTTCCGCAAAAAACAAGAATCCGGGGAAATAATCATGAGCGCGTACGCCAACCGCCCGCTGCTGTACCTGTCGCAGCACCATGACGCCACGCTGTGCCGGCTGTTCGCCCAGCGCGGCTGGAAAATCAGCTTCGCGTCGAACCTGCAGGACTTGCAGGCACTGCCGCCGACCACTCAGCCCCTTGCCGCGCTGCTGGACCTGCAAGGCGGTTTCGGCGATGCCGAACTGGAAGCCTTCGAGCCCTGGCTGGCGCAGCGGCATATCGGCTGGATCGGCATCGTCGCCGGCCAGCACGCGTTGAGCGAAACCGCGCGCCGGTTGCTCGGCCTGTATTTCGTCGACTACCACACCGCGCCGCTCGACCACCCGCGCCTGGCCGAGGCCCTGGGCCATGCGCTCGGCATGGCCCGGCTGCGGCCCGGCGCGCAGCATGAAAGCCCCCGCACGGCGCGCCCCGACGGCATGATCGGCAGCTGCCCCGCCATGCAGTCGCTGTTCCGAGGCATCGAGAAGGTATCGCGCTGGGACACGCCGGTGCTGATCTCGGGCGAGTCCGGCACCGGCAAGGAACTCGCCGCGCAGGCCATCCATCGCGCCTCGGCGCGGGCCTCGCGCCCGTTCATCGCGGTCAACTGCGCGGCGATCCCGCCCACGCTGCTGATGTCGGAACTGTTCGGCTACGAGCGCGGCGCCTTCACCGGCGCCACCAAGCGCAAGCCCGGCCGCATCGAAATGGCCCAGGGCGGCACGCTGTTTCTCGATGAGATCGGCGACATGCCGATCGAAAGCCAGACCAGCCTGCTGCGCTTCCTGGAGACCGGGCGCATCGAGCGGCTCGGCGGCACCGAATCGATCGAAGTCGATGTGCGCATCATCTCCGCCACCCACGTCGACCTGGAGGCCGCGATCGCAGCCGAGCGCTTCCGTGGCGACCTGTACCACCGGCTGTGCGTGCTGCGGGTGCGCCAGCCCCCGCTGCGCGAACGCGGCAGCGACATCCTGCTGATCGCCGAGCACGTGCTCGACACCGTGCGCAAGCAGTCGCCGGCGCGCATCCGCGGCTTCTCGCCGCTGGCGCTGCGCGCGATCCAGCTGCACACCTGGCCCGGCAACGTGCGCGAGCTGATCAACCGCATCCGGCACGCCGCGGCCATGTGCGAAGACGGCGTGATCCAGCCCGAAGACCTGGAACTGGCCGCGCCCGCCGACGATCGCCCGCAAACGCTGGCCGCAATCCGCGAGGCCGCCGAGCAGAACGCCATCGTCGAAGCGCTGCAGCGGCACCATGAGCGGCTGATCGACGTGGCCGCCGAACTCGGGATCTCGCGGGTGACGCTGTTCCGGCTGATGCGCGACTACAAGCTGCAGGTGAAGAAGGGAGACCTGGGGTTGATCTGCGTGCAGGGCTAGCACCTCAACGCTCCCATTGAAGGATCGGATCCATGTCCCCTGACGCGTACCTTGAAATGGCCGACACCGAGGCCAGCCACTGGTGGTTCCGTGGCCGGCGCGAGATCGTCGCCACCATCCTCTCCGGCCTGGCCTTGCCGCGCCGGGCGTCGATCCTTGAGATCGGCGCGGGCACCGGCGGCAACCTGGCGATGCTGTCGCAGTTCGGCCACGTCAGCGCGGTGGAAATGGACGGCACCGCGCTGCGCCTTGCGCGCGAGAAAGCTGGCGACGGCTGTGACCTGCGCCATGGCAAGTGCCCCGACCAGATGCCGTTCGCCGAGAGCAGCTTCGACCTGGTTTGCCTGCTCGACTGCCTCGAGCACATCGCCGACGATGCCGGCTCGCTCGACTGCGCGGCCAGGCTGCTGAAGGCGGGCGGCGCGGTCTTCATTACCGTGCCCGCCTACCAGTGGCTATGGAGCGCGCACGACGTCTTCCTGCATCACCAGCGCCGCTACAGCAAGCGTTCGCTGCACAAGCTGGCCAGCCGCTGTGGCCTGCACGTGGAGAGGATGTCGTACTTCAACACGATGCTGTTTCCGCTGGCCGTCGCCGCGCGCATGGGCGACCGCCTGCGTGGCAGCCGCCACGCGACCGGCGCCAGCCTGCCGGCCGCGCCGGTCAACCACGTGCTGCACCGCGTGTTCCGCGCGGAGCGCCACTGGCTTGCGCGCGGCTCGCTGCCGTTCGGCATTTCGCTGATGGCCGTGCTGCGCGCATCGTGAACCCCAGCGGCACCGCGCCCGGGCTGCGCCAATTCACGCGTTTTCTATTGTCCGGCGCCACCTCGACCGGCGTGCATGTCGCCATCACGGCCACGCTGATCAACGCGCTCGAGGCCTCGCCCGTGGCGGCCAACTGCGTCGCCTTCGTATGCGCGACGGCGTGCTCGTACCTGCTCAATACCCTGTGGAGCTTTTCTTCGCGCTTGCGCCACCGCACCCTGCGACGCTTTGCCGGCGTCTCGCTGCTGGGCCTGGCGCTGACCGTGGGGATCTCGTGGACCGCGCAACGGCTCGGCGCCAGCTATTGGACCGGGCTGGCAGGTGTGGTGCTGACCGTGCCGGTGTTCACCTACCTGCTGCACCGGGCCTGGACTTACCGCGACTGATTCGCGCCAGGGCCGGTGGCATTGAGCTTCAGCGGCCGTTGCTGACTTGCCCGCGATCGAGGCGGATCACGCGCCGTCCCGACGCCATGTTCCGGCTTTGCCCCGTCTCCTGGTAGCGGCGCCGCACCAGATAGATCGGCCGGCCCTTGGCCTCGTCGTAGATACGGCCGACATACTCGCCCACCACGCCGAGGCCGATCAGCTGGATGCCCCCGAGAAACAGCAGCACCGACAGCAGCGACGCATAGCCCGGCACATCGATGCCCAGCACCAGCGTGCGCGCCACGATAAAGGCGCCGTAGCCGAACGCCCCCAGCGCGATCGCCACGCCGATGTAGGTCCAGCTGCGCAGCGGCATGGTGCTGAAGCTGGTGATGCCCTCGAGCGCGAAGTTCCACAGGCGCCAGCCGGAGAACTTCGAATGCCCGGCGCTGCGGGGCTCGCGCTCGTACGGCACGATCACGGTGCGGTAGCCTACCCAGGCGAACAGGCCTTTCATGAAGCGGCGGCGCTCCGGCAATTGCTTGAGGGCATTGACCACGGTCCGGTCCATCAGGCGAAAGTCGCCGACGTTCTCGGGAATCTTCAGGTCCGACAGGCAATTGTGCACGCGGTAGTAGGCCGCCGCCGTGATGCGCTTCAGCAATGAATCGGTGGCCCGGCTGACGCGCTGCGCCAGCACCACCTCGGCGCCCTGCCGCCAGCACTGGACCAGCGTGGGGATAAGCTCGGGCGGATCCTGCAGATCGGCGTCGATCGGAATCACTGCATCCCCCGACGCTTCATCGATGCCCGCGGTCAGCGCCGCTTCCTTGCCGAAGTTGCGGGTGAGATCAATCACGCGCATGCGTGCGTCGCCCTGCGCGTGCACCAACAGCATGGCGAGCGTATCGTCGGTGCTGCCGTCATTGACGCAGACGATCTCGAATTGCGTCGCTGGAATCGATTCGAGGATCGGCAGCACGCGTGCAAAGAAGGCGGACAGCCCGGCTTCCTCATTATGGAACGGCACCACCAACGATAGCAGCCGGGATTCAAAGTTGGCCATGATCCATTCCTCCATGGCACGCAATGGAGCGCGCCTCGCCCTTAGGCATCTCGCGCCGCGTTGCCGCTCCGCTCCTGGCGGATTCGCAAGACACCAAGGCCAAGCGCCAGCACCAAGCCCAGCGCCATCGGCTGGAAGCCGAGCCGCTCGCCCATTGTCATGCCGCATAGCGGCAACAGCCACAGCGCCACCAACAACTCGCGCTCCCCACGCAGCCAGCCGTTCAGGTGGCCATGCATGCCCAGCCAGGCAATGGCCAGGCCGAGAAGCGCCAGGTCGTAGTCCCACAGATAAGCTGGCACCAGCAGCACGGCGCAGCACAACACCGCCGCGCGCAGCGCGAAACTGCATGGCCGTGCCCAGGCATAGATCACCGAAGCCAGCGCCGCCGTGGCAACCGTGCCGTGCAGCGCATAGGCCAACATCCCGCCGCCATGCAGCATTTGCACCGCCGCAAACACAGTCGGCATGCGTGCGATCAACGCCGCACCACTCTGCACCTGAACGGCGGCGCGGCTGGCATTGCCGATGAACGCGATAAAGGGCTCGGTGCCAAACGCCAGCAGCGCAAGCAAGGCGAGTCCAAGCGCGGTGGCTGTCATTGCCCCCAGCGCACGCCAGTTGCGCGCGCACAGCAGCGCCACCGGAAACATCAGCGCGAGATGCGGCTTGACCGTGAGCAGGCCAAGAAGGAAGCCGGCTAGCAGCGGGCGCGAGCGCAGGCAGGCCAAACCCAGCGCCGCGCAACCGGCCAGCCAAAGCGCATTCTGGCCGGCGGCCAGCACTACGGCGATTCCCGGGAACGCCAGCCCGGCAAGCCAGGCCTCGCGCGGCAGCATGCGGCACAGCGTCCATCCGTACCAAGCCGCGCCCCCCGCGAGAAACAGGAACGTGGACAATCCGTATGGCAGCAGCCCGAAAGGCATCACGAAGATCAGGAAGGTCGGCGGATACAGCCACGGTAGTGGCTCATACCCCAGCGCCATCTCGGGCACAGCGGCAAACTCGACCCTGCCCAGCAGGGCGCTGTCATAGGGAGCAGCCGCGCCACTGACGAGCGCGAGCTTGGCCGCACTCCAGAACACCACGAAGTCGCCGCCAGGGTCGAACACCCCCGGCACATCGAGCACCGTGGCGCGGAACGTCCAGATGCCGAAAAACAGCACATAGCAAACCAGCGCCACATACGAGTACAGGCGCAGGCGGACGTACCCGAGCCAATGTGTGCCGCTTGCGCGGGCTATGCGCCCGCGCGTGGCCGGCGGCATGGATATCGGCGTCATGGCCCCCCCGTTATTGTGTGTGCGGGCGTCCGTGCATGCATTGCGATCGGTGCCTGCGGCAAATGGAGATTCCCGTCCTTGCGTAGTCTTGTAGAGCCCCGCCTTTAACGCAAGGCACGGCAAGGGGCCACCGGTGTCGCGAGGTGCGCGCGAATCGCGCACGGCCCGCCGACGTTTCGTTTTTGCATCACGCGTAAGCCACCGGGTCCAAGTGACGGTACACAAGGGCTTGCGGGCAGGATATCGGCCCGTCCGGCAGCATCACGGCACCGTATGCGCAAAGTGCATGTTTCTCCGCGGAAACGCCGTGCCGGCAAGCGCGCGCCTCGTCCATCTGTCGGTCGTCGGGTCTGGCTACGCCTTCGCGCAGGCCGCAAGCTCAGCCAGGCGCAGTAGTCACCGCACCGGCACTCATGCTTATGGCTGAGCCGCGCATCCGGTCCATGAAGACGTCCACCGTCGCCCTATCGCGCGACCCTCATCCAAAAGTCGCGTCATCCGAAATCGCTTGCCCCGCCACCGTTTCCGGGTGGCAACGAGGACGCCCCGAAACCCTGCCATTTGCCGTCACGCCCGGGTCAGTCCGATCGTGCCATGACCCGCAAAGCCTTGTGCTGCAACGGCCTGAGTGAGGCTGGCCCACGCCTTGCCTTATGGCTGGCATGCGGAGCACCGCCAAGCGTTCCGCAACTGCCAGCACAGCGATTGCCGGTGGACCAGTACATAAGGGGAGCTTTGCCATGCCAGTTGACCGCCAGCCCGCCATACCGCGCCGCCACGCACACGAGCCGCTCTGTGCGCGCCGCGGCAGCAGCGTGCCGCTGCGCAGCCTAGCACGCGCCGGTCACACCCATCACGCGACACGTTGCATGCACGCCTCGGCCGAACGGCGGTTGCTGGCGCGCAGCCCGCGCGGCGCACGGGCAGGCGCCGGGCGCTGGCCGTTCCACGCCTGCGCAACGTGTGCCCCGCCGGGCGTCCGCCCGAGCAGCCGATTCATTCGACGCTGAACCGTAGTTGTGTTGCAGAGAAGTCCTGAAGCCCGCGAGGGCACCTTTCCATCAAGGAGATTGTCATGCATTTCATCACGCAAGCCCTGAAGCAGTTCGTCCGCGACGAAGACGGCGTTACCGCCATCGAGTACGGACTGATCGCCGCGCTGATCGCCGTCGTGATCATTGCTTCGGTCACGCTCGTTGGCACGCAGCTGAGCACCATCTTTAACTATATCCAAGGAAAGCTCGTAGTACCGGCAGCGCCCTAAGCAGCGACATCAGGCAACGGCGTGGACTGCATGGCGGTCCACGCTACTAGCGGAATGGGATAGTTCAAATTGCGGAGGCGACCGTGCCACGATCCGATGCGCTTCACAAGGTGTTTCAACACGACGAGCGCGGCGTGACTTCGCTCGAGTACGCGCTGTTAGGCACCCTGATCGCCATGGTGATCTTGAGCGCAGTAACGATGTTGGGCACCCAGGTACGCACGCTTTATGAACTAGTGGTGTCGGTCCTGCCCTTGATGCCATGAGTAACGGAACTTGCCATGTCGACGATCTCTCCCTACATCGGCCCGCTCACCATCGTAATCGTGCTGACGGCTGCGGCCATCGACTTGCAGCGCCGTCGGATCCCGAACTGGTTGACCTTCGGCGCATGGGCGCTGGCAATACCTGCGCAAATTGCGATGCACGGATTCGGGCATGGCTTCCTGACCTGGTCGCTCGGCTGGCTGACTGGGCTCGCAGTGCTCCTGCCGCTGTATTTGCTGCGCGGCATGGCGGCAGGCGATGTGAAGCTCATGGCTGCCGTGGGCGCGTGGCTCGGCGCGGCCATGGCGTTCGAGATAGCGCTGGTGGCCTTCCTCGTAGGTGGCCTCTGGGCACTGGCACTGGTGTTCTGGTTCCGCAGCGGCGGACTCGTCTTGCGCAACGTCTGGGGCATCGTGCGCGCGAGGCCGAATGGACAATCGGTTGGATCGCTGCCCTACGGTGTGGCGATTGCAGCAGGCACGCTAGTCGTGCTGTTTGCCAGCAAATGACACATGCAGCAAAACCGCGCGCATCAACGACACACCTATTGACGAGCGCACATATAAACGGGGAACGGCGATGATCGAGCATCACGAAACAAGCCATGCAGTGCGGCATCTCGAACCGTTGCCGCCCGCCCGCAACGGGCACGCCGACCACCGTTCGGCGCCAGTGCCGCCCTGGCATGTGCTGCCCCGGAGCATCGCCGAAACCGGCCTGGATATCTCGTTGCTGCTCAGCCTGCTCCTCAAAGCCGCCTACCTGCATCGCACCGTCACGCTGGCGGTGTTGACCGACACGCTGAAGCTGCCAGCTACCGCAGTCAACGAAGTGGCCGCCGTGGCGGTGCGCGAGCGGCTGCTCGAGATCGCGCATCGCGGCAGCAGCGACCTCGACGTACGCTTCCGCCTCACCGACGCGGGTTATACCCGCGCGGCCGAAGCCACGGCGCGCTGCAGCTACACCGGAGCGGCGCCAGTCACGCTGGCCGCCTACCTGGATGCCGTGCAGCGGCATTCAGTGACCCAGGCATCGGTGACCAAAGCTGATGTCACGGCGGCGTTCCATGACCTGGTCGTCCCGCTGCAACTGCTCGACGCGATCGGCATGGCCCTCAATACCTGCCGCGCGCTGATGATCTACGGCCCGCCAGGCAGCGGCAAGACCTTTCTGGCGCAGCGCCTGGGCGTGCTGCTCCCCGGCGCGGTACCCGTGCCGCATGCGATCACGGTGGCCGGCGAAATCATCCAGGTCTTCGATCCGCTGGTGCACAAGCCGTTCGACGACAACGAGGCATCGCCGGCGCACCGGTCACTGGACCGCCGCTGGGTCCTGTGCCATCGCCCGGTGGTGCTGTCCGGCGGCGAACTGACGCTGTCGATGCTCGACCTGCGCTACGACAGCACCTCCGGCTTCTACCAGGCCCCGCCGCACATGAAGGCCAACAACGGCATCTATATCGTCGACGACCTGGGCCGCCAGCTGGTAGGCGTGGCCGAACTGCTCAACCGCTGGATCGTGCCGTTGGACCGCAATGTCGACATGTTCACCCTGCGCACGGGCGTGCGTTTCTCGGTGCCGTTCGACGTCTGGCCGGTGTTCTCGACCAACCTGGAACCGTCCGAGCTGGCCGACGACGCGTTCCTGCGCCGGCTCGGCAGCAAGCTCTACGTGGGTCCGCTGTCCCAGGATGACTATCGCGAGGTGTACCAGCGCACCGCCACCGATTTCGGCCTGACCAGCAGCGATGCCGTCCTCGATTTCCTGGTACAGGTGCTGCACTTCTCCGCGGACACGCCGCTGCTCGCGTGCATCCCGCGGGACCTGCTTCGGCTGGTGGCATCGGACGTGCGCTACCACGGCGCCGCTCCGCACATCACTGAAGAAGCGTTGCTCAACGCCTGGCAGAGCTATTACGGACTGCGACCGGCACTCGAGAACCCGCCGCCCGGCCTGGCCCATCGCTGGCCGGACGGGAACCGCGCCGCCGGCTGATACGGCAACCACCCGAAACGGACCATTGCAGGGAGAGTCATCATGAAGAACACACGTGCAATCCTGATGCTGCTGATCGCGCTGGTCGCCGGCGTAGCGGCAGTGGTATCGGCGTCGCGCTGGCTGGTGCAGCAGTCTTCGAGCGCGGTGAAGCAGGTGGTCGTCGCCACCGTCGACCTGAACCTGGGCCAGCCGCTCAACGGCAGTCAGTTGCGGCTGGTCAGCTGGCCATCGGGCAGCGTGCCGCCCGGCGCATTCGAAGACGTCAAAGCGCTGGAAGGCCGCGTGGTACGCACCAGCCTGCAGCGCGGCGAGCCCGTCCTCGACGCCAAGCTCGCGCCGGTCGGCACCAAGGGCGGCCTGTCCGCCGTGATCAACGACGGCAAGCGTGCCATCACGGTGCGCGTGAACGATGTTGTCGGCGTGGCAGGCTTCGCATTGCCTGGCAACTACGTCGACGTGATCGTCAACACCAATGAAGAAGCCAAGACCGCGCAGGCCGGCAGCATCTCCAAGATCGTGCTGGAGAAGATCCTGGTGCTGGCGGTGGCGCAGCAGGTAAGCCGCGATGACACCCAGCCCAAGGTGGTCAACGCCGTAACGCTGGAAGTCACGCCGGAGCAGGCAGAGAAGCTGGATGTGGCGCGCAGCGTGGGCACGCTGTCGCTGGTGCTGCGTAACCAGATGGACGTCGCCGACATCAACACCGGCGGTGCCACCAAGGGCACGTTGCTGGGCAAGGCCCCAGAACCGGCACCCGTCAAGGTGGTGACTCAGACCGCTACCCGCACCGTGGTCAAGACCCGCACGGTGGCGGCACAGCCCGCGCGGTCCGGCAACTGCATCGGCGTGCTGGCAGGCATGCAGGGCGGCATCGAATGCTTCTGAGCGTTCGTGCCACGAACCGGCCAATTTTCGTCAAACCAGCCAAGCAACACGCTCCGGGGGGAGATCCAAAATGAACCGCAACCGAACCAACACCGCCGGCGGCACCCGCATGCTGGTGCTGACCGCCATTCTCTGCACACCGCTCGCGGCGGCCGCGCAGGCTGCCATGGAGGCGGGCAACCTGGCCAAGACGACCGCGCCGGCGGCCGCCAAGGCGCCTGCAGGTCCCATGCAGATGACGATCAGCATGACTCCTGGAGGCCCTGCGGCGGTCGCGCAAAACAACGCGCCGGCTCCAGTGCCGGCTGCGGAGGCGCGGGGGCCGAACTGCACGGGAGCGATTCGCAATGAATCCAGCGTGGTAGTGCCGGTCGGCAAGTCCCAACTGATCCCGCTACCCGAAGCCGTGCGCAATCGCACACTTGGCAACCCGAACGTGGTACAGGCCACCATGGTGTCCCCGCAGACACTATATGTGCTGGGCCGTAGCGTCGGCACTACCAACATGATCGTGCAGGGCCGCAGCGGCTCGTGCAGCATCATCAATGTGGTGGTGAACGCCGATGCCGGCGGCCTGCAGACCTCGCTCGGACACTTGCTGCCGGGCGAACCGGGCATCCGCGTCACCACGGCCGCCGATAACCTGGTGCTGACGGGCAGCGTCACCAATGCGCAGGCCGCACAGCAAGCGATGGAAATCGCCCAGGCCTACGCCAACGCGGCGCACAGCGCCGACGGCAACGGCAACAGGAAGGGCAATGTGCTGAACATGCTGTCGGTCGACACACCGCAGCAGGTGATGCTTGAAGTCAAGGTGGCGGAGGTATCCAAGACACTGCTGAACCAGCTTGGTTCGACGGTCAACCTGCAGGGCGGCTTCGGTTCCTGGAGCGGCGGACTGGTGACGTCCTTGCTGACCGGCGCGTCGACCGCGATCTTCGCCAGCAAGGCCAACAACCGACCGTTCGACATCGCACTGGATGCGCAGAAGAACGACAGCTTGGTCAAGATACTGGCAGAACCGAACCTGGTCACGATCAGCGGCCAGGAGGCGAGCTTCCTGGCGGGCGGCAAAATCTATATTCCCGTGGCGCAGTCCAACGTGTTGAACGGAGCCGGCACCGTCACGCTGCAGGAAGAAGAGTTCGGTGTAGGTCTGAAGTTCACGCCCACCGTGCTGGCCAACGGCCGCATCCATCTGAAGGTCGCGCCTGAAGTGTCCGAACTGTCGCCCACAGGCGCCACCATACGGGGTGGCACCCTCGCAGGCCAGACCATCCTGCCAGTTATCACCACCCGCCGCGCCTCCACGACCGTACAAATGCGAGACGGCGAGAGCTTTGCCATCGGCGGTCTGCTGACCGACAGCGCGCGCGGCTCGCTCAAGGCGCTGCCAGGTGCCGGCGAAGTACCCGTGCTAGGGACGCTGTTCCGCAGCACGCAGTACCAGCAAGACTTGACCGAGTTGGTGTTCATCATCACACCGCGCCTGGTCAAGCCCATGCAAACGAACAATTACCCGCTGCCGACCGACAGCTTCTCGACGCCCAATCCGCTGTCCCTGTATTTCATGGGCAATATGGAAGGCAGCGGCAAGCAGATGCCGGCGCCAGCGCCTGCACCGTCGCAGCCGGCGGTACCTGCTGGAGCACCTGCCACCGCGCCATCGGCACCGCGCAGCGAAGCCGCCCCGACGTCCGTATCGATGGGCCCCGTGCCCACCGGCCGTCCGCTTAATGAGCCGGTCGTCCCAGCGGCAATGCCATTGGCCGTCGCTGAGGCACCCAGGCCGGGCAAGACGGCGCCGGCGCCAGTAGCGCGCATTGCGGCCGCCCCGCCGGCCGAGGACACCGCCGCGCGCATCGCCCGCATCGAAGCCACCGCAGCACGTCTTGCGCTCACCCGGGCGGCCGCTACCGACAGCACCGCAGGGCGCAACGGCCCGGGCGGCAACTGACTTGCCGCGCCCATAGGAGAACGATCATGAAGAACCTCAAGCTTTCGCGCGCCCCCACCACCCTGGCGCTCGGCACCCTCGCCAGCCTGACGCTGTCCGCGTGCATGACATCCACGCCGGTGTGGGACCACCAGCGCGGCGTGGCGCTGGCTACCGTCACGCAGATGCAGATCATCAATCCAGACGCGCCAGCGGGACTCCCCACTGTCACGGGTACCGATGGCAAGACCGCTGTGGCGGCGATGCGCAATTTCGACCGCTCGCTGTCGAAGCCACAGCAAGGCGGCTCGCAATCCATGACCATCGACTTCGGCGCCGGTGGCTACGGCGGCATCGGCATGGGCGGCAGCGCACGTTGATCACCACGATACCGGGAGCACCATCATGACCAGACCCACGTTTCACGGCACCACGTTGGCGACTCGCCGCGCACGCGAGCGCGGCGCTGTGGCCATCATCATGGGCATCGTGATCGTGGTGCTGGTCGGCATGGTTGGCCTGGCGCTCGATCTGGGCAAGCTGTACGTGGCCAAGAGCGAACTGCAGAACAGTGCCGACGCATGCGCCTTGGCCGCGGCCCGGGATCTCACCGGCGCCACGCCGCTGATCGTGTCGGAGGCGGCCGGCATCACCGCCGGCTCGCGCAACCAAGCCCTGTTCCAGCAGGAACAGGTGCAACTGGTCGCCAGTAGCAGCGTGACCTATACCGATTCCCTCGACAATCCCTTCCTCGACAAGGACTCGGTCAGCTACCCACTCGATACCATCAAGTACGTCCGCTGCGATGTTTCCCGTGTGGGCATCGCGCACTGGTTCGCGCACGTACTCAATGCCATGCCAGGCATCGATATCGGGCCTAGCACGGTGGCTGCGTTCGCTGTGGCGACCACCACCTCTGCGCAGACTGCTTGCGCGATTCCAGTGTTCGTTTGCCGGGCGGATACGGCCAATCCGCCCGTGCCGGGCGGCTACACCATCGGCCAGTGGCTGACCACTAAGTCCGGCACCGCGGACAAGGACAGCGTGGCCTACGGTGGCGGCAATTTCGGCTGGGCCGACCTGACGGGCGGCAGCAGTGCCAAGGATCTGGCCAATCAGCTCAAGGGCGCGGGCCAGTGCAACCTCCCTTCCACCGGCACCGAGATCGGCACCACCGGTGACAAGGCGTCGCTGGCCGACGAATGGAACAGCCGCTTCGGCATCGTCAAAGCCGGCAAGACCGTGGGCGTGACGGACTTCACCGGCTTTGCCTATACGGATGCCACGTGGACGGCCAAGTTCAACGCGTACAACGGCAGTTCCAGCGACAGCCTCGGCAACGCCCAGCCGAACTTCCTCGCCGCTCGCGGTGCTTACCGCGCCTACCAGGGCGATGGCACCACAGGCCTCGACACGCAGGGCAATGCGTCGGCCAAGGCCACGCATGAGGCGGGTGCCGACCGCAGGCTGGTACTTGCGCCGATCGTCGATTGCTCCACCTTCGGCACCGGCGGCGTGCACAAGGTACCGGTCACCGGCTGGGCTTGCCTGCTCATGGTGGAACCCATGCAGAAGGGCGGCCGCAATGACACCGTGCGGCTGGAATACCGCGGCACCTCGACCATGCCCGGCAGCCCTTGCGCCACGCAAGGCATGCCGGGGGCTGGTGGCGGCGTGGGCCCGCTGGTGCCGGTGCTCGTGCAATAGGAGATGGTCATGAAACGGCTTTTCATGTCGCGCAAACAACAGCACCAGCCAGCATCGAAGCGCCAGCGGGGTGTAGCCGCCGTCGAGTTCGGCATCCTGCTGGCTCCGATGTTGCTGATGGCGTGCGGCGTGGCTGAATTCGGGCGCGCGATCTACCAGTACGACACGTTGACCAAGGCGACCCGCACCGCGGCACGCTACCTCTCGCAGTTCTCGCCGGACGACGTCAGCTATCCGGCCGCCGCTGCCAAATGCCTGGCGGTGTACGGCAACAGCGCCTGCAGCGGCGCGACGCTCGCTCCGGGCCTAACCACTTCCATGGTGGTGATCTGCGACCGCGTGGATGCTAGCGGATGTCCCGGCCAGTCGTTCAATAACGTCAACACCTACGACAACCCTGGCGGCGCCGGCACGCCGGCCGGCACCGTGAACCTGGTGGCGGTCCGTGTTACCGGTTTCGGCTACACCCCGCTGCAGTCCTTTATCGATGTGGCCGGGATGACCTTCGGCGACATCACCACCGTCATGAGGCAAGTGCTATGAAACCGTTCGCCCCGTCCTGCCTTGCGGCGCGCACGCCGTCACACCAGCGAGGCGCCACCATGGTTGAGTTCGGCTTGATCGCAGGGGTTTTCTTCACGCTGCTGATTGGCATCGCCGAGTTCTCGCGCGTGCTGTTTTATTGGAACACGGCGGCCGAGGCGACAAGGCTGGGCGCACGCATGGCGGTGGTATGCGACGCCGGCGACGCCGTCATCAAGACGCGCATGCGACAGATGCTGCCGCTTCTGCAGAACTCGAACATCAGCCTGGCCTATGAACCCGTGGGCTGCGATTCGGATGCGGCAACCGCGCGTGCAAGCTGCCAGAGCGTGAGTGTCAACGTGACCGGCGTCACGGTGAACACGGTGATACCGCTGGTCCCGCTTAGCCTGGGCATGCCGCCGTTCACCACCACCATGACGCGCGAGAGCCTGCGCACAGCCACCGGCGGCACGGTTTGCAGCTGACGCCCTGCTCACCCATCCCGATCCGAACCCAGACCTCCTACCCGTACCGACCAGCGCACCGCGAGGACATCATGCTGAAGATCCTGATCGCATCCGAAGACGCCGAACGGCTGGCCGAAATCAACCGGCTCAGCACCATGGTCGGCAACTTCCAGGCCATATTGCTGCACGAAAGCCTGGCCCGCTTTCCGTTCCATGCCAGCCGCCTGCGCATGGCTGACCTGCTGATCCTGGAAGTGTCAGCCGTCGGCCCCGGACAGATGCTGGCAATCGAGACACTGCGCCAGCAGCACCCCGACCTGCCGTGCATCCTCGTCACGCATGCGCCGGACTCCGAGGTGCTGATCAAGGCCATGCGTGCAGGCATCCGCGACGTGCTCTCCTGGCCGCTGGACAAGGCCCAGTTCGCCGAGGCACTCAAGCGCGTCGAAGCCACGCACGTGCCGCGCGAGCAAGACTCGGCGCAGGTCATCTCGGTGATCTCCTGCAAGGGCGGCGCCGGCACCAGCTTCGTCTGCGCCAACCTGGGCGACGCGCTGGCTCGCCATCTGGGCAAGCGCGTGCTGGTGGTGGACCTGAACCGGCACTTCGGCGACCTGACTCACCTGGTCAGCGACAAGACGCCCCCTTCCACCCTTCCCGACATCTGCGACCAGATTGAGCGCGCCGATGCCGCCTTCCTGGAAGCCTGCCTGGTGCATGTAGAGAACGGCTTTGACGTGCTCGCCGGTGCCCGCGATCCGGTCAAGGCGAGCCAGCTGCAGAAGGACAAGCTCGAGTGGATCCTGTCGGTGCTCCAACCGAAGTACGACTTCGTCATCTTCGATATCGGCCAGAGCATCGATCCGGTGTCTCTCAGCATGCTCGACCACAGCGACCGCATCTGCGTCGTCGCCGAACCCGCCATCGCCTACGGTCCGCCGGGACGCCGTCTGATCGAGATCCTGCGCGCTTTGCGCTATCCCGCCGACAAGATCCGCCTGGTGCTGAACCGGACCGGGCGCAAGAACGAAGTGCCGCGCGCGTCGATCGAAGACATCTTCGGGATGAAGGTCGCGTTCGCACTGCCCGACGATCCGTCGGTGGTCGAGGAATCCGTCAGCCATGGCGAGCCCGTGGCCAAGCTAAGCCGGCGCAGCGGCGTTGCACGGGCACTGCAGGCGATGGCCACGCAGCTTGCCGCCAGCCCCGAGGCTGAACGGCGCGTGCGGTCCGAGGCGGTATCGCCCTTGCGTCGGCTGATGCTGCGCGCCAAGAGCACGTGAGCGCCGGGCTGCGATTCCACAGCACGCACGGCAACGCGCAAGAACACAATACAAGGGGAACCATCATGTCAATTCGCGAACAGCTGGCCACCGCCGCACCCGCCTTCCACGCCAATGGCAGCGCATCGATTCAATTCGGCGGGCAGTCCAGGACGTCGACCTCGCCCGGTTATCACGCACTCAAGCGCGATGTGCACGAAACCGTGCTCGACAGGGTCGAGCTGGAGCGCCTCGCGCGCTTTCCGCAGGAGCAGGTGCGGCAGGAAATTGCTGCGTTGGTCAATCTGATTATCGACGAGCAGAAGGTGCTGCTCAACGACAACGAGCGCCGCCAGCTTACCGTTGAAATCTATGACGAGATGTTTGGCTTTGGCCCGCTCGAGCCGCTGCTCAAGGATCCCACCGTCTCCGACATCCTGGTCAACACGTCGCGCCAGACCTACGTCGAGCGGCGCGGCAAGCTCGAGCTTACCGACGTGGTGTTCTACGACGACGCTCATCTGATGAAGGTGATCGAGAAGATCGTCTCGCGCATGGGCCGCCGCATCGACGAAACCAGCCCGATGGTGGATGCGCGCATGCCCGACGGCTCGCGCGTCAATGCAATAATTCCGCCCTCTGCGATCGATGGCCCATTGCTGTCGATCCGCCGCTTTGCCGTCAATCCGCTGCAGGTCACCGACCTGGTCGACCTGCGTAGCCTGACGCCGCCGATGGCGCAACTGTTGCAAGCGCTGTCGACCGCCAAGGTCAACGTGCTGGTCTCGGGCGGCACCGGCAGCGGCAAAACCACGCTGCTCAATATCCTGTCGGGCTTCATCCCTGAAGACGAGCGCGTCATCACCATCGAGGATGCGGCTGAATTGCAGATGCGCCAACCCCACGTGCTGCGGCTGGAAACGCGCCCGCCCAATATCGAAGGCAAGGGTGAGATCAACCAGCGCGCACTGGTGCGCAACGCGCTGCGGATGCGTCCTGACCGCATCATCCTGGGCGAAGTGCGCGGCGGCGAAGCGCTTGACATGCTCAATGCGATGAACACGGGCCACGAAGGCTCGCTCACCACGATCCACGCCAACACGCCGCGCGACGCACTGACGCGCCTGGAGAACATGGTCAGCATGGCCGGCTTGACCATGCCCGCCAAGGCCATGCGCCAGCAGATCGCCTCGGCCATCACCGTGATCGTGCAGGCGGCGCGCCTGACCGACGGGCGCCGCAAGATCATCAGCATCTCGGAAATCACCGGCATGGAGGGCGACATCATCAACATGCAGGAGATCTTCACCTTCCAGCGCACCGGGGTGGACAAGGATGGCACGGTGCGCGGGCATTTCCGTGCCACCGGCGTCTATCCCAAGTTTGCCGAGCGGCTGCGCGTATTCGGCGTCGGCCTGCCAGATGAGACCTATGACCCAGCCAAGCGATACGACGTCTGACCCGCATGGCTCGAAACCAAGTCAAGCATTCCGGGGGAGATACACATGAGTACGATCTTCTATGCCTTCGGCATCCTGCTGTTCGTTGCCGTAGTGCTGTGCGTCGAAGGCATCTATCTGTGGTGGAACAACGTACACGGCCCCGCTGCCAGGCGCATCGAGGCGCGGCTGCGAGCGCTGTCCGCGGGCGGGCAGATCAGTGCCGAGCGCCTGTCGATACTGAAAAAGCGCATGCTCAGCGAATCGCCACGTATGGAGAAGCTGCTGATGAGCGTGCCCCGCATCGGCACGCTAGACCGCTGGCTGGAGCAGTCCGGCAGCACGTGGTCCGTGGCCCAGTTGCTGGGCTACTGCGGGCTGGTGGTGCTGTGCACGGTGGCACTGGTGCCGCTGTTGCCGGTACCGTTGCCGCTGATGCTTGCCGGCGCCGCGCTGGCCGGGATACTGCCCGTGCTGCACGTGATCCGCTTGCGCCAGAAGCGGTTGAAGAAACTGGAAGCGCAGCTGCCGGACGCGGTCGACATGATCAGCCGCGCGCTGCGCGCTGGGCATGCCTTCAGCGGCGCGCTCGGCATGGTCGGGGAAGAGATGAAGGCCCCGATCGGGCCGGAGTTCCGCACCACCTTCGAAGAGATCAACTACGGCGTGGCCTTGGACGAAGCCATGACCAATCTAGCCATGCGTGTGCCGGTCAATGACCTGCGCTACTTCGTCATCGCGGTGCTGATCCAGCGCGAGAGCGGCGGCAACCTGGCCGAAATCCTCGACACCATCGGCAACCTGGTGCGAGAACGCCTCAAGCTGTTCGACAAGATCCGCGTGCTGTCCGCAGAAGGCCGGCTGTCCGCGTGGATCCTCGGCTTGCTGCCCTTCTGTACCGCCGGAATGGTCCTGGTGGTCAACCCCGGATTCATGCGGGTACTGTGGGAAGACCCGATCGGCCTGCAGATGGTGGGCGGCGCGCTGTTCTCGATGTCCATGGGCGTGCTGTGGATGCGGAAGATCATCCGCATCCGCGTATGACGTGCGAACCAGCGAGCAACGGCGACACAGAACTATACAAGGCAAGGACAGCCACCTGACGGGAGTCCATCATGCAAGGCATTATCCAGGGGTTGCAGGCCGACCAGCTCCTCATACTGGGCCTGATCTTTGTTGCCGCGTTCGGCACGGTGTTCGGCGTGCTGTACGTGCTCTCGCCCAACCGCATGCGCGGCCGCATGGAACAGCTCGCCGGCCAGAACGGGCTGGTACCTGACGCAGGGAGGCAGCACGCATGGATCGACAAACTGGTTCAGTGGTCCAGGCCCGTGTCGCGCCTGTCGTTGCCAAAGGAAGGCTGGGAGAACTCACAGTTGCGCGTGCGCTTCATGAACGCCGGCTGGCGCGGCGCGCAAGCTGCACCGCTGTATTTTGGCGCAAAGACGGTGTTGGCGGTGGTGCTGCCATTTATCGGGCTCCTCGCGCTTAGCGGCCAGCCAGCGCTCCAGGAGCGCAACCTGATGTTCGCGCTGCTGGCTCTGCTCGGCGCCATAGGCTACTACCTCCCCAACATAGTCCTCGCCCGCAAGGTCTCCCAACGCCAACGCACCGTCTTCGAAGAATTCCCCGACGTAATCGACCTGCTGACCGTCTGCGTCGAAGCCGGTCTCGGCCTGGATGCGGCGCTGATGCGCGTGGCCGACGAGCTGGCGCTGCGCTGCCCGGTGCTGGCCGATGAACTGCAGCTGATGCTGCTGGAACTGCGCTCGGGCTTCTCCAAGGAAAAGGCCCTCACCAACCTGTCGCTGCGCACCGGCGTCGAAGACGTGGACAAGTTTGCGTCGATGCTGGTCCAGGCCGACCGCTTCGGCACCAGCCTGGGCGAGTCGCTGCGCGTGCTGTCCGACATGCTGCGCACCAAGCGCCGCATGCGCGCCGAGGAGCAGGCCGCCAAGATTGCGCTCAAGCTGCTGTTCCCGCTGATCTTCACAATCTTCCCGTCATTGCTGCTGGTGCTGCTGGGGCCGGCCTTCATCCAGATCTATCGCGTGCTGCTGCCAACCATGGCAGGACAAGGAGGATAAATCCCCCGGGAAACCGCGACAGTTTCCCCCGGCTGTCTCCCGGTGCAATGCCGGCAAGACAGTCACTTGCCCGGAACCCAGGTTCCGGGCTTTTTTGCTTTGCCGGGCGAGTTGCGGGGCTTGACCGGACGGTCTTGCTTCTGAAGAATGCAGGCAATCCCCCTGCCGGCGCCGCGTCCTTGCAGTGCGCCCTACCCGCCTGGAGTCCCGATGAAGCTACGCATCCTGAGCGACCTCCACATCGAACACAACCTGCCGCAGTCCGTACCCGCGTGCGACGCCGACCTGGTGATACTGGCCGGCGATATCGCCAACGGCCGCGACGGCATCGACTGGGCCATCGGTACGTTCAGCCAGCCGGTGGTCTATGTGCCGGGCAACCACGAGTATTACGAGAGCAATTTCGACACCGTCGACCAGCAGATGACCGAGGCCGCGGCAGAACATCCCCGTGTACGCCTGCTCAATGGCGAGGTGGCCGAATTCGACGGCGTGCGCGTCATCGGCACGACCTGGTGGACCGACTACACGCTGTTCGGCACCGACCGGCGCGACGAGGCGATGCAGGCGTGCGCGAAAGCGATGTACGACCACCGGCTGATCGAAATCCGCGGCGACGATGGCCACATGCGCCAGTTCACGCCGCAGGACGCACTGGCACGCCACCTGGCCGCCTCCGACTGGCTGCAGGCGCAGCTGGCGCGGCCCTACGCCGGCAAGACGGTCGTGGTCACGCACCACGGCCCGGACCTCGGCAGCCTGGATCCGCGCTTCTCTCACGACCTGGTCTCCGGTGGCTTCCTGTCACGCCGGCCTGACCTGGTGGCGCAGGCAGATTTGTGGATCCACGGCCATACCCACACCAGCTTCGACTACTGCGTCGACAACTCGCGCGTGGTGTGCAACCCGCGCGGCTATGTCAGCCGCCGTACCGGCGAGGTGGAGAACAAAGCCTTCGACTGGTGCTGCGTGGTTGAAGTCTGACGCGGTCACGCGTTTGCGCTCGTCATGGGGACGCGCGGCTCACGCGGCGATCCCTTAGCCGCGCCAGCTGCACCGAAGTGTCCGGCAGCCGCGGCTCGAAGAAGTGCCGCGTGATCTTGTACGGGAACAGCGCGCCGGCGGCAATGGTGCGGAAGATGCGCGCGATCTCGAACGGCTCGCCGGTGTTCCAGTCGCGCACGCGCACGCGCGCGTTGTCGTAGCGCAGCTGGATGCACAGCACCGCGCGCAGCCCCGCGGGTCCATCTGCTGCTTCTGGACTGGCCCTGGGATTGCGGAAATTTCCGGTTTCGGAATGGCGACCTCGGCGTAGTGCTTTGACGGTTCCGGCAGATCGAGTCGAATTTCACTCAATTTAGTTGATAACGATTCGCATTTGCAATACCATTTTTTGCGGCGCACACAGAAGGCGCGGCCGTTGCCCCCCTACCTGACTTCCTTCCGTAGCAAAGAGGTTTTGTCATGTCAGTCACGAACCACCGGGGGCGCGTGCGCGCCAGCCTTGCTCGTCTTGCTGCGCCGCGCTGCCCACGCAGGTGCCCGCTGCTCGCGCCGTCGCATTTGCTGATGGGTGTGCTGGTCACGTTCCAGCTACAAGCGGTCAGCGCGCAGGAGGCTGGCACGTCCGGCGGTGTCACCGCACCCCGGCCGGCAGCGCCGACCCTGCCGCAGGTGACCGTCAGCGCCAGCGCCGAGCCAGACCAGGTCCCGCCGCAGTATGCCGGCGGCCAGGTCGCCCGCGGCGGCAGGCTCGGCATGCTGGGCGACACCACCATCATGAAGGCGCCCTTCAACCTGACCAGCTACACCGCCGAGCTGATCCAGAACCAGCAGTCCGCCACCGTGGCCGAGGCGCTCAGCAAGGACCCCTCGGTGCGCGCCACCGGACTGGCGGGGGCCAATATCGACACGTTCTACATCCGCGGCTTTCCGATCAATGAATCCAACTCGGGGGAAATCGCCTTCAACGGCCTGTATGGCATTGCACCCAGCTACCGCGTATTCACCGACTACGCCGAACGCGTCGAGGTGCTGAAGGGTCCCGCCGCGCTGCTGTACGGCATGTCGCCCAACAGCGGCGTGGGCGGCGTGATCAACATCGTGCCAAAGCGCGCCGGCGATGACCTGACCCGGTTCACCGCGACCTACGCGTCGGACACGCAATTCGGCGGTCACGTGGACGTGGCACGCCGCTTCGGCGAGGACCGCGAATGGGGCATCCGTGCCAACGGCAGCTACTACAACGGCGACACCACCGCCGACAACCAGTCGCGCAAGGCGCCGGTGGGGGCGCTCGCGCTGGACTATCGCGGCAAGCAGCTGCGCGCGTCGCTGGACGTGCTGGCGCAGGAGGAGCGCATCGATGCGCCGGGGCGGCCGCTGATGATTTCGCCCGGGCTGGCGGTTCCGGGAGCGCCTGACGGCCGGCGCAATATCACGCAGCCGTGGGAGTATTCCAAGGGCCGCGAGGAAGCGGTGCTGTTCCATGCTGAGTACGACGTCAACGATTCACTGACGGCGTTCGCCAGCGCCGGCGGCGGGTGGAGCCGTGTCGACCGGGTCTTCGGCACCACGCCGATCATCACCAATGCACAGGGCGATACCCTGAGCACCCCCACCTTCTACAAATTCAAGGTCGACCGCGGCACCTTCGACGGCGGCTTGCGCGCACGCTTTGCCACGGGTGCGGTCAAACATGCGCTCACGCTGCAGGCCAGCGCCTATACCGAGCGCTTCGACCGCGCGTTCACCTCGGGCACGCCGGTGGCCTCCAACATCTACGATCCGGTGATGCAGACCGCGCAGAACCTGCAGGCGCCGTCGACGGTGCCGCGCCTGACCGCCACCGACCTGAGCGGCGTGGCGTTGTCCGACACCATGTCCCTCCTTGACGAACGCGTGCTGCTGACGCTGGGCCTGCGCCAGCAACGCGTCAGGACACGCAACTACAACCAGGCTACCGGCGCGGTCTCGACCTACTACGACGAAAGCGCCACCACGCCGATGGTGGGCCTGGTGGTGCAGCCAACGCAGCACTGGTCGGTCTACGCCAACTACATTCAGGGCCTGAGCCGCGGCGACGTGGCGCCGCCCACGGCCAGCAACGCCGGCGAAGCCTTTGCGCCATACAAGGCGAACCAGTACGAGATCGGCACTAAGTTCGATTTCGGCCGCTTCACCACAACGCTGGCGGCCTTCCAGATCGCCAAGCCCACCGGGCAGCTCGATAACAACGTGTTCTCCGTCAATGGCGAGCAGCGCAACCGCGGGCTCGAGTTCAACGTGTTCGGTGAAGTGGTGCCGCGCGTGCGCCTGCTTGGAGGCGTCACGCTGATCGACAGCGAGATCACCAGATCCCCGACCGCCGCCAGTGTCGGCAAGACCGCGATCGGCGTGCCGGACCTGCAGGCCAACCTCGGTGCCGAGTGGGACCTGCCGTGGGTACCGGGCCTGACGCTGACCGGCGCCATGCTCTACACCGGCCGGCAGTACGTGAACCAGGCCAACACCGCCAGCCTGCCGGCCTGGACGCGCTTTGACGTCGGCGCGCGCTACACCACCAGGATCGGCGGCAAGGCCACCACGTTCCGCGCCAACGTGCTCAACGTGTTCGACCGCGACTACTGGGCAGGCGTGACCTCATGGGGTGGCTTTTCACTGGCGGCGCCGCGCACGGTGCTGCTGTCGGCCACGGTGGATTTCTGAACGGCGGCGACTGCGGGAGATACGGCATGCACGACCAGGACTCTCGGATCCGCGTCATCCAGCTGTCGCATGTGGCTGGTATCGCGCTTGGGGGCTGGGGTACGCAGGCGCTCGGCCTGCAATCCACCTACTTCCTCGTTGCCGCGGCCTACGCCGTGGCGGTGGTACCGATGCTGGCCGCGCGCGTGCATGTGCCGGCGCGGGTTGTGTCGGTACATCCGGCAGAGCGCGGCTAGACCCAAACAAAAACCCCCGCGGACTCGCGCCCGCGGGGGTTTTTTTCATCGCAGCCTGCCCACACGGGCAGTAGGCTGGGGATGGCTTACATCATGCCTTCCATGCCGCCCATGCCGCCCATGCCGCCCGGCATTGCCGGAGCCGACTCTTCCTTCGGCGTTTCGGCCACGGCGCAGTCGGTGGTCAGCATCAGCGAAGCCACCGAAGCGGCGTTCTGCAGTGCGGTGCGGGTAACCTTGGTCGGGTCCAGCACGCCCATTTCGACCAGGTCGCCGTACTCGCCCGAAGCGGCGTTGTAGCCGTAGTTGCCCTTGCCTTCGATGACCTTGGCAACGACGACCGAAGCTTCTTCACCAGCGTTCAGCACGATCTGGCGCAGCGGCTCTTCCATCGCGCGCAGCACGATCTTGATACCGGCGTTCTGGTCCGGGTTTTCACCGGTCAGGGCCGAGATCGCAGCGCGGGCGCGCAGGAGGGCCACACCACCGCCGGGGACGATGCCTTCTTCCACCGCAGCGCGGGTGGCGTGCAGGGCGTCTTCCACGCGGGCCTTCTTTTCCTTCATTTCGACTTCGGTGGCAGCGCCAACCTTGATCACGGCAACACCGCCGGCCAGCTTGGCCACGCGCTCTTGCAGCTTTTCACGGTCGTAGTCCGAAGTCGCTTCTTCGATCTGGGCGCGGATCTGCTTCACGCGGCCTTCGATCGCAGCGGCGTCGCCGGCGCCATCGATGATGATGGTGTTTTCCTTGCCGATCTCGATGCGCTTGGCCTGGCCCAGGTCGTTCAGGGTGGCCTTTTCCAGCGTCAGGCCGATTTCCTCGGCGATGACGGTGCCGCCGGTCAGGATGGCGATGTCTTCCAGCATGGCCTTGCGGCGGTCGCCGAAGCCCGGGGCCTTGACGGCGGCGGTCTTCAGGATGCCACGGATGTTGTTGACCACCAGGGTCGCCAGGGCTTCGCCCTCGACGTCTTCAGCGATGATCAGCAGCGGACGGCCGGCCTTGGCCACTTGCTCCAGCACCGGCAGCAGGTCGCGGATGTTGCTGATCTTCTTGTCGAACAGCAGCACGAACGGGCTGTCCAGCTGGACCACCTGCTTTTCCGGGTTGTTGATGAAGTACGGCGACAGGTAGCCGCGGTCGAACTGCATGCCTTCCACGACTTCCAGCTCGTCGGCCAGCGACTTGCCGTCTTCGACGGTGATCACGCCTTCCTTGCCGACCTTGTCCATGGCTTCGGCGATGCGCTCGCCGATCGAGGCGTCGCTATTGGCCGAGATCGCGCCAACCTGGGCGATTTCCTTGCTGGTGGTGGTGGGCTTGCTGATCTTCTTCAGCTCTTCGACGGCAGCGCCGACAGCCTTGTCGATGCCGCGCTTCAGGTCCATCGGGTTCATGCCGGCGGCGACGAACTTCATGCCTTCGCGCACGATCGACTGGGCCAGCACGGTTGCGGTGGTGGTACCGTCACCGGCGTTGTCGCTGGTCTTGGAAGCGACTTCCTTGACCATCTGGGCGCCCATGTTCTGCAGCTTGTCCTTCAGCTCGATTTCCTTGGCCACGGACACGCCGTCCTTGGTCACGGTCGGGCCGCCGAAGCTGCGCTCGAGCACCACGTTGCGGCCCTTCGGGCCCAGGGTCACCTTGACTGCGTTGGCGAGGATGTTCACGCCTTCGACCATCTTGGCACGGGCGGCGTCGCCGAACACTACGTCTTTTGCTGCCATGTTCTGAATCTCCTGAAATCTGTACGGGTGGGGCTACAAGTAACGGATTACTTGTTGACCACGGCCATGATGTCTTCTTCGCGCATGACCAGCAGTTCCTGGCCATCCACCTTCACGCCCTGGCCGGCATACTTGCCGAACAGCACGCGATCGCCGACCTTGACGTCCAGGGCGATGTTGTTGCCCTTGTCATCCTTCTTGCCGGGACCGATTGCCAGCACTTCGCCTTGATCGGGCTTCTCGGCAGCGTTGTCGGGAATCACGATACCGGACGCGGTCTTGGTTTCGTTGTCCAGACGCTTCACGATCACGCGGTCGTGCAGAGGACGCAGATTCATACGGACTCCTAGATACAAAGTGTGTTTTTGATCACAAATCGGCCGGCTACCGAGGCGACGGCCGTCAGAAATGTTCAGGTCTCGCAGAGGGCTGTTAGCACTCACCCCTGACGAGTGCTAATTATAGGGACGGGGTAGGGGCATTTCAAGACAGGGGCCGAATACGGGTTTTCCCGGGGGACGGGCGCAGCGCACGTGGAGATTCGGGGCGCAGGATGGCGCCCCAGGCGATGCTGTCGATCATCGCGATATGTCGACGCTGCGGCACGAATCGGACTCGCGCCGCATCGCCAGCAGAATAATGCCTTACTGCCTGGCCATCGGCCAGCGCGGCGCCGGGGCTTCGCGCGCCAGCTTGCTGGCCTGCCCGGCACCGCCTTTCGCGCTCTTTTACCGATGGCCGGCGTGATGTTATTTGCCGCCCTTCACGGTGGTGTACGCCGTAATCAGGTTCCGATAGTCGGGAATATGATTGGAGAACAAAGTCCCCAGTCCTTCGATGTCGTTGCGCCAGTCACGATGAAGCTCGCAGGCAACGCCGAACCACGTCATCAGTTGGGCGCCGGCCTCGGCCATGCGGTGCCACGCCGATTCGCGCGTCACCTCATTGAACGTCCCGGATGCATCGGTCACCACGAACACATCGTAGCCTTCTTCGATCGCGGACAATGCCGGAAATGCCACGCAGACTTCAGTCACCACCCCGGCGATCAGCAACTGCTTCTTGCCGGTCGCCTTCACCGCCTTGACGAAGTCTTCGTTGTCCCACGCGTTGATCTGCCCCGGGCGCGGAATAAACGGCGCATCGGGGAACATCGCCTTGAGCTCAGGTACCAGCGGCCCGTTGGGCCCGTCCTCGAAACTGGTGGTCAGGATCGTCGGCAGCTTGAAATATTTGGCCAGATCCGCCATGGCGAGAACGTTGTTCTTGAACTTGTCCGGCTCGATATCGCGCACCAGCGACAGCAGGCCGGCCTGATGATCCACCATCAGTACCGCTGCCTGGCTCTTGTCCAAACGCTTGTAGGTCTTGCTCATCTTCCGCTCCTATGAATGCGCGTCCGGTTCCGTTGGACACGCGTGGTGAAAATCTTGCGCAAGCGGCGTTGCCATCCATGCCGCCGTTGCCCCATCCTTCTCGCGCTAGCGGAAAAGAGCGAACCGGCATGGACTGTCGCGGGCCATGCGGCGCAGCCTCGCCTACTCGACCCTGATCCCCGACAACGCCACCACCTTGCGCGTCTGCTGCGTCTGCGTTTCGATATAGCGCGCAAACTGTTCCGGGGTCAGCTTCATCGGCACCATCCCCTGCGCCGCAAAGTGCTTCTCCACGAAATCCTGTTCGTCGAGGATCTCGCGGATGGCGGCATTGAGCTTGTCGACCACCGCGCGCGGCACCTTGGCCGGCGCCAGCACGCCGTAGACCGCGGAGATATTCATTTCCTTGTAGCCGGCCTCTTCGAAGGTGGGGACCTGCGGCAATGCGCGCGTGCGCTTGTCGCCGCTGACCGCCAGCACCTTGAGCTTCTTCGCCGCGACGAAGCTCTGGATCGTCGGCAGCGCCGGGAAGGTCATCAGGATCTGTCCACCGACGACATCGGCCACCGCGGGCGCCGAGCCCTTGTACGGCACGTGCACGAGGTCCGTGCCGGCCAGCTTGTTGAACAGCGCGCCCATCAGGTGCGGCTGGCTGCCGGCACCGAACGAGCCGTAGCTGAGCGCCTGCGGGCGGGCCTTGGCATAGGCCGCCAGCTCCTTCACGCTGTCCACCGGCAGGCTGCCCGATACCGCCATCACCAGCGGCACATAGCCGATCGCCGCCACCGGCGCGAAATCGCGCGCGACGTTGTAGGACACCGATGGCAGCACCACCGGATTGAGCACGAAGGTGGCGTCGTTGGTCAGCAGCAGCGTGTAGCCGTCGGGCTGCGCCTTGGCGACCGCGTCGGCGCCGATCACGGTGTTGGCACCGCTCTTGTTCTCTACCACCACCGGCTGGCGCAGCTTCTCGGACATGCGCTGGGCCAGTTGCCTGGCGATGATGTCGGTCGTACCGCCGGGTGCGTACGGTACGACCATGCGGATAGGCTGGGCGGGATAGGCCTGTGCCAAGGCGGTACCTGCGCCGGCGAAGCAGGCCAGGCCGAGCACGGTGGCGCACAGTGCGCGAAGGGTGTGAGTGTTCCAGTTCATCATGTCTCCATCTGTCGTTGTCGGGGTTTTCCGGCTCGTGCGGCCGGATGTCCGTTCAATTGAACAACCAGGGTTCGCGCTGCCGCCGCGCTTGCTCGTAGGCGTCTATCTGCGCGGCGTGGCGCAGCGCGAGGGCGATATCGTCCAGCCCGTTGAGCAGGCAATGCTGCTTGAACGGGTCGAGCGTGAAAGGGATCACCTCCCCGGCCGGCGTGATGACTTGCTGCGCGGCGAGGTCCACCTGCAGCCGGTAGCCCGGCGTGGCGGCCACCTCGGCAAACAGGCGGTCGACCACCTCCGGCGCCGCCACCATCGGCAGCAGGCCGTTCTTCAGGCAGTTGTTGTAGAAGATGTCGGCAAAGCTCGGCGCGATCAGCGCGCGCAGGCCGAAGTCTTCCAGCGCCCACGGCGCATGCTCGCGCGAGGAGCCGCAGCCGAAGTTCTCGCGCGCCAGCAGGATCGACGCGCCGCGGTAGCGCGGCTGGTTCAGAACGAAGTCCGGGTTCAGCGGCCGCGCGCTGCAGTCCTGCCCGGGCTCGCCGTGGTCGAGGTAGCGCCATTCGTCGAACAAGTAGGGGCCGAAGCCGCTGCGACGGATGGATTTCAGGAACTGCTTGGGCAGGATGGCATCGGTATCGACATTGGCGCGGTCCAGCGGCGCGACCAGGCCATCCAGAGTGGTAAAGGCTTTCATGGCTCGGCTTCCTCTGCTGTTACAACGCGCGGACATCGACGAAGTGCCCCGCGACGGCGGCCGCGGCCGCCATCTGTGGGCTCACCAGGTGGGTGCGCCCGCCCGGTCCCTGCCTGCCTTCGAAATTGCGGTTCGACGTCGATGCGCAGCGTTCGCCCGCGGCAAGGCGGTCGTCGTTCATGCCCAGGCACATCGAGCAGCCCGGCTCGCGCCATTCAAAGCCCGCCGCGACAAAGACCTGATCGAGCCCCTCGGCCTCGGCCTGGGACTTGACCAGCCCCGAGCCCGGCACCACCAGCGCCTGCCGGATGCGCGGCGACACATGCCGGCCGCGCACGACTTCCGCCGCGGCGCGCAGGTCTTCGATACGCGCGTTGGTGCACGACCCGATAAAGACCTTGTCGACCGCGACCGCTTCGATCGGCGTATTCGGCAGCAGGCCCATGTAGCGCAGCGCCGCCTCGATGCCCTTGCGCCGCACCGGGTCGCGCTCGTCGCGCGGATCGGGAATGCGCTCGCCGACGGGCACCACCATTTCCGGCGACGTCCCCCAGGTCACGTGCGGGCGGATGGTGGTGGCATCCAGGTCCACCACAGCGTCGAAGGTCGCGCCCGGGTCGCTGCGCAGCGTGCGCCAGTATTCGACGGCCGCGTCCCACATCCGGCCCTGCGGGGCCTGCGGCCGTCCGCGCAGGTACTCCAGCGTGGTCTCGTCCACGGCGACCATGCCGGTGCGGGCGCCGGCCTCGATCGCCATGTTGCACACCGTCATGCGCGCTTCCATGCTCAGGCCGCGGATGGTGCTGCCGGCGAACTCGATTACATGGCCGGTCGCGCCGGCCGTGCCGATGCGACCGATCAGCGCGAGCGCGATGTCCTTGGCGGCAACACCCTTGCCCAGCTCGCCGTCCACGCGTACCAGCATCGACTTCGGCTTCTTCATCCACAGGCATTGCGCGGCCAGCACCTGCTCCACTTCCGAGGTGCCGATGCCGAACGCGAACGCCGCAAACGCGCCGTGGGTGGAGGTATGCGAATCGCCGCAGGCGATGGTCATGCCGGGCAAGGTCGCGCCGCGTTCCGGCCCCACCACATGCAGGATGCCCTGGCGCGGATCGTCCATGCCGAAGTTGGCGATGCCGTTCTCTTCGCAGTTCCGGTCGAGCGCGTCGACCTGCGCGCGGCTCACCGGATCGGCGATGCCCTGGCTGCGCGCGATGGTGGGCACGTTGTGGTCGGCGGTGGCCAGCACCGAGGCGGCGCGCCACACCTTGCGCCCGTTCAGGCGCAACCCTTCGAAGGCCTGCGGGCTGGTCACCTCGTTGACGAGGTGGCGGTCGATATAGACCAGTGCGGGGCCGCCGGCTTCCTGGTGGATCACGTGGCTGGCCCAGAGCTTGTCGAGCAGGCTCGCGGGGCGGTTGGGTTCGGTCATGATGTCTCCTTGCTGGTCCTCGATTCAGTGCTGCGGCACGCCTCCCCATTGCGGCACCGCTCTGGCGCCGCTCGGACGCCGGCCACGGCGCCCGCCTTTTGTTCCGGCCTGGACGTTGCGGATAGAATGCGTGCATGACGTCCGCCGCCAAACCCACCGCCCCCGTCGACCACGACACTCCGCGCAAGCTCGAAGAAGGCCACCGCGACTACGTCGCGGCGCTGGCGCGCGGACTGGCGGTAATCCAGGCGTTTACCGACACCACGCCGGAAATGACGCTCAGCGAAGTCGCCCAGGCCACCGGCATGACGCCCGCCAGCGCGCGCCGTGCCTTGCTGACGCTGCAGGCGCTGGGCTACATCGGCGCCAACGGGCGGCGCTTCGTGCTGCTGCCCAAGGTGCTGTCGCTGGGTGCCGCCTTCCTCAGCTCGATGAACCTGCGCGACATCGTCCAGCCCTTCCTGCAGGAAGTGGCCGAGCGCTTCCGCGACTCGGTCTCGCTCGCCATCCTCGACGGCGACAGCGTGGTCTACCTGGCGCATGTGCCCAGCCAGCGGCGCATCGCGTTCCGCGCCTCGGTCGGCTACCGGCTGCCGGTGCATTGCACCTCGCTCGGCCTTGCCTTGCTGGCCCATGCGCCCAAGGCCCAGCAGAACAAGGTCCTGGACCAGGCACCGTTCCAGAAATTCACGCCGAAGACGCTCAGCGATGCGGATGCGCTGCGCGCGGCGCTGGCACGCACTCTGGAACAGGGCTATGCGGTCCAGGAAGGCCAGCTCGAACTCAACGTCCTGTCGATCGCCGTGCCCGTGCGCGACCCCCAGCAGCGCGTGATCGCCGCCATCAACTGCTCCACCGAGACCGAGCGCACCAGCCCCGAAGAGCTGGTCGCGACACGGCTGCCGGCACTGCGCGAGGCGGCCGCGATGATCGAAGCCGCCATCCGCCGCGCGCCCACGCTGGCGCATTCGATCCTGGCGGCCTCCTGAGCTGCGCACGGCTCAGAACGCCACTGGCGCCATCTCGGGCTCGATCAACACCTCCAGCATCACCAGCTGGTTGCCGTCTCGCTCCGGATGGGGCCCGACCTCGACGATGTGGTCGTCGATGGTCGAGAAGATGCAGTCGACCGGGTTGGCGGGGTCGCCCTTGAAATAGATCTGCGAGGTCAGCGTGCGGTATCCCGGCTGCACCACCCGGTAGTGGATATGCGGCGCGCGCTGGCGGTTGCGGCCCAGGCGCCGCATCAGCACGCCCACTTCCGTGTCCTCGCGCCCGATGATGTAGCCGCCCGGCCGCACCGTGAAGATCCGGAAGCCGCCCTCGGCATCGCAGCGCAGCTTGCCGCGCAGGTTGTCTTCCGACTGGGAGTCGTCTTCGTTCTCGTAGCGCCCAAACTGGTTGGGCTGCCACGCGATCAGCGTCGCGCCCGGCACCGGCTGGCCCGTGCGCGCATCCAGCACGCGGCCGCGCACCTCGAGCCGCTGCCCGGGCTCCTCCGCCGTCGCCAGGTGGCAGGGGTTGCTGCCTTCGGCAACCTGGTCCTTGGGGAACGGGCCGGTCACGTTCTGCGGCGTGGCTTGCTTGCCGGTGCGCGCCAGGTCCAGCGCGCGCATGGTCAGGCCCATCATGTCGCACAGCATGATCAGCTCATCCTGCGCGGCCACCCGACCCAGCCAGGCGGCAATGCGGTAGAGCTGCGCATCGGTCAGCTGCAGTTCGTCGAGCATGGCGTGGAAATGCCGAAGCGCCACGCCGAATTGCGCCTGCAGGGTAGCGTCCGCGCCTGGCGCGCCGGTGCACATGGCGGCCAGCGCGCGCTGCAGGGTGTAGTTGTCCTGGGTGCTCATGGTTGTCTCCTTGGTTCGCGCTTATTGGCCCGTGGCTGACAGATCCACCGCGCGCGCCAGCAGTGTCCGGTCGGCCTTCAGCTTGTGCTTGGCGGGCTTGTGCGTCGGTGTGTGGGGGATCGCCTCGACGGTGGCGATATAACGCGGCAGCTTGTGCACGGCCAGGCGACCGCGCGCCCAGTCGAGCAGTTCGGCCGCATCGGCCGACTGGCCCGGGCGAAACTGCACCGCCAGCAGGATTTCTTCCTCGCCAAGTTCCGCCGGCACACCGATGGCCGCCGCTTCTTCCACTGCCGGGTGCTCGCCGAAGATGCGATCGAGCTCGGCGCCCGACACGTTTTCGCCCTTGCGCCGGATCACATCCTTCTTGCGCGCAACAAAGACGTAGTAGCCGTCCTCGTCCTGGCGCACCAGGTCGCCGGTGGCGAACCAGCCGTCGCGGAACGCCGCCTCGGTCTGCGCCGGGTCGCGGTAGTAGCCTTGCATCAGCGTGGGCGTGCGGATCAGCAATTCGCCCTCGCCGCCGGGAGCCACTTCGCCGCCCTCGTCATCGACGATGCGGGCCTGCGGCACCGGCACCGCCGGATCCGGATGGGGCGAGATCAGGCCCATGGTGCCGAGCTTGTGTGGGCCGTCGAACGGATTGGCGATCACGCCCGGGATTTCCGTCATGCCGTAGCACTCGATCAGGCACGGCACGTGGAACTCCTGTTTCATCACACGCACCATTTCCCCGGTCTGCGGCGCGATAAACATCTTGGTGATGCGGTGACCGGGCACGAACTCGGCCCGCGGGCGCCGGGCCAGGATGCTGCCGGCCGCCGCGACCAGGTTTACCTCCGTCGCGCCGGTCTCGGCGGCAAAGCGCCAGAACGACGACGCCGAGAACCTGCGCATCAGCACCAGGCAGCCGCCGCAAGCCAGCGCCCCACCCACCGAGTACATCAGCGCATTGATGTGGAACAGCGGCATCACGCACATCACGCGCTCGTCGGGCTGCAGCTGCAGCCGGCCGACGAAGGCCTCGGCGGTCAGTACATAGCCGCGGTGGCTGTGCATCGCGCCCTTGGGAAAGCCCGTGGTGCCGGAGGTGTAGATGATCAGCGCGGTGTCCCGGTCGCTGCCGTGGTCGGCAAGTTCATTGGTGTCCGCCCCCATCGACTGCGCCAGCGTCGGCACGCCATGGTCGCCTGGCTCGTTGGCGCACAGCCACACTTCGCCGCCGAGCGCGCGGGCGATGGCCGCGCCGGTTTCCAGCGTGGCCGGCGCGCACACCAGCCCGCACACCTGCGCATGCTGGAACACGTACAGCGCCTCGTCCAGGCGGTATTCCGGGTTGGCCGGCACCATGGTCGCGCCGATGCGCGCCAGCGCAAACATCAGCACGACCGTGGACGGATGGTTGGGGGACAGCACGCCGACCCGGTCGCCACGGCGCACGTGCATGGCCTGCGCCAGCCATTGCGCGGCCTGCGCGATCCGGGCCTCGAGCTTGCGATAGCTCCAGGTCTCGCCCTCGAACAGCAACGCCGGCTTGTCCGGATGCGCCGCCACGCGGGCCGCGAGGAAACCGGTCAGCGTGAAGTCGTGCGCCGGGTACTGCCGGAGCACCTCGAGCGGCGCCATCGTGCCGATGTGGCTGGCGGGCGCGTTCATGATGCTTGCGCCGGCGCGGCGCTGTAGGCGATGGCGTGTTCGGCGGCATCGGCCAGGATGAAGCCGATGGGCTGGCGGCGTTCCTCCTGCAGATGGGCGATCAGGCTGGCCACGCGCGCCAGCAGCGGCACGCCCTTGAGCGCGGTGGCGGGATAGCCGGCGTCCAGCAGGACCGCGGGGATCGCGCCCGAAACATTGAGCGGGAGGGGCTTGCTGTAGTGCTCGGGTACCGCGGCTGCGACCGCTTCCAGCGCGGCCACGTGGTCGCCCGCGATGCCCAGCTCACGCGCAATGGCCAGCAGCCGGTGCGCGCGCGGGTCCCCCAGCTTGTGCGTCGGATGGCCAAAGCCGGGCAGCGGCTTGCGCGCCTGGCGCACGGCCCGGACCACCGAGTTGGCGCTCTCGGCCAGCGTGCCGTGTTCCCGGCCGGCAAGCACCTCCGCGAGCAGTTGGCCCGCGGTTTCCGATGCGCCCAGGATCACCGAGCCACAACCCAGCACGCCAGCCGCCACGGCGCCCTGCAACGCATCCGGCGCGGCGGCCAGCGTCATGCGCGCGGCCTGCACCGAGGGCACCAGGCCATGCTCGGCGATCGCGACGAGGCAGGCATCGGTGATTGCCACCAGCTTTGCGTCGGGCTCGCGGCCGGTCAGCAGGAACAGGAAGTAGGCAGTGAAGCCGGTCTTGCCGATCAGGGCCTCGCTCAGGTCTTTGCCATGTACCGACACGCCGTGGATATCCACCTGCGCGATGCTGGTCTGCCCGGCTGCCCGGGAGTGTTTCGCGTCCGTCACGTTGCCTCCAATTTTTGCGCTATGCGCAATGTAATGCGGTATGCGCATTATTTTAGGTGGGGGTGCGGGCCTCCGCAAGAACGGTAAACCCTCACCCGCGCCATCGCCACATGCACCGGGACTGCACTTCGGGCAGGACCGGCTTCCCGCTCAGGCGCCATCCGTGAACGGGTCGGCGCTACCAGTCCTGGCGAGCGCGCCATCCGTGAACAGATCCACCTGGCGCACGGCGCCGTCGGTGAACACATCCATCTGTCGCGCGCCGTCCGTGAACGGATCCGCTTTGCGCACGGCAATCCGGCGGAACTGTTCGTCGGCCAGGCGGCCGGACTGCGAACGCTGCAGGGCCTCGGCGACATGCCCCCCGTTTGTGTAGACGTCCGGGGCGCGCACGGCAGCTTGCGCCCCGGCCGCCATCACCACCATGAGGATTGCGCCAATCGATGCCTTTTTCATCACTTGCTCCTTTCCAATCTAAGTAGAACTCTTGTGTCGGCCGGGGCCTGCTGCCCCGCGCGTCCCGCGATCCAAACATAGTAAAACCGTACCGTACGGTACTAAATAAATCAGAAAGGGTTGCTCAAATTTTTTGAAGGACGGCACAACGCATCGGCGCGCACTTGGGTCGCGCAAGCATTTGGTAGACTGCACGTGGCGCCGGCGCCCGTCCCTGCTACCCCTGCTACTCCGATGGCATCACCCGTGAGCGTTACTCCCCTGCACCGCCCGCCCCAGCGCATGACCCGCCGGGGCGAAGAAAAGCGCGCCCTGATCCTCAGTACCGCTGCCGACATGTTTCTCGAGCACGGCTACGACGGCGTCAGCCTCGACGACATCGTCAAGGCATGCGGGGGCTCCAAGACCAACGTCTACAGCTATTTCGGCGGCAAGGACGGCTTGTTCGTGGCGGTGGTGGAACGGCTATGCGACCGCTTCCTTGAAAAGACCGAGAAGAGCGTGGATGTGTCGCACTGCGAGGCGGCGGAGGGGCTCGACAAGATCGCCCACAGCTTCCTGCAGTCGTTGCTGGAGGAACGCCACCTGGCCTTCCTGCGGTTGATCTTTGCCGAATCGCGGCGTTTTCCGGCCTTGGGTAACGCCTGGTATACGCGCGGCCCGGCGGCGACCTGCGCCTATGTGGCGGCGTTCCTTGGCAGCCAGCAGGCCACAGGCACGCGGCTCTCGGCCAGCCCCGAGGTCAGCGCCAGGCTGTTCCATGGCATGGTGCTGGCCAGCGTGCTGCACCGTACGCTGGCCACCGGCATCCGTCCGGACGACACAGAGATCGATGCGCTGGTGCGTGACGCCATTGCGGTAATCGTGCCGGCCGTCGATGTCGGCTGTGCCCGGAAGCGGTAGCCCCGGCGCTGCGGGGACAGGCGCGCAGGGCTAGAAGCTCGCGGCAAGCCCGAACGACACCCCCGAGACGTTGTTCCCGAAGACATAGCGCACCACCGCGCGAATTCGGGTCACGAACACTTCGTGGGCGCTGGTGTCGAGTTCCAGGCCGGTGCCCAGCGTGGTGAGGTAGTTGAACCCCAGCGCCCCCGCCTGGTTGCCGAGGTAATGCGAGTGCGACAGCTCCAGCACGTAGCGCACCGGCCGGTCGAGCGCGCGCAACCCGGTTGGCGCGCGCCAGCGCGCGTACAGGCTGGCGGTCTGCGCGACGGACGAGGCCTCCAGGCCGGACGAGTCGCCGAAGCTGCGCAGGTAGATGTTGGTATAGCGCAATTCCACGTCGATATCGCGGTTGTCGCGGTGGCTTTCCCAGTCGAGCATCACCGATCCGCCCAGGCCATAGGCATTCATGACGCCGTCGTCGAGGAAGGCGATGTCGCGCTCGGTCTTGTGCTCGACCGCGAACTGGGCGATGGACAGGTCGCTGGCGACGCGGCCGAGCGAAGCATTGAAGATGGGACGGAACACCAGCTCCTTGCTGGGAATCAGCGGAAAATCCCAGCCGACGCCAACGGTGCCGGCGAAGGTGTTCCACTTGGCCGGCAGCTTGCGGGATTCCAGCCCGTTGGAGGCAACAAAGGCGGGGTCGTAGCGGTTGTAGGCGATCGACCCTTCCAGATAGAGCGGAAACGACTGGCTCAGCGTAAAGCCCCCGCCGAGCTGCCACAGGGTCAGGTCAGGGTTGTCGGTGCTGGCACTGCTGATGGAAAGCGAGCTCGACGCCAGGTCCGGTACGACCGCAAACGACATCAGCGTCAGCACCGCACTGGCGTGCTTCTGCACATTGGTGCCGACCACGCGAAACGCCGGCTCGGTCTGCGCCAGCGCGGGCACCGGCGCGGCCGCAAGGCCGGCCAGCAACATCAACACCAGGGGGCCTTGCGCTCGCATCGATTCCCTCATCCGGTCCTGGGCCATTGCACGCTATGTCAGCATCGTGACAACAGCGTCATCGGCAGCTGGTCCAGGCTGGCGGACCGTGGCGTCACGCTGTCTGGGGGCCATGGTGGCGGAACTGCCGCGTCTGCAGAAGTGAATCTTCTTGCCGCGGAATTAAAGGAAATGAAAGATGCCTGAAACCGGTGTTCGCGGCCGCGACGGCGCGCTTGTAGGAGCAATTCCGGCATCTCATCGGCGCCAGCCCGACAGCGCCAAGCCTGGCCGCTGCCTAGACTGGCCTTGTCGCCGCAGGCCCGCCAGGCCGACATGTGCGGCATACGTCGCGCCGGGCCCCACAGGCCGGCGCTTCCGACCCTAACCCTGGAGGTATTCCATGGATCCGAAACAACCCGCTCGCCATACCCGAATCGCCAGCGTGATTGCGGCAGGCCTGGCAGGCCTCAGCTGCGCCGCGGCCCTCGCACAGACCGCCACGCCTGCCACCCCCGCCACACCGGCAACCCCCGCCGCGCAGGGCATGCCGGCAACGCCCGCAACCCCTGCAACGCCTGCCGTGCCGGCCACCGCGGCCAGCCCCGCCGGCCAGGGCACCGCTCCCGGCGTGACCCAGATCCAGCCGCCGAAGGACCCGCTGGTCGAGCGTCGCGAGGCGCGCCGCGAGGCTGCCGCCGAATACAAGGCGAAGAAAAAGACCGCCAAGGGCGAATACAAGGACGAAGTCGGCGCTGCCAAGCAGGAGAAAAAGGTCGAGAACAAGGCTGCGGACGCTGCCGCCCGCCAGGAAATGACCGCGCCCAAGCAGTGACGCAGCGGTCGCGGCGCACACCGCCGCACCAATGCAAACGGGCCCCGCGGGGCCCGTTTTGCCGTGTCAGTCGGCCAGTCCGCTGGCGTCGATATAGCCCAGCGCTTCGGTAACGGCGCGCCGCGCCTTCAGCACGTAGCAGACCCGCCGCTCCTGGATCGACAGCGCCAGCACGTCGGCCTGCACCAGTTCCGAGAACACATGGCCGGCGCGCCCCAGGCTCAGTCGCGCCACCTGCGCCAGGTCGGAGGCCGGCAGCCCGGCCTCGCCAGCCTCGAGCAAAGCGCGGCAGATGCGGATGCGCGCGGGCTCGGTCATCAGCGCCAGCGTCAGGGTACTTTCCTGGGTCTCCATGATCACACCTCGGTCTCCGGGCACGGCACCCGGGCCGGGCGATACGCGGCGGCGGGGGCGATGCGGGGGTCACTCTTGCCGCGCAGCCTGGCGCGCGGTTTTCCCCGTTCTACGCGGCTCGCCCCGCAAAGGCAATAGGTGCTGCCACGGCCGGGCGGACACTGGCGCGATTACAACAGCGCCAGTGCCGTCCGGCCGCGCTCAGGCCATCACAAACGGCAATTGCCGCTGGCGCTTGCCGGTCAGCGTGAACAGCGCATTGGCCACCGCCGGCGCGATCGGCGGCACGCCGGGTTCGCCCAGCCCGGTTGGGTTCTCCTGAGACGGCACGAAGAACACGTCCACCACCGGCGCATCGGTGATGCGCGGCGGCGGATAGTCCGCGAAGTTGCTGTTCTTCACCGCGCCGTTCTCGATCTCGATGGCAAACCCGGGCCGGGTCATGGCCAGCCCGAACACGCACGCACCCTGGATCTGGGCCTCGGCCGACAACGGATTGACCACGCGGTTGGCATGCACGCCGGCGGTGACGCGATGCACGCGCGGCTCGCCCTTCACCACCGAAACGTCGACCACATAGGCCACCACGGTGTTGAACGACTCATGCACCGCCACGCCCCAGGCATGGCCCTTGGGCAGCTTGCGCTTGCCATAGCCGGACTTGTCCACGGCGAGCTGCAGCGCGGCGCGGTGGCGCGCGTGCTTCTTCTCGTCGAGCCGGGCCAGGCGGAATGCCACGGGATCCTGCTTCGAGGCCGCAGCCATTTCATCGGCCAGCGTTTCCTTGACGAAGGCGGTGTGGGTGTTGCCGACCGAGCGCCACCACAGCACCGGCACGTCCACCTGCGGGTGGTGCACCGACATCTGCAGCGGCAGGTCGTAGTCGTTCTCGACAATGCCCTCGGTCATGGTGGCATCGACGCCGTTCTTGACCATGAAGGGCTCGAACGGCGTGCCCTTCAGGATCGACTGGCCGACGATGGTGTGCTGCCAGCCCACCACCTTGCCCTGCGCGTCCAGGCCGATGCGGGCGCGGTGCAGATGCAGCGGGCGGTAGTAGCCGCCGCGGATATCGTCCTCGCGGCTCCACACCACCTTGAGCGGCTCGCTATGGCCCGCGGCGACCCAGGCCTTGAGCACGTTGGCGGCTTCGACGATGTAGTCCGAGGTCGGCACCGCGCGCCGGCCGAAGCCGCCGCCGGCCATCATGGTGTTGAGCACCACCTTGTCCGGCGCCAGCCCGAGCGTGCGCGCCACCGCGGCCTGGTCGACGGTCTGAAACTGCGAGCCCACCCAGACCTTGACCGACTGCACCTTGCCGCCGGCCACCTCCGGCTGCAGCGTGCAGTTCAGCGGCTCCATCGGCGCGTGCGCCAGGTACGGGAAGCGGAAGTCGGCCTCGATCTTGCGCGGCGCCCGCTGGATCGCCGCGGCAATATCGCCCTCACCCGCGCGCGCGACCGTGCCCGGCTGGCCGGCCAGCTTCGCGTATTCATCGAACAAGGCCTGCGATGATACTTTGGAGCCGGCGTCCTCCCACTGGAGCTCGAGCGCATCGCGGCCCATCTTGGCGGGCCAGTAGCCGCTGGCGATCACGGCCACGCCGCTGCCGCCGCGGTCGACCGGCACCTGCAGCACGCCACGCACGCCCTGCACCGCACGGGCCTTGTCGGCGCTGAAGCTTTTTACCTTGCCGCCGAAGCGCGGCGGTCGCGCCACCACCGCCACCACCATGCCCTTGAGCCGGGTGTCGATGCCGAACGGCGTGGTCGCTTCCATCTTGCCGCGCGCATCCAGCCGCGGGGTGGGCTTGCCGACGATGCGGAACTGCGCCGGGTCCTTCAGCGTGACCTGCTGCGGCACCGGCAGCTCCATCGCCGCCGGCGCCAGCTCACCGAAGGTGGCGCGCTGGCTGCCGGACGAGATCACGCCCTGCTCGACCTTGCAGCTGGCCGGATCGACCTTCCAGCGCTGCGCCGCGGCCGCGACCAGCATCGCGCGGGCGCGCGCGCCCAGTTCGCGGTACTGCTGGAACGAGTGGTTCAGCGCGGTGGAGCCGCCGGTCATCTGCATGCCGAAGCCGGGGTCCTTGTACGGATCGCCCGCCGGGGCGAGTGCCGCGCGCACGTTGCGCCAGTCGGCATCCAGCTCTTCGGCCAGCGCCATCGGCAGCGCGGTATGCACGCCCTGGCCGAATTCAAGCCGGTTCACCGCTACGGTCACGGTGTTGTCCGGCGCGATGATCAGGAACGCCTGCGGCGGTGCCGGCGGCGCCTTGGGCTTGGCGCCTTCCTGCGCCTGCGCCAGCGGTGCCACGCCCAGCGCCAGCCCGCCGCCGGCCAGGCCGGTCAGCTTCAAGAAACTGCGGCGGTCGAGCGTCGCCACGCCGGCGTCGGCACGTGCTTCGCCGCTGTTGCCTGCCTGGCCGCCAGCCAGGGCTTCGATGCCTCGGATACGCATATCGGTTCGCTCCTGCTCAGGCCAGCGCACGGGCGGCGTCTTTGATCGCCGCGCGAATGCGCTGGTACGTGCCGCAGCGGCACAGGTTGCCGGCCATGGCCTGGTCGATGTCGGCATCGGTGGGCCGCGGCTTGCTGCGCAGCAGGCCGACGGCGCTCATCACCTGGCCGTTCTGGCAATAGCCGCACTGGGCGACATCGTGCTTGAGCCAGGCGTCCATCACGGCGCGCCCGACGCGGTCGGTGCCGATGCCTTCGATGGTGGTGATGCGCGCCCCGGCGACCGCGGAGGCCGGCGTCACGCAGCTGCGCGTGGCCTGGCCGTTGACGTGCACCGTGCAGGCACCGCACGCGGCCATGCCGCAGCCGAACTTGGTGCCGGTCATTTCGAGGTTGTCGCGCAGCGCCCACAGCAGCGGCGTGGACGGGTCCACGTCGACTTCACGGGTCTTGCCGTTGACGTTGATGGAGAGGGTGGTCATTTGGGGGACACTCCTTGGGTACGTTGCCCGCTGGTCATTGCCTGTGCGCCGCAGCCTGGCGCAACGGACAAGTGAGGATAGTGCAATTTTCGGCACCTTGCCGGACGCTTTGCGCACTAACGTGCCCGTCAGCGCCGGTTGCACGAACTTTGTGCAACGAACGGCTGTCCCTCATGGATTGCCTTGCCATCCCGGCGGGATTCCGGTGTGATCCGGTTCCCGCCGCTGAAACAGTGCCATCGACTATTCCAGAAAATTCGTTTCCCGCAGCCGGCACGGCCTCGGCTCCGAACACCGCTGCCGCGCCCGGCACGGCCGCCTTGTCAGCGGCCCGCACTCGCACCGCATCGTCACCTTCGATAGCGCGGCTCGACAGCATCCAGGCCCTGCGCGGACTGGCCGCCGCCATGGTGGTGATCTACCACTCCGGGCTCACGCTGGGCGGCGCCAACGCGCCGGTGCTGAACTGGCTGACCCACAACGTGATCAAGCGCGGCCATGTCGGCGTCGATGTGTTCTTCGTCATCAGCGGCTTCATCATCGCCTGGGTCGCGGTGCTGGCCCGGCCCCGGCCGGAGCGCCCGCTCAGCTTCATGATCCGGCGCCTGTGCCGGCTGGCGCCGCCGTATTGGACCATGTCGGCAATCCACGCGCTGCTGCTCAACCCGGTCACGCCGGCGCTGTTCGCCGCGTCGCTGGCGTTCCTGCCGACATCCACCGGCCATGCGCCCTACTACGGCTATCCGGCGCTGTACGTGGGCTGGTCGCTCAACTACGAACTGGCGTTCTACGCGGTGTTTGCGCTCGGGCTGCTGCTGGCCGGGCGGCGCGCGCTGCTGGTGGTGCTGGGGGTGTTCGCGCTGTTCACGCTGGTGCTGCCGTGGTGGCGCTTCGGCACGCTGGTGGCCGATCCCGCCCAGGGTTATGCGTTCGCTTCACCGTGGCTGGCCATGGTCAGCAATCCGCTGGTGCTCGAATTCCTGCTGGGCTGCGCGCTGGCATGGGCCTACGCGCGCTGGCGCCACTTGCTGACACCGGCGTCCGCGCTGGCAATGCTGGCAATCGGCAGCGCGGCGTTCGCGCTCTCGCTGCCGCTGGTCGGGCCGGATTTCAGCCTGGCGGGACGCGGCTTGCCGGCGGCGCTGCTGGTGGCCGGCGTGGTCGCCGCCGAGCACACCGGCATGCTGCGCGTGCCGCGCGCGCTGATCTGGCTGGGCGAGCTGTCCTACGCCCTGTACCTGACACATCCCACCGTGATCGAAGCGGTCAAGCGCCTGCTTCCCGAACTGAGCCCGGACCAGACCGCCATGCAGCTGCTGCGCTTTGCCATCGATGCCGGCCTGGCGCTGGCGCTGGCCTGGCTGCTGCACCGCTGGGTCGAGTTGCCCGGCATCGCGGCGGGCCGGCGGCTGGCCCGTGGCTAGGATTGCGGCAAGCCCGCCAGGAACAGGTACAGGGCCGTCAGCTCGGTATCGTTCATGCGCCCGAAGGAATCGAACGGCATCACCCGGCTGAGCGCGGTGCCGTCGGGCCGCTTGCCGCTGCGCATCATCTCGATGAACGCCGCGGGCTCGCGATACCGGGCCATCGCGCCGCCGGGCACGGGGCGCAGGTCAGCGGCCGCGGGCCAGTCGGGCGGCGCCCCGGGGATCTTGCCGCCACGGAATGCCGGCCCGTGGCAGCCCAGGCAGACGTTGGCCACGTAGGCGCCATAGCGCGGCGTCGGCTCCGGCACCAGCGCGGCCTGCGCCGGCAGGCTGTGGTCGATCTTGGACGCCGCGTCCTGCACCACCCCCACGCCATACAGCGCGCGCACCAGCCACGGCATGGTGATCTCCGCGGGCGCGCCCATCGCCGCGGGCAGGCTGCGCAGGTAGCCGATCAGCGCGCCGAGGTCCTCGTCGCTGAGCCGGTTGTAGTCTTCGCTGGGCATGACCAGCAGCGGACGCAGCGAGGGCGCCACGCCATGGCGGATGCTGCGCACCCAGTCCACCGGCTGGTAGGCGGCGATGGCCGGGTTGGCGCGGGTCAGGTCCGGCGCGCGCACACGCAGGCCGCCGGGGTCGTCGATCACCTGCTTGCCGCCTCCGCCAGCGCCGTGGCATTCCATGCAGCCGCGCGATTCATACAGGTACTTGCCGTGGGCGATGGCGGCGGGATCCTCGCGGATGGCAACGGGGGCGACCGGGACTTCCACCACGCGCTGTGCCTTGCGCTCCCCTACCCATGCCGCGCCGTACGCCGCCGCGGCCACCACGACTGCCGTGCCGGCAAGCCCCCATGCCGCCATCCGCAGAACCCGCGCCATTTGCCTTCCCCTGTCCGCCGCACTGGATGCCGCAGCTTGCGGCCAGTGCCCCGGGGGCTGTCGGTGGGAAAGGCAACATAGCGCAGCGCCGGCGGCGTTCAGGCGAGCCCGGCCGGGGCGCGGTCGATAAAGCCGGTCATGCGCGCCAGCCGGCCGTCGGCCGACACCGTGGCAAAGTCGGTGCCGACCACCAGCGCGGCTTCGCCGGCGGGGCCCAGCTCCCAGGTAAAGCGCAGGTGCTCCCCGTGCGCATCGACCGGGCTCACGCGGGTAAAGCGGAAACCGGGAAACTTCGCCTGCACCGCGGCGATCATCGCATCGATGCCGGCATGGCCGTCGCCCCGCATCAGCGGATCGACATAGCAAGCCGTTTCCGTCCACGCCGCCACGATCAGCTCGCGCCGGCGCGCGGCATCGGTCTCGTTCCAGGCCGCGAGGTAGCGGTCGGCAAGCGTGGCGGCGTGTTCAGCCTGCGGGGACTGGGTGGCAGCGGACATGGCATTCTCCTTGGGGTTGGGTGGTCAGGCTCTCGGGGCCTGGCGTCAGGCCATGGCTGCATGATCGGCGCGGGGGCGCGGCGGCGCGATTACCGGGGAGGTTATCGGCGGCAGATCGGCGGGCTGATCGGGGGCAGATCGGCGAGGCATGCGGCAGCCCGGACCGGCCCGCTCGCACCGGAATTGCGGCCCCTACCAAAAAATCGCCCCCGACACCAGAGGCAAGTAACCCCCAACCTGCCCCCTGTCCTGCCAATGGCCACGCGCTTATCTTCGCTACATTGCCCCTACGCTGGGCGGCAGTCTGTCCGGGCGTTCCGGGGGGCATGCCGCCGGGCGCGCCGGTCACGCCGCCTCCTTCCAACCCGCATCGCACCGCCTTTGCCTCGTTCTCGTCCATGACGCCCGACACGGCCCCGCCGAGCCACCCGGCCGCCCCAGCCCCTTCCGCCGCGCCGCGCCGCTGGCTGCCCTTGCTGCTGGCCGGCGCCTGCTACTTTGTGCTGGCGGCGGCGGCGCTGTGGCTGGCGCGGCTGCCCGGTACCGTGGCCTCGGTGTGGCTGCCCAATGCGTTCGGGCTGGGCCTGCTGCTGCAGCGGCCGCGCGCGGAGGCGCCATGGCTGCTGGCCGGCATGCTGGTAGCCAGCGTGCTGGCCAACCACGGCGCCGGCGACAGCGTCGGCACGGCGCTGATGCTGACCGGCGCCAACCTGGCGGAGATACTGTCCGCGCTGCTGCTGTTGCGCCTGCTGGACCGGCATGGCGTGACCGGACGCCACGGCCCGCTGGCCGCGTTCGCGGTGATGCTGGCGGTCGGCGGCATCCTGGCGCCGACGGTCGGCGCCACCGCCGGCGCGGCGGCCATCGCCGCGGTCGAAGGCGCCCGCTTCGCGCCGGTGTGGTGGACCTGGTGGCAGGCCAGCGCGCTGGGCATGGCGCTGCTGCTGCCGCTGATGCTGTCGATGACCCGGGTGCGCGTGCGCGCCGCGGCCGCGCGGCCGATGCTGGCGCCGCAGGCAGGCGCGCTGGCGGTGAGCCTGGCCATCGGCGCGTTCGCGCAGTGGCAGGGCCATGACCCGTTCGCGGCGATGTCGCTGCCGCTGGTGCTGCTGGCTCTGGCCGGCAATCCGTTTGCCACCGCGCTGCTGGCACTGGTAGCCACGCTGTGCCTGCAGGCGCTGATGCTGCTGTCGCACCGCCATGAAGCGGTACCGCTGTCGGCGGCCGTCATCATGGTGCTGCCGGTCTGCATCGCCTATCTGACCGAGCAGAACCGGCACGGCCGCGCCAGCCTGCGCAGCAGCGACAAGCGCTTTCGCCAGGCCATGGAGCATTCGGCCATCGGCATGGCGCTGGTCGACATGGACGGGCGCTGGCAGACCGTCAACCGCGCCATGACCGAGCTGCTTGGCTACAGCGCGGCCGAACTGCGCGAACTGAGCTACCAGCAGCTGACCCATCCCGACGACCTGACCGGCGACCTGCGCCAGGTCGCCAACTTGTTGTCGGGCAAGGTCGAGGCCTATCGCCTGGAAAAACGCTACCGCCACAAGGACGGCCACTATCGCTGGGTGCTGCTGGCGGTTTCGCTGGTGCGCGATGAACAGACCGGCGAGCCGCAGCATTTCATCACGCAGGTGGAAGACATCCATGCGCGCAAGCTGGCGCAGCAAGAGCTGGAACGGCTGTCGCGGCGCATCCAGCTGGCCGTGGAAGCCGGCGGCGTGGGCATCTGGGAGTGGGACCTGGCCGGCGCCGGCATCACCTGGGATGCGCGCATGCACGCGCTGCACGGCACCGACCCCGCCGGCGGCGCGCCGCTGTCGGAGCAATGGATCGCGCTGCTGCATCCGGACGATGTCAGCCGCGTGCGCGGCGAGATGCGCCGGGCCATCCGCGGCGAGGCGGCGTTCGACACCGAATACCGCATCGTGCGCCCGGGCGGCGAGGTGCGCCACGTGCGCGCCATGGCGATGGCGACCCGCGGCGCCGACGGCACCGCCCAGGCGCTGGTGGGCACCAACTGGGACATCACCGAGCAGCGCCGGCTGACCGAGGCGCTGTTCGAGGAGAAGGAGCGCCTGCATATCACGCTGCGCTCGATCGGCGATGCGGTGATCTGCACCGACGCCACCATGCACGTGACCTTCATGAACCCGATCGCGGAGCAGCTGACCGGCTGGACCATGGCCGCCGCCAGCGGGCTGCCGCTGGAACGGGTCTTCCGCATCGTCGACGAGAGCACCGGCGAGCCCATCCCGAGCCCGGTCGAGGCCTGCCTGCGCACGCTGACGCCGGCCTACCTGCAGGAAGGCGCGGTGCTGCAGAGCCTGACCGGCGAGCGCCACGACGTGCAGGACTCGGCCGCACCCGTGCTGACCGCGCGCGGCGAGGTGCTGGGCGCGGTGCTGGTGTTCCAGGACATCACCGCCGCACGCGCGCTGCAGCGCGAGCTGGCACGCTCGGCCATGCACGACGCGCTGACCGGCCTGCCCAACCGGACCTGGTTCGAAAAGCGGCTGCGCGAGTCATGCGACGCGGCGCGGCTGCACGGCCATCGCGCGGCGCTGTGCTTTATCGACCTGGATCGCTTCAAGATCGTCAACGACACCGCCGGCCACGGCGCCGGCGACGTGCTGCTGCGCGAGCTGGGCTACATGATCCGCAACCATGTGCGACCGGACGACGTGCTGGCGCGCCTGGGCGGCGACGAGTTCGCGCTGCTGCTCAAGGACTGCACCGTGGACCAGGCCGAGCAGGTGTGCCAGGGCGTGATCGACGCCATCCGCGGGCGCCGCTTCCCGTGGGAGGGGCGCGTGTACGACGTCGGTGCCAGCATCGGCATCGCCGCCATCGACCTGGACGTGCCGCCGGTCAGCGAGCTGATGAGCCGTGCCGACGTGGCCTGCTATGCGGCCAAGGCCGCGGGCCGCAGCCGGGTCTCGGTATACCGCCGCGACGAAAGCGACGCGCGCCGCCACCACCGCGAGCTGGAAGTGGCCGCGGGCATCCACTCGGCGCTGGAGGCCAACCGCTTCCGCCTGTTCGCGCAGGAGATCCGCGCGCTGCAGCCGGAACCGGGCGAGGACGGCAGCGGCCACCGCCATATCGAGATCCTGGTACGCATGGTCGACGAGCACGGCGAGCTGATCCTGCCCGGCGCCTTCATTCCGGCCGCCGAGCGCTATGACCTGATGGGCCACGTCGACCGCTGGGTCATCCGCAACGTGCTGCGCGGCTACGGCGAGCGGCTGGGCGCGGTGCCGGGGCTGTCGGTATCGATCAACCTGTCTGCCAACTCGCTGGGCGAGCCGTTCCTGCTGCCGTTCCTGCATGCCGAGCTGGAAGCCAGCGCCCTGCCCGCCAGCCGCATCCGGCTGGAGATCACCGAGACCGCGCTGATCAACAACATGGCCGCGGCCAACCGCTTGGTGGCGGAGATGCGGCGCGCCGGCTGCACCGTGTCGCTGGACGACTTCGGCTCGGGCCTGTCGTCGTTCGCCTACCTGAAGCAGTTCCCGGTGGACTTCCTCAAGATCGACGGCAGCTTTATCCGGCAACTGGCCGACAACGCCGTGGACCGCGAGATCGTCAGCTCGATCAACGACATCGGCCACCGCCTGGGCGTGCGCACGGTGGCGGAGTGGGTCGAGGACGAACGCACGCTCGATGCGCTGCGCACGATCGGCGTCGATTACGCGCAGGGCTATGCGATCGGGCGGCCGGTGGCGCTGGACGTGTTCCTGGCCGGCTACGCGCAGCGCAACGCGCAGGCCTCATAGCCAGCCGGTCTGCCCACGCAGCGACCGTGATACATTCGGCGCCTGTTCGCGTGGCCACCTGGCCGAAACCAAGGGGAATCCGTTGTCGCTCGTGTCCGACCCGATGCCGGCGCCGCTGTATGCGCGCGTCAAGCAGCACATCAGCAGCCGGATTGCTGACGGCAGCTGGCCGCCCCATCACCGCGTGCCGTCCGAGACCGAGCTGGTCGAGGCGCTCGGCGTCAGCCGCATGACCGTGCACCGCGCACTGCGCGAGCTGACCGCCGAGGGCATGCTGGTGCGGCTGCAGGGCGTCGGCACCTTCGTCGCCGAGCCCAAGCGGCGCACCGCGCTGTATGCGGTCAACAATATCGCCGACGACATCGCCGCGCGCGGGCACCGCCATCGCGCCCGCGTGATCAGCCTGGCGGCCGAGCGCGCCGGCCCGGCGCAGGCCGCGGCGCTGGAGGTTGCGCTGGAAGCGCGGGTATTCCATTCGGTGATCGTCCACTACGAGGACGACGTGGCGATCCAGCTGGAAGACCGCTATGTCAATGCGGTGGTCGCCCCCGATTACCTGGCGCAGGACTTCAGCAGCGAAACCCCTTACCAGTACCTGTCGCGCATCGCCCCGCTGACCGAGGGCGAGCATGTGGTCGAGGCCGTGCTGGCGCTGCCGGAAGAGTGCGAGCTGCTCGCCATCGAACGCGGCGAGCCGTGCCTGCTGATCCGCCGCCGCACCTGGTCCGCCGGCCGCGTGGTGACATCGGTGCGGCTGGTGCATCCCGGTTCGCTGCATCGGCTGGAAGGCCGGTTCACGTCCTGATCCTTGCAGCGGCCGGCGCGCTGGCCCTTACGCTGCGCGGATCGTGATCCCGACCACCGTCGCCGCGCTGCCTCTCGGGTCCAGGTAATCGAGCAGGCGGTTGGACGCCGACTGCCGCCGGTCGCGCGCATAAGCGCCTCAAACGACACAATTGCAGCCAACGCTCTTCGGGAATACCCCGATTCAACCCAACTTGTATATACAGGAATATACATGCCTATGCGTTGACCCAAAGCGCGCGTTCCAGACCCGCAAGTCCGAAGGAGTTTCCCGTGACCCAGACCACCACCCCATCCACCCGTTTCCGCGACACCGAGATCCGCGCCCCGCGCGGCACCACGCTGACCGCCAAGAGCTGGCTGACCGAAGCCCCGCTGCGCATGCTGATGAACAACCTCGACCCCGAGGTCGCGGAGAACCCGAAGGAACTGGTGGTCTACGGCGGCATCGGCCGTGCCGCCCGCAACTGGGAATGCTACGACCGCATCGTCGAGGCCCTGACCCGCCTGGAAGACGACCAGACCCTGCTGGTGCAGTCGGGCAAGCCGGTCGGCGTGTTCCGCACCCACCGCGACGCCCCGCGCGTGCTGATCGCCAACTCCAACCTGGTTCCCCACTGGGCCAACTGGGAGCACTTCAACGAGCTCGACGCCAAGGGCCTGGCCATGTACGGCCAGATGACCGCCGGCAGCTGGATCTATATCGGCAGCCAGGGCATCGTGCAGGGCACGTATGAAACCTTTGTCGAAGCCGGCCGCCAGCACTACGGTGGCAACCTGAAGGGCCGCTGGGTGCTGACCGCGGGCCTGGGCGGCATGGGCGGCGCGCAACCGCTGGCCGCGACGCTGGCCGGCGCCTGCTCGCTCAATATCGAATGCCAGCAGAGCCGCATCGATTTCCGCCTGAAGACCCGCTACGTCGACGAGCAGGCCACCGACCTCGACGACGCGCTGGCCCGCATCGACCGCTACACCTCGCAAGGCAAGGCAATCTCGATCGCGCTGTGCGCCAACGCAGCCGAAGTGCTGCCCGAACTGGTGCGCCGCGGCGTGCGCCCCGACATGGTCACCGACCAGACCAGCGCGCACGACCCGCTCAACGGCTACCTGCCCGCCGGCTGGAGCTGGGACGAATACCGCGAGCGCGCACAGCGCGAGCCGGCCGTGGTTGTGAAGGCCGCCAAGGCTTCGATGGCCGCGCATGTGCAAGCCATGCTGGCTTTCCAGAAGCTGGGCGTGCCGACCTTCGACTACGGCAACAACATCCGTCAGATGGCCAAGGAAGAGGGCGTGGCCAATGCCTTCGATTTCCCCGGCTTCGTGCCCGCCTATATCCGCCCGCTGTTCTGCCGCGGCATCGGCCCGTTCCGCTGGGCCGCGCTGTCGGGCGATCCGCAGGACATCTACAAGACCGACGCCAAGGTCAAGGAACTGATCCCCGACGACGCGCACCTGCACCGCTGGCTCGACATGGCGCGCGAGCGCATCAGCTTCCAGGGCCTGCCGGCGCGGATCTGCTGGGTCGGCCTGGGCCTGCGCGCCAAGCTTGGCCTGGCCTTCAACGAGATGGTTCGCAGCGGCGAGCTGTCGGCGCCGGTCGTGATCGGCCGCGACCACCTCGACTCGGGTTCGGTCGCCAGCCCCAACCGCGAGACCGAGGCCATGCAGGACGGCTCCGACGCCGTCTCCGACTGGCCGCTGCTGAACGCGCTGCTGAACACCGCCAGCGGTGCCACCTGGGTCTCGCTGCACCACGGCGGCGGCGTGGGCATGGGCTTCTCGCAGCATTCCGGCGTGGTGATCGTGTGCGATGGCACCGATGAAGCCGCCGCGCGCATCGCCCGCGTGCTGCACAACGACCCCGCCACCGGCGTGATGCGCCATGCCGACGCCGGCTACCAGATCGCCGTCGACTGCGCGCGCGAGCAGGGCCTGGACCTGCCGATGCTGCGCGGCTGAGCAAAGCTCAAGAACCTGATGTTTTCTCCCCTCTCCCACTTGCGTGGGAGAGGGGAGAAAACAAGCTGATTACACCAAGCCTCACCGGGAGACAATCCGCATGCCATCCAATACCACTGCGCCCGCCTACGATGGTGTAGCCGGCGCCCAGGCCGGCGCCCACACTCCAGCCCTGTCGCGCACCCGCGCCATTGCCGCCATCACCATCGGCAACGGCCTCGAATTCTATGATTTCGTGGTCTACAGCTTCTTCGCCACGCTGATCGGCCGCCTGTACTTCCCCGTCGACAACCCCACCGGCCAGCTGCTGATGTCGTTCGCCACCTTCGGCGTCGGCTTCCTGATGCGTCCGCTCGGCGGCCTGCTGATCGGCATGTACGCCGACCGCGCCGGGCGCAAGCCCGCGGTTGCGCTGACGCTGTGGCTGATGGGCCTGAGCTCGCTGATCTTTGTGGTGACCCCGTCGTACGCGCAGATCGGCATCCTCGCGCCGATCATGGTGGTGATCGCGCGGCTGGTGCAGGGCTTCGCCATCGGCGGCGAGATGGGCGCGTCGACCGCGCTGCTGCTGGAATACGCCGACGACCGCACGCGCGGCTTCTATACCGCCTGGCAGCCCTTCAGCCAGGGCCTGGCGGCGCTGCTGGGCGCCGTCACCGGCCTGGTGCTGAGCAACCTGCTGGCTCCGGCCGAGCTGGAATCCTGGGGCTGGCGCCTGGCCTTCCTGATCGGCATCCTGGTGATCCCGGTCGGCCTGCTGATCCGCCGCCGCCTGGAAGAGACCGCCACGCCCGCGCACCACGGCGAGCACGCCGCGCAATGGCCGCTGCTGCGCCAGCATGCGCGCGAGGTCTTTGCCAGCATCCTGCTGATGATCGGCCTGGCCTCTTCCACCTATATCGTCGTCTACTACCTCAGCAACTACGCCGTCAGCGTGCTGAAGATGCCGCTGTCGCTGGGCATCTGGGCCGGCTGCGTCGCCGCGGCGGTGCAGGTGGCGCTGTCGCCGTTCGCCGGCTGGCTGGCCGACCGCGTCGGCCGCAAGCCGGTGGTGCTGTGGTCGCGCGTGGCGCTGCTGGCGATGGTCTACCCGGCCTTCGTGCTGATCAATGCCGAGCCCTCGCTGGCGCGGCTGCTGGTGGTGGTGGCGTGCCTGTCGGTGCCGATGTCGATGACCGCGCCGGCGTCGATGGTGCTGGTCAGCGAGGTGCTGCCCAAGCGCCTGCGCGCCACCGGCCTGTCGATCGCCTATTGCGTCGCCATCGCCATCTTCGGCGGCTTTGCCCAGTACTTCTCGACCCAGCTGATCCAGGCCACCGGCAACGCCAACGCCCCGGCACTGTACGTGATCGGCTGCGGCCTGGTGTCGTTGCTCGGCCTGCTGATGGTGCCCGAAACGCTGGGGCGCCGGCTGAAATGAGCGACCTGGCAGAGTTCGCGCCGGCGACCGACGCCGCGGCCGCCACGGCCGCCGCCGGCCACGAGACGGTCTGGCGCGGCCGCCGCGATACCGGCGAGGCCGGCGACACGCGCCGCCTGTTCGATATCGTCGCCGGCCCCGCCACACCGCGCACGCCCGGCGTGCCGGTGCTGCTGGGCTTCTGCTGCGACGCCGGCGTGGTACGCAACCAGGGTCGCTCCGGCGCAGCCGCGGCCCCCCGCGAGATTCGCCGCGCGCTGGCCGGCGTGCCGGCACACGGCATCGGCCGCCTGATCGACGGCGGCGACATCCACTGCGAAGGCGATGCGCTGGAACCCGCGCAGCAGCGGCTCGGCCAAGCCGTGGCCGCCGAACTGGCGGTCGGCGCCTGGCCGCTGGTGATGGGCGGCGGCCATGAAGTGGCCTGGGGCACGTGGCAGGGTCTGCGCATGCACCTGGACGCGCGCGGCGACCGCGGCCGCGTGCTGATCGTCAATCTCGACGCGCACTTCGACCTGCGCGCCAGCCGCCCCGGCAGCTCCGGTACGCCCTTCGACCAGATCGCCGCCGACTGCCGCCAGCGCGGGCTGCCGTTCGACTACGCCTGCCTCGGCGTCAGCCGGCTGTCCAACACCGCCGCGCTGTTTGCGCGCGCGCACGCGCTGGGCGTGCGCCATGTCGAGGACACCGACATGCAGGAGCGCCACCTCGACGCGCGCCTGGCGGACCTGGAGCGCTGGGTTGCCGATGCCGACCACGTCTACCTGAGCATCGACCTCGACGTGCTGCCCGCCGCAGTCATGCCCGGCGTCTCGGCCCCGGCCGCCTACGGCGTGCCGCTGGCGGTGGTCGAGGCCATCGCCACGCTGCTGCGCGACAGCGGCAAGCTGCGCGTGGCGGACCTTGCCGAGTTCAACCCGCGGTACGACCGTGACGGCTGCGGCGCCCGGGTCGCGGCAAGGCTGTGCTATCGCCTGCTGGGCGGCTGAAACCACCACCACCGCCAACGCCCCGACGGTGTACTCCCTCTCCCCTCACGGGGAGAGGGAGCAAACCCGCTCTCTTTCGGTCGTTGTCACTACCCAATCCCTCGGGTTTACACCTATCCGCACGTTCGGATTACCGAACGCCCCTCCGCGCATCCGATCCGGTTTCCCGAACCGTGCGCCGGCATCACATCATTTTCTCCTTTGCATTCAAGAGCTTGCACCGCCTCCGCGCGACCTTCGCGCTGGCACGGCGCGTGCAATATAGGCCGCCGCTCACAGCGCCAGACAGGTACGCCGGCACGCCCCCAGCGTCCCGGCCGATGCCAAAAAACAAAGGAGGACACACCCATGACCGACCCCGCCTTGCCCACCCCCGTCGCCATCCCGGCGCACCCCCGGCACCTGTTGCCGCGCTGAACCCTGACACGGCCGGCCCGGCGCCCCGACGTCGCCCAGCCTTCCTGCAATACACAGTCGCCCGTCCCGTCACCGGGAACGGTCGCACAGGCCTGATCCACGATGAAACTGAATCGACTGCCCACCCTGATCTTCATTGCGATGCTGCTAGGCGTGCTGGCCGGCACCGCCGCGCACAACCTGGCACCGGACGCCGCCACTGCCAAATCGATAGCCAACCACCTGTCCATCCTGACCGACATCTTCCTGCGGATGATCAAGATGATCATCGGCCCGCTGGTGTTCGCCACGCTGGTGGCCGGCATCGCCAGCATGGGCGACGGCCGCGCCGTCGGCCGCATCGGCATGAAGGCGATGATGTGGTTCATCGGTGCCTCGGTCACCTCGCTGCTGCTCGGCCTGGTCATGGCCAACCTGCTGCAGCCCGGCCACGGCATGAACCTGGCGCTGCCGGCGGCGGACGCCAGCTCGAACCTGAAGACCGGGGCGCTGAACCTGCGCGACTTCATCGCGCACATGTTCCCCAAGAGCTTCGTCGAGGCCATGGCGAACAACGAGATCCTGCAGATCGTGGTGTTCTCGCTGTTCTTCGGCTTTGCGCTGGGCACCGTCAAGGACGGCGTCGGCAAGCCGGTGCTGCAGGGCATCGAGGGCCTGGCCGACGTGATGCTGAAGGTCACCAACTACGTGATGGCGTTCGCCCCGGTGGGCGTGTTCGGCGCGATCGCGGCCGTGATCACCGCGCAGGGCCTGGGCGTGCTGGTGGTCTACGCCAAGCTGCTGGGCAGCCTGTACCTGGCGCTGGCGCTGCTGTGGATGGCGCTGATCGCCGGCGGCTACTGCTTCCTGGGCCGCGACGTGTTCCGCCTGCTCAAGGGGATGCGCGCACCGCTGATGATCGGCTTCGCCACCGCCAGCAGCGAATCGGCCTACCCCAAGGTGATCGACCAGCTGACCCGCTTCGGCGTCAAGGAGCGCATCACCAACTTCGTGCTGCCGCTGGGCTACTCGTTCAACCTGGACGGCTCGATCATGTACACCTCGTTTGCCGCGCTGTTCGTGGCGCAGGTGTACGGCATCCAGCTGTCGCTGAGCCAGCAGATCACCATGCTGCTGGTGCTGCTGGTCACCAGCAAGGGCATCGCCGGCGTGCCGCGTGCCTCGCTGGTGGTGGTCGCCGCCGTGCTGCCGATGTTCGGCCTGCCCGAGGCCGGCATCCTGCTGGTGCTGGGCATCGACCACGTACTCGACATGGGTCGCACCGTGACCAATGTGCTTGGCAATGCGATTGCCACCGCCGTCGTCGCCAAAAGCGAAGGCGCCATCGGCGCGCCGGTAACGTCCGAGGAGGATGAACCCGCCGCGGATACCACCACCGGCCTGGCACCTGCCCAGGCCCTGGCGGCCAAGTAACACTGTCCGCCTGGCGTGCCAGGGGCCCGGTTGCCGATCAGGCAACCGGGCCTTTTTGCATTGCGGCGGCCGGCACCCCCCATTGGTGTGGTAAAAGTAGGCTCCCGCGCCCGGCTCCAGCCATTGCCGGCGCGGCGGCTATGCCACCTGCCTCGCCCAACACCTGATGACCGGCCCGCTACACCCTCCCGGCGATACCCCCCGCGCCGCCGCCAGCCCAGCGGCTTCGGCGGCCCCCGCTGCCCCCGCCGCGGCCAATCGCCCGCGCCTGCCCCACGGCCTGCGCGGCGCCGCGCCGCTGCTGGCGCTGCTGGCGCTGGCCGTGCTGGTCGGACTGGCCGGCGCGCTCGGCTACCGCTACACCTATGACAGCGCGCTGGCGCGCCAGGCCGAACGCGGCCAGGTCCAGCTGCGCCTGTACACGCAGGCGCTGGAAAGCGAGCTGGCGCACTACGACTACGTGCCCGGCCTGCTGTCGCTGGACGAGCGCATCGCCGCGCTGCTGCTGCGCCCCGACGACGCCGCGCGCACCGCGCGCGCCAACGAATACCTGAGCGCCCTCAATACCCGCGCCGGCACGCGCGTGATCTACGTGCTGGATGCGCATGGCAAGGTGCTGGCCACCAGCAACTGGCAGCGCCCGGACAGCTATCTCGGCGAAGACCTGAGCTTCCGCCCGTATTTCCGCTCGGCCATGGAGGGCCAGCTGGGCCGCTTCTACGGCGTCGGCACCACCCGCAGCGAATCCGGCTACTACCTGTCGGCGCCGCTGGGCGAGCGCGACAACCCGGTCGGCGTGGCGGTGGTCAAGATCGGGCTGGAGCCGCTGGAAAACCGCTGGCAGGGCGCCGACAGCCAGATGCTGCTGACCGATGAGAACGGCGTGGTGATCCTGGCCTCGGACCCGTCGTGGAAGCTGGCCGCGCTGCGCCCGCTGTCGGCCGAGGCGCGCGAGCGCCTGGCGCGCAGCCTGCAGTACAACCGCGCGCCGCTTCCGCAGTTGCCGCTGGACCTGGTGCGCAAGCTCGACAACGGCAACGGCAGCAGCAGCGACGAGCTGGTGCGACTGCGCCGCGGCCCGCCGATGCTGGCCCAGCATGCCGCGCTACCCGGCACCGACTGGCAGCTGACGCTGCTGACCAATACCTCGCAGGCGCGCGTGGCCGCGCTCAACACCGCGGCGCTGGCCGGCGTGCTGACCGCCTTCGTGCTGCTGCTGGGCGCGGCCTGGAACGTGCGCCGGCGCATCATCAACGAGCGCCTGGCGGCGCGCGCGGCGCTGGAGGCGGCCAACAGCGAACTCGAACGCAAGGTGGCCGAGCGCACCGCCGACCTGTCCACCACCAACCAGCGCCTGCAGGCTGAAGTCGCCGAGCGCATCCGTGCCGAGACCGTGCTGCGCCAGGCCCAGGACGGGCTGCTGCAGGCCGGCAAGCTGGCCGCGGTCGGGCAGATGTCGACCGGCATCGCGCACGAGCTGAACCAGCCGCTGGCGGCGCTGCGCACCATCTCCGGCAATACCGGCAAGTTCCTCGAGCGCGGCGACTACGCCACGGTACGCGCCAACCTCGACACCATCATCGGCCTGGTCGAGCGCATGGGCCGCATCACCGGCGCGCTCAAGTCGTTCGCGCGCAAGGCCGGCAACGGCAGGCGCCAGGCGAAGCTGGCCGAGGCGGTGGACAACGCGCTGTTCCTGCTGCAGACCCGCGTCGACGCGGTGCAGCCGGCGCTCCAGCGCGATGTCGACCCGGCGCTGGCGGTGGTGTGCGACCCCAACCGCCTGGAACAGGTGCTGGTCAACCTGCTCGGCAACGCGCTCGACGCGGTGGCCGGCAAGCCCGGCCCGCGCATCGCGCTGCATGCGCACGTGGCCGGCGGCATGGTCCACCTGACCGTGCGCGACAACGGCGCCGGCCTGTCCGAGGAAGCCTTCGCGCGGCTGTTCGAACCGTTCTTCACCACCAAGCCCGCCGGGCTGGGGCTGGGGCTGGGGCTGACGCTGTCGGCCGGCATCCTCAACGAGAACGGCGGCAGCCTGTCCGCCACCAACCATCCGGACGGCGGCGCCTGTTTCACGCTGGTGCTGCCGCTGGTGCTGGAATCCCATTCACAGGATGCCGAACATGCCGGCTGATCTGACCGTACTGGTGGTCGAAGACGATGCCGACGTGCGCCTGGGCTGCGAGCAGGCACTGCGCCTGGAAGGCATTGCCACGCGCGGCGTCGGCAGCGCCGAGGCCGCGCTGCGCGAGGCTGGCCCCGGCTACGCCGGGGTGGTGGTCAGCGACATCCGCCTGCCTGGCCAGGACGGCATGGCGCTGCTGGCGCAATTGCGCGCGCGCGACCCCGCGCTGCCGGTGATCATGATCACCGGCCACGGCGACGTCGGGCTGGCGGTGCAGGCGATGAAGCAAGGCGCCTACGACTTCCTGGAAAAGCCGTTCTCGCCCGAGCAGCTGGTGGATGCCACGCGCCGCGCGCTGGAGCAGCGCCGGCTCGCGCTGGAAGTATCAGAACTGCGAGAACGGCTGGCGGGCCGCGAGAAGCTCGAAACCCGGCTGATCGGCCATTCGCCCGCGGTCGAGCGGCTGCGGCGGCTGATCGCCGACCTGGCCGGCACCGACGCCAACGTGCTGATCCACGGCGAGACCGGCACCGGCAAGGAACTGGTGGCGCGCTGCCTGCACGAAGCCAGCCAGCGCCACGCGCGCAACTTTGTCGCGATCAACTGCGGCGGCCTGCCCGAGCAGCTGTTCGAAAGCGAGATCTTCGGCCACGAGGCCGGCTCCTTCACCGGCGCCGCGCGCCGCCGCATCGGCAAGGTCGAGCATGCCGAAGGCGGCACGCTGTTTCTCGACGAGATCGAGAGCATGCCGATGCCGCTGCAGATCAAGCTGCTGCGGGTGCTGCAGGAGCGCGTGGTGGAACGCCTGGGTTCGAACCAGCCGGTGCCGGTCAACACCCGCGTGGTGGCCGCCACCAAGGCCGACCTGCGCGCGCTGTCCGATGCCGGCCAGTTCCGCGCCGACCTGTACTACCGCCTCAACGTGATCACGCTGGAGCTGCCGCCGCTGCGCGAGCGGCGCGAGGACGTGCCGGCATTGTTTGAACATTTCGTCGCGCAGGCCGCTTTGCGCTTCGAGCGCGACGCGGTGCCGGCCACGCCCGCGGAACTGTCGGCGCTGGTGGCCTACCCGTGGCCCGGCAACGTGCGCGAGCTGCGCAACCTCGCCGAGCGCCATGTGCTGGGGCTTGGCTGCAACCCGGGCCAGGGCGCCACCGCACCGCAGGCCATGCCGCTGGCGCAGGCCGTCGAGCAGTTCGAGCGCGCGCTGATTGCCGACGCCATGCGCCGCCACGACGGCAACCTCAGTCGCGCCAGCGAAGCGCTGGGCGTGGCCAAGACCACGCTGTTCGACAAGGTGCGCAAGCACGGATTGTGAAGCTGTGAAGCACCCGCTGAATTCAGCATGCGCTGCAGACATTGCAGTCATGGGAACCATGACGAAGCTGGCAGGTCTGCACTGACAGCCTGTTGTCATCACAACGCACTCAATGTGCGTTAAAAAACAAAAGCCCCGCAGATTTATGTTTTTTCCTACAGATACTTTGTCGTTTGCGGCATATTATTAGCTTCCAGCAAATCCAGCATCGAGACCTCCAACATTGGGGATCGCGCTGCGCTTGCTGGAAATGCACAAAAGATCAAAACAACCACAAAAAGCAGCCTGGCCGGCGGGGGAGCGGGCCGGGCACACAGGGTCAGTCAACTGTTGGCAGTGACAAACGCGCGGCGCCAGTGCCAGGGGCCGCGTGCGCCATGACGGCGCGACTGCCTATGGACTACGGGTGATGGGATGAAACTTGATCCGGCACTGGCTGAAAAGCCTTACTACAGCACGCGGACAGCGGCAAAACTGCTCAACGTCTCACTGGGCACCGTCCAGAAGATGGTCGAGCGCGGCGAACTGGGGGCCTGGAAGACCAACGGCGGCCATCGGCGCATCCACAAGGAAACCGTGCATCGCCTGCTGGCGACGCGCATCGGACCCGAGTCGGCGTCGCCGCACGGGCTCGACCTTGTGGTGTTCCATCCCAACCACCAGGAGGCGCAGCGCATCCACGGCCAGCTGGCCAAATGGGGCCTTCCTCTCAAGAGCGTGGTGGTGGACGATGTGCTCGACACCGTCATTACCTCGGTCAGCGAGCATCCGCGCGTGGTGCTCTACTACGTCGACGAGCTCAACGATGCCGAGTCGGCCACCGTCGAGAAGCTGCAGAACTTTTTCGCCAGCCAGCACGTGATCTTCGCCGTCATCACCAACCGCCAGGCTTATGACGGCGTGGCCGATGCCCTGCAGCACTGGGGCATCATGGTGTTCCTGAAGACGCCCTCGCTCGAAGAGGTCAAGGGCTTCCTGCGGGCGCAGTTGATGATGGGCCGCGCCGCCTGAAGCCCCGGGTCACGCTTCAGGCCACTGCCGCCGGCCGTGGCACTGGCCGGCCGGCGCCGGCGCCATCCGCCTGCGCCAGCATCCAGCCGTACAGGTTGCGCGGATCGGGCGGCATCGCCACCAGTTCTACCGCGGTGCCGGCGCGGTGCGCCTGCGCCGCGGCGTAGAGCCAGCGCAGCGCGGCATAGTCTTCCAGCGCAAACCCCACCGAATCGAATACGGTCACCTCGTCGGCCGCGGCGCGGCCAGGGGCCTGGCCGGCCAGCACCTGCCACAGCTCGGTCACGGGCGCGTCGGCAGGCAACTGCTGGATCTCGCCCTCGATGCGCGTCTGCGGTTCGTACTCCACCACGATGCGCGCGCGGCGCAGGATGTCGGCATGCAGCTCGGTCTTGCCGGGGCAATCGCCACCGACCGCGTTCAGGTGCATGCCGGGCCGCACCAGTTCCGGCGTCAGTATGGTGGCGCGGGTCTTGTCGGCGGTGACGGTCGAGACGATGTCGGCGCCGGCCAGCGCGGCCTCGATCGACTCCGCGCGCCGGATCGCAAGGCCGGGCACGGCGGCAAGATTGCGCATCAGCCGCGCGCTGGCGGCGGGGTCGATGTCATAGGCGGCGATCTCGCGCACGCCCAGCATCGCATGGAAGGCCAGCACCTGGAACTCTGCCTGCGCACCATTGCCGATCAGCGCCATGGTCCCCGCGCCGGGCCGCGCCATGGCGCGCGCCGCCAGCGCCGAAGTGGCCGCGGTGCGCAGCGCGGTGGCCAGCGTCAGGTCCGCCAGCATCAGCGGGAAGCCGGTCTCCACCTCGGCCAGCAGGCCGCACGCCATCACCGTGGGCATGCCGTGCTGTGCATTGCGCGGATGGCCGTTGACGTACTTGAAGGCATACTGGCTGCCGTCGCTGACCGGCATCAGCTCGATCACGCCGCGGGCGGAATGGCTGGCCAGCCGCGCGGACTTGTCGAAATCGGCCCAGCGCGCGAACGCCTGGCGCACCTGCACGGCTAGGTCGACGATGGCCGCCTGCGGGCCGATCGTGGCCACCAGCCGGGCGACGTCGGTGGCATCGAGAAACAATGATCGGACGGTGTTCTTCATGACCCTCTCCCTGCGTTCAGGCGGCCGCCGCGGCGACGCCGCGACCGCTGCTGCGGTCCAGCCGCAGGGTCATGCAATAGGCGCCGCCGCCCGACAGCATGAACGGCGACAGGTCGACCTCATGCAACTGGTAGCCGCGCCGTCCCAGCTCGGTGCGCAAGTGCGGCGTGGTGCGGGTCATCACCACCTGGTCGTCCAGGTTGACCGCATTGACGCTGAAATGGCGCAGGTCGTCGGCGCTGGCCTCGATGCGCAGCCGCGCCGGCACGCGCGCGCGCAACTCGCGCAGCGCCGCTGCGCTGAAGGCCGGCGGGTAGTACAGCACCTCGCCGCCAGACAGCGGGCAGAAGCACACGTCGAGGTGATAGCTCTGCTCGGTGGCCAGCTCCAGCGCCACCACGTCCCTGCCGAAATAGCGTGACACCGCCAGCGCCGCCTCGTGCGACGAACGCGGGCCGAAGCCGGCCCAGAAATGGCCGCGCCCCGCGTCCCAGATGCAATCGCCCGCGCCTTCCTGGTAGCACCCTTCCGGCAGCAGCGCGACTTCGTCGAGCAGGCCGCGCTCGCGCAGCTTGCCGAAGATGTCGGCGAACGGCGCTTCCTCGCCGCGGCGCTGCGGATAGCGGAAGCGCGCCAGCAATGCGCGCCCGTCCAGCACCACGGCGGCGTTGGCCGGGAACACCATGTCGGGCAGTCCCGGCGCGCCGGGCGCAACCTCCACCGCCAAGCCCGCGCGCCCGAGTGCGTCGCGCAGCGCGTGGAACGACTGCATCGCATTGCGGTGCATGCCGTGCGGATCGCGCGCCCACGCAGCCGGGTCCATCCACGGGTTGATGCTGTAAGACACGTCGTAGAAGGTGGGCTCGACTAGCAAAATTGTCGGGGTCTGGATCACGGCGGCTCCTGGTTAGCGTGGCGGGGCGGTGGAATTCCGTCGGGAAATCCATCGCTCGATTGAATTCTGGTGTAAGTCCGCGTTAGCCAAAAGCCAGCAAACTGCCCAGTTTGCGCCTACCATTAAGTAAAATGCCACGTGCCCCTGGCGCTTTGCCAGTTATCCCCGCCCCGCCCCATGGATGCCACCGACCAGCAGCTGATTTCCCTCCTGCGCGACAACGCGCGCACGCCGGTGACGGCACTGGCGCAGGCGCTGCGCGTATCGCGCGCGACGGTGCAGAACCGCATCGACAAACTGGAACAGGAAGGGCTCATCGTCGGCTACACCGTGCGCCTGCGGCCCGAGGCCGAGGCGCACCGCATCCGCGCCTGGATGACGGTCGCCGTCGACGGCAACAAGACCCGCACCGTGCTGCAGGCGCTGCGCGGCGAGCCCAACGTGCAGGCGCTGCACACCACCAACGGCCGCTGGGACATCATCGCCGAGCTGCGCGCCGACACGCTCGAGGCCTTCGACCGCGCGCTCGACCGGATCCGGCTGATCGACGGCATCAGCGCCACCGAGACCAGCATCCTGCTGTCGACCTACAAGTAAGGCCGCTCAGGCCCCGCCGCTTCAGGCGGCGGCGCGGCCGCGCAGGCGCTCGCGGCGCGATTCTTCATGGAACACGTGGCCGCTCGGGCGCAGCAGGTCGCGCAGCGACACGATGCCGGCCAGGCGCATGGTTTCCACGCTTTCCACCACCGGCAGGCGCGCCACGCTCAGCGCCGCCATGCTGCCGGCGGCGGCGCGCGCGGTCTGGCCTGGCAGCAGCACATGCGCGGGCGCGCTGAGCAGGTCGCGGCAGCGCAGGCCGGGCGGCACTTCACCGGCGGCCAGGCCCCGTATGGCGGCCCGCTCGAGCATGCCCAGCACGCGCCCGTCGGCCACCACCGGGTAGGCGCGATGCGCGGCGTGCTCGCCGAAATAGCGCACCATGGCGTCCGCGACCGGCAGGTCGGCGTCGATCGCTACCACCTCGCGCGTCATCAGTTCGTCGACATGGGCGCGCTCGAGCGGATCGACACTGTATTCACGGTAGATATGCAGGCCGCGCCGGGCGATCTTCTCGGTCATGATCGAGCGCTTCATTGCCAGCACGGAGAAACCGTACGCCACCGCGGTGGTCAGCAGCAGCGGCAGCAGCGCCTGGGTGTCATGGGTGAGCCCGAAGGCGAACACGATTGCGGTCAGCGGCGCCCCCAGCACGCTGCCCAGCACCCCGGCCATGCACACCAGCGCCCACAGCTGCGGCGAACCGCCCGGCAACCACGGCGCCAGCACCACGCCCAGCCCCGCGCCCAGCATCAGCAGCGGCGCCAGCACGCCGCCCGAGGTGCCAGAGCCCAGCGCCGCGATCCAGATCACGGCCTTGACCGCCAGCAGCGCCAGCGCGATCTCGATGGCGATGCGGTTGTTGAGCAGGTCGCCGATCACGTCATAGCCGACGCCCAGCGCGCGCGGCTCGAAATAGCCGCCAATGCCGACCACCAGCCCGCCCAGCGCCGGCCACCACATCCAGTGCAGCGGCAGGCGCGCGAACGCATCCTCGGTGCGGTACAGCGCCAGCGTCAGGCCCGCGCCCAGCACGCCGCACAACAGGCCGGCCAGCACGCACGACAGCAGCGCCGGGGTGCCCGCCGCCGCGGTCTGCAGCGGGAACAGCGGTCCGGCCTCGAACAGCAGCGGCCGCAGGAAGCCCGCCACCGCGCATGCCAAGGCCACCGGCAGCAGGCTGCGCGGGCGCAGCTCGAACAGCAGCAGCTCCACCGCCAGCAGCACCGCCGCCACCGGGGTGCCGAAGATCGCCGTCATGCCGGCGCAAGCGCCCGCGACCAGCAGCGCCTTGCGCTCGCCCGCGGTCAGGTGCAGGTACTGGGCCAGCAGCGACGCCAGCGAGCCCCCGGTCATGATGATCGGCCCTTCGGCACCGAACGGACCGCCGCTGCCGATCACGATGCCCGACGACAGCGGCTTGAGCACCGCCACCCGCGGCGACATCCTGCTCTTGCCGAACAGCACCGCCTCGATCGCCTCGGGAATGCCATGGCCGCGGATCTTGTCGCTGCCGTAACGGGCCATCAAGCCGACCACCAGGCCGCCCACCACCGGCACCGCGATCACCCACGCGCCCAGCGCATGGTTCGCCGGCGAACGCTCCGCCAGCGACAGCGTCTGGTAGAAAAACAGGTTGGTGAAAAACCGGATCAGGTTCACCAGCACATCCGCCGCCACTGTACTGAGCGCGCCGATCCCCAGCGCGATTACCGACAGCAGCAGCAGGCGGCGGTTGACGGCATAGTCGCGTTTTTCGACCGGCATGACAGACGACATCTTGGGGGCTCCTTGCGGTTCTATGCTCTGGTGCGGTGCGACATGCCCCACCACCGGGATTGCGCTGCACCAAAGGCGGCCAAATATATCACCCCGTGATATATTACGTGCACCATTCCAAAGCGCCCCCCGTTACAAGAATGCCAACCGCCCCCGTCTCCGCCCTGGCGCATAACGCCCGTGCCTGGCTGCGCACATTTGTTCCCTTGCCGGTCGCTGCCAGCCGCAAGGAGCGCTTCAAGAGTTGCTTCGGCGCCCTGTTGGGCCTGCTCTGCACAGAGTGGATCAGCCACCAGACCCTGGGCGGCTTCAACCCCTGGTTTGTCGCGCCGATGGGCGCCTCGGCGGTGCTGCTGTTCGCGGTGCCGGCCTCACCGCTGGCGCAGCCGTGGTCGATAATCGGCGGCAACCTGATCGCCGGGGTGGTCGGCGTGGCCTGCGCGCGCTGGATCCCCGATCCCGGCCTCGCCGCCGCCGTCGCGGTAGCCGTCGCCATCGCCCTGATGTTCCAGTTCCATTGCGTGCACCCGCCCAGCGGTGCGGTGGCCATCACCGCGGTCTTCGGCGGGCCGGCGGTCAGCGCGCTGGGCTTCGGCTTCGTGGCGGTGCCGGTGCTGTTCAACTCGATGCTGCTGCTGATGATGGCGCTGGCCTTCAACAACTTGTCGCGCCGGCGCTATCCGCATCGTCCGCCCGAGCCCGCGGTGCAGCATGGCACCCGGGACGTACCACCCACCCAGCGCGTGGGCGTAACCCGCGCGGACCTGGATGCGGCACTGAAGGTGCGCGGCGAATTCCTGGATATCGAGGAAGACGACCTCGAGCAGATCCTGGTGGCGGCGCAGCTGCGCGCGTATCGCCGTCACTTTGGCAACGTGCTGTGCGGCGAAATCATGTCGCGTGACGTGATCACGGTGACGCCGGACCAGCCCGCGCATGAAGCCGGGCACTTGCTGTCGCGGCACCGCATCAAGGCGCTGCCGGTGGTGGATGCGACGCGCAAGCTGGTGGGGATCGTCACGCAAAGCGATTTTTTTGCTGCGCAGCGCGATACCGGGGCACGGCGTCTGGCCGGGACCGTGCGCAACCTGATGACGCATGCCGTGGTCACGGCGCGGCCCGAGCAGCCGATGGTGGAACTGGCGCAGGCGTTCTCCGACGGCGGGCTGCATCATGCGCCGGTGATCGATGATCAGCGGCGGGTGGTGGGGATGGTGACGCAGTCGGACCTGGTGGCGGCGTTGTTGAAGAGCGGGGTGATGGCGGTACCGGATTAAAGGACTGGCGCGGGTGTTTGGCTTGATGCCAGGCGGTGTTGGACAATCCCAATGAGGGTGTAGGCAGCCTGCTGCCGGCCGTATCGCGGGGACGCCTACGGCTGCTGCGCGGGCACAATTGCGCTGGCCCGGCATTTGGCCTTTGCGCGATTTCGCCAGCCCCGGTCACAGGCCGGCAGCGCCAAGCG